>JAETSN010000008.1 GCA_021769625.1 [Clostridium] symbiosum | reverse complement strand
ACCTCTCACGGTCTTTATGGTCATAGTGGAGTTCGCCGGAAAGCACCTTCGCATGGTTACGGATTTTGATGTGCCCCTTTTCCTGATTTTCCAAAGCCTTGCTGTATCCGGCGTCAGTCAGGAACAGGCGCATTTTCTCACCCTTCCAGCCAACAGGCGAGTCATGGGTAAGAACATCAAAGACAATCATGTGTCTGGTCGCCGGGTCGAAACGCTCCAAAGCCATAATGTCATGGCCGGATAACTTCTGCGCCCCGGATTGCTGTCTGGCCTCTGCCAGCATTTCCCCGATGGTGCGGGCTTTCTCCGGCAGACGGTATTCGGCCTGCACCTTGCGGATCAAATCCATGCACTCCTGATCCGACAGGGGGCGGAGCTTGTCCAGAAGGCCTTCCGCCGTTTCTTTCGTTGCCGGGTTCGGCGCATAGCGCCATGTCATGTAAATCTCATTCAGGGCAGCGTTCTGATTGGTACTTTCAATCTGAAACACCATCCTCATTTCTGCTTCTGTCAGTTTCATTGCCAGCCTCCTTCAAAAATGGGTATAAAAAAACGCCATAGGTTTTTTGAGCCTACGGCGTTTCTTGCGATATTCACAATTCCAAACTTTCCAGCCACTCGTCAAAAGATTTCTTGGAAACGCGGATCGCATTGCCTATGCGGACGATCCTGAACTCCTCCTGCTTGACGAGCTGATATGCGGTCGTGCGGCCGATGTTGAGCATGGCCGCAATCTGTTCCACGGTGTATGTGCGCGGTTCCGGCAGTGACTTTTTCTCTTTCTTGTTCATAGTAACCTCCATGTATTTGCCTTGTCATTTTGACTAAGGGAGTGAAGAATGGCAGTAGCAATCGGCTTTGGCGGGGTGTCCTCTTGCTAAGAATTTGCTAATAGGACCACCCAACGGACACATAAAACTGCGTCAGAATAGGTGTTTTGCACCATAAAGTTCGTTTACTACAAGTCATTCTGCGTAAGGGATGATATTGGAAGTTACATCCGAACCGTGTATCACATGGTAAGCCATACTCCTAAGCGGAAGGCCAGCGGTTCGAATCCGCTCAGGAACGTAAAAAGGCAGGCCTGTTCCGATGATATCGGAGTTATGGCCTACCTTTTATAACTGTCCAGATCTTAATTTGATACTGCGATCTTATCTTGAATGATCTCTGTCAGCATGGCTTCCGCCTCATTCATGCCGGAATCCTCCAGTTCTTTAATCATCTTATCATATGTCGCATCAAAGTCACTCTCGCTTGCCGTTACACAGGCAACGAGCTGGGATTGGGAGATCTCATCAAGTTTATTCCCTATCTCGTCAAATTCGACCGGTTTCGACATTGCCCAGAGCGGCGGGTAATCGGGAGTTTCAAACTCATCCGCCTGCGGGAAGATATCCAGCAGGATTTCTACATTCCACGCCTCACATGCAGCTTTTTGTTCTTCATTATATTTCTCGAGCACTTCATCCTTGCTGTCCGGCCTGTATGGATTTCCTGTGGAATCCGACGCCAGTCGTTTTTGCATAGTTCTTGTCATTGCTCGATGCGTCGATCTCTTCCTGTTCACGGTAGCGATGTCCGTTTTCATCGACTTTATAATTTACATCTTCGATTCCCCAGTTGATCAATACCTGACCCTCATCAGAGCAGAGATAATCCAAAAATTTGATCGCTGCCTCCGGATCTTCATATGCCGTTGTAATACCGACGCCCTGGCCGATTGCAAGTCCCTGATACATCATTGTCGGAACTTTTACGGATTCGTCCATTCCGAAAGACGGCAGGGAAATCTTATTTTTGATGAATCACAATGGAGAAAGAGAACGCGTTACATTAAATGACAGTTATAGAGATTTATTAAGCGGAAAATTTATATTCAGGTGAATGATATTATTTAATGCTTTCTAATATTGACATTAACTCATTTTATGTATATAATTGTAAATATTAATGGGTGGTGAATCAAGATGAAGAAAGCAGTGTATAATATACTACCGAAAACAGAAGAAATATTAACAACTATGGGTGGGCAGATTAAGCTGGCCAGGCTCAGAAGAAGCTTATCGGCAGAACTTGTCGCGGAACGCGCAGGGATCAGCCGCGCTTCCCTGTGGAAGGTAGAAAAAGGCGATCCATCCGTCGCAATGGGTATTTATGCCGCAGTACTGCATGCCTTAAATAATCTTGATAAAGATCTTCTCTTAGTCGCAAAAGATGATGAAATGGGCCGACAGTTACAGGATCTGAATCTGATCACAAAAAAGCGTGCACCAAGGAGGAATAAATAATGGCGAGAGCCCAGAAAACTATCTATGTATATGATGATTTCAGCTCTGATGAACCACTTCTTATTGGAACACTGTATGTCAATGTGATCAAAGGCGGTGAGTCATATTCTTTTGAATTTGATAACAAATGGCTGAAAAAAACCGGCTTAATGCTGACCCTGGATCCTGAGCTTATGCCCTATTCCGGAAGACAGTATCCCTCCGGTAAAAATATCTTTGGTTTATTCGCGGATGCATCGCCGGATCGATGGGGTCGAGTACTCATGAATAAGCGTGAAAGAATTCTGGCAGAGAAAGAAGGCCGAAAGCCTTCAAAGCTTTATGACAGCGATTATCTGCTAGGTGTTTATGATGAGGCCAGAATGGGCGGGATTCGATTCAAAATGGATCCTCATGGTCCATTTTTATCAGATGACAAAGAAACCGCAGCTCCTCCTTGGGCAACACTTCGAACATTGGAGGAAGCATCCAGAAATTTGGAGAGCGATGAGACCGGTCTGTCCGAAAAATGGCTGAATCAGCTGATAAAACCCGGTTCTTCTCTCGGAGGGGCCAGACCAAAAGCAACCGTTACAGATACAAAGGGTCAGCTTTGGATTGCAAAATTTCCATCTAAAAATGATGAAAACGATGCAGGTGCCTGGGAAATGGTGGCACACGATCTCGCTGCTCTGTGCGAATTGAACGTTCCAGAGGCAAAGCTTGAAAAGTTCTCTTCTCTTGGAAGCACTTTTTTGATAAAGCGATTTGATCGAAAGAATAAAAAGCGAGTGCATTTTGCGTCTGCAATGACACTTTTAGGTAAAACGGATGGTGCATCTGCGGCTGATGGCAGCAGTTATCTGGATATCGCGGCTTTTATTAAGTCATATGGCGCACAGCCCAAGAAGGATCTTCTCGAACTTTGGAAGAGAATCGTTTTCAACATGGCTATCACAAATACTGATGATCATCTTCGAAATCATGCATTCATTTTAGCCACAAACGGGTGGGCGCTTTCTCCTCTTTATGATGTGAATCCTGTCCCTTATGGCGACGAACTTTCACTGAATGTGGATGAAGAAGACAACCGTATCGATATCGACCTGGCAATTCAGACTGCAGTGCGATTTGGCATCAATGCGTCTGACGCAGAAAACCATGCAAAAAAAATTCTCGAAGTTGTAAGAGAAAACTGGACTCCGTTGGCATATAAATACAAACTTACACGCAGGCAGACAGAGGAGATGAAGCCTGCTTTCAGTGCATGTTACGGATAAAAACATATATAGCGGGAGATGCGCACGGATTTGCATCGGAAATATGCCGCTTTGCGGCGCAAATCCGGCGCAGGAAATGAATCAAAATGCAAGCATTTTGTTCATTTCTTATATAAAAGCTGTGCCCGCATTACACAGGCTCCACAGAAAAACCATGCACTGCCAGATGCCCCGCCTCCCTCACAGAAAAGCCCACCGCTCCCGCAAGATAGGGATGTTCTTCATCCGTATACCCGATAAGTTCCTTTCCGTCCTGACCCTTAACGGAAATTCTGTTATCCTTCACCGCAACCGTCAAAGTGTAACATTCCCCATACTTCCACTCATACGCCGCGGAGGCGAGTTCCCTGTAGCCATGTTCATTTTTCCACAGGCCAAGCCGCCCTCCCCTGTCGAATCCCACCGCATAGGAACGAAGGCCGCCCTGCACGCGCACATTGATATAATGCCCTCCGCCGCACACAGGTTCCAGCACCGCCATCATAGTATAATTTTTAAATAAATGGCTTCCCGTATAGACTTCCCCGCAGTCCTCCGCCGTGAGATGCAGTATATTCTTTTCAAGAAATGCATACCCTTTCAGCCTTGTAAACTGGGTGATCTCACAGTGCCCCATCGGAAGCGCCAGCTCCCGCTCCTTTGCAAAGTCTATTGAATAATCGGGATCCCCGCCGTACTCCAAATCATCGATATACGCCTCAAAATCCTGCTGCCCTTCCCTGTTTCCGGGAACGGTAAACCGCACGCCCGCCTCACTCAACAATGCATTTTCCAGACGCGGAATCTGAAGTCCAAGCTCCGTCCAGACCCCCGGCTTCAGCAATGTCTTTTCACCTGCATAGATCCGATCCCCATTCTGGTCAAACACATACATACACGCCCAGGCAGCTTCCCTCCCCTCCGGAATCCTCACCTGCGCGCGCAATGTCTGTCCGGGATAGATTTTCGGAGAAAATGCCGGCTGATACCTGTCATCGTGGAGTTCTGCATGTTCATACCAGGTTTTCTGATATAAATACACATTCTGCCCGCACCGGAGCGGAAACGCATGCATCCGCAGGCTGCGCTTTCCGCTCGCAGCCGTCTCATCCGTATTTCGAAGATGATATTCCAGATGAGGCGCGGCAGGATCCCTCTCACACCGAACCCGCATCGCATGGGTGGAGCCGGGAAACTCAAAATGGCTTCTCTCTGTCCAATCCGTCGTGAGCTGCCCCCAGATCCCCGGCAGTTCCCTGCCAGCCAGCTCAAACGCGCGCTCCGCCATATACATTGCCCCGTAAGGTATATCCATGATATTGAGGCTTCCGGCCACACTCGAGCACAGGAGCAGATCGTTGATCGGCTTTCTCCAACGGTCATGATCTATTCCCCCGAGCCCCCTGCGGACGCCCATGATCGCGCCAAGATTCCCGACATTACAGTCCGTATCCCAGCCACACATATTCCCGATGCAGAGGGTCTTCGAAAAATCATCCTCCCCGTAGAGCAGTGCCAGTATGATCACAGCCGCATTGGGGATAATATGGCACCAGCCCGCATAGCGGTCATACCCGAAATTTTCCTTCACGTACCGGAATGCCGCTCTCCAGTCCTTCGATGCATCCTTCTCATAAAATGCCGTGACCGCCCGTACTGCCCGCGCATACTCCGAGTCCTCCGGAATATAGGAAAGCGCGGTATCCAACATCTCCCTGATCGTGCATCCGGTAAATGACAGGCTGATGCAGGCCGCTATAAAGATGCCCCCGTAAATGCCGTTGCCATCATGTGTGACCGATGCCGCCCGCTCTGCGAGCTTTGCCGCAAGATCCGGATTTCCCGGCGCCACAAGCCCCCATGAATCAATAAAGATCTGTCCGCCGATCTGTTCCGCCATCGTCGAACCGTTCTTTAAGATGCTGCCGCTTAAGGGCGCCGGAATTCCTTTCTGAAGATTCAGATACGCCGTATGTTCCGTCGAGACGCCGTAACCTCCCCACCAGAAAAACCCGTGTTCATAGGGTGCATAATTTAACAGCGCATCCGCCACATCCTGCGCGGTAAGCGCCTCCCTGTGCCCGCCATCTTTCAGCGCCCGGATAAAAAACACAGGTCCGTTGCTGTCATCATCCGCCGCAAAGATACCGTAGTCCACAGGATAATTCCATACCTCCCCGTAAACCTCCGCGATCTTTTCCGCCGTCCAGCTCTCTATGGGCGCTCCAAGACGGATGCCTATTATCTTGCCGAGCCACCCGGCATAAATACGTTCGATCGTTTCTTCTGAAAGTTGATATCTGCTCATCACAATCATTCCTTCCTCTAAGTTGTTCTTAATTCAAATATTCCTTTTACATGGCAGCTCTTCAAATCTTATATTCTGGCCTTCTAAAATAAGTCTTGAGAGTTTCCTATTATATGCAGAAACACGCAAGAAATCAATCGCAAATTTTTACGATTGATTTTTTGCGTATTTTTGATTACAAAAAATATAGTTATTTGCTTCACTTCCGCATATCTAAAAGTTCTCCGATTTCCATATGTAAGCCAAATCTCCGGTTCAAATAGCAAATTAAAAAATTACAATATTAAAATCATGCGGTTTTTCCCTGTCAGCTCCTGTCATTACACTATAAATCAAACGATTTGATTCCAAAATTTCCAGCAGTTCCAACCTGTTTTGTTTCATAAGATTCCCCCATATATACTCCTTTTTCATCCAAATATCGTATTGCCTCAACAATTATTCTATCAGGCCCTGATTCCCGCCAAGAACCTAAACTGCCTTGGCGGGTTTCTCCCTTGTCATAAAAAGGAGACGGTGAATCATCATTCGAAAGAGATAACTCGCCATATTATGATCTCCCGACAAAATACTCATCCCTTCTAAATTCACAATACACCATAAATATCGTCACAGCCCCCGCCAGGGCATCCGCGATCGGTCCCGCGTACATGATACCATCGATCCCCACAAACAGCGGAATGATCAAAAGCAGAGGCAGCAGGAATATGATCTGCCTTGTGAGGGATAAAAAAGTGCCCTTCTTCGGTTTGCCGATAGAGGTAAACAGGTTGGAACTGATCGGCTGCATAAAATTGATGAAAGTACAAAAAAGATATATATGAAAATAATTAACCGCAAACCTGTAGTACTCTTCCGATCCGTCCCCGAATATCGAGATGATCTGCCTCGGCGCAAACTGGAATAATAAAAAGGCGACGAGCGCCAGTCCGAAACCGCAGGTGATCGCGAAAAGATAGGCGGATCGCACCCTCTGATACTTTCTCGCGCCGTAATTAAAACTGGTGATCGGCTGCAGTCCCTGCGAGATGCCGATAATAAAGGACAAAAACACCTGATTCACTTTTGTGATGATACCGGCGCAGGCGATCGGTATCGCTTCGCCGTAGTCTGAAATGGAACCATAATATTTCAATGATTTATTCATGACGATCTGCACGAACATCATGGCAAGCTGGTTGCTGCAGGGCGCCATGCCGAGGCTCATCGCCCGGACTACCACTTTCTTTTGCGGCTTTAAATGTTCTCTGGTAATTTTCACACTCCGGCAATGGCTCAAAAACCAGACCGCCATCATACTGGAAATGACTTGTCCGATGATCGTGGCGAGCGCCGCGCCCGCCATCTCCATATGAAAACCGAACACAAAAAGAGCGTCCAGAATAACGTTGATCAACGCCCCGGTTATATTGCAGAGCATACTGATCTTCGGCCTGCCGTCCGCCCGGATCAGGTGCCCGCCGCCTGTTGCCAGTATCAGAAAGGGAAAGCCCAACGCCACGATTCCCGTATAGGTTTTCGCATAGGAAAGCACATTGTCCGGCGAACCGAAAAACCGCAGCAGCGGCTCCAGAAATAAAAGCGTGACCGCACATAAAACCACGCCGCATCCGAACAGCATCACCGCCGCGTTTCCGAGATAATAAACCGCCTTCTTCGCGTTCCCCTCCCCCATCGAAATATTAAACGCGGAAGCGCCGCCGATGCCGAACAAAAGCGCGATCGCCACACAGGAGATCGAGAGCGGAAAGGAAATGTTCGTCGCCGCATTTCCCAGTTCCCCGACACTCCGCCCTATAAAAAACTGATCCACGATATTGTACAGGGAACTGACCAGCATGGCGATTATACTGGGGATCGCGAACTGCACCAGCAGTTTCCTTACGGGCTCTGTCCCGAGCGGGTTTGTCTTTATTTTCGCAGATCCCTCCGTTGAAGGATCCTGGCTTTCCGATATAAGCTCTTTCGTTTCTTCCTGCATAAAACATCTCTTCCTTTCATTCTGCCACAGATAACAGTGATATATTACTCTCCAAAGTATTGATTCTGTATCCAACCTTTCCAATAAACTTATTCTACTACAAAAAGAAATCTTTTTCCTGTCTTTTTTCTCTTTCGGCAAAATTTCGTAAAACCCACACTCTCATCTCTCCCCCTGCGCCTGCACCTCCGGCTTGATGCTCCCATTTTACAGCTTTTCCAAATGGTCTTTTACCGCTGCTTCCTCAATATGATGACAAATCCCTTTTTTCGCTTCCTTTGCTGTATGAAATATGATCTCCATGATAATGCGTAAACAATACACCATCACAAGGCTCACCATCAAAAACAGTTTGCATAAGCGCCTCATCATTTACAACCCCTTCCGCTTTGCTGTCTGGAAGGTTTGCTCCAAAATCAATGATAACACGATGGTTGTCTGTACGGATTTCTGTTGCGCATCCGCCAATCTGATGGCTCCCACGGTAAATCGTAATCTTATTTTTCATCTGGTTCATAAGTCTCTCCCATCTCCGATCATTTATCGATAACATTCAGCGCTTTTTCGATAAATGCTACTATAAACCCTTTATCCTTGCAGTTATCATAACATGACTGTTTTTCACAAAAGGACAATGTAAAGTCGCCCAATACATCATAAATTGAAACGTCCTTCCGTATGGCGCATTAATTTCCCGTCTTTTAGAAATACACCAAAATCTTCTCTTAAATAGTATCCGTCCCACATTTTGTAACGTCGGTTGTAATTATCATAGGTTACAGTATAGCCAATGTTATTCAAATGTTTAAAATCCCTCTGTCGCATCCGCTCATTCGCTTCTGGAAACAATTCATAATAACATGTCTTGCAGGAATAATATACATCCCCCTCCACTTCATAATAAGAGTCCTTATCCATATAAAGTTCGTTCATCAACGTTGCGATCCGCCGCAGCTTTATCAAATGTTTGCCATATTTTCCTTTTATATTCTCATTATAAGATGGCGGATTCACCGGATCGTGTATGTATGCTTTATCTTTTTTAGAATACTTTATTTGTATCAGACCGGCATCCATCAATATCTTAATGTCACGTTGCACCATTTTTTTGCCGATTGGAAGTCTTGATATGATATCCTCATATGCTACCTGTTCACTCCCTTTGAAAATATCATATAACAAAAGCTGACGGTCGGTTGGGATCAATGCTATATCCTTCATATATAAACCACCTCCATCGTTTTTAACTTCTTATCCTTATAACAGCCGGTTGATAAACAATTTGCTGCCTGTAATCAGTCTCTTCAAATGTAACTTTTTGTCAAAAACCAGGCAGTCATATCACGCATTTCATTATATCCAAAAAATGTACCTATATCCACGTATTTATTATCCCCCCGAGCACCAACAGATGCAGCGGATAGAACAGATAATACGCATATTTCGGTATCCTGTTCTTTTTCTCCCCGTTATAGCACCAGATCCCATACATTTTGATAGTTGGCAAGATCATAAGGGATCTCGCTGATAACGGCACACACTGTCGGGCATTGTTTTTGTCAATTATCAGCCGCCTCATCATTCTTCTTCTCTGCTGCGAAATAATTCGCATTGCCAAAAAAAGCAATCCTGTATTATACTGAATATTGTATGAAAACACTTATTTTTAACTGATCAGGAGGACAACTTATGGTAAATGATCAAATACTGCACGGAGGAGATTACAACCCCGAGCAATGGCTGCAATACCCTGAAATTCTGGAGGAAGACCTGATTCTCATGAAGAAGGCCAATGTGAACTGCGTTTCGCTTGGTATCTTTTCCTGGTCTGTGCTGGAGCCGGAGGAAGGGCGCTACGATTTTTCATGGCTAGAAACTATCATCGAGCGGCTCTATGAAAACGGCATCCGTGTTATCCTTGCCACGCCTTCCGGCGCCATGCCGCACTGGCTTACCGCAAAATATCCCGAAGTCATGCAGACAGGGGCTGACGGCCGTCAAAACCTTCCCGGACGCAGACACAATTTCTGCTATACCTCCCCTGTTATGCGGGCTAAAATACATAAACTGGATGAAAAGTTATCCGAAAGATTCGGAAAAAACGAGGCTGTCATTCTCTGGCATATCTCCAACGAGTTTGGCGGAAACTGGGGCGACGGATCCTGCCATTGCCCGTTATGTCAGCAGGCATTCCGCGGATGGCTCAAGGAAAAATACGGCACCCTTGACAAGCTGAACCACGCCTGGTGGAACGCTTTCTGGAGCCATACCTACACGGACTGGGATCAGATCCACTCTCCCGCGCCCCACGGGGAGCCTCTGTCCCACGGACTGAATCTGGACTGGCGGCGCTTTGTGACGGCGCAGATAAGTGACTTTTGCCGGGAGGAGATCCGTGCGGTCCGCACTCACTCCGATCTGCCGGTCACAACAAATTTTATGGGCTCTTTTAAAAATCTGAATTATCAACAGCTTCACCGGGAACTGGATGTCGTCTCCTGGGATAACTATCCGCTCTGGCATATTCAGAAAGATGAAGTGCCCGTTGCCGTAGGCGCCGCCGCCAACCACAATATCATGCGGAGCCTTAAGAAGCAGCCTTTTCTGATGATGGAAAGCAGCCCTTCCTGTGTCAACTGGAGCGAAAAAAGTCCTTTAAAGCGGCCGGGTATGCATGCTCTTTCCTCTTTGCAGGCGATCGCCCACGGTTCCGATTCCGTGCAGTATTTTCAGTGGCGCAAAGGCAGGGGCGCCTACGAAAAGTTCCACGGCGCTGTAATAGACCATAAGGGCGGCAGCGGCACCCGGGTATTCCGGGAGGTTTCCGAAACCGGGGCAAGACTTTCTTCCATAGAGGACTATATCCGGGGGACCGTAAACAGGCCAAAGGCAGCCATTGTCTTCGACTGGGAAAACTGGTGGGCGCTGGAGGATGTCGCGACTCCCTGGAAAACTTTTGACTATGTGAAAGAAGTTATGAAGCATTATCAGATGTTCTGGGAAAACGGCATCGACGCTGATTTTATCAGCATGGAGGATCCTCTGGACGGCTATCTGCTGGTCTGCGCACCCGTAAACTACATGTACCGGGAAGGTTATGCCGACAAGGTCCGGCAGTATGTGCTAAAGGGCGGACATTATCTGACGACCTACTGTAGCGGCATCGCGGATGACACCGATCTGTGTTTCATCGGCCATCATCCTCTGGAGGATGTTCTGGGCCTCTCCCCGGAGGAAACCGACGCGTCGGGGGAAGGTTTTGAGAACAGTTTTCTCTATGAAGGGACCGTCTATGCCACCGGCTCCGTCTGCGACGTATGTCATCCCTCCGATACGGTAAAGGTACTCTCCTCCTATCAAAAGGATTATTACGCGGGATGTCCGGCTGTGACGGAAAATGCTTTCGGGGAAGGACTTTGCTATTACCTCGCCGCGGAAACCGGCTTTGATTTTCTGCGGGTTTTCTACAAAACCGTTTTCACAAAAGCCGGCCTTGAAAATCCTCTCGGGGTTTCTCTGCCCTACGGTGTGACCGTCACAAAAAGGGAGGGTGCCAGGTCAGTAGTATTTGTCATGAATTTCCGCTCTGAACCTGTGGAGATCACAGGCTGCGGGACATGGAAAGACGTTGAGACAGGCAGTGTTTACCATAATGTTCTTTCTCTGGAAGGTTTTTCCTGTAAGGTTCTTATTAATAGAGAACAGGAATGAATACTCCACCGCAAACAGCGGAGTATGGAATTTGATGCACATTCCATATGAATATGATTCAGGTTCAGGGCAAAAAAACAGTTCAGCTCAGGCAGGAAAGATATGTTTTGCTCTGATTGTAAAAAATGCCGGATTGTGGTACGATAGTCACAGAAAAAGTACCTCTGTTTTATTTCTCTGTCAGAAGGGAGAGATATGAATTATATCGTATTCGATTTGGAATGGAATCAGGGTAATCCGCAGCGGGAACCGGAGGTTTACGGCGTCCCTTTTGAAATTGTGGAGATCGGCGCTATAAAGCTGAATGAAGAAAAAGAGATGATCGGTGAATTCAACCAGCTTATAAAGCCTCAGCTTTATCATGAATTAAACCACATTACCAGAAAACTGATCCATCTGCAGATGACACAGCTTGAGCACGGCAAGCCCTTTCCGGAAGTCTTTGAAAATTTCATGGAGTGGTGCGGGGAGGATTTCCTGTTCTGCACCTGGGGGCCGCTGGATCTGGAAGAGCTCCAGAAAAATATGAAATATTATGATCTGGAGCCTCTTTCCGATAAGCCGCTGAAATTTTATGATGTGCAGAAACTGTTCAGCATCGCCTATGAAGACAAGAAAACCCGGCGTTCTCTGGAATATGCTGTGGATTTTTTGCAGCTTGAAAAGGATATCCCTTTTCACCGGGCTTTCAGTGACGCCTACTACACTGCCAAAGTGCTGGCGCAGATCACGGACCAAAGTGCTCTGGAACATTATTCCTTCGATACGTTTATCAAGCCTAAGACCAGAAAAGAAGAGATCAAGATCATCTTTGACAATTACGCAAAATATATTTCCAGAGAATTTCCGACAAAGACAGATGCGCTGGCCGATAAGGAAGTCACAAGCTGCCGCTGCTATATCTGCCATAAAAATATCCGTCGGAAGATCAAATGGTTTTCTCCCAACGGAAAGCATTACTACGCGGTATCTTATTGTGATAAACACGGCTATATGAAAGGAAAGATCCGTGTCCGGAAGACAGAGGATAACACGGTTTATGTTGTAAAAACCGAAAAATTCATTTCCCCGGAAGAAATGGAATCCATCAAAAACCGTCTGCAGCACGCCAAGGAAGTGCGCAGGCATCATAAAAGAAAGCGAATCAGGAAACCCCGTAAGCTTCCGGAAAATTGATGATGCCCTGCATCCAGATCGTCCCCTTAAAGCGGCGTCCCGGCAGAGGTTCCCCATACAGATCTTTCTTATTGATACATATATCAAATACCAGATCATTACAGGAGAGGGCCATGATACAGAGTTCTTCTCCTGTTATTTTATTTTTTGTACTGCCGCATTCCAGGATCTCACCCAGCACGGAATACTGATCGCATTCCACTCCGTAAGGCATAAAATAGGTATCCACCAGGCTTAAGATATCCTCTTTCCTGATCTTTTTGGAAATGGCGTTGTAAGTGTCCATATCCTCAAGGGTGAGCGTCTCGATCGCCTCTTCGTCCCCCTGCCTTGCCTGCGCGATCAGCTTGTTGCGGTTTGTCGTTTCCTTCTCGATCTTCGCCATATCCGCCTCGTTTTTACGAATCGGCAGAAGGATCTTCCCGCTGGTGGAAAGCGCGCTCAGCGTCAGGCTGGTTCCGCGCACCGGAAGGCGGTTTCCGTATTTGATCTTGGCATAGTCCATCATATTCTGCAGGTAAAAGATCAGGGAAACCCCGATCCGCATATCATTGCAGACTCCCGCATAGGATTCCTTTTCGGCATGCCGTTCTACGGAGATATCCTCCTCCGTGGAAATGCCGTCCCCGCGGAAATACGGAAAGCTGTACTCGTAGGAAAATTCATCTTTCTCATCAAATTCGCCGCAGACAGTAATGCCAATACGGTCGGCGAAATCCTTGCTGAATTCCGCCAGCATTGTGTTCTCGGAATTTGATGTATAGTTTCTTTTATCTGCGCTCTGGATGACGTCCATGACCAGATCGTGCATTTGTTTCGGGGTTTCGATTTTGCTGAAGCCGACGGCACGTAAATATTTATGCAAAGATTTCACCTCCTTCTTTGTTGGTGTATGAGTCCGTCCGATGAGGGGAAAATATCCCTTCATCGGACTGCGTTGTCGTAAGGCGGGACTATTGTTTGTGCTATGTTGTTATGAGATTCTGTCCTTCCCGCCCATGTAAGGTCGCAGTACTTCCGGTATTTTGATGCTGCCGTCTGCCTGGAGGTTGTTTTCGAGGAAAGCGATCAGCATTCTGGGGGGTGCTGCTACTGTATTATTTAATGTATGTGCAAAATACTTGTTTCCGTCACTGTCTTTTACACGGATCTTCAGTCTTCTTGCCTGCGCGTCGCCTAAGTTGGAGCAGCTTCCTACTTCGAAGTATTTTTTCTGTCTCGGGGACCAGGCTTCCACGTCGAAAGATTTTACTTTCAAGTCCGCCAGATCGCCGGAGCAGCATTCGATCGTCCGCACGGGGATATCCATAGAGCGGAACAGGTCTACGGTGTTCTGCCAGAGCTTATCGAACCACATCGGGGATTCCTCCGGCCTGCAGACCACGATCATCTCCTGTTTCTCAAACTGGTGGATCCTGTAGACGCCTCTCTCCTCAAGGCCGTGCGCGCCTTTTTCCTTCCGGAAGCAGGGAGAATAGCTGGTCAGTGTCTGGGGCAGTTCGCTCTCCGGTACCATCGTATCGATAAACTTTCCGATCATGGAATGTTCGGAGGTTCCGATCAGGTATAAATCCTCTCCCTCTATTTTGTACATCATGGCATCCATCTCCGGGAAGCTCATAACGCCGGAAACCACGTTGCCATGGATCATGTAAGGCGGGATGCAGTAGGTAAAGCCCCTGTCTATCATAAAATCTCTGGCGTAGGAGAGCACTGCGGAGTGAAGTCTCGCGATATCGCCCATCAGATAGTAGAAGCCGTTTCCCGCCACTTTTCTTGCCGCGTCCAGATCGATTCCTTTTACCCGTTCCATGATCTCGGTGTGATAAGGAATCTCAAATTCGGGCACGACCGGTTCACCGTATTTCTGAACCTCGACATTTTCGGAATCATCTTTGCCGATGGGCACGGAAGGATCGATGATATTCGGGATGACCATCATGATATTTGTCACTTTTTCTTCCAGCTCCGCCTGTTTTTTCTCAAGTTCCGAAAGGCGCGCCGCATCTGCCGCAACTTCTTTCTTCTTCTCTTCCGCTTCTTCTTTTTTGCCCTGTCCCATCAGCATGCCGATCTGTTTGGCGATCTTGTTTTTTGCCGCCTTCAGTTCATCGGCTTCCTGCTGTGCTTTTCTTCTGTCGGCGTCGAGGGCGATCACCTCGTCCACCAGGGGCAGTTTGCTGTCCTGAAATTTCTTTCTGATGTTCTCTTTTACTATCTCAGGATTTTCCCTTAAAAATTTGATATCGATCATATACTCCTCTTTTCTGATCCTTTTAACGGATCATGCTAACACTCATTTTATCATTATAAACGTTTCCGATTTTTTCATACTTTCCGTCCTGCCGCCAGACGATCGGAACCTTTCCCGCTCAGCGGTTATTCATCGCGATATCCAGCGCCTGCTGCTCTTCTTCCCCGAGAGAAATGCCGCTTGTACCGCCTTTTATCTGTTTTGTATAGGAATAACAGCCTTCGCTGCTGTGAACGGAATTGATGATAAATCCGTCATTATTCTCATCCAGCAGCGCCAGAGAGAATGAAAGCTGCCCGCCCATCTGGTTAAACGCATCATATTTTACAATGCCGAGTTTCTGGAAAGTTCTTTCCATATTTTTGTACAATACACGGATATCTTTTTTATTTTTATCCACATTGTTTTTCAGAAGCTTCATATCCTCAAAAACACCGTGCATGTCATCCTCCAGGCTGGAGGCATTTTTTCCCTTCATAAACTTATCATAGCGTTTTTTCAGCTTATTATATTTTGCGATCAGCACGATCAGTGTGATCAGAAGGACCAGCAGCACCGCTGCAATGCCGACTAAAATATAACCGATATCCACGCCGCCCAAACCGATCATTGTCAAAAAGTCACTGTTCATCCGCTTCTCCTTTGTTCCTTACTTCTGTCAAATAGTCAGATAACTGCTGTCAGGATCCGCCCGCATCGCCGCAGACCGATCAGTTTTCCTGTCTGTTCTTCATAAAAAATTCCGTGATCCGCTCAAGTTCCTCATGGCTGAAAAACTCAATCTCCATCTTTCCCGCGCCGTTCTCTTTGGACTGGATGGAAACCTTTGTCCCGAGGGACTGTTTCAGCCTTTCCTCTATATCCCTGTACACAAGCTCCAGACTTTCATTCACCTTTTTCGGTTCCTTTTTCGGCTTCGGGCTCTGGATACTCTTTACCAGTTTTTCCACCTCGCGAACATTCAGCTTTTCATCAAAAATCTTCTGCGCCAGTTCATATTGTATATTTTTATCCTCAATGCTGATCAGTGCCCGGGCATGTCCGGTGGTGATCATGTCGTCAATGATCATCTGCTGAACCCGTTCATCCAGTTTCAAAAGGCGCATGGAGTTTGTGACTGTTGTCCTGCTCTTGGAGACCCGCTCCGCCACTTCATCCTGTGTCAGGGAAAACTCCGTTAAAAGACGTTTATAGGCAAGGGCTTCCTCGATCGGGTTTAGATCTTCCCTCTGGATATTTTCGATCAGGGAGATCTCCACTATTTCCTGCTCCGTAAAACTTTTAACGATCACCGGGACTTCCTTCAGTCCGGCGAGCTTCGCTGCGCGCCATCTTCGCTCGCCCGCTATGATCTCATAATAAGACTGCCGGTCCTGCACCAGGATCGGCTGCAGCAGGCCGAACTGCTTAATGGAATCGGCAAGCTCCTGCAGAGCATCTTCATCAAAATTCTTTCTCGGCTGTTCCCTGTTGGGTTCCACCTTTGTGATCTTGACAAGTTTTTCCTGCCCTTTATCTTCAATATCTTCCGCCGTTTCTTTTGCTTTCTTCGGCATCTGTGCGCTCGGAATCAGCGCATCCAGCCCTTTCCCTAATCCTCTCGCTGCCTTTGCTGCCATATTGCCCCCATTTCTATCTTCTTTATCTGGCGGTTTCGTTCATCGACTCAGCCGCCCTATGTGAATCTTTTCGATCAAAACGATTCCTGGTTTCCCTCTGCCTTGTACTCAATCCGTATAAAAAATGTGTTATCTGGCGATGATCTCCTGCGCCAGCTTTGCGTAAGCTTCCGCCCCGGCTGATTTCTCATCATATTTATTGATTGGCACCCCGTGGCTCGGCGCTTCCGCCAGTCGGATGTTCCTCGGGATCATCGTCTCGAAAATGTGCTGTGTCAGATTACTCTTTACATTTTCCACCACCTGCATGGAAAGATTTGTTCTGGCATCATACATAGTGAACACCACGCCTTCAATATCCAGCACCGGATTCAGTCTCTCCCTGACAAGATTCACCGTATAGATCAGTTGGCTTAATCCTTCCAGCGCATAATACTCACACTGTATCGGCACAAGTACCGTATCCGCCGTCACCATCGCATTCACAGTGAGAATACTCAAAGAGGGAGGACAGTCTATCATAATATAATCATACTGCTCTCTGATATAGTCAATCTCATTCCGTAAAATAAATTCTTTCTTTTCCGCATCGATCAGCTCAATTTCGACTGCCGCCAGATTCACATTTGCCGGAATCAGCGACACATTGGGGATCACATCCTGCAGCAGGCATTCCCCGACCGAACATTCTCCCAGCATCAGCTCATATATCGTATTCTCCAGTTCGTTTTTATTCACACCATATCCGCTGGTAGCATTTCCCTGCGGATCGGCATCGATCAGTAAAACTTTTTTCCCCTGTTCAGCAAGAGCCGCCGTTAAATTGATGGAAGTCGTTGTCTTTCCCACGCCGCCTTTCTGATTCGCTACTGCAATTACTTTCGCCATTCTTCTCCTCGCTCTGCCGCATAAGCGGCTTTTTATCTTTTCTTTCGTCTTAAGTGTCTACCATAGAGTATATCATTCTTTTTTTCTATATTCCATAACAAAAAACTCCATTTTTGTTTCTTTTTTGCGGATTTTCTATGTAGATTTCACAAAGAAATGTCATTTAGACAATACCTTAACCAGCTATGAGAATAATAAAATCCTTAAAGAGCGCAAATATAGCAACGGAGGATTTTATTATTCTCATAACGTCCGATTCCATTAACTGCCACTTTCAACAGTTACCTGTATAAACATATTTCAGATATTTTCCCGCTGTGTCTGCAAGGCTGTAAACATTTTCCACTTTTGTCGCCGTTTTGTCGCTCATCTGATAGCAGGGAAAGAACCGGCTGATATGAAGAGGGATTTCTTTATTTAAAGAGGCGATCCAACGGGCTTCCTCCTCCATCTCCTGCATGCTGTCATTTTCCCCGGGCACGATAAGAGTAGTCAGTTCCACATGGCATCCGGCTGCCGCCCCTGTAATAAACTCCTTTACAACAGATAAACTCCCGCCCAGTTTCCTGTAATACTCGTCCTGAAAGCCTTTCAGATCGATATTCATCGCATCGATATAGGGCAGGAGCCGTCCCAGAATTTCCGGTGAAGCCGTCCCGTTTGTAACCAGCACATTCTTCATACCTGCCCTTTTTACAAGCTTTGCCGCATCCAGCACATACTCCCACCCTACAAGCGGTTCGTTGTAGGTGAACGCCACGCCGATATTTCCCTTTTCCTGACATTTTACCGCTATATCGGCAAGTTCCTCCGGGGACAGATAATGATCCCCGGAAATCTCCGGCTTTACCATGGAAATCTCATGGTTCTGGCAAAACGGACAGCGCAGATTGCAGCCGAAACTCCCGACAGACAAAATCTTACTCCCCGGATAAAAACGCCTCAGCGGCTTTTTCTCGATCGGATCCAACGCAAGCGAAGAAACCTGTCCGTAATTTTTACAGACAAGTTCCCCGTTCTCATTTTTCCTTGCCCTGCAGATGCCCCATTGTCCGGGCTTTAACCTGCACTGATGCATACATACCTGACAGATCTTTTCCATTTCCCATTCCTGCTTTCTCGGATCATTCCCTTGCGTCTCCTAAAAGTTAGCACCTTAGCCAACGCCTGCAAGGCGGCTCAAACATGCCTGATCACCTCGAACCTCTCCAGTTCAACATCCTCTTTCTCCTTGATCCCGGCTTTCTGTTTCGCGATGGCGATCTGTTCCTCCACCGTATCTATCCCTTCCAGATTCGGTAAAAGCAGTCCGCGCTTATGCCCCTTTGTCACGACTACGCCGTACCGCTCCGTATCCAGTTCTTCGGGGGAGGAAATTTTCTCCGTATCTCCCAACACGTCCACGCTGATCACCAGATATTCTAACTCCTCCGGTTCGATCGGCGAAAACCTCGGATCCCGCACTGCGGCGCTGACGGCGTTTTCAACGATCTCTTCCGCTATGCAGCCCTGAACCGCCTGGATCGTTCCGATACAGCCACGAAGCTGCCCGTCTTTTTTAATCGAGACAAAAACACCCGCCCTGTCCGCAAGCATCTCTTCGGGCATCTCCTTTTGCAGTCGCTCCGGCAGATCTTCCGGTACTTTCGGCTTCCTCCCGGAAATAACATATTTCTCTATCGTCCTGCGGGCAAGCTTCACATAAATATCTTCCTTATCCCGCAGAGCAGAAAGGCGCCGCCTTTCAGCTTCCTCAAACTGTTCCCTGAAGTTTCTCGCCGCATTCTCCCCTGTCGCCCGAAAAGTACAGATACCATATCCGACACCGAAAGGTCCTTCATAGGAAAGCTGCTTTGCCTCCACATCCGTTTTATCAAAGGCCCCCGCCATGATCGTAAAGGAGCGATGCCCGCATTCTCCCGCTCTGTCGCAGAACTTTTCCGAAAACTCAAACAGCTCCGAAAAATTCCCGCTCCCCATGACTTCCATGATCCGCTTGTCGTATACCGGTCCTTCCTCCCGATAGCCGTAAGGCCCGTCCTCCTTCAGTCTGTGGGAGAGATCCCCGCTGGCGATCACCACTGTTTTCCTGCCGAGGCGCTTTGCCGCTTCCCTGATACACTCTCCCAGCTCATAATGCCTCACAAGGGGCAGCCCCGACAGGCCGATCCGCACGATCTTATAATCTCGCAAAAACTGATCGATAAAATACAGCGGCACCATCGTCCCGTGATCCAGTTTTTTGTCCCTCTCTCCCATGGTACCCGCGGGCAGATTCCGCTCCTCCGCCAGCAGGCACAGCTCCTCCACAAATTCCGTGTCGTAGGAGACTTCTAACTTCACATCTTTCGCCCTGAAATTTCCAAAATCTCCTTTTGCCCCTTTTCCCGGAGAAATATGGAAATAATCGGCGTACATGATCTGATGGGGAGAAAGTATTACGATCGTTTCCGGCTTACACTCTCCGATCTGCCTTGCTGCTTCCGTATATGCGTCTATTGTATTTTGAATCTTTTTCTCTTCCCCTCTTCCTATCTCAGGCACGATAAGCGGTGGGTGGGGCACCATAAACCCTGCTGCTATTCCCATAGAGCTTTTTCCTCCGATACTGTTTTGATTTGTACTGCAATCATATGATATTACATCTAAAATAGCAATATTTATTGTAGGAAATACCTGTCTTTTTACCCTTTATTCTGCAAAAAAAGAACCAGCACACTTCATTATTCATGCACTGGTTCTGTTATGATCAACGTCGCAACTTTTATTTAATATCAAACTCTGGCGGTACGTCCAGTTCATGGGGAACCGGCCTGCCGTTTTTCTTCCGCTGGCGCACGCATTCTGTCAGCAAATATTCTATCTGGCCATTTACAGATCGAAAATCATCTTCTGCCCAGGCTGCAATGGCGTCATATAGCTTTGCCGACAGTCGAAGCGGCACCTGTTTTTTGCTGTTGTCAGCCATCTATCAGTACAGGCTTCCTGAATTTACGATAGGCTGGGCATCCCTGTTTCCGCAAAGCACCACCAAAAGGTTTGACACCATCGCCGCTTTCCTCTCCTCGTCGAGTTCGACCACACCGTTTTCCGACAGGCGGGAAAGAGCCATCTCCACCATACCCACGGCGCCGTCCACGATCAGCCTTCTGGCATCGATGACTGCGGAAGCCTGCTGCCGCTGCAGCATTGCCGCCGCGATCTCCGGCGCATAGGCGAGATACGTGATCCTCGCCTCGATGATCTCAAGCCCAGCTTCACTCACCTTATTCTGGATCTCCTGTCTGATCCGCTCCGCCACCACTTCGCTGGAACCTCGAAGGCTCCCGTCATCGGCGACGCCGTCCCCCGTGGTATCCACATTTTCAGCCACATCGTAGGGATACATCCTGACGATGTTCCGCAGGGCGCTGTCACACTGCAGGGAGAGGTACTCTTTGTAATTATCCACGTTAAATACCGCCTTCGCCGTGTCCGTCACTTTCCACATGACCGCTATACCGATCTCCACCGGATTTCCGAGACAGTCATTGATCTTCTGGCGGTTATTGTTCAATGTCATGATCTTCAGGGAGATCTTCTTATCGACAGGATTCCCTTTCCTGTTTATATTGAAACTTTCCAGCGAATTTAACTGCATCATCTTTCCGGCAGGCGCTTTCACATCGCCGCTCTGGTTTAATTTAGTATCCGCTGCCGGGTTCACCGTCGAACAGAAAGGATTGACAAAATAAAAACCCTCTCCTTTTAAGCTGCCGATATAGTTTCCGAACAGCGTCAGCACAGCCGCTTCCTGAGGCTTTAAGACCTTCAACCCGCAGAAAGGTATCCAGCCCAAGACCAGATAAACCGTGCCTGCCGCTATCAAAACTCCGCCGTCTGTCTTGGCGCCGATAACAATGATCGCCATCGCCGCGATATAAAGCAATATAAACAATACCAACATTGCCATTCCGTTTTTCTTTTTCTGTAGAACTTTCTCTTCCATAAATGATACCTCCATATGTGTAATTCTTAGTTGATATTTGTATGATATCATTTTGATATCATATTGTCAACAATATTTCAGCATAATTTTTATAAAATGCTTGATAAGCTATAGCAAAACAGGATATAATACAAAAAATGAATTATATTCAATATTTGTATAAATCGGAGGTATTTATATGTATATTAACCGTATTATGGAATCTAAACTAAGATATCTGGCGGAGCACTTTCCGGTTGTTATCGTGTGCGGAGCCAGACAGGTGGGAAAGACCACTTTGTTACAACAGATAAAAAAAGAAAATGACCAAATTCAATATGTGACTCTTGATTACCCGAGAATAAGAAGCCTTGCAAAAGAGGACCCCGAATTGTTTTTACAACAGTATCAGCCCCCTCTTATCATCGACGAAATACAGTATGCGCCTGAATTATTGCCCTATATAAAAATACAGGCGGACAGCAGAAAGCAGAACGGCCTTTACTATCTCACAGGTTCGCAGATGTTTTATATGATGAAAAATGTCAGTGAATCCCTCGCCGGAAGAACGGGTATTTTATCCATGTATTCTCTCTCCCGGGCGGAAATCGAAAGCAGGGAGTCTGTTCCGTTTTTACCTGACCGTATTAAAATAGTTTCCTCCGACGATACGATCACGGATATTTTTGAAAAAATATACCGGGGCGGTATGCCCCGGATGATAACGGATAAAGGGCTGCTCCCGGAGGACTATTTCGGCTCTTATATGCAGACTTACTTAGAGCGTGATATCCGGGATCTGATCACAATAAAAGACGAAAACAAGTTCCTAAAATTTATTTCCTGTGTCGCGGCAAGGACAAGTCAGGAGCTGAATCTTGCGGACATAGGAAAGGATGTGGAGATCGACCGCAACACAGCGGACGGATGGTTATCGATATTAGTTTCATCAGGGCTTGTCTATCTGCTGCACCCTTACTCGGGAAACACGATCAAGCGCATCATTAAACGCCCTAAACTGTACTTTATGGATACCGGGCTTGCCTGTTACCTCAGCATGTGGAATAACCCGAGGGCGCTGGAGCTATCGGCTATGGCGGGGGCAATGTTTGAAAACTATGTGATATCTGAGATCATAAAGGGCTATGCAAATCACGGGATCGATACCAGAAGCCGGTTTTGTTACTACAGGGACAATAACGGTAAAGAAATAGATCTGATGATCCTGGAAAATGGTAAACTGTATCCTGTGGAGATCAAGAAAAGCGCTGATCCCGGTAAAAACGCGCTGAAAAATTTCAGTATACTTGGCAGCCTGCCCGAAAATATCGGCGAAGGGGCTGTTATATGCATGACAACGATGGCCGTTCCGCTGGATGATAAAAACAAACTGGTTCCGCTGAAATGTATTTAAGCTTGTATTTTCACCGCAAATAATATATTGTAGTTTCAAGAGAAATGGAGAAAGCTATGAAAGCAGAACAAAAAAACACGAAAAAAATTCTCATCGTCCTGATCGGATTGATCATTGTCATCGCCGTGCTTTTCGGCGTCTACCGCTTTACAAGGCCGGCCGCGGTACAGGGCGCAAAGACCATCACAGTCGATGTCATCCACAAAGACACCACTCAGAAAACCTTTGAGTATCATACGGACAGGGAATATCTCGGGGAAGTCCTCACAGACGAAGGACTCGTCTCAGGCGAAGAAGGCGCTTTCGGTATATTTATCACGACCGTGGACGGCGAAACCATCAATGATGCAAATCAGGAGTGGTGGTGCATTACGAAAAACAATGAAACGCTGAACACTTCCGCCGACCAGACACCGATCGCCGACGGAGAAAAATATGAGCTGACTTTTACGATCGGATATTAAATCTATGAAACAGACAACTGCATCAGAAAAAACATACCGCATCGTTACAACGGGGCTTCTCGCCTCCATCCTGCTGATCGGGCAGGTGGGCATGTCCTTCCTGCCCAACATCGAGCCTGTCAGCACCCTGATCATATTATATACTTTAATATATAAAAAACATACTTTTTATATCATCTATACTTTCGTTTTGCTGGAAGGGATCATTTACGGTTTCGGCGTGTGGTGGGTGAGCTATCTGTATATCTGGAGTATTCTCGCCCTGATCACACTCGCCCTGCAAAAGATAGATTCCGCCCTCCTCTGGGCGGTCATCTCCGGCGCTTTCGGGTTATCCTTCGGCGCCCTCACCGCCATACCCTATCTGATATCCGGCGGTCCGGGCGCAGCCTTCGCATACTGGACAAACGGCATACCCTATGACATCCTGCACTGCTGCGGAAATTTTGTGTTGACCCTGATCTTATACAAACCGCTGCTGCTCATTCTGAAAAAACTCTCGGCGTATGGTACAGATAAATAATGATACCGGATTAAAATCCAGCATTAAGGCTTTGACTTTGTGCCTTTTTAATTTCTTCCAACCCTCAACTCCATCTCAATACAGTTCCACACTTCACCCATACAGCGGTAGCTTTCCCGCTCCTGCAATTGTACCTCCTCAAAGCCGCAGGCACGATAGCAATTTATAGCCGCCGTATTGTTCTCAAAAACACCCAGAGAAACTTTTTTCACTTTTACAAAATCAAACGCATACCGGACAGCCAGAGAAACCATTTCTTTTCCGTAACCCTTTCCGCGCTCCTTATCATCAACGATGACAAATCCCAGCCTGATCTCATCCGGACTGTTTTCATCCGGATACCGCATGGTAAAATGTCCGATGACACCCTTGTCACAAAATGCCGTCATACCCCAGATCTTTCCGTTATTTTTGTCCCTGTCATAATATAAATTCATATCATCCGGCGTGATCGGATACTTCTCATAGCGGTCGGCGCTCCACTGCCGGAAAGCATATTCATTTTTCAGCCACGTCGTGATCACCTGCGCATCACAGGCTTTATATGGTCTCAATCTCAGCATCTTACCCCGTCTCCTTATACATTTACAATGGAAAAGACCACGGATACAGATCCGTATATCCTTATTTCACCACATTTTATCTCAAAATACAATACGTAACATACACATATGCCAGCCCGGACGGGCAGCAGAAAACCGATTGTAAAAAACTCCAAAAAATGATATTATAATTACAAAAAAATTACTATGTGCGGAGAGGATTATGAGAAAAAAGAGCAGCATATGGCTCCCGGCAATTCTGATGGCCGTATTACTGACCGGATGTCAAAATAACAGTCCTGCTTCTCTGGATGAAGAACAGGCTTCCGGTTCCGATACGGTCAATCTGACTGTCTGGGGCGCCGAAGAAGATGAAGAATTGCTCCGTCAGATCATAGACGGATTCAAAGCCGAGTATCAGGGACAGGCAGATTTCCAGATTACATATGAGCCCCAGAGCGAAAGCCACTGTATGGATGCGCTGATGGAAGATCTGGAAAACGGGGCGGATGTGTTCGCCTTTGCCGATGACCAGCTAAATACCCTGGTTGCCGCCGGCGCACTTGAACCGGTTGAAAATGCCGATGCGGTCAGAGCGACAAACCTGCCCGAAGCCGTCCTTGCGGCATCCGTAAACAATACACTCTATGCCCTGCCGCTGACAGCGGACAACGGGTACTTTCTTTATTATAATAAACAATATTTTTCGGAACAGGATATCACGTCTTTTGACCGGATGCTGGAGATCGCCGCCGAACAGGATAAAAAAGTTTCCATGGAATGGTCTTCCGCATGGTATGTGTATTCTTTTTTCGGCAATACCGGACTGACGGTGGGATTAAACGACGATGGGATCACCAACTACTGTACCTGGAACAGCACGGAAGGGGATATCAAAGGAATCGATGTGGCGCGGGCAATGCAGAATATGGCTGCCCATCCCGGGTTTATCAGCGTAGATGATGCGGGATTCGTCGAAGGCGTCAAAGACAATACGATCATCGCGGGCATCAACGGTGTCTGGAACGCAGTTACCGTGGAACAGGCCTGGGGCAAAAATTTTGGCGCCGCAAAACTGCCCTCCTACACCTGCGCCGGAAAGCAGGTCCAGATGGCATCCTTTTCCGGCTATAAGCTGATCGGTGTCAACGCTTATTCCCAGAACAGGGAATGGGCGGCGAAACTGGCGGAATGGATCACAAACGAGGAAAACCAGAAACTCCGTTTCACCCTCCGGGGCCAGGGTCCCTCCAACACAAGTGCAGCGGCATCCGAAGAAGTACAGAGCGCACCCGCTATTGCCGCACTTTTGGAACAGTCCGAATATTCCTGTCTGCAGCGTATCGGCGGTAATTACTGGGAGCCCGTCAGCACTTTCACCGCGGATATCCTCTCCGGGAACCCTTCCGGCAAAGGCCTTCAGGACAGACTTGATACGATGGTTGAAGGGATCACGGCGCCTTAGCATATCGGGCAGCAGACATTTGATATACCCTACCGGCAACCCGGGGTTCAGATCAGATATAAAAGGAGTCTAACATAATGAAAGATATCAGTTTAAAGCAGCGTTTGATCATACCGATCGCTCTTCTGGGTATTGTTGCGCTTTTGTCAAATATCCTTTCCATCATCAATATCCGCAATGTGAATTCGAGCGCTGCCAATATTGCAGATAACTACATGGACGGCAAGAGCCGTCTGGCAGAGATCAGCCAGTCTTCCATGACTATCCATAAAATGGCATTGAGCCATATCGTTGCGACAGATTATGACACTATGATCAGCCTTGTCCAGCAGATCAAGGAAGAAGAAGCCCTTCTGGACGGCATGCTTGCGGAATACGAATACCATATCATACCGGATGACCGGATACAGTACGAATCGCTTTTGTCGGACTATGCTTCTTTTAAACATGCGCTGGTCCGTCTGGTCTGTGCCAGTGCGGCTCACAAGACACAGGACGCCTACATCCTGGCCAACGGGGATGTGGCTTCTTATGCCGAAGCCATGGAAAACGACATTGACGCCCTGAATACTTCCATCGGCGAACAGACCTCCAGGGCGAGAACACGTCTTACCATCGTATATATCATATCCCTTGTGGTCGCTGTTGCCGCCGTGATAGCATGTATCCTGCTGGTTTTTACCGATATGAAGCTGATCACCAACAATGTTGTGATCCCGATCAAGAATATTTTAAATACCATTCGGGAAAGTTCCGGCCACATCAACAACATGACTGGCGAAGTATTAAAAAGTACCCAGACATCACGGGAGAGTGCAGAAGGGCTCTCTGTTTTCGCCCAGCAGCTTTCCGCAACCATCCAGGAAGTGGCGGGCAATGTATCCACTATCAATGACAGCGCCAAAAATATTACGGCGGATGTACAGAATATAGCGGAAGAATGCAGCGCCATCGCCGATTATACCGTCCAGATGAACAACCGTGCGGATGCCATGCAGCAGTCTGCCCAGAACAGTGCGGAAACTGCCGGCGCCAAAGCCAGAGAAATATTGAGTTCCCTCAACGATGCCATTGAAAAGAGCAAGAGCGTGGACCAGATCGAGACTCTTACCAGCGAAATACTTTCCATCGCCCACCAGACCCGGCTGATCTCCCTGAACGCCTCCATAGAAGCAGCAAATGCCGGGGACGCCGGCAGAGGTTTTTCCATTGTAGCCGAAGAAGTAAGCGCCCTTGCACACTCCAGCAAAGAGACGGCAAGCCGCATTCAGGCGATCAACAGCGGCGTGACGGCAGCCGTATATAACCTCGCGGAAAACGCCCAGCATCTGATCGACTATATGACCCAGTCTGTCCTTACGGAATTTCAGGCATTTATCCAGTCCGGAAGCCGGTATAAGGAGGATGCGGCTTATATCCGCCATGCCATGGATGAATTTCAGGAACAGACTGAAAGCCTGAAAGGTTCCATGTCCGAGATCGCGGACTCCATCGGAACCATCACAAACGCCATCGATGAAGGCGCCGGCGGCATTGCCGGTGTCGCCGACAGCACAAAAAGCCTTGTCAATGACATGGAGGATATTACACAGCGCATGGGCACCAATCAGGAAGTCGTGGCCGAACTGGAGAAGGAAACAGCGGTGTTTGACAACCTGTGATCTGCGGCTCGCACGCGGAGGCAGGGAAAATCAGGGCGGATGACGAGGCGAAGGCAAACCGCCGGAAAACTGCGGCTTGCTTGCGGGGGCAGGGGAAACCAGATCCCCGCCCCGCATGTCCGACAATGTCTGACAACATATTTGATAAAAAGCTTCCCCGGATCAGCCTTCTATCTCCAACTCCTTCACCAGCGCTCTCACTGTCCGGCGGTAAACCGCATAGATCAGCAGAATGATCAGCAGGATCACCACACCGCAGATACCCAGTGCAAGTACTTCACTCAATGATATCTTCCCGTCATTGGCATACATGATCATCGTATACAGCAGTGTCATCATAAAGATCCCGATGATCGACGGTGTGCGGATCACCGTGCAGCACTGTCTCTCTATCTCCCGCTTCAGAAAAGCGGGCGGCGCCCCCAGTTTCCTCAGATCATCGAACACATACCGGTTGTTTACCGCGATCGTCTGGCATCTTGTATAACAGATCACACAGGCCGCCGTGATGCAGATCAGGAAGATAAAGATAAACACCATCAGAAATACCGCGTAGGTGCGTAGAAAATCATTCTGGTCTAAGATGCGGAATTTCGGCATATACCTCCAGAACTGTCTGAATTCCGAGCTGTCCGCCCTGTCAAAGCTGACCTCTCCTATTTCTTCTGTATCTCCCCAGTATACCTCCCCCTTTTCATTCTCCGATATCTTCTGTACCCTGTCATAATAACTCGGCATCTCACAGCTCTTGTCAAAGGAGGAGAGAAACGTTCGGAAAAGCCTGTCGGCAAAATGGTAATCATCCTCACCGTCCGCATTAAATACAGCCATCCTTCCGCTCCACTCCCCCGTGATCCCCTCCGCTATCTTATCATAGTCCGCATCATTCAGCACATAATACCCTGCCTCCTCCACCAGAAGATCGTAGCACACGTAACCCGCAAAGCTGGTATTCAGCGTTTCTCTTGTGACCATATTCGTCAGCAGCGTGCTGTCCGTGTTGAGCCGCCTCGAATAGATGCTGTTATCGTTATCGCTGACGGCAAAATAGGCGCCCGGCTCCACTGTCAGAGATATCCCTGTCAACTCCCGGAAACCTTTCTCCGAAAAAAATTTTCCCTCCTCCTTGAGTTCTTCATACTCATAGTAAAATCTGTTTCCGTCCTCCTTGTATTTCATGCCGTCCATCCCGAGGGAGAGATAGGGCGCTTCATGCCAGTCCTTCAAAAATACGCCGTATTTTGCCGCCAGCTTCTCCGTCTCCTCCTTTCCCGGCACCTTCTGATCCGCCCTGTAATGGTACAGGTAATCATAGGTGCGGTTTCTGACATTCAGAAAATTTCCGGTCGCCATGGCGGGTACATAGAAAATGGCAAAGCAGGCTCCCGCCAGCAACACGGTGGACACCAGCAGATTGTTCACGGTCTGCTTTCCCTGAAACTTCATCATGCTCCGGGAAATCAGATTTTTACAGAAAACTTTTTTCCGGAGGCACCAGCCGTGCACCACCGTGTGGAGCAGTATCATATACAGTCCGACAAACACCGGCACATAGAACACATTCAGCCACGCTCCGCCGTAGGACTGCGTAAGGTCCATATAGACCATCGGCGCATAGTATCCTGCCACGGCGCCCGCCAGCAGGAGGACAATTCCGGCCGGTCCGCACCACTTTCCAGGTTCCCTGATCGGCTCGTTTCTGTGTTCCTCCTGAATCGTATCGAGAATATCCGTCCTCTTCAGATAGCGTTTTGCCGTCACACAGGCGAGAGCGATCGCCAGCACCAGAAAGGCGAACGGAATCTTCAGACACTCCGGCCTGATATTCAGAACCATCTCTTCACTGTCCACAATAAACAGCCGGAAGCTGTTCCAGATCAGCGCCACAAAGGGAAATCCTGCCGCCATACCGCAGACGGAAGACAGAAATCCCAGCATGAGGACTTCCCGGTAGAGCATCGGCGCAAGTTGCCTCTTTGACGCGCCGAGCGCCATCAATATTCCGACCTGCCTCGACTTTTTCCGAAAAAACAGAGCGGTGGCATAGATCGTGAACGCCGCGCAGCCTACCGCCGCCATAACGAAGATCGCCACCATCTGCTTTCTGGAATCCCCGCCCTCCGGCAGCACCTCCAGCACCGTGGGCGCCATCATCATGATCGCATAGGCCGTGATCAGCATCAGGGAGACAAAATTACAGAACAGATACAGCCTCGCCTGACGGTAGTCCTGTCTTCTCAGTTTCTTTTCCAATTCTTTCATCGTCATTTCTTTATCTCACTTTCTGTCATTTCATGTCAATGTAAAACCCGAAGCGTTTTACGCTGTATGGGGCAAACTTCCCTCATGCCTGATCCGCCTCGCTCATCACCTTGATCGTATCCAGCAGATACCCCTGAAAACTGCTCTGGCTCCCGATCCGGTCAAGTTGTCTGTAGATCATCCCGTCTTTCAACAGAATGACTCTGTCGCAGAAAGACGCTGAAAAACTGTCGTGCGTCACCATCAGGATCGTGGAATGCATCCCCTCCTTTGCCTTCTCAAACGCCTCTATCACCGTCCGGCTCGATTTACTGTCCAGATTTCCGGTGGGCTCATCCGCCAGGATCAGCAGCGGGTCATTGATCAGGCTTCTCGCCACCGCAGTCCTCTGCCTCTCCCCGCCGGAGATATCCGCCGGATACTTATCTCTGACATGAGTGATCCCGAACAGCTCCATCAGTTTATCCGCATACTCCTGCGCCTCCCTGTCCGCGCTCTCCCTGATGATCCTTGGGATCAGAATATTTTCCTTCACCGTCAGGCCGTCAAGCAGCATAAAATCCTGAAAGACAAATCCCAGCTTTTCATTCCTGACTTTTGCCAGCTCTTCCTTATTCAGTACGCTCAGATCCTGTTTCCCCAGCAGGATATTTCCCTTCTCATAAGGTATATAACAGGAAATACAGTTTAAGAGCGTGCTCTTGCCGGAGCCGGACGATCCCATGACCGCCACAAACTCCCCCTGTCCCACATGAAAACTGATCCCTTTCAAAACCGGATACCGGGTTTTTGATGTCTCGTATGATTTATATAGATTTTTAACTTGCAGCATAATATGCCTCCTCTCTTCTTTTCTGATGGTTATTTTGCCAGAACTTCCGGCAGGCAAATTTAACCCTGTCAAATCCGGCGCTCCCTATGTAAACTTTTGTACCCCGCTGCAAAAAATGTAAAGTTTGGCAGGTGTCATGTAAAGTTTGGAAGTAGAAACAGGGACAGACACTTGCCAAATCTGTCAAAAACATTGCATAATAAAGGACAGAGCCATCCGTTATCTTATACCGCGGACAATGACAGCTCAAAATATGGGAAAACCTGCCGAAAGAAAGGAATCTGTTTTTATGCTCCGGATCGCGATCTGTGATGATGAAGAAAATGCGAGGGATATGCTCAGAATACAGCTGGAAAAGATACTGGATGAGACAGAAGATGAGATCGTCTATGAATTTTCAAACGGACATACCTGTGTAAACTGGATCACTGCACATCCCGGGGAAGTTGACCTGCTTTTTCTGGATGTGGAAATGGGCGCGGAAAACGGGATGGATACCGCAAGAAAGATAAGGCGCTCCGGCAGCAGCCTCCTGATCGTTTTTGTCACCGGATACACCGATTATGTATTTGACGGTTATCAGGTGGATGCGCTGGATTACCTGATCAAGCCCCCCGCCCCCGAACGGCTGGAGGAAGTGCTGCTGCGGGTAAAAAAGACGCTCTCGGCGCAGACGAAACAGTTCTTCGTGCTGAAAAACACGGAGGGCATCTACCGCCTGCCCTGCGGCGATATCTTATATTTCTACAGCGACCGCAGATACATCAATCTTGTCACTGCAGCAAAGACGTACATCTTTTACGGCAGATTAAACGACATTGAAAAACAGATGCACAAAAATTTTATCCGCATACACCAGCGGTATCTTGTAAACAGCGACAAAGTGACCTTTCTCGGCAGCGACTATGTGACGGTAGACAATCCCGCCTGCGAAAAACTGCCCGTCAGCAGGGCATACAAAAAAGATGCTGCGGAAAAACTGGCGAAAACACTTTTATCCGGTTTTTCCGGCTTCACAGGTTAAATATGATTCCGGGCTGCTTTTGCCAACTGTTATCAGGAAGATCCCTTTGCACCGCAACAGGAGAATCGGCATGTTTGTTTTTTTCCTTGAAATACCCTCTTACATTTTTCATTATCTGACGCTCAAAAGGCTTTTTAATATAAAAAAATCATACTTTGCCCATCTTGTCCTGTTATTTATCAGCGCTCTGATGGTCTGCATGATCATTTTCATCGGGGATCTGTACAACCTTCCCCCCACCTTTCTGCTCTACATCGCAGGAATCCAATACGCCTGCACGGACAGCCGCGCGAAAAAATTTACTCTCGCCCTGATGCTTGCCAGTACGGTATTTGCATGGAACGCATTCCTTGATAATATACTGAATCTTTACACCAATTTTAAAATGATGATATTTATGCGCTCTCTCTTCGCAGTCCTTTTGTATCTGCTCGTGCGGTTTTACGGACCTGAAAAGAAAACGGAACTGGGAAATCCCCTGTGGCGCCTGATGCTGTTTCTCACCCTTGCTCCCAGCGGCATCGTTTTCACTATCGTGTTGATCCCAAGTCAGGAAGTACGGGCGCCCCTGTGGCTCACCTGCCTGTATACCGCCCTGCTCTTTCTCTCCCTGTTTTCCTTTATCGGGCTTCTGAGCGCCATTAACGTTCTGTCTAAACAGCAAAAACTTGAGCAACAAAGCCTCTATGCGGAGATGAACCGCCAATACTACGAATCCATGAAGCGGCAGCACTTCGAGATCAGGCGCCTGAAACACGATCTCTCCAATCACCTGCACACGATCCTGCTTCTTCCCGACGCGGAAAAAGAAGATTACATCACCCACCTTCTGGAAAGTCCCGGCATGACCCGGAGAATGGATTACTGCGGCGACCAGACGGTGAACGCCGTTCTATCGGTAAAAGAGCAGCTCATGCAGGAACAGAATATCTCCCTGCGCCTGAAACTGGATATCCCGGAAGAACTGCCTTTCGCAAACGCCGATATCTGCGTCCTGTTTGCCAACGCTCTGGACAATGCCATCGAAAGCTGCCGCTCTTTCCCGGAAGATGAACGTTTTATAGAAATGACCGCCCGTCATCAGAAAGGAATGCTGGCGCTTTCCGTCAAAAATCCCGCCTCTGTCACATTAGAAGCGGGAAGCCAAATACCTTCCACCACAAAGCCCGACGCCAAAAACCATGGCTACGGGCTCCGCAGTATCGAAGAAATCGTAGATCATTATCAGGGCAGCCTTGAGATAAGTTCTGAAGACAATGTGTTTGAATTGTTTTTATATCTGCCGGACCAGGAGCGAACAGCTTCTCTCTGAACATCTTTATTTCCGCGAGGGTCAATACCCCGCCCCCTGGGCGCATCGAATTTCATGCCCACTGCCTGCGGCGGGGTTATTGACTTAAAAAGTATTCTCCTGCTTCCGGTACCCCTCCCTGACCCAGAGATACAGTGCGCAGAATGTGATGACAATGCCAGTCCCCACACTCAGATATGCGCTGTGCCACCAGAAAATACGGATATCCAGCATATGCCAGAACCATCCGATCACAGGGATCACGGCGCCGACGGTCAATCCCCAATAACAGGCATAGCCGATCAGCGCAAACTGGGAGCGCCAGTTTCGGGAATGCTTGTACAGCGCCCAGACGGGTTTGTAGTCTTCGCCGTAAAACAGTTTCATATAATAATCGAACATATTCTTTGAGGGAAGACTTACATGCTCATATTTCCCGAAATACCACGTCGCGAGCACGATCAGAACGAACCCCACCGCATTGGCGATAAAGAGCGCTTCCCATCCAAAGCCCCATACTCTCACAAGCGGATTCCACTCCCTCTTCAGATCCGGTGTGTTGAAATACGTTACCATGCCGTCCATCAGATGGATCAGCAAGTTTCCCACAGAAAGACGAAGAAAACGATATTTTGTATTTTTTCCCGGTTTCCAGAATACCAGACATAACGCCAGTACCAATACCGCCGTCACAAACAATATAAGTTTTCCCTGCAAGCCGCCTGCCGCCATACTCTTTTCCCTTTCCGGCTTTACGCCAACTCCAGCGCGACTTCGATCATATTCTTAAATTCCACGCGCCTCTCGTCAGCCGACAACTCCTCTCCCGTAAATACGTGGTCTGATATGCTCAGAAGGCTCAGCGCCTTTTTCTTCGCCTGCACCGCATTGATATAGAGCGCCGCGGATTCCATCTCCACCGCAAGTATTCCCGCATCCGCCCATTTCTTTGTACGGCCCGGATCATAATTATAGAACGCATCCGCGGAAAGAACATTGCCGACTTTCACGCTGATATTTTTTCTCCGCGCAGCCGCAACCGCCTTCTCCAACAGCCCAAAATCTGCAAGAGGCGCAAAATGCCCCGGCACATCGAGCTGTCCCTGATAAGCGGAATCCGTGGAAGCCCCCATCGCTATCACAAGGTCCTTCAACTTCATATCATCCTGCAAAGCTCCCGCGCTCCCCACTCTTATGATGCTCTCCACCCCGTAAAAATGATACAGCTCGTAGGAATAGATCGCTATGGAAGGGATACCCATGCCGCTTCCCATCACGGAAACTTCCTTCCCCTTATAAGTTCCGGTGTACCCGAGCATATTTCTCACCTGATTAAAACAGACCGGATTCTCCAGCCATGTCTCCGCAATATATTTTGCTCTCAGCGGATCCCCCGGCATCAGTACCGTCTTTGCGATCTCCCCGTATTTCGCCTCGTTGTGCGGTGTCGGTGTAAAAGTTTTTTCCATTTCGTTTCCTCCTGTTCCTGTCACTGTACCTACAAAATATTATTCAGTTAAACCAATAACCAGCCGGGAGGAAGATCAAATCCTCAAGGAGCCCCTTAAAAAGCGTCGGCACTTGGCGAGGTATTTTCGAGCCTAGTGACCGCTACGCTTTTTTGGAACGAAAGCATGGCGACGGAGGATTTGATCTTCCTCCCGGCGTCCGATATCAAAAACCTAATAACATCTCTGTAAACAGTTTATTATTCTTTTAATATAACACAAATATTTCCCCGTTACTATTCAAATTTTCCCCGTTTCTGTGTATACTTATATCAAGAATTTTCAACGCACTGACAATGGAGGAACAAGCCCTTGAAAGAAAGTATTAAACCGCCCGTAGAGATACGTTATCAAAGAGAACTCTCCGCCCTCGAGGCCGCCGATACCGCCAGAAAACCGCAGAACTGGCATCTGTCGCCCCAGGCGGTCCGCACCTTTATCTTAGGAAGCCCAAAGCCTGTTACATATCAGGGGGAGGCTGTCTCCGTCCGGAAAAAATATTTCGGCAATGATGCGCTTGTGGAGCGCTGCATCGTCACACTGGCTGGAAACAGGGGACTGATGCTGGTAGGGGAACCGGGCACCGCCAAGACTATGCTGTCCGAACTTCTCTCCGCCGCCATCAGCGGCGTCAGCACCAACACCATACAGGGCACCGCAGGCACCACCGAGGACATGATCAAATATTCCTGGAACTATGCCCTTCTGCTGGCAAAAGGCCCCGGCAGGGAAGCTCTTGTCCCCTCCCCTCTCTATGTGGGAATGGAGCGGGGCATTCTGACCCGCTTCGAGGAGATCACCAGAACGCCCGCCGAGATCCAGGACTCCCTGATCAGTGTTTTGAGCGACAAAGTCCTGAACGTGCCGGAACTCGGGGACGAGGGTTTCCTGTTCGCGAAGCCGGGATTCAATGTGATCGGCACGGCGAATACCAGAGATAAGGGCGTCAACGAGATGAGCAGCGCCCTGAAACGCCGTTTCAATTTTGAGACCGTCATGCCGGTGCGGGAAGTGTCTCTGGAAAAACAGATCATCCTGAACGAAGTGGAAGAACTGGCAAAGGAGAGCGGCATCGACATGACGCCGGATGAAGAGGCGGCGGAACTTCTTGCCTCCACTTATCACGAACTGCGGGAGGGCGTCTCCTCCTATGACCACAGGATCGATAAGCCGGGCGCTGTTATGAGTACTGCTGAAGCCGTCTCCGTCTACTACCAGACGATGATCTCCGGCTATTATTACGGCGATGGCTCCATCGATATGGACTGCCTTGTACAGAACCTGGTGGGCGCCGTCTCCAAGGAAAACAAAGAAGATCTCGGCAAGGTAAAAGAATACTTTTCTACCGTTATCAAAGACAAGAGCAGCAAAGAAGGTGGATTATGGAAAAAATATTACGAAGCGAGGAAATGGCTGAAATAGTACTGCTCCCCGTCAGACACCACAGTCTCGCCTGCTCTTTTCATGTCAGAAAAGTGATCGAAGAATATCATCCTTCCGTCATTCTGATAGAAGGACCCGAAAATGCCAACGAACTGATACCTGTTATGGTGCATCGGGAAACGCAGGCACCCTTTGCCATTTATTACTCTTATTACGACAAGACGGGACTGCTCTCGGAAGAAAAAGAACATTATAAATGTTATTACCCTTTTCTGGATTACTCTCCGGAACTTGTCGCCCTGCGCGCCGCGGCAGAGCACGGGATCCCCGCCGCCTTTATGGACCTTTCCTACGGGGATATCCTCGCCGCGTCCAAAGAGGGGGCGGGACTTCGGAAAAAAGAGGAAAAGAACAATTACAATGACGATTATCTGCTTTCCCGGAACGCTTATGTACAAAAACTCTGTGAAAAAGCAAATTTAAGGAGCTTTGATGAATTCTGGGAAAAGTATTTTGAAATAGACGGGCTTTCCAAAGACAGCGACGCCTGGTTTTCGGACCTGCTGCTCTACTGCAGACAGGCAAGGGAAAGCACGCCCGAAGAAGTCCTTCAGGACGAAGGCTCTCTGGCAAGGGAAGCGCATATGGCGGAGGTGATCCTGCGGGCAGCGGCGGGAAATAGACCTCTTCGCATCCTGGCGGTCACAGGAGGTTTTCATACGCCTGCCCTTTCTGCTCTTTTGCGGGAATCCGCCCCAAAAGACTCCCTTACGAATGATTTTTCTGCCGGTACATCTTCCCTGGATCGTTCCGCTTTTCGGGTGTCTGCCTCAAATAAATCCGCCGCTTCCGGCAGGAAAAAAACTGCGAAAAAAATCAAGGATCAGGATCAGAATGTCTACCTCATGCCCTATTCGATGGAGGCGGCGGACGCTCTGAACGGCTATGCCAGCGGCATGCCATATCCCGCCTTTTATCAGAAGGTGTGGGATAAATTTTCAGAAGTTCCCGACAACTGTTACCGGCAGACGGTCCTCGATCTTCTCGTGTCATGCGGAAAAGAAGTCCGGCGGAAAGAGGGCAACCTGTCAACCTATGATGAGATCTGCGCAGTCCGGATGGCAGACGGACTCTCCGCGCTGCGGGGAAAAAACCAGCCCGGCGCCTACGAACTTTTTGACGCGGTGCTGTCTTCCTATGTAAAGGGCGAATACACCATCGCCACGAACGCGCCGATGCTGATCCTCAGAAAGCATATGACCGGCAGCGCCGTCGGAAAGCTCTGCAGCCAGGCGCAGGTGCCGCCCATCATTCAGGATTTTGAGGCGCAGTGCCGTCAGTTTTCTCTAAAAACGGGTTCCACGCTGGAAACGGAAGTCACTCTGTCCCTGTTTTCTTCTGACAAACATCGGAGAGAAAGCTGCTTTTTTCACCGCATGCTCTTTCTGAATACTTATTACGCGAGAAGAGTCAAAGGACCGAACCTCCAGCAGCAGAAGGACCGCAACCTGATCCGGGAGATCTGGCGGTACAAATGGAACACACAGGTGAATGCCGCCCTGATAGACGTCTCCGTCTACGGCGCCACGATAGAGGAGGCGGCGGGCAGCCTTGTCAAAGAAGAACTGAAAAAGGAGATCGGCGCGGGCGCCTGTGCCATCCTTCTCACCAGAGTGTTCGAGATGGGCCTGAAGGAACACCTTCAGAATGTCTATGACAGGGCACAGGAACTGATCCGGCAGGATACGGATTTTTATTCCCTCGCGGACGCCCTCTCCCACTTCAAGATGATGCGGGAACTGGCATCCCTCTACCGGTCAAAACTGGATTTTGATCTGCTCATGGACCTGACGATCCGGAAGCTGATATCCCTGCTGCCATCCATGACCACCGTCAAAGAGGAAGACCTCGGCAGATGCATGAACGCCATAAAACTGCTCTATCAGTTGACAGAGGAAGACACACAGGAGGAATTCTTTGAGATCCTGACGCGGATGCAGAAAGATACACAGATACAGGCAGGCCTGGACGGCTGTATCCACGGCATTCTTTACGGAGGCGGCAGGGAGGATGCCTCTTCCATCGAACACGCCGCTCTCGGCTATGTGCAGGGTACAAAGGAACAGATGAAGAAGACCGCCCTTTTTTTCCGCGGATTGTTTTTCTCCGCGAGAGATCTCATTTTTATCGGCGGGCAGATCCTGAATATGCTGGACACATTTCTGCAACAGACAGAAAACGAAGAATTTATGGAACTCCTCCCGGAGCTCCGCATGGCTTTCACCTACTTCACACCGAGGGAGATCGATAAGATCGCGGAGAAAGCGGCATCCCTCCACGGCAGGAGCGGAAAGGATATCACAAGGCTGAAGGAGATTCCCCCCGACTGGTATGCTTACGGGAAGGAACTGGATACTCATATCGGACAGAGGATCAACGGAGATATCGTATGATAGATGAACAGGAACTGTTAAACAGATGGCGGCTTGTGCTCGGAAAATATGCGGCGGACACACTTCCGTTTTCGGGCGATGCCTTGCATTATATGGACATGGAGGAGGCTCTCGATTTCCTGTATTCCAGAGAATACAGCGAGGAGCAGGGTATCCGGCAGGAAGATTGTCAAGGCGGGCGGGAAAACAGCAAACTCACAGTCCCTTCATGGCTGCGGCAGGTAAAAAAGCTGTTTCCAAAACAGACCGTGGAAGTCATGGAACGCCATGCACTGGAAAAATATAATATGACAGAACTTTTGACGGACCCGGAAGTCCTGCAGAAATTAGAGCCGAACCGGGAACTGTTAAAAACGATTCTCACCTTAAAGCACATGATGAAGGGCGAAGTTCTGGACATGGCGAAGGAGATCGTGCGCAAGGTTGCGGAAGAACTGACGAAAAAGATGGAGCAGGAACTGAAACGATCCTTTTTCGGCAAACTGGACCGGACCTCCTCGAGCCCCGTAAAATCCGCCCGGAATCTGGATATCAAAAAGACCATACGGCAAAACCTGAAAAATTATGACACCGAACAGCAGCAGCTTGTCCTGAAACAGGTTTACTTTAACTCCCGCATGAAACGCTATAATACCTGGCGGGTGATCCTCTGTGTAGATGAGAGCGGCTCCATGCTGGATTCCGTCATCCACAGCGCTGTCATGGCGGGTATTTTTGCAAAGCTTCCGATGCTGGATGTGAAGCTTGTCATATTTGACACGAAGGTGGTGGACTTAAGCGGCTATGTGGAAGATCCGGTGGAGACGCTTATGAGCATCCAGCTCGGCGGCGGCACGAATATTTCCGGCGCTCTCTCCTACTGCGAGACACTGATCGATTTTCCCTACCGGACCATGGTCGTTCTGATCTCCGATCTCTATGAAGGCTACGGATATCAGAATCTTTACAGTGTCAGCAAGGGCATCATCGAGAGCGGCGCAAAGCTGATTGCCCTGACCGCTCTGGACATGGACGCCAATCCCTGCTATGACAGACACGCCGCAGCCACGCTCGCAGGGCTCGGCGCCCATGTCGGGGCGATGACGCCGGAGGAGCTGGCGGAGTGGATCGGGAAGATCATATAAATGTATTAACCGGACGCCGCGAGAATCATAAAATCCTCCGTCGCCACGCTCTCGCTCCGTAAAAAGCGTAGCGGTACTAAGCTCGTGAAATACCTCGCTAAGTGCCGACGCTTTTTAAGGGGCTCCTTGAGGATTTTATGATTCTCGCGGCTGGTTATCGATATTAACTTAAAAACATTGTATATTTATATCCAAATGAATTACATAAACACATGGTGTATGCGTAAAAGGAATAGCGGAATGACTGACTGGAAAAAAGAATTAGCGGAGATCGATGACGAATATTTAACAGGGCTCACCAACAAAGGAATCTTGAAAAGAGCTTACAAGGACAAGGAAACGATACCTGTAAAAATTATGGAAACAGCAGAAGAAGCTGTTCTGCAAGTGGATAATGAGACGGTCACTTTGTGTATCCCACTGGGTCAGAGTAAATGTACCTGTCCGTCAAGAAGTATTTGCAGGCATATTATTCTCGGCATTCTGGTATTAAAGGAATCTGTCTGCAGCGATAATCATACTTCCATGGGGACACAATTTATAGATGATCCGGAAAAGAACGCCATTACCGAATCTTCCGAAAGCATTCCTTCCGAACAGAATGGTATTATTGATTTATCCGATGAAACGCTTTACGGGCAACATAATACTGCTGAACTTTTTGATAATTCTTCTATTCAGGAACGGCTCTGGAATGAAATCCTTTCCTATCCGGAAAAAAATCTGTGTAAAGCCATGGGCACACGACACCTTACCTCCTTTTTGGATAAAGCAGGTAGAAATCTCTGTCCGAAAATAGAAGAATCTTCCGTTTTTACTATACAGCTTCCCGGTCAGGATACCACGGTAAAACTGCTCTCTCCTCTGGAATATTCTTCCTGCACCTGCCACAAAAAGGATCTCTGCATCCATAAGGCGGAAGCGATCCTCTGGTGCAAGCTGAAAGCCGGCAAGCTTTCCCTGAAGGATCTGGATGAATCCCGGAAAAAGGAGATATCTGTCGATCCGGAGCAGGTGAAAAACGCCGCCTCCCAGATGAAAGATTATCTGGAGGAGCTGATGGCAACCGGGCTTTCCAGGGTCTCCCCGGATGTGGCGGATTCGCTGGAACGCTTTGCGATCATCAGCCACAATGCCGGTCTTGCCGATCTCGAGAGGGCATTTCGGGCGCTCGGCACGTTATACCAGTCCTATTTAAGCAGGCAGGCATCTTTTCTGACTGCCGATCTGATGAAAAACCTCGCTAGGTTATACTCCAGAGTAAATATTCTTCTGGAAACGGAGGATGCCGCCTGCCTTGCGAAGGAGGCGGGGACCTTCCATGCGGATTATCTTCCCGCCGGTAATCTGAATCTCGCCGGTATCACAATGGAACATTTCGAGGATGCCGCAGGATATGAGGGGGAGACGGTCTATTTTCTGGAGACGGATTCAAACAGGTGGTATACTTATACTACAGCGCGCCCCGTTTTTTACGATCAGCGGAAGAAATGGGGAAAGCCGCAGAAGGCGGAAGCCCCCTGGGGGCTCACCTGCTCTCTGGAGAACCTGATCATGCTGCAGATCCATCTCGACAACGCAAAGTGCGATGAGCGAAGACGCCTCTCATCCAGCAAAGAGACAAAAGGCGAGATCATAGGAAATTTCCAGCCCGATCCGGAGAGCGTTCTGGGCTGGTATTATGAAGATTTCGGGAAATTATTTTCAGAGCGGATCACAGAACAAAATGTCCGGGGTCAGGATCTGGTATTGATACAGCCCGCCTTCTGTGAGAAAGCTGTTTTCTCCAAAACGGACCAGTCGCTCTCCATGACTTTATATGACAGAAAAAAGCGGGAGATCATACTGGAACTCGCCTACTCCAAAGAGGAGGCGAAAAATATCCGCTATCTGGAAAGGATCAGGGAAGATGAGCCGCCCTGTTTTATCGGCAAAATCTATTTGAGGGACGGGCGCATCCGCCTGATCCCGGTGGATACATGGAAATGAGCCAGGTTTATTTTTTGAGCTGTATACCATCCTTAAAAGCTTCCCCTACTCTTTCAGCCACTTTGTAATAACCATGTGTATAGGGATCAAAGGCAATAGCGTTTACAAGGGAGATGTCAACTTTATCGCCAACCATGACCTTTTCGTCCGCCGTAACATTTACCACTTTCCCGATAACGCCGCATCCGTATTTATTATCCTGATATTCAATAAACTCACACTCCAGACAAAGCGGAAACTCATTGATGATGGGTGCATCCACCATTTCGGATCTGACTGCAGTGAGTCCGCTTTTCTCAAATTTATCCGGAACTTTGTTGCCTGACTCCACTCCGAAATAATCCGCCTCAACTACATGGGCGGCATCAGCGATGCTCACTGTGAAAGCGCCTCTTTCCTTTATATTTTTCACTGTTTTATGCGTTTCTGTCAAATTGAGCGCCACATTGCCCCTTTCCTGCATCGTTCCCCATGCGGCATTCATGACATTAACGCTGCCGTCCTCATTGTAGGTTGCCACCATTAAAACAGGCATCGGAAAAATACCCTCTGTTATATTCAGTTTCTTTCTCATTTTTTGTACCTCGCTTTCCAAATAGAATTGACAGAACTTTTGTCTATGTATATGATTATAGGTAGTAACAAAAAAATTACAAGTACTATTTTATTTGAAAGGTACTATTACAAAGGAAAGTGTAAAATGATAAAAAATTATATTGAAAAAGCAAATTTTGAGGATACCGGATTCAGTTACACACTCTCCCTTATATCCGGCAGACATAAAATGGTTATTCTGTACTGCCTGATGGAGTTTAAAGTGGTAAGGTTCAATGAACTGAAGAGATATCTGAAAAACATATCGGACAAAACTCTCAGCAATAACCTGAAAGAACTGGAGGCAGACCGGCTTATCATCAGAAAAGAATACCCTCAGATACCGCCAAAAGTCGAATATAGCCTAAGCGAAAAAGGTAAATCCCTGATGGACGTTTTGGATCAGCTCTGTATCTGGGGCGAAAACAACAGAGAATCTTTTTCCTCCGGCCAAACCGCAAATGTAAAAGATAAAATCGGAAAGGATCTTTAATCTTTATGTTTTCAGAAAACAAAGAGGCTTACTTTGAAGAATTTTTTACGGAGATCAGCTCCATTCTTGAAGATATCTGTCAGAGCGGTTTTCATACCATCCATGACAGCACTTTGCAGGAATTGGAGGAAAAGGCAGACATAGCCGCCCAGTGCGGCATGAAGCATCTCTCCGAATTGCTGGGCGCCCTGCGCGAAGAACTGTTCAATAACAGACACCAGATATCCGCCGCCAAGAGCGCCGATTCGCTTTCCGCAAAATATTATACAAAGCTGGTAGAATATATGCAATTCGGCATGGAAAAAACTGCCTATGACAGGGGGAAAAATTATTATATAAATGAAAACGGAGGATCAAAACAACCATGAGAATTTCAAGAGAAACACATACCGAAAGTATAATGAAATTGTTGGAAAAACTGAATCTGGCGCCGGAACATCTGGATCTTCTGGAGAGTTATCTGTCCGGCGAAAAGGGAGAAGAAGTCCTGAAGGATCTTCCCTACAAAAATCTGACCGCATCCCATCAGTCAGACACTACCGTTTTCGCCGGTCTTTTTAAACATGGCAAAATGGAGGAGGCGGGGAAACTGTTCCACATCCTCTTTGCCATCGGCGGCACAAGCTGTACTTCCCTGCTGCCCCGTGGCATTAGCGGCGGCAACGGCCTTATGTATCTTTGGAAACTTCCCGTCGACACGGACAAAGCTCTTGCCGTTTACGCTGCGGATGCCGGTATCTATCAGTACCGTATCGCGACGGGAATCCAGCAGATCATAAAGCTGACGGACCGCGATGCGGAAGCTGTCAGGAGGGCTTATCTGCTTGCAGACTATCCCAAAAATGTAAAAAATATACCTAATATAGATATGCATTCCTGCGGCAGCGCCAAGCTGATATTACTTGCCGCCTATTTCCTGATCAAGTATCCGGATGCCGGAAAACTGCTTCAAAAAGAGGAGAAACAGGGCGGCATTCTCACCGGCATCAATAAATTTTTCGGGAAAACGCCGGAAGTGGGCCGTCAGGTGAAAGATGAGGATATCCCTCTGATGCAGCAGTATGAGGATATTCTGGTCAACAATCTGATCAATATATATGATGCCCACACGATGCCCGCCTCCATCATGCAGGATATCAAGCAAGCAGTCAGACAAAATCAGATCACAGACAACATATTAAAACTTTCCAACAGGAAGTGTAAAATCTCCACCTATACCCTGAATCTTCTCGGCGGAACGGCGCTTCTCAATTTCACCCTGTCGGACATTTTGAGGAATGTTGTAAAAATCTGTTTTGCCGCGAGTGTTCAGGATATGTTCACCATCGCTGTCACAGTCAGCAATGGACTATGGATGGATATCCGATACAGAGGCGGGGACTATGACGATTTTTTTGATATCGATCAGAGGGCTCTGATTCTGCAGGCGGCCTCCAGAAATCTGGATACTGTTCTGAAAGAACAGTTCCGCAAGAACAAAGCAATCTTTATACAGATCCTGGACCGTGCAAATGCCCATGACTCTTCCGTTATGATGAAAATTCTTGAACAGGAGGATAAACCACTCTTTCTTGAAAGGCGGAAAGACGGCACAAAGGAGCGAGATAAGCTGATCGATCTGATCACAGAGAGATGTCCCAAGATCAGTGAAGCAAAAAAATATCTGCGGGGCGAGATGGAACTGTCTGATTTTCTCTTTTACGAAGATCAGATCTTTACAAAGTACGGATACGGCGGCAATGTCTCACAACTGAATCAGTTACTGCAGGCTTATGCAGAAACATATCTTGACCATGATTTTTATAACCGGGCAATGGTTTATTATTTCCTGAGCGGCACTACCTATTTTTTCTATTGGGGAATGATCGTGAACGGTACGCTCAACACACAGAATGTCAGGAAGATATTTTCATCCTTTGAAAAAGAACATCTGGACGCGACGCACCAGTTAAAGTTCTACTCGATGATGTATCAGTACTTTTATAACGAAAAGCACAAAGAACTGTTAAAAAATACGACCGTGGAAATCTTCTGTAAATATATCACCGTAAACCGGGAGGAGATTCTTTCAGCTTTCAAAGAAGCCGACGCTGTCAGCAGAGTTTTGGCTTTAACAGTCTTGAGTAAAGACCCGGAAAAAAATAAAACGGAAATCCTGTCTTATGCCCAGGACGGTTCAAAACTTGTAAAAGAAACGATCTGCGACATACTTTGCCGGCAGAAAGACTGGGAGACAGAAATTCTGGCATTCCTTTCCTCCAAGAAAGCTGCAGAGAGAGAACTTGCCGTCCGCACACTGGCAAAATGGGATTCCGAAAAATATCAGCCGGAGCTCACGGCTTTGCTGGAAAAAGAGAAAAACGGTAAAGTGAGGGCACTGCTGCAGGATCTTTTTAATGCAGGCGTTTCCCAGGCAGGCAGCGTATTAACTCTGCAGGATCTTGTGAAGCAGATACATAAAGGCGGGAAGAAACGCACCTTGGCATGGGCTTATGAGACGCCTTTCTCCGAAGTACATAAAAAGGCTGCGGATGTCCCGGTCTCTGATGGCAGTATTCCTGATGATGGTGTTTCTAACGGCGATGTTTCTGACAGCAGTACTTCTGATAATGGTGTTTCTAATAGCAATGCTGGCGGTAAACAAAATACCTCCGGACCGATACTGGCGGACGAAGAATATCTGCAGGCGATCCTGCTCAGCTACGCTTCCATGCCGACCTGCGGCGTTAACAAAGACGCGGCGGCTCTGGCAGCGGAACTGAATGAGGCGGAGTTTGCGGTCTATGTCAATGAACTGTTTGATAAATGGCTCGCCCTCGGCGCAGAGGCAAAGAAGCGCTGGGTGCTCTACGCCGCATCCATCCACGGCGGGACGGACATCATCAAAAAGCTCCAGCACCAGATCAACGACTGGCCTCAGCATTCGAGAGGCGCCATCGCCGCGGACGCCGTGCAGGCGCTCGCCTTGAATCCGAAACCGGAAGCGCTCCTCATCGTGGACAGCATCTCCAGAAAGTTCAAATTCCGCCAGGTAAAGGCTGCCGCCGCAGAGGCTTTGAAATTTGCCGCGGAGCAGCTCGGCATCACGACGGAAGAATTGGCGGACCGCATCGTGCCGAACCTCGGATTTGACGAAAAGATGGAGAGGCATTTCGATTATGGCGAAAGATCCTTTACCGTGACGATCACGCCCGCCCTGGAGATAGAAGTCTTTGATGAGAGCGGCAAGAAATTAAAGAACCTGCCTGCCCCCGGCAAGAAGGACGACCCGGAAAAATCCGCGGAGAGCTACGCTGCCTTCAAAGAGATGAAAAAGCAGATGAAGACTACCGTGAGCAGCCAAAAAATGCGTCTGGAGATGGCGCTCTCCACTGAAAGGAAATGGACCTGTGAGGCGTGGAAAAAGCTCTTTGTGGAAAACCCGATCATGCACCAGTTTGCGATCGGGCTGATCTGGGGGATCTATGAGGATAATAAGCTGACGCAGACTTTCCGGTATATGGAGGACGGCAGCTTCAATACAGAAGAGGAAGAAGAATTTATTCTTCCGGAGAATAACTGCGGATCAGCAAACAATGTTACGGATTTCGGACAGAACACGAAACAGAACGCCGGAAATAACACTGAGAATAACGCTGAAAATAGCGCCGGACGACAGCATTCCTCACTACAGAACAATTCAGCATACGAAAAACAGCAGAAGATCGGTCTGGTCCATCCGGTGGAATTATCTGAAGAGTCCATCGCCGCATGGAAAACACAGCTCAAGGACTACGAGATCACCCAGCCGATCGAACAGCTCTCCCGCCCTGTCTACCACATGACGAAGGAGGAGGCGGACTCCAAATCTATGGAGCGTTTCGGCGGATATATCCTGAATGACCTGTCCCTGATCGGAAAGATGCAGAATATGGGCTGGTACCGCGGACAGGCGGAGGACGCGGGCATCTTCTACTATTTCTACCGGGAAGACAAAGAACAGGGATTGAGGGCGGAACTCAACTTCTCCGGCACTTACGTCGCGGGAGAAAACGAGGACGTCACTGTTCTCGACGTAAAATTCAACAAAAAGATCAGCGAACTTTCTGAGCGGTATTTCAGCGAGATCGTCATGCAGACCGCAAGAGCCGTCTCCTCCAGTCAGGAGAGAAACGAATTCTGGAAAGAGTAACAGTTCAGCCTATAGAACCAGTTAACGACAGCGGACGCCGGGAGAAAAATCAAATCTTCCGTCGCCACGCTCTCGCTCCGGGCTGCAACGTAGCGGTACTAGGCTCGTGAAGCACCTCGCCAAGTGCCGACGTTGCTGCAGGGGCTCCTTGAGGATTTGATTTTCCTCCCGGCTGTTTTATGGTATTAACTGATATGGAAGGCTGAACCAATATCATTTAGTTAATACCTCAGTCAGCTAGTAAGAATATAAAATACTTAAGGAGCCCTTTGAAAAACAGAGCCGGCGCAAGCGTGGCGACGAAGTATTTTATATTCTTACCAGCGTCCGCCCCCGTTAACTACATATTTATTTTTGTCACACCCTCCGGCTTCGTCATCCCGCTCGCTTTCATCTCATCGTATTCTACTTCTTTCCTGTAATTGCGGGCGATCAAAAAAATACCCAGCAAAATTGCAAGAATTGCGACAGCGATCATGACATATGCCGTCGACATCTGCGCAGGCCCATAGAGAACAAGACATTCCCCGTCCGAGTAGGAGGAAAGCATCTCTTCCACTTCACTCTCCGTATAGCCCATGTACTCCAGTTCTTCCCGGAATGCTTTCTCCAGACCCTTTAACTGTTTGTCCATTTTGACCGCTACACCTTCAAAGTGAACTCCCGTCTGCGGAATATCTCCTCCATTCAAATATTCATATGTCTCATTTGTCAGCGTATCCATATCATCCAGATTAGCCTTACGGATATAAACTGCCGCCATTCCGCCCTCTCCCACCGGGATCATGTAATAATAACCGGTAGTCTTGGATGCTGTTCTGGAATTTTCATACTGCGTATAACTCTCTTCACTGGCAAAACTTCCGAGACTGTAAAAGATCTCTCCTTTGATATGCTGTCCCTTTTTCAGTCCGTTCTCCAATATATAATCATAATCATGGGACGGCATTAAAATATTCGGAAAATCTCCCTCCTTTATCAATACGCCGAGAAAGATGCATCCTAACAATAAGACTATTACTGAAAATCCTGATATGCTTCTTAATAATCTTCCTATCATACCCTTTTCCACTTCTCCTGTTTATGTCCTTCTTTTTCCAGACGGCTTCTCAATTCCTCCAGAAAGTCCAGAAACTTTTCCCTCTCTTCCTTCTGAACCATATTGGCGATACCAGCCATCGTTTTGCTTCCTGTATCATTGATATTAAACTGCTCGCCATGATCTCCATAGTTTTTGCGATAAATAAGCCATGCCTGCTGATACTTTGCATAATATGTCACGCCGACTACAGCGCTCATATCCACAAAATACGGTTCCGTATGTTGAGTCAGTTCCCTGTCTATCTGGACGAGGCCTACCCTGCTGTCACTTTTCCTATACCCCACAATATAATGATAATATGTCGTCGTATTTGTGTCAAAAACCAGTCCTTTCTCAAATTTGGATGTTGTCTGGCTCGCATGAAGAATTTCATAACTGTCTCCATCCTCCACCGCCTCATTCCACATCTTGCGCATCATTTCTTTTTTCCTTTGACAATCCGCAGCGTCATACTCTAATTCCTTCGGTTTTTTTGAAAATAAACCCATCTTTTTTTCCTCCTTCTGTCAATACTGCTGTCAAAAATATCATATCACTTCCCTTTTTTTCCGTAAAGAATACAGTCTTCTAAATTCAAAAAATTTTTATGATCTTTGTTCCGACCTTCTCCACGAAAGCGGTATCATGTTCCACCAACAGCATCGTGGGACGATATTTTATCAGAAGTTCCTCTATCTGCATCTTGGAAAAAACATCTATGAAATTTAAGGATTCATCCCAGATATACAGATGCGCCTGTTCGCATAAACTTCTAGCGATCAGAACCTTTTTCTTCTGTCCTCCGCTGTAGTCTTCCATATTCTTTTCAAACTGTCCTCTTCCCAGATCCAGTTTTCGGAGCAGCATTAAAAAGTTTGTGAGATCTAACTGATACTTTTCCGCATAATCTGCAAGGCTTCCCTTTAGATGAGAAGTATCCTGCGGCACATAGGATATTTTCAGACCTCCGGCTGTAGTGATCGTACCTGTATAACGGATCGGATCGGCAAGAGACATACTGTGCTCAATCTCTCTGTCGGCTCTCTCCTCCGCCGTCTGGATGACCGCCTTTAATATACTGGATTTCCCGCAGCCGTTTTTTCCGTGAAGCACAACACACTCTCCGGTTTTTACTTCAAAACCTACAGTGCCAAGATCCCTGCGGCTCCCGTCAGCATGCTCATAATAAATACATACATCGGACAAATTTACGAGCACTTCCTTGTGATGCCTTAAAGGGAAAAGTTTCAGATCTTCCACTGTCTCCAGATTCTTCAAAAGCCCGGACTTCTCTTCGATTGCCCTCTCTTCCCGGTGTTCCAGATTCTTGCGGCGTTTCTCCATTCTCCTTGTCTTTTCTCCGATATATGCCCTCCTCCCTTTATTGGACATCCCTTTTTTCTTTACTTCCTCCGCCGCCTTTTTCCCGATCTTTCTGGATTCGATCTGATCTGCCCACTCTTCTTTCACGCGGGCGGACTGCTCCAGCCTCTTGATATCCTTTTTCAGTTTTTCATTTTCCTGAAGTTCCCAGTTATCCCTTCTCTTCTTCTCCTCCCACCAGGTAGAAAAATTTCCCTTATATATTTCTATATTCGTCTTATTGATCACAAGAATATGATCGACACACTGGTCCAGGATATCTCTGTCATGGGAAACCAGAATAAAACCTTTCTTTTGCTTTAGATAATCCCTGATAGTTTCCCTGCCTCTCACATCCAGATGGTTGGTGGGCTCATCTATCAGCAAAAATTTATGATCCTGTGAAAACAGCGCCGCCAGCATCACTTTTGTCTGTTCCCCGTTACTCAGAGTACGGAAAGGACGATACAACACATCCTCCTCCACATGAAGCAGAGACAGCTCCTTACAGAGTTTCCACAGCTCATACTCCGGGTATATCTCATCCATATTGTCCAGAAAAGTCTTCTCCCTGTCTCGTATAGAAAACGGAAAATAATCAAAACTTTCCTCGCAACTGATATTCCCCCTGTACTCATACTCGCCCATGAGAAGTTTTAAGAAAGTCGTTTTTCCTCTCCCGTTTCTTGCAACAAACCCGAGTTTCCAGTTCGTATCTATCTGAAATGATACATTCTCAAAAATATTGTCCGAACTTCCCTCATAATGGAAAGTCAGATCATTTACATTGATCAATGACATACAAATTCTCCTCTCATCTTTCTTTGTTCGCAAAAATAAAAGATGCAGAAATATTTCCTGCATCTCCATTTTCCAAGAAAGTAACAAACAAAACCGATCAGCGCATATATTTTATCTCTGCCTAAAAGTTTCTATCTGTCACAACTATTTTGATATCAAAAAGGATTCATGTGAAAATATTCCTGCCCGCATGACGATCACACCTTCGTGGCAGTCGCTAATATGCTAAGCCAACCAGAAATTGGCTTTAAGCACGGCACTTAGCCCGTTGCTCACAGAAATAAACTGTCTCCGATCCGCTTTTACTGTTCTTGTCATGCTTTTTTCAATTAAATGATCAGCAGGTAATAATAATCACACGCACACCTCTTTCTTCTTTATTTTAAATACCAAACAGCATACTGTACGAACTGCTCTTATTGTCAAATGCTGTATGAGTTTGTAACTGTTTTATAATATAGACCTTATGATGTCATTTGTCAACTATGAAAATTATTAAGTTAATGGCGCCAGACGCAGGTAAGAATATAAAATACTTCTTCGCCACGCTCGCGCTGGCTCTGTTTTTCAAGAGCCTGTGAAAGAGCGCAGCGGACACATAGGGCGCTAAAATACAGCGCCTAAGTATCGGCGTTTTTCAAATGTCTCCTAAGTATTTTATATTCTTACCTGCTGACTAAGGTGCTAACTAAAGGTTGAACTGTAACTTATTTGTAACAATTTAGGTTCAATATCATTAAGTTGATTTTGACAGTCAAAACTGATAATGATATAATCGAATCTGCAAACTGACATCGAGCCGCTGTTTTTTAAGCGGCGATACTAGCATATGTAATTATATGCGAGTCGGTTTGCATTAGCAAACCGAAATTTGTACTGCATATTTAATCAGGAGGAACATTATGAAAATTGAACATTTAAAAAATAACGAAATTGATATTGCAGTCGTTTCCGGTGATGCGATGGTGATTGTTGATACGCAATCGGCTTTGGATCTGGCGATGACTGTAAAGTATGAGGCAGATACAGATAGAATTGCAATAGACAAAGAAGTAATCTGTGAGGATTTCTTTATTCTCAGCACAGGTGTAGCAGGCGAGATCCTTCAAAAATTTATGAACTATCATGTAAAGGTGGCTGTCTATGGAGATTATTCCCACTATACCAGCAAACCGCTGAAAGATTTTATATATGAATCAAATAATGGAAAAGACTTTTTCTTTGTGTCAACAAAAGAAGAAGCGATTCAGAAATTGACAGAGACACAGTAACAGTTATGTACAAATTTCGGTTTTTTAATATGTGACAGAGAGTAAAATTCGGGGATTTAGGAGGAATTTTCAGTGGAAGAAACAAATATTGTATTTCTGACAGACGGAAGAAAAGTTGTTTTAAATGACGATGATAATCTCATTTTATCTTTGATTTCAAATAATAAAACAGAGGACACCTATATGCTCTTCTATCCTTCCGGCGGTTACGGCGGAGGATTTCTACAGCTTTCTCCATCTGAAAAGTATTTGATCTTTTCCTATTTTTCCGGTGAAAGTGAAGAAGCTTTCTCACTGTTTGAAATTGAAAATAAGCGATTGAAGTTATTATATGATTCAGGATATTTGTATGGTGAGGAAGCCAATTACAATTTTGTGAATGATGAGAAAGTTTTGGTTCAGACTTTTCGTACCGGGACATGGTATAAAGAAAACGCGGAAACGGATGAAAACGGAGATACCTACTATACGTTCGGTGAACTGAATCTATTCAACATAGAAACCCAGAAACTGCACAGACATACTATTCATGTCTACCCTTCTGAAAATTGGGAAGAAGAAAAAACGGATGTCGGTCCTTTCATGCTTTCTGAATACAATGGCAGCCAATTTAGTGTTACCGTACCGTGGGGCAAAGCAATATTCAGTGAGCCGTTACAAAATATTCTTATTATCAGATCTGAATGACAAAACTCATGGAAAGTTTTTGTAGAAAACCAAATTTATCGAAGGTTAAAAGAAGAATATGTTAAAGATAATTGTCATTGGCAGCCCCGGTTCCGGAAAAAGCACTTTTGCAAGAAAACTAAGAGATATCACAGATATTCCGCTGTATTATCTGGATATGATATGGCACAAACCGGATCGGACAAATATATCTCAAGAAGAATTTGATTCACAGTTGAACGATATCTTACAGAAAGACAGGTGGATCATTGATGGAAATTATCAACGCACCCTTGAAAGTCGTTTAGAAAAATGTGATACTATCTTTCTCATGGATTTTCCTGTTGATGTTTGTCTTTCAGGCGCGGAGTCCCGCATCGGAAAGAAACGGGAAGATTTACCCTGGATAGAATATGAATTTGATAAAGAATTCAAACAATGGATCATTGATTTTCCAGAAAACCGGCTGACACAAATATACCAGAAAATCGAAAAGTATAGGCATAATAAAGATATAATCATTTTTAAATCAAGAAAAGAAGCAGATGAATATCTGGACAATCTACTACATGTTGTATTGTAAAATCTCTTGGTTTTATATATTTTAAATCTTTTTATATAATGTTTCACAAAATATCATTGTTTCATAAATATGTTTCACAAAATTCAGTTCAATATCTTGTGGTTAAAATGTTTCACGTGAAACATTATCTAGTGGTTAAATCAATATTAAAACGGAATGTTTCACGTGAAACATTCCGTTTTTAAATTTATTCATATATATTTCAATCATTATTTCTATACAATATCTAGTATTTATCAAATAAAAATACAAATTATGATTAGTATTCTCCGTTATATTCTTCCGAAAAAGACACCTGAACAAAATCTATATGATATGGAAGATAAATATTTCTACAAGAAGGAATGTTACTTTCCAAAAAATCTATTATATCATTTATCATTTCTTTGCAGAAATATTTTCTATCAAGGATACCTGTTAAAACAGCATCATCTGCTATATATTGAATCATCAAAAACCCATATGATGGCACAGCAATTACCAAGTTATTCAACATCTCACCATATTGTTCATTTTTCTTTTCATAAAAACGAACAATATCTTTATTACCACAATGAAAAATTTCTGCATCATATATACAGCCATTACTTTCAAATTTCAGATACATCACACTACATCCACCTAAAAACTCTTCAACCTGAAAACTTTTTTAAAAAACACTGACTAATATAACTATAATAATTACAAAAATAATACTAAATATCCATGTCCACTTATTACCTAAATTCATTATATAGCCAAATCCACTTTGCGGTCTCTTGATAATTACTCTCTTATCTCCTCTGTTGAAATATAACCTTCCAGTTAACCAGCCATCATCTCTATCGCTTGATCTCATAGAATTCTCCTTTTTAACATCCGATCATCTACGATCACTCCATAAGTTTCTTCGATAATGCAGTCAATTCTATCTTTGCTCTCTCAGCATCAGGTGTAATGAAAGAAACGCAATTTAAAATCTGATGTGCTATATGTACCCTTTCACCTTCATCCCCATCCAAAATATCCTCTTCGACAATATTATCTGTATTATTAACTCCCATATTTTCGACACTTTTTTCATTTTCAACTGACATTTCTTCTTCCTTCTCGTCAAAAACATGCAGATTTCCAATAACAATATTCACCTTATCGATCAGAACTTTCAAGGAATCTATCTTCTTATGATATGCTGCATTCTCTTCCTCATATTTCTTCTTCTCCGAAGTATCCGCTTCAATCTGTTCTCTATGGATATTCTCCGCGTTTCTCGGAGAAAAAACTTTAAAATCCTCATCTTCCTTCTTTGAAAGTTCCCGCAGATAAGAATTGATCTCCTCTATTCTAAATTCATTCTGATTTACCAGATTATAAACTTTTCTTTTTTCCTCCTCCAGCACATCCAACACTTCTTCCAACACTTCTATATTTTCTCTCATCTGTACCACATCTCCAATCCGCGAATTTCAAATCTATGCACCGAGAACAGGTTCCTCATATGCAAACAATACTTCATTGATCTCAAAAATATCATAAATACCATTTTCCAAAAAATAACTGACAATGATATCAAATTTAGAACTGTTGGAAATAGAATATCCTGCCTTGTTCATCAAATCCTTTGCCTCATCCAATGACAATTCCAAAGCGATTGCAAAAGAAAAAACAGTTCTCTTTGTGGGGAGATAATTTACATTGTTCCTTATTTTTGAAAAATGTCTGCGGTCTATATTTGCCTTTCTGTAGACAACAGAATCTTTCAATCCCCTCTCATCTATCAATCGAAGCAGCATCTGGGAAAATGTCTCATCCATATTTTTGATCAGTTCGTCCAGACTGCGTTCCGTCTTTTTAAATTTCTTTTTCTTTGCCGATCTTGCTGATTGCCCGGAAGGATGAGGATCACTAAACATTTGAGGAGCAGCAAAAACCGGCGCCGCACCTGCTGCCGGAAGATTTCCTCTTACCTCATCTGTCGGTAATTTTCCTGTCGCAGAGGCAAACACTGAACCATCATCGCTTTCACATAATGTCCGGAGATCATCCTCTCCAAAAACAGATGATCTTGCCCTTTCTCTCCCTATCCTGTTATCAGAGAAAAATTCATTATTCTCATCGACATAATGATCATCAATATACTCTTTTACATCAGAAAAAAACTTCTGTCCTACCGAAAAAGAGTTTCTGTCATATAAAACAAGATAGATCAGCATGTCGTGCTCCGACAAAAAATCAGTAAAAGCAGAAACCGCCGTCTTCATTGCCTTGTCTTTCGGAAATCCATAATTACCTGAAGAGAGAAGGGGAAAAGCGATCGAATCACATTTTTTCTTTAGCGCCAGTTTTAAAGAATTCTGATATGTACGATATAATATTTTTTCTTCGTCATGCTCTCCACCCTGCCATACAGGACCAACCGCATGCACAATGTATTTTGCCGAAAGATCAAAAGCATCCGTGATGACTGCCTCTCCCACTTTACATTTTTTAATCTTTCTGCACGCCCTCGCCAGCTTCCTCTCACCGGCAGACAAAAAGACAGCCCGGCTGGTTCCGCTTTCCTCAAACAGGTCAACATTGGAAGGATTTACGATCGCATCAGCATCTACTTTCGTTATATCATTACGGACTATCAAAAAAGGCATATCTCAATAACTCTCCCCCTATTGTTTCAACTCCAATAATCTTTCAGATATTCCTGAACAGACCTGCTCATCTCCTTAGAAAAATCAGAATTATATTTCCGTTTACAAAACGCCTGGCTCCATTCCTCAAAACTTCTGTTCTCTGTCTCCTTATCAAACATCTTCCGAAGCTGCTGCCCGTCCCTTCTCCTGTAAACATTTTCCTGCACCATATCTTCCAATCGGCATCTCTTAGGTTTATTCCTTTCCTTCTGCTGCCTGGTAGGATAACCGAACACAAGCATGGCAGCCGGAAAAACATACGCAGGAAGATGAAGCATTTCCCGGTGCAATTCGCACTGTTCCATAATATCCCCTATATAACAGGAACCGATCCCCATACTTTCCGCAGCCACCACAGCATTCTGTGCAGCGATCAGAGCGTCATCTATCGCCAGAACCAGATCACCACATCCCGGACTTCTCGGATCCGCTCCACCCTCCTCAAAAACATCGACCCACTTTAATACATCCGCACAAAAAATAAGCACCAGAGGAGCTTTCGCGATAAAAGGTTGATTGTCACAACTCACCGCAAGCTTATCCTTCAACTCCTGATCCGTTATATCAAGGATCGTATAAAGTTGTTGATTTCCCGCAGTCGGCGCTTCCATCGCCGCCATTAAAATCTCTTTTTTACATTCCGCAGATACAGGCCGATCTTCAAACACCCTGACGGACTTTCTATCATATAATGACCTTATGATCTCATTCATCATCCTGATACCTCTCTCAAACAATAAAAATCTTTTCTAAACTAATAACATCCATATATTTTTTACTACATCCATACATAATACAATAATATAACTTATAAGAAATTTGCTTGTAAAGGTGAATTTACTAAACTGAAAAAACTATACTGCAAATATAACAATCTTCTCAACAGATCGGTTCCTTCGCGGGCGTCCCTGCTTTCCTCGGATATTTTTTCGGCGTATCTTTTACCTTCCTGATCAACAGTAAACTTCTCTTTATATCCGTATCAGGCAGCATATACTCTTTCTGCCCTTCTATTTTTCCGCCCAAAATTTGAATCGCTTTCTCCCCGGCAGACAATTCTTCTTTCAATTTTTCCGATTTATAGGAAATAAAATAACCATTTACTTTGACAAAAGGAATACACAACTCCGTCAAAGTGGAAAGATTCGCAACCGCTCTGGAAACACAAAGATCATACTGCTCCCTGTATAACTGCTGCCTTGCAAAATCTTCCGCTCTTCCGTGTATTGCCTCCACATTTTCCAAATTTAATTTATCAATTACAGTATTTAAAAACTTTACTCTCTTATTCAGAGAATCCAACAAAGTAACTTTCATTTCCGGATAAATGATCTTCAGAGGAATCCCCGGAAACCCGGCGCCAGTCCCGATATCTATCAGGGAAATATGCCCTTTCTCCAAAAAAAATTTTTCGTTAGTCTTCCCTTGTTCTTCGTCTGAAAGTTTAAAATTATCACAAAAAATCTCTGTCTGACAGACCGCAAGACTGTCAACAAAATGCTTTAAGATAACCTCCTCAAAATCCGTAATAGCAGTCAGATTCATAAAAGAATTCCACTCGATCAAAAGTTCATAATAATTCATAAACTTTTCAATCTGCTCTCCTGTCAGCCCGACACCGAATACCTCACATTTTTTCTGAAATTCCTCCGTATTGTATAAACCCATAATTCACATTAACTCCAACTATCACAATCAGTCATCATTTAAGAACAATTCACAATCAGTCAATTTACAATAATCAATCATCACACATCAAACATACCATTGATATATTCTAAAAAGTCAGTGATGATCCATAATCCTTTATTACCACACAGCAAATACACAGATATCCACATATTTACTTTCCCATAGATGAAATATAGACAAGCAAAACTGAAATATCCGCCGGAGAGACACCGGAAATTCTCGAAGCCTGACCGACAGAAACAGGCCTGTATTTTGCCAGTTTCTGTCTCGCTTCAATCCTGATACCGGAAATATCTTCATAACAGATATCCTCCGGAATCAAACGCCTCTCCATCTTTTTAAACTGCTCCACCTGACGGATCTGCCTTTCAATATATCCCTCATATTTAACAGAAATATTAACCTGTTCGATCACAGCCTCACTCAAAGCAGGACGTTCCTTATCGATAGCCGCAACACTTTCATATGTAAACTCTGGCCTGCAGATGATCTCCGCAAGGCTCGTCCCGGTTCTCAAAGGAGAACTTCCCATAGAAACCATAAACTCCTGCACCTCTTTTGAAGCGCCTACTAGTGTATTCTTAAGCCTTGCGATTTCTTCTTTGATCTGTCTTTCTTTCTCACAGACATGCTCATACTGCACTTCGGAAATAAGCCCGACTTCATAACCAATTTTCCGCAGTCTCAAATCCGCGTTATCCTGCCTTAACAATAATCTGTATTCCGCCCGGGAAGTCATCATCCGGTAAGGCTCCGTGTTTTCTTTCGTCACAAGATCATCTATCAGAACACCTATATAAGCCTCGGAACGATCCAGAACGATCTGCTCTTTTCCCTGAATCTCTCTCACCGCATTGATACCTGCCATCAACCCCTGCGCAGCCGCCTCCTCATAACCACTGCTCCCGTTAAACTGCCCCGCGCTGAAAAGCCCCCGAATATGTTTAAACTCCAAAGTCAGATGAAGCTGTCCCGGATCGATACAGTCATACTCTATCGCATAAGCATTCCTGACGATCTTGCAGTTCTCCAGACCGGGAACCGTTCTGTACATTGCAAGCTGCACATCCTCCGGCAGAGAAGAAGACATACCGTCCACATACATTTCATTTGTATATTTTCCCTCCGGCTCAATAAAAACCTGATGTCTGGATTTATCGGAAAACTTTACTACCTTGTCTTCTATGGACGGACAATATCTCGGTCCTGTCCCTTCGATCACACCGGCATAAAGCGGAGACCTGTCAAGGTTCGCTCTGATGATATCGTGAGTCTCCTCATTTGTATAAGTAAGATAACAGGATTCCTGTTCGATCTGTACATCTTCAGGATCAGTCTCATAGGAAAAAGGGATCACCCTCTCATCCCCGAACTGTTCCTCCATCCTGGAAAAATCTATGGAACGCCTGTCCATTCTGGCAGGCGTACCTGTTTTAAACCTCCTCAATCTGATACCTACGTCTTCCAAAGCTTTGGAAAGATGTGTGGAAGACTGCATACCGTTCGGTCCTGTATAGGTAATGGCCTCTCCACAGAGACACCTTGCATTCAGATAAGTACCTGTACACAGTATAGCCGCCTTGCACTCATAAATACCGCCCGTCAGTATTTTCACTCCGACTATTTTCTTCTTTATTAAATGATCTCTTTTGTTATCAACATTCTCCTTTATCACATTTTCATTAATATCTTCATTAATATTCTCATTTATATCACTAACACTTATAGATCTGCTCTCTGTATCTCTATCATTTTCCGTATCGCCATTCCTTACCTTATCCGCATCATCCTCAAAAACATCTTCTAGCAAAAGTTCACATACTTCCGTCTGCTTGATCGTCAGATTTTCCTGATTCTCCAGAATCATTCTCATAGAACGGCTGTACTCCGCCTTATCCGCCTGACAGCGCAGAGAATGGACAGCGGGACCCTTTGACTTATTCAACATCTTTGACTGCAAAAAAGTCTTATCAATATTTTTACCCATCTCTCCGCCAAGCGCATCGATCTCCCTGACAAGATGTCCCTTGGAAGATCCTCCAATATGAGGATTACAGGGCATCATCGCTATACTTTCTATATTGACAGTAAAAATAACCGTCTGCAGGCCAAGCCTCGCACAGGCGAGCGCGGCCTCACATCCCGCATGCCCCGCACCTATCACACAGACATCCGCTTTCTCTCTGAATTCCGGCATAAAACACCTCTATCTTTATTTCTATTATTTCACTTCAAACCCTTTTCTCTCTCAAAGTATAAATTACTTTTCTCATATAATCAATGTATTTATGTCAAAATTAACTTACCAATATCATTTACTTAATACCTCAGCCAGCCGGTAAGAACCCAATAACATTTATTCATTTCCCCATACAAAACTTCTCAAATATCTCATTCACCAGATCATCTCCGACTTCCTCCCCGATGATCCTCCCAAGCGCCGCATAGGCATTCATCAGATCAACAGAATAAAAATCTTCCGACATTCCATCCTCAATACTTTGTTTTACCATCGAAAGACTATCCCTTGCTTCCTGCAAAGCTTCCTTATGCCGCATGCTCGTGATGATCACTTCACTGTTAAAGGAAACTTTTCCGTCAAAGAACATCTTTTTTACTGTCTCTTCAAATTCCTCTATTCCCTGATGCTGAAGAGCGGATATTTTTATGATCTTTACATAATTTTCTATAAAATTATCTATCGTCTTTTCATCCTTCCACATAGCACTGAAAAAAACATGTAATTTATCTAAAATTTCTTTTTCAGTAACCACAGTATTCAGATCGGATTTATTTAAAAGCACAATAAAATGCTTATCTTTCAAAATCTCAAGAATCTCTTCATCGCTCTCATCCAGATCCACAGAAGAATCCACAATATAAATGATCAGATCCGCCTCCGCCGCATATTTACGCGCCTTCTCCACACCGATCTTTTCCACGGTATCTTCCGTTTTCCTGATACCCGCCGTATCGATCATATGCAGGCTGACACCTCCAAGCCTTATATTCTCCTCCAAAGCATCCCTCGTTGTCCCAGCAATATCGGTAACGATCGCCTTTTCCTCTCCCAACAATTCATTCAGGAAAGAAGATTTTCCCGCATTTGGCTTGCCGAGAATAACTGTCCGAATCCCCTCCTTTAAAATTCTTCCGTCATCCGCGTGAAAAATCAGTTCATCTATTTTCCCACCAGTCTCTTTTAAAACAGAAAGAAGCCTTTCCCCATATCCATCCGTACTATAATTTTCAGGATCATCCAACGCAGATTCAATAAAAGCAACTTCATAGATGATCTTACCCCTCAGTTCTTTTATAATAGAAGAAACCGAACCTTTCAACTGGCTGACGGAAGCCTCCAATGCAAACTCATTCTTAGACCGGATCAGATCCATAACGGCCTCCGCCTCCGAAAGATCCATACGCCCGTTTAAAAAGGCACGCTTCGTAAATTCTCCCGGCTCCGCAACCCTGGCACCGTTTTTAATGACCAGATCCATCACCTTCTGCAAAACCAAAACACCGCCGTGACAATTGATTTCCACCACATTTTCAGCAGTATAACTTTTCGGCGCCCTCATAACAGAGACTAACACCTCATCGATCACTTTTCCATCATCCAGAATATACCCATAATGTAAAGTATAAGTTTTCGCATCTTTCAAAAAATATTTCTTGTGAAAATAAGCCTTCTCCTCTGATCTCTGAAACTCCGCAAAATCTTTTTTTCCAAAAAATATCTTATCCGCGATCCGAAAAGCATCTTCCCCGCTGATCCTGATAATTCCTATTCCCGACTCTGAAAAAGCCGTCGCTATCGCCGCAATCGTATCTGTTCTCATACCTATACCCATTATAATTCTCTCTATATAAATAATCAGGGCGCCCACCTGACGCCCCAATTCTACTACTTATCTTCTAAAATGTTGTTCAGTTAAAACTTAAACCCAGCCGAAATGGAAATAAAATTCTCAAGGAACCCCTTAAAAAGCGTCGGTACTTAGCGAGGTCACTCACGAGCTTAGTATCCGCTACGCTGTTTCACAGGCTCTTGAGAAACAGAGCCAGCGAGAGCGTGGTAACGGAGAATTTTATTTCCATTCCGGCGTCCGCTAATTTCAACCTAATATTTTATCTCTCCTTCTTGATAGTAACCACAACATGCCTGTAAGGTTCATTCCCCTCACTATGTGTCGTAACATACCTGTCATTCTGCAGTGCGGAGTGAATGATCCGTCTCTCATAAGGATTCATAGGCTCTAAAGAAACTGCTCTCTTTGTTCTTTTCACTTTAAAAGAAATATTCTTGGCAAGATTTTCCAGAGTTTCCCTTCTTCTCTGCCTGTAATTCTCCGTATCCACTTTAACCCTGATATAATTTTCCGTATCCTTATTCACCACAAGAGATACCAGATACTGCAAAGAATCTAAAGTTTGTCCTCTCTTTCCGATCAGGACGCCCATCTCATCGCCGCTCAATTCGATATCCATGGTCTTTTCATCTTCATCATATTTTACATCAGAAACAACGACCATATTCATCGCTTCAAAAACACTGTTCAGAAAATCTCTTGCAGTATCTTCTATGGAAGATTTTATTCTCGCCTTAATAATGGCAGGCTTGGAACCAATACCCAAAAATCCGGAAGACCCCTCTTCCACCACTTCATATTCCAGTTTATCGCTTGCCACCGTAAACTTCTGACATGCCTCAATTATCGCATCATTCACTGTCTTTGCAGAAAATTCAACAAATTCCATTTTTTAACCTTTCCCCTTTCTGACTATTTTCTGGTATTTTTTTCATTATATTCCCTTACCATATTTGCTTTTGCCGCCATGGAACCGGGTTTTGCGTTTTTGCTGTAATATTCGTTTGCCTTCTTTAATGCGGCTTCCCTCTCCGCTTCACTGAGATTGGATTTTTTATTGATATCGATATTTCTTGTATTTATATTCGCATACTGCTGCATCTTTTCAGTCTGGACTTTCTTCTTCTCCATCTTCTTCGCAGCCTTATCCTTGTTCTTCTCGATAATATAATCAAAATCCATCTTATCGATATGTTTGTTGATCACAACCTGCTGAATACTTCTGATCACAGCGCCAGCTATCCAGTAGATACCCATACCTGCAGGAAGTGTAAAACAGAAAACAGCAGACATGATCGGCATCATCGTATTCATCATCTTCATCTGGGCCGCCATCTGATCCGCCTGCTCATTTCCGCTCTTTGCCTGAGTCGGCATCAGTTTTGTGTTGATCCACTGTGTAGCGGCAGCAAGAACAGGGATCATGATTGCTCCGACCACCATCAGATATGCTCCGCTTGAAAAAGCATCCTTAATAATGAAGGAAGGAGAATTCGCTATATTCAGCCCCAGAAAGTTGTTATATCTGTCAAGAGCACTTATCGTCGTATCAATATCCGCGGAAAGAGACGGATACTGCGTTTTAAGACTCAGCCAGTCCGCCGTACTGGCCCTGTTCAGTACATCGATATAAGTATTCTGGATATAACTTGTCACACCGCTGACAAAACTCTCGTTTTCAAACTGTTTTGCATACATTCCGGCATTGGAAAAATTCTGAATAAACTCAGCGCTCCCCTTCTGCGCGATCAGTTTATCCACAAAAGGGAAAAATACATCTTTCACCGATGCAACATAAGCTGGAATCGCATAGATAACACGATACAATGCAAGCAGAATAGGCATCTGGATCAAAAGCTGGATACAGCTTCCCGAAGCGGAAACGCCATACTTTGCGTAGACAGCCTGCGTTTCCTGATTCATCGCCATCATAGAATCATTATCTTTTTTATTTTTATACTTAGCCTGAATAGCCTGAATCTCCGGACTCATCCTTGACTGAAGTTTTGAAAACTTCTGCTGCTTGATCGTAAGCGGCGTCAGACAAAGATAAATGACTACCGTAAATAAAATAATGGAAAGGCCTGAATTATGAATACCGATCATATTCAACACATAGAAGATTCCTTCCATCAGATAACCAAGTATTTTTGCGACCGGGCCGATAAACATACCCTGGTACTGTGTTAATAAAATATTAGACATTTAGCCTCCTTACTTTCATCCGGCTTTACTTTTTAAGGAACCGGATCATATCCTCCCTTGGAAAAAGGATTGCATCTCAAAATTCTCCATAAAGCCAGCATTCCCCCTTTTAATGCACCATATTTTTCCACAGCTTCCAGACCGTACTCCGAACAGCTCGGAAAATAAGGACATTTTGTACTTTTTAAGGGAGACAGGTATTTTCTATAAATTTTAATCAACCAAATCATAATACTTTTCATAGTAATAACGATTTCTCTGCATCCGTTTCCTGAATACATAAAATGAAATTTACAAACAAACTCAACTTACTGTTTACATATACGATGCAGCTTTCCAAGATGTAACAGTGCGCTCTCGATTTCCCTGAAACCGACATCCGCCGCACTCTTTTTCGCAACGACCACAATATCTAAACCACTATTAAATATCTTTTCATGCAGCCGGTAACTTTCTCTGACCAGTCTGTAAAAATGATGTCTTACCACGCTGTTTCCGATCTTTTTACTGGCAGAAATACCCAGTCTGTTTATAGCCTGATCATTTTCCACAACATACATCACAAGATAACGATTTGCTTTTACTCTTCCTTTTCTATAAACATACCGGAAATCTTCGTTTTTTTTCAATGATATTGAAAATTCCATCTACATTTTCCTCGGTTTTAAAGAAACAGGCCACAAAGTTTGTTTTGTGGCCAATGTAAATGTTTTACATATAAATACCTTACGCAGATAATCTTTTTCTTCCTTTTCTCCTTCTGGCAGCTAAAACCTTTCTTCCGCCCGGAGTACTCATTCTGGCTCTGAAGCCATGCACTTTGGATCTCTGTCTTTTTTTCGGCTGAAACGTCATTTTCATATCTGATACACCTCCTTCTTAACATAATTAATATTCTGATTTATCGAACAACTCATATCCGCAAACGTTTTGCTTATTTGCTCGCATCGCCGCCCTGAAAAACGGCATATTTGTGGAAAATATCGTTTCAATTATATAAGTAATTACCTTTTTCGTCAAGCAGATAAACCAAATTTTTTAACGAAACTTATCCACAAAAGCCCTGTAAATCAAAGGATTTTTCTTTTGATACCATAAAATCAATATATAGTTATTAAATACAGGTATTGACTACTACATATAGAAATACACATATCAACATTATTATATATGTGGACAACTTATTCTATATAAATCTATCCACAAAATGTGGATAAGTTGTGGATAATATAACTAAAACACATTATTTTTCATTCTTTTGACTGAGGATATCTATATTTTTTATTTTATTGACTTTTATTATCTAAAAATTCAATATTATTTACTTTCAGTTATCCACAACATTAAATGATTATTTATGTGGATAACATTTTCTTTTCATCTCTTTTGTGGTACAATAATGTGGATATAAATAATTTGAAAAAAACGCTCTTTTATATTATAATGAAATCTAACGCCTTTTATCAGACAAATACTTTTTTTTCATAATAAATAACATAATCGGCGGCTTTTCAGTTTCCGAATAATAAACAGCAATCATTACTATGGAGATATCAAAATGGAAAACGCCTATTCAGATTCCATAAAAGAAAAATGGGGATTGATCAAAGAAACCATAAGAAAGGAATATGAACTGTCCAATATTTCCTATTCCACATGGATCGAGCCTTTAAAACTGTATAAAGTAGAAAATGATAATGTATTTATCATCATTCCCATGGATCAGGCCCATGCCATCAACTATATCTCCAACAAATATACAAGCTTTTTTCAGGTCACCATTACAGAAATGATGGATAAAAATTTTACTGTTTCTTTTATTCTGGAAAAAGATATTGAAGATGAATCGGATGAAGAAAACAGTTCAAAAAAATCCACTTACAATATTGTATATGAAAGGGCAAACCTGAATCCAAAATATAAGTTTGATACTTTTGTTGTTGGAAGCAATAACCGTTTTGCACATTCCGCAGCGCTTGCCGTTGCCGAAACGCCGGGCGGAGCATATAATCCGCTGTATATCTACGGCGGAGCGGGACTCGGAAAAACACATTTGATACATTCTATCGGACGTTTTATCCTGGAGCAGAATTCCGAAACGAAAGTTCTCTATGTGACTTCCGAACAGTTTACAAATGAAGTGATAGAATCCATCAGGAGCGGTAATGCCGCCACCATGACAAAACTGCGTGAAAAATACAGGACCGTTGACGTACTGATGATCGATGATATTCAGTTCATCATCGGAAAAGAGAGCACACAGGAAGAATTCTTCCATACATTCAATGTACTGCACGGCGCCGGCAAACAGATCGTCATATCTTCTGATAAACCTCCAAAAGAGATGGAAGCTTTGGAGGAACGTTTCAGATCCCGTTTTGAATGGGGACTGATCGCCGACATTCAGGCTCCTGATTATGAGACAAAAGTGGCCATCCTCCGCAAAAATGCGGAAATTTATGAAAGAAAGATAGATGATGCTATTTTTGAATATATAGCAAACAACATTCAATCCAATATCAGGGAGCTGGAAGGCGCTTTTAATAAGATAATAGCCTTCTCCAAGATCAATAAGATCCCTCTCGATGAATTGACGATGGAGCATGCAAAAGATGCCCTGAAAGATGTGATATATCCTTCCAAATCAAAAGAGATCACAACCGATCTCATCATCAACATTGTTTCCGAACATTTTGATGTCACACCGGAAGATATCAGATCACAGAGGAGGAATGCTGAATTTGTCATTCCAAGACAGGTCTATATGTACCTTTGCAGGGAACTGACAGACAGCCAGCTCACCAATATCGCAAAAACACTTGGAAAAAAAGATCACACAACGATTATTCACGGTATTAAAAAAATAGAGGAAGAAATGAAATATAATGAGGAACTGAAAAACAAGATCAATATCATTAAAAATATTTTAAGTCCCTCCTGATATTTCCACAATTTTATAAACATCCCATGTGAATGGACAAGGATAACTTTAACAGGTTCATATTTCATCTGAAAGTTAAAAATATGCAAGGTGGATAAACATATACTTATAAAAAGTTTTTCAAAAGTTATCCATAGACTTTTCCCGTTAACTTTCAGGCTTATTTAAAGGAGATTTTCAGGTTATAAACATTTCAACAACCTTTATTATTATGTATTATGAAATTCATCATTAATATATAACCACTGCGCCGCGCAGAATAACACTCATAAATCAGTATTCAAAGGAAAGGATTATGCACAGATGAAATTAGTATGTTCGAGATCAAATCTTTTAAACGGTGTTCAGACAGTATCAAAGGCTGTTCCCAGCAAGACTACCATGTCTATCTTACAGTGCATATTGATCAATGCTTCTGATAAGATCACGCTGACAGCAAATGATATGGAGCTTGGAATAGAAACGATCGTGGAAGGAGATATCGTAGAACCCGGCATTGTTGCATTGGATGCTAAAATATTTCTTGAGATCGTGCGTAAGTTTCCTGACGGAGATATTAAAATAGATACAAACGATTCCTATGAGACTGTTATCACCAGCGGAGACGCAAATATTAAGATCGTAGGAAAATCAGGGGAAGATTTTTCGTATCTTCCCAGTATTGAAAAGCTGGATTCCATTATCCTGTCACAGTTTACATTGAGAGAACTGATCCGCCAGACAATATTTTCCATTGCGGATAATGATACAAATAAATTGATGACAGGAGAGCTGTTTGAGGTAAATGATGATAAATTGAGAGTTGCTTCTCTGGACGGACATCGTATCTCCATCAGAAAAGTTTATCTGAAAAATTCCTATCCGAGGAAAAAAGTTGTTGTTCCGGGAAAGACTTTAAATGAGATCAGCAAGATATTGAATGGCGATACGGACAAAGATGTAGTCATTTTCTTTACAAATAAGCATATTGTGTTTGAATTTGATAATACTATAGTGGTTTCAAGACTGATCGAAGGAGATTATTTTAATATTGATCAGATGCTTTCTTCTGATTATGAGACGAAAGTGACTATTAATAAGAGAAAACTTCTTGACAGTATAGACAGGGCTACTCTTCTGGTAAAAGAAGGAGATAAAAAGCCGATCATCATCAATATTACTGATGAGAATATGGAACTAAAGCTCAATTCTACGATCGGCAGTATGAGGGAACTGATCGATATCTCCAAAAACGGCAAGGATCTGATGATAGGGTTTAATCCCAAGTTTCTGATCGATGCTCTGCGGGTTATCGATGGGGAGGAAGTTGATATTTATCTCGTGAATCCGAAGGCACCCTGTTTTATCAAGGATTCTGAGGACAGTTATGTTTATATGATATTGCCGGTTAATTTTACGACTATTTCGTAAGAGTTAAATGATTTAGGTTGTGGTGGGGCATCGCCAAAGAAGGATCGCTGAAATGGCGGTGTTCCGAATTTGGATTTTAAGAATATTTTTTTGTAAAAAATCGGGAGATATCTGGCATGGAAGAAGTAACGATAAGGGATGAATTCATAAAATTAGGTCAGGCAATGAAACTTGCCGGTGCAGTAGGTTCAGGACTTGATGCAAAAATGCTGATTCAGGATGGAAAAGTAACCGTAAACGATGAAGTAGAACTCCGCCGCGGAAGGAAACTTTATAAGGATGATATATTTTCTTATGATGGTAAGGAATATATCATAAAGAATTAATTTTTAAAGGAAATAAAAACTTTTATGATAATTAAATCTCTGGAACTTCAGAATTTCAGAAATTACACCACCCTGCAGCTAGAATTCGACAGCGGCACCAACATTTTCTATGGTGACAATGCCCAGGGCAAGACAAATATTCTTGAAGCTATTTTTATGACAGCTACTACAAAGTCTCATAAAAGCAGTAAAGATCAGGATATTATCCAGTTTGGATACGATGAAGCACATATCAGGAGTTATCTGTTTAAAGAGGAGATAACCAGACAGATAGATATGCACTTGAGAAAAGGAAAGACGAAAGGGATTGCTATAGATTCCCAGAGGATTAAAAAAGCTGCGGAGCTGATGGGCCTTTTAAATGTAGTATTTTTTTCGCCGGAAGATCTGGGCATTATTAAGAACGGGCCTGCGGAGAGAAGACATTTTATTGATATGGAGCTTTGCCAGCTTGATTCTTTTTATCTGTATAATCTGAATCATTATAATAAAATTGTAAATCAGAGAAATAAACTGTTAAAGGATCTGTATTTAAATCCGGGACTTCGGGAAACACTTTTTATATGGGATTCCCAGCTTGCTTCTTTTGGAAGTAAACTGATCGAGAGACGCGAGATATTTATTTCCCAGCTTGATGAAATTTTAAGTGAATTACATACAAAATTATCCGGTGGGAAAGAAAAGATTAAGATCATTTATGAAAAAAATGTGGAGATAGATGATCTGGAAGATAAACTGAAAAAAAATCAGGAAAAGGATATTTTATTAAAGCAGACTACAGTTGGCCCCCACAGGGACGATATCCGGTTTATGGTAAATGATATTGATATCCGGAAATTCGGATCGCAGGGGCAGCAGCGTACAGCGGCGCTATCACTGAAATTATCTGAAATAGAACTGGTAAAAAAATCCATAAAAGATACGCCTGTTCTTCTGCTGGATGATGTATTGTCGGAACTTGACAGCAGCAGACAGAATTATCTGTTAAACAGCATAGGAGATATTCAGACTATCATAACCTGTACAGGCCTGGATGAATTTGTGAAAAATCGTTTTGAGATCGATAAAGTATTTAAAGTGGTTAACGGAAGTATAGAAGAATAAAATTATTAATATATATATTTTGTATATAAGTTTATATTTAGCGAAAAAGAAAGGAAATTTTAAATGGATATTGAAAAAAATAAGGAAGAATACGGTGCTGACCAGATTCAGATTCTGGAAGGCCTTGAAGCGGTGAGAAAAAGGCCTGGCATGTATATAGGAACCACTTCTTTGAGAGGGCTTCATCATCTTGTTTATGAGATCGTGGATAATTCTGTAGATGAGGCGCTTGCCGGTTTTTGCAGTGTTATCGATGTATTTATCAATGAAGATAATTCTATTACGGTTATTGATAACGGCCGTGGTATTCCGGTAGGTATCAACCATAAAGCCGGTATCCCGGCTGTGGAAGTTGTGTTTACGATCCTGCATGCAGGCGGCAAGTTCGGCGGTGGAGGATATAAGGTATCCGGTGGGCTTCACGGTGTGGGCGCTTCCGTTGTGAATGCTCTGTCCGACTGGCTTGAGGTGGAGATTTCTTCGGAGGGAAAGGTATACAAGCAGCGTTATGAGAGGGGAAAGGTTTGTTATCCCCTGAAAGTCGTGGGCGATTGTGCTATGGAAAAAACAGGGACAAAAGTTACTTTTAAACCTGATGGTTCCATATTTGAAGATACGGTCTATGATTTTGATATTTTAAAGACAAGGCTGAGGGAGACCGCTTTTCTGACAAAGGGGTTAAAGATCCGTCTGACGGATAAGAGGGAAGAGACGGAGAAAACGCGGGAATTTCATTATGAAGGCGGTATCAAGGAGTTTGTCAAGTATTTAAATAACAGCAAAGAAACTCTCTACAATGATATCATGTACTTCGAGGGCAAAAAAAATAACGTTTATGTGGAAGTGGCAATGCAGCACAATGATGCCTACAATGAAAGCGTTTATACTTTTGTCAATAATATCAACACGCCTGAGGGCGGCACCCATCTGATGGGATTCAGAAATGCCCTGACAAAAACTATGAACGATTATGCCAGAAATGCGAAGCTTTTAAAAGATTCTGAGCAGAATCTTTCCGGTGAAGATATCAGGGAAGGCCTTACTGCCATTGTCAGTATAAAGATTGAAGATCCCCAGTTTGAGGGGCAGACAAAGCAGAAACTCGGTAATTCGGAAGCGAGGGGCGCTGTTGACAGTGTTGTCAGTGAACAGCTCACCTATTTTCTGGAGCAGAATCCTGCCGTTGCGAAAGTGATATGCGAAAAGTCCATTATGGCGCAGCGGGCGAGGGAAGCAGCCAGAAAAGCGAGGGATCTGACAAGGCGTAAAACAGCTCTGGAGGGAAGTACTTTGCCCGGCAAACTGGCGGACTGTTCCGATAAAGATCCGAAGAACTGTGAGATTTATATTGTGGAGGGTGATTCTGCAGGCGGTTCCGCTAAGACGGCAAGAAGCCGTGCTACACAGGCGATCCTGCCGCTGCGCGGCAAGATCCTGAATGTGGAGAAAGCCAGGCTTGACAGGATTTACGGAAATGAAGAGATCAAGTCCATGATCACTGCTTTTGGTACAGGGATCCATGATGATTTTGATATCACAAAGCTGCGGTATGATAAGATCATCATTATGACGGATGCCGATGTGGACGGCGCCCATATTGCGACATTGATGCTGACATTTATCTACCGGTTCATGCCGGAGCTGATCAAACAGGGGCATGTCTATCTTGCAAAGCCGCCTCTTTATAAGCTGGAGAAAGGCAATAAAATATGGTATGCCTACAGCGATGACGAGTTAAACAGTATTCTGGATGAAGTAGGAAGAGATCAGAACAATAAAATACAGCGATACAAAGGGCTTGGGGAGATGGATGCAGACCAGCTCTGGGAGACCACCATGGATCCGGAACGAAGAATTCTGCTTCGCGTTAATATGGATGAGGAGAATGAAGCGGAGATCGATCTGACCTTCAATACGCTGATGGGTGATAAGGTGGAACCAAGGCGTATATTTATAGAGGAAAATGCCAGATTTGTCAAAAATTTGGATATTTGATGATCTATATATGATATAAAAAATTGTTTCGTATCATTTTGTTTGATTTATAAAATATAAATTATATAGTATAAAGTAAGTAACAGTATGGATTTTTTATGTCGTGTATGCGGCAGAATGTGAGGAAATATGGATGATAAAATCTTCGATTTTGATAAGATAGAAGAAGTAGACCTGAAGAAAAAAATGGAAGATTCTTACATCGATTATGCCATGAGTGTTATTGCAGCCCGTGCGCTTCCCGATGTAAAAGACGGATTAAAGCCGGTGCAGAGGCGTGTGCTTTATTCCATGATCGAATTGAATAACGGACCTGACAAACCGCACAGGAAAAGTGCCCGTATTGTCGGTGATACGATGGGTAAGTATCATCCTCACGGAGACAGTTCCATCTATGGAGCCCTTGTCAATATGGCACAGGAATGGTCTACAAGATATCCGCTTGTGGACGGTCACGGGAATTTCGGTTCCATGGATGGCGACGGCGCTGCGGCCATGCGTTATACGGAAGCGAGGCTTTCCAAAATTTCCATGGAGCTGCTCGCGGATATCAATAAAAATACCGTGGATTTTGTGCCAAACTTTGATAATACGGAGAAAGAGCCTGTGGTACTTCCCAGCCGTTATCCGAATCTTCTGGTAAACGGTACTACTGGTATAGCGGTAGGTATGGCGACAAATATCCCGCCGCATAATCTGAGGGAAGTTGTCAGCGCTGTTGTAAAAATTATCGATAATCAGGTTTTGGAAGACAGGAAGACAGAAATAGAAGAAATTCTTCCGCTTGTAAAAGCACCGGATTTTCCTACCGGAGGTGTGATACTGGGCACAAGGGGCAGTGAAGAAGCTTACCGCACGGGAAAGGGTAAAGTGCGTGTTCGCGCCGTTACGGATATGGAGACTATGAGCAACGGAAAAACCCGCATTATCGTAACGGAACTTCCCTATATGGTGAACAAGGCGAATCTGGTTTTGAAGATTGCTGATCTTGTAAAGACAAAGAGAATAGACGGCATTACGGATCTGCGGGATGAATCCAGCAGGGAGGGAATGCGGATCGTGATCGAGCTGAGAAAAGATGTCAATGCCAATGTTATCTTAAATCAGCTTTATAAACATACCCAGCTTCAGGATTCTTTCGGGGTAAATATGCTTGCCCTTGTTGATAATCAGCCGAAGGTCATGAATCTTCTTGATATGCTCAATTATTATCTGGACCATCAGAAAGATGTTGTGACCAGAAGGACAAAATATGATCTGAATAAGGCGGAAGAGCGGGATCATATTTTGCAGGGACTCTTGAAGGCGCTCGATCATATCGACGAGGTGATCCGTATCATCCGTGCCAGCGCTTCCACCGCTGATGCCAAGTTAAATTTAATAGAAAGATTTGAATTTACGGATGTCCAGGCGCAGGCTATCGTGGATATGAGGCTGCGTGCCCTGACAGGTCTGGAACGGGAAAAGCTGGAAAACGAACATAAAGAACTGATGGCTAAGATTAAGGAATTGAAAGCTATCCTTGCAGATGAAAAACTGCTTCTCGGCGTTATTAAGAATGAGATTCAGGTGATCGCTGATAAGTACGGCGATGACAGGAGAAGTAAGATAGGTTACGATGTATACGATATTAACATGGAGGATCTGATCCCAAGAGGAAATACTGTTATAGCCATGACAAGCCTTGGCTATATCAAGCGTATGACTGTGGATAATTTCAAGACACAGAACAGGGGCGGCAAAGGCATCAAAGGAATGACTACCATCGAAGAAGATTATATAGAGGATCTCCTGATGATGGATACCCATCAGTATGTAATGTTCTTTACTAATCTGGGCAGGGTTTACCGGATGAAAGCCTATGAGATTCCGGAAGCCGGCAGAACTGCAAGAGGGACTGCGATCATCAATCTGCTGCAGTTAAGTCCCGGAGAGAAGATTTCCGCTATGATACCGGTTATGACCTATGACGACGATCAGAATCTGTTTATGGTGACAAAGAGAGGCATTGTAAAGAAAACTTCTATTGTGGAGTACAGTAATGTACGGAAAAACGGACTGATCGCGATCAATCTGCGGGACGATGATGAATTGATCGAAGTGAAGACAACCAATAAGGAAACGGAAGTCCTTCTTGTAACAAAATTCGGCATGTGTATCCGTTTTAAGGAAACAGATGTCAGAAATACCGGCAGAAGCTCTATGGGTGTTATAGGTATGAACCTTGCAGACAGGGATGAAGTGATCGGCATGCAGCTCAATACGCAGGGAGATGAACTGTTAATCGTTTCTGAAAACGGTATGGGAAAACGGACAAACATCGATGAGTTTACGGTACAGCACCGGGGCGGAAAAGGTGTTAAATGTTATAAGATAGTGGAAAAAACCGGAAATGTGGTCGGTGTAAAAGCAGTCAATGAAGAACATGAGATCATGATGATCACAACGGAAGGAATCATCATTCAGATCCGTATGAGCGATGTTTCCGTACTTGGCAGAATTACTTCCGGGGTAAAACTGATCAATCTGGAAAAGGGTGTCAAGGTTGCCAAAATAGCGAAAGTGCGCGAGAAGATCGAGGGGGAAGAAACGGAAGAGGAAACAGAAACGAAAGAGTAAAAACATATATTTCAATGAAAATGGAGGTAATGCGTGATGGGCAAAAAATTTGATGTGATTGCATTGGGGGAATTACTGATCGATATGACAGACAATGGCGTATCCGGTCAGGGAAACACGCTGTTTGAGGCAAATCCGGGCGGAGCGCCCTGTAATGTGCTTGCCATGTTAAATAAACTGGGACGCAAAGTCGGGTTTATCGGCAAGGTCGGCGATGATATTTTTGGCAATAAACTGAAAAAAGTATTGGATGAAGTGGGTATTGATACAGCTAATCTGATCATCGATAAGGAAGCGCGCACAACGCTTGCCTTTGTACAGACTTTTGCGGACGGCGACAGGGATTTTTCCTTCTACAGAAATCCCGGTGCGGATATGATGCTGAAAAAAGAGGAGGTGGATGTATCGCTGCTGCAGGATACGAAGATCTTCCATTTCGGTACGCTCTCCATGACGCATCCCGAAGTGAGAGAAGCTACAAAATTCGCAATCGATGAGGCAAAAAAAGCCGGAGCGCTGATTTCCTTCGATCCCAATTTGAGGGAACCTCTCTGGAACAGTCTGGATGACGCAAAAGTGCAGGTTCTTTACGGACTTACAAAATGTGATATTCTGAAGATTTCCGACAATGAGATCCAGTGGCTCACTGGAGAAGAGGATTATACAGCGGGTGTGAAAAAGATCAGAGAGGAAAATAATATTCCGCTTATTCTGGTTTCTCTCGGTAAAGAGGGCAGCAGGGCTTACTATAAAAAACCGGGCAGCGGGGAAGAAATCATGGTGGAAGTAATGCCTTTTCTGCAGGAGAATACGATCGAGACGACCGGAGCCGGAGATACATTCGGGGGCTGTGTGCTGAATTATGTTCTGGAAAAAGGACTCGATGATCTTTCGGAGGATAACTTAAGAGAAATGCTCACTTTTGCAAACGGAGCCGCTTCGATTATCACGACAAGAAAAGGGGCGCTCAGGGTGATGCCCGGCAGGGATGAAGTGGAGGAATTGATCAGGAGTAGATAAAATGCTTATTAAAAGATACCGTATCTGGACGAGTCGTTAAAAGTTAACTGATAACGCAGACCAGTACGGATAGAGAAAAATACCCTCTTATTTTCGTAATAAATAAGAGGGTATTTTTCTTTTTTCACTCTGCTTCCCTGAGTCTTTCCACGATAGATTTTTTCGCGAGGAACCGATAACTGATCAGCGGCAGCAGGATGCCAAGCAGTGCAAATATCGGTGTCGTTATGAACAGCGGCGTTATCATAAAGTGATATTCAAAAAACCAGAACATATTTTCCAAAACATTCGCCGCAGCCGGGCTGATGACGACCGCCATAATAAAGGAGATGATAACGGAACCGATCGTATAGTAAAGTCCTTCCAGCACCAACATTTTTTTCAACTGTTTTCCGGTCATGCCGATGGACTGCAGCATGGCAAATTCCCTGTGGCGGGCGATGATGCCGGTGAGAACAGCGTTTAAGAAGTTCAGAACGCCGATCAGCCCTACAATGAAGCTCAGAATGCTTCCCATCATCATGAACATATTGCGGAAGGATTCAAATTCTCCGGCGTAAGTGTAGCGGCTCTCGTAATCCAGAGAGGGATCCGTATTTTGCGTATAATCCGCGAGAAAGTCTTCCGCATTTTGTTTGACAGATTCGTCGTCTGCCATATCAAAAGCGTAGTACATCGGCACGGAAGTACCGGTATCTTTGATAAACTGTTCAGAGTTCAGGACGAACTGTTCGTTTCCGTAGAAACGGTAATTTAAACTTGTGGGTATGGAAACGACAGCAGCTACTTCATATTCCATGTCTTTTGATCCTTCTTTTTTTGGTCGTATGGAAACAGCGGTTGTCGCGGATAAATTTTCGAGATCCGTACTATTGTATAGTTCTCCTGTCAGCGTATCATAATATTCTATTTCTTCGCTGTATCTGATTTTTACCGTATCGCCGACTTTCGCCCAGTTTGTCCAGTCTTCCATGTTGCCGTAGTCATCTTCAAAGTAGACGGCAGCGATCATATTTTCTTCTGTTTTCAGGCGGGAAATGTCTCCGTCCCAGACTTTCAGCTTATCCAGACAGAAATCATCCATTCCGTAGATATCTATTTCATTTAAGAGCTGATCTCCCTCTCTCGGCGCATTGCTGATCATCTGTTCTATAAATTCGGAATCGTAATATTTTGACATGTGGCCGTTTCGGATATAGTCTTCCGAAATAAAATCGTAGACGAAAAAGCCAGCTTCTCCGTAAGTTTTTCCGGCGCCTGTGATGCCGTCCATATTTTCCAGCAGCTTAATGATATCGTCCGATACAGGTGTTCTGTTTCCCCAATGCATCCTCACATTGAAATAGCTGGCGTCCGCGACGATAAAATCTGTACTGATCATATTGCTCAGATATTTTTCCATGCTGAAGCCGTTTGATAAAATGACTGTCAGGGTAAAAAGTACGATGGAGAGGGACATGGATAATATGGTGACAAATGTTTTTTTCCGGTTTCTGCCCATATTGGCGTACGCCATGGAAAAAATGGAAATTCCCTTTTTAGAGCCTTTTTTCGTCTTCTTCTTTTTGGAGAGATAATCCGATTCCGTGTAGCGCAGCGCCTCAATAGGGGAAACTTTACCCGCCATTTTACCCGGTTTCCTGCAGGAAATCAGTACCGTGGTGACTGAAAAAAGTGCTGCGCCTATAAAGATAACCGGATTGGCGGAGGCGGAAGAATAATAAATAGCGTTGTTATCCGCTATTGCCCGTATAACGACAGGCGCAAAAAGCACACCGGCTCCGTAGCCGAGAAAAAGTCCTATGGGAATACCGATCACAGAGAGCAGAAGAGACTGCAGCAGCACGATTTTTTTAATCTGTCTTCCGGTTGTTCCGATGGTTTTCAAAAGGCCGTAATGGCGGATATCCCCTGCCACTGAGATCTGAAAAATATTGTAGATGATCAGATAACCGGTAAAGATGATCAGGATAACTGCCGCTATGATGCCGAGGATAACGGAAAAATTCATGACATCAGAGAGCTGTGCACCCACATAGCCCCAGTTGATGCCAATTTTAATGAAATTGTCTTTACTTATATCATCATTTTGGTAGCCATGTTTTTCCAGAACGGTTTTTAAATCATTTTCGATGGAAGAACCGTTCTTAAACATGACATCGAGGCCGTAGGAACCGGTAATGCCATTACTATTCTGATTATTGCATTTCTGCAGGATTTCCTCGAGGCGGCTCTCCGCCATGGCTATTTGGTTTGCCGCCATGACTTCGTCGTACTCCCAGTAGCCGCAGAGCGTAAAGGTTTCTGTCGTCTCTGTGCCGTCCACATTGATGGTGACCGTAAAATTGTTTCCGAGTTCCGGTTCCACGCCGAGCAGGGAGAGTACTTTCAGATCCGTTGCCGCCTGATCGGTCCCCTCCTCAGGAAGATGTCCCACAGTGGGAGTGATAAATCCAAATTTTGCATAGTTTTCATCCATATAGCTGACTTCCACCTGGGATTTGTTAAAGGCCTCGTCTGTCACAAGGCCCGCTACGCGGCGCAGTCCCCATTCTTTGATCAGGGGATCGTCTTTCAGTTCGTCGAACTGTTCTTTCGTCAGTTCCTTAAAAATGCCGTGGGCGTAAGTGCCCACCTGCCTGAAATTACTCTGCTGGAAGTTTTCCACCATGGATAAAACTATCGTAAAAAGCGTTGTAAAAAGGATCGTAGTCAGAGCGACGGCAGTGATCGTAATCAGGTTGCGCAGTTTTGCAGATTGTAGGTTTTTCAGAGCAAGCCTGCGGATACATTTTCTGTTTGCTACTCTCATATCTGTGCCTCCTCCCTTACATCGTTTCTCTTGTTGCAATCTTCCCGTCTTCGATGCGGATGATGCGGTCGGCAAGCTGGGCAATTTCTTCGTTGTGGGTGATCATAACAATGGTCTGGGAGAACTTTTGGCTGGTCAGCTTTAATAAACCGAGTACATCCTGAGAAGTTTTGCTGTCCAGATTGCCGGTAGGCTCATCTGCCAGAATGATGGCTGGTTTGGAGGCGATAGCTCTGGCAATCGCCACTCTCTGCTGCTGGCCGCCGGAAAGATTATTGGGAAGGTTGGCAAGCTTTTCAGAAAGTCCCAGTGTTTCAATGATATTGTCGATATAGTCTGAATCCGGCTCGTTTCCGTCGAGTTGGATCGGCAGTACGATATTTTCATAGACATTTAAGACCGGCACCAGATTGTAATTCTGAAAGACAAAACCGATCTTGCGCCGCCTGAAAATGGTCAGCTCCTCATCTTTTAAAGTAAAAATATCCTTTCCATCCACTGTGACCTGGCCGGAAGTAGGCCTGTCCAAACCGCCCAGCATATGCAAAAGCGTGGATTTTCCGCTGCCGGAAGTACCGACAACTGCTACAAATTCCCCCGGTTCGATGGAGAGTGTTACACCGTCAAGTGCATGTACCGTATTTTCGCCGTTACCGTAAATTTTTTTGAGATTTGATGTTGACAAGATAGCCATAAAAATAGTCTCCTTTTCATGTCATGCCTTTATTTCTTATGGACAGGAGCATATAGCCTGTCAATGCATGACTTCTATAGTACTATATTTTCATAACAATCTTACCAGATTCTTTCCGGAGAAAAAGAAATTATGACAATTCTGTAAGAAATGGTTTTCAGATCATGCCAGTTTCTGAAGTTTTTCACTGTGTTCTGCGACTACTTTTTTTAAAAGATCGACATCATCATAGACAATTTCCATTTTATCGGCATTTTTCTGATATCGTTTAAAAGTATCCAGATAACAGGATTCGATAGTATTTAGCCGCGGCAGGATAATATTCTCCTGAAACAGCCTGACATTATGAAGTCCGGTTTCCAGAGAGTCTACTCTTTCATTTAAAATATGGAATCCTTCATCTAAAGAGTTTACTTTTTCTTCCAGAGAATCTACTTTTTCATCTAAAGAATTTACTTTCTTTTCTAAAGAATCTACTTTTTTATCCAAAGAATCTACTTTTACATCCAAAGCATCTACTTTCTCATTTAAAGTACTGATA
>JAETSN010000087.1 GCA_021769625.1 [Clostridium] symbiosum | reverse complement strand
GCCACGGGCTCCGGCACAGACGGCGTGATCGTGATTGCGGACGCCGCTTCCCCGGTGCTGTTCACACAGGTGGGCACCGACACGGTCGCCGGAGAGTGCATCGGACAGGCGGTGAAAGAAGCGGTCCGGAGGTCTCTGCGGGAGAGCGTCAACTGGCAGGGGTGATGAGAAAAGAACGATCGGATTTCGGCGATTGGTTGCTCTTGACCATTGTGTGGTAAAGTTTATTAGAAACATGAAAAATAGAATTGAATGAAGTGGGTATGCAAGAAACGAGCATATCTGTGACAGAAAGGTGAAGCGATGCAGGAAGAACAATCTGTCGAATGGAAATGGTCATGGCAGAATGAGTATTTGAAATGGCTGTGTGGCTATGCAAATACCGATGGCGGAACATTATATATCGGTGTAAACGATGATGGTTACGTTGTTGGAGTGAAGGATTCCAAGATGTTACTTGAGTCCCTTCCAAATAAAATTAAAGATAAATTGGGGATTCTTGCCAGTGTAAAGGTGTATTCTGCCCACCAGGGCAGCAATATACGCTTTGGAGAAAATGTTCCTAAAAATGTGGAGGAAAAACCAGTTAATCAATATGTGTGTGGGTTCAGCGACACAAAGAAGATTTTCAGAATGGAAAATCCCATTTTCATTTCTGATGATGGAATGATGGATTATATTGAGATATCTGTTCAGGGCTACCCGTTTGCCATTTCCTGTGATGGCAAGTATTACAAACGATCGGGTTCGGTTCTTCACGAATTAAATGGGATTGAATTACAAAATTTTTTATTGGAAAGAGCAGGCAAAACCTGGGATGCGGTCCCGATCCCAGGTGTGAGCGTAGAAGATTTGAGTAAAGAAGCATTGGAAGTTTTCCGCCGGAAAGCAATCGCCAAAGGACGCATGACAGATGTGGAAGCGTATGCGCCGGATGAAGTGCTACTTCATGATTTGAAATTATACGATCACGATCTTCTGGTTCGTGCAGCAGTTCTGATGTTTCATCCGGATCCAGAGCAGTATGTGACGGGAGCTTACATTAAAATAGCTTATTTTGCACCTGCAGGAGCATACGGCCAAAATAAAGTGGATGATATCATTTATTCAGACGATATACATGGCCCGCTGATGACACAAGTTGACAGGGCAATCGACCTGCTTTACACAAAATATTTGAAAGCGCTTATTTCTTATGAAGGTTTGCAGCGTGTTGAAACTTTCCTTTGGCCCAAAGAGGCATTTAGAGAAGTGCTTTTGAATGCCGTTAATCATAAGTCATATGAGACGGGAATACCGATCCAAATTCGGGTATATGATGATAAGATTACGATTTGGAACGATGGACAATGGCCGGATAAACTAGACGTTTCTAAAATATATGAGAGACATCCATCTATTCCGCACAATCCTAAGAACGCAGATGTATTTTATCGTTCCGGCGCTATTGAATCGTGGGGGAGCGGTTTTGATAAAATAAAAATGGAATGTGACCGTGAACATGCACCTTACCCCGGTATCAATATAAACTCCAAAGGCGGCGTAGAGCTGGTATGTAATGCCTGCGATCTGTATATGAAGTTGTTGAAATATGGACGGTATTATGACACTTATCCGAAAGAAGAAAGGAGAAAGCAAGCGGTATTAACAACCAAAGACGGTTCTGCCATTGTAACAAAAAAGGGAGCTGTAATAGCTGCTGAAATGGTTCTTCCCGCAAATCTATTGTCTGAAAAGGAACAGAAATCTATCGACAGAATGATGGAAATATTAAGTCAGAAACTTTCGGATAGGGACAAAAAAAAGATGCTGCCAATCGCAGAGTATCTAAAGGAACATGACAAAATAGATGCACAGGTGGTTAGAAAACTGACAGGAAAATCCAGAGCGACAGCATTTCGGTATCTTCAGAAACTAGTGGATTTGGGCATTGTTGAATGCGAAGGTTTTTCGGCTTCCGGGATTTATAGAAGAAAGTAAGTATTTTGAGACTGATTTTGAGACTGAGACGAAGTTTTGAGACTGACTTTGAGACTGAGACGAAGTTTTGAGACCCAATCTGAAAAATTGAATCATGTAGCGTATAAACCGTTATGCTTTTGCAGGCAGTTTTTCGTAAGTGTCAAAATGGAAGCAGTATGGGAATAGCGGACAGGAGCTTTGAAGCGGTATGGAGACACAGACAGTGCAGATTTTAATTGTGGAAGATGATGAACACATAGCAAAGATGATACAGGTGTCGCTGTCCCTGGCGAATTATAAAGGAACAATTTGCAGCGACGGAAATCAGGTCATGGATGTTCTGAGAGAGGGAACCTATCAGTTGGTCCTGCTGGATATCATGCTGCCCGGAAAAGACGGATTCCGGCTTATGGAGGAAATACGCCCATTGAAGATACCGGTTATCTTTTTGACAGCGAAGCAGGACGTAATGGACAAGGTGAATGGCCTGAAAATGGGAGCCGAGGATTATATTGTAAAGCCCTTTGAGAGCATGGAGCTGTTAGCCAGAATTGAGGTGGTTCTGCGGCGGTATCAAACGGCAGCGCCCGCCGTTTTATCCTACGGCAGCCTGACCGTAGATGTAGAACGGCATGAGGCATTAAAGGATGGGGCAGGCTTCGCGCTCACTCCGAGGGAGTTTGATGTGTTGGTGTATTTTCTGCAGCACCCCGATGTCATCATAAGAAAAGAAACCTTGATGGCCGCCGTATGGGGATATGATTTTATGGGAGAAACCAGAACGGTTGACACACATGTGCAGCAAGTGAGAAAGAAAGCAGGGTTAAAGGATCGTCTGCTGACGGTTCCCAAAATCGGATATCGTTTGCTGAAGGAATGAGGATATGAGGATTTGGCAGAGAATCTTTCTGGCGTCTATGGTTGTGACGATCGTCTTTATGAATCTGATCGGCATTGTGCTGATCCGGTCCCAATATCGGCAGAATCTGGAAGCGATCCGTCAGGAGACAGAACAACGGTTACAGACGTTGGAGGACAAGCTGGAAAGTGAGATAAAGAGGAATATAGCGGCGATGCAGCAGACGGAGATTGGAACCGTTGTCTATGAAAATGCCGCCCTGGCCGCCGATGATCGTTCCATCGCAGATGCCGTTCGGACAGTGCTGCTGCAGGAGAACGAAGTGGGTGTCTGCATTGATCTGGAGGGCAGCGCCTATGTGAATGCTCACTACGAAACTCTGGAGGAGGAAATAGAGCAGCCGCAATTTGCAGCCGGGGACGATGGATTGTTGTTCTGCACTTCTGCGTCCGGTCAGGTGTATGGCAGAGACCTGGAACTGGCAGTACAAAAGGATGCAACAGCCGCAAGAGAGAACTACTGGAGGCAGATGAACCAGCTGCAGTTCTATGGCTGCCTGTTTTCTGCCCTGGGTGCATTTGTGTTGATGAGCCTGGTCTATGCATTTCTTTCTCCGCTGAAAATGGTCCGGCAGAGTGTGCATCGTATCGCCGGAGGAAACTATGAGACGCGCCTGCCGGTACAGGGGCACACAGAGCTGGCAGAGTTGTCGGCGGATGTCAATGAAATGGCCGGGAAAATCCAGAGGAATATACAGCAGCTGGAGGAGACCGCCGAGAACAGAAGAGCGTTTATCGGAAATATGGTTCATGAGATGAAAACACCCCTGACCTCCATACTGGGGTTTGCGGATATCCTCAGCATTAAGCCTGAGCTGACGGAGGAGGAGCGCAGGGAGTACTCAGAGATCATCGTGAAAGAGGCAACCCGGCTGAGAAATTTGTCCGGAAAACTGATGGAGCTGGTACAGATCCAAAATGGCATGATAGAGTTTCGGCTTGTCGATCTGAAAACGCTGCTGGAGGAAAGTATCTCCGCCCAGAACGTGTTGATGAGAGAGAAAACTATTTCCATTGCCGCGGAACTGGATCACGCGCTTATTTACGGAGACTATGACCTGCTGCAGTCCCTTGTTTTTAATATCCTCGACAATAGCAGGAAGGCGTCTGAGCAGGGCGGAAAGATAGAGATCACCCTGGGGATGGAAGGGGATGAAGTGATTCTGTCCATCCGTGATTTTGGCCGGGGGATGGACAGGCGGGAGACCGAGAAGGTGAAGGAGCCGTTTTACATGGTAGATCAATCCAGAAGCCGCCAGGCCGGAGGCGCCGGCCTGGGCCTGGCTCTATGTGATGAGATCATGAAACTTCATCATGGAGTGTTTCGCATCCAGGGTGAACCCGGGGAGGGCTGTCTGGTTATTTTGAAATTCGAGAGAGGCAGGGAACATGAGTCTGAAGCGTAAAACAGGCATGCTGCGGATGGCGGTGATTACCGGAATCATCATCGCCGCGAGCAGTGGAATCGTGAGGGTTTCCGGGGGAGTGTTGGAAAAACAGCTGCTCTCGCAATCTCTGCCGTTGCCGGAAACGATAAAAACAGAGGGCGGGTATCTGGAATTAGAATCTCCGTGGGAGCTCTCCGGCGACAAGCTGCGGGAAGCAGACGCGGAAGAAAAAAATGTATTTCAGGAATCTGACGCTGTGGAGCAGCTTGAACAGCTTGCGCTGCTCCTGGATGATTCCGCTGTGTTCAGTACAGATCATTTGATGGTTGATGAGAGGGGGCGGCTGGTACACAGGGGAAGCAGTAAAGAGGAATTGTCCTATGCAGTTGATTTGGAGCGTGGGATTGTCGGATTTGGCCTGGGAGTGGGGAAGGAAACGGATAACGCGGCAAAAGAGAGAAATGTGAATGAGCTGCTCGTTTTGCTGGACGATCCCATGCAGGAGCTCTATCGGTTCCTTCCGGCGGTAAACGAAATCTGGAGCAGGGAAGGGATTCCGATTTTGGAGGGATTGGAGGCGAACCAGGAGCGGCCATTAAGCGGCGTCTATGATTACATTCATGGGTTTCCGCGACAAGTCCTGTACGATCGCGATGTACTTACGGTGATTCTGGAGACAGAAGAAACGGATGTGATTCTCAGGTACGATCCGGACACACAGACCTACAGGTCCATGTTTCTTTTGGCGAGAGAATAAAAGGGAAGGTACTCCATATTTTTGCATTTTTTTTGCAGGAATATGGGGTATTTTTGTTGCCTGCCCGTTTACGATATAGAAAATCAATGATCGGAGGGGTCGTTTATGAAAGTGAAGCAGTTAGGTTCCTTCTTTTTGGCGGTGGTCCTTTCTTTTTCTGCTATGGGGTGTGAGCGTGCCGGGAGCGTGCCGCGCAAGGAGAAAACATCCGGCAGTCAGCCTATGACTTATGAGGGGGAAGAGGTATATACGAAGGATGGACAGGAAGTGGGTCTCAATGAGGAAATCAATCGGGACGGCTGTATCTGGTCCGTATCCTCACTTGAGATCACAAAAGAATTGGGCGACAGACCGCAGGCTGATTTCAACTATTGGGGCGAGGAGATGGACGATGCGGGCAACCTCACGGGGAGCCAGAGCTACGTGTTTGTCACAGTGTCCTGCCGAAATTCCAGCGGTTCTGCAAGGGAAGTGCTTCTGAATTCAAATGGGCTTGTGGCGGCAGATGAGAGAGGGCAGTTATTGGAAACCGGAAGCGAAGCCAGATATATCAGTAAAAGGCAGAGCGGAAAGGAAGGCGCGGAGAACGCATTCCATTACAGACTGGAGGATGGCGGGGAGACAGGATGGATTGAGCTCGGATACATCATAGAGGATTGCTTTGCGGACGACTATGAAAAGTTGTACTACTGTGTGGGGACACAGGGCTCCCTGCTGGGAAATCCGGAGAATCGCTATATTAAGGTGGAGAGAGATGAAAAAAGCACTTTGGAGAAATGAACTGTCAAGAATTTTTTGCGGCAGGGGATTGCGGCTGTCTCTTGCGGTCGGCGTGGCTCTGGCAGCATCCCATGTCGCGTTGGAGGTGGTTCCTCTGTCAGATTGTATCCTGTCGGGAAACTATCCGCTTGGGGCGTATGCGAAGTGGATGGGCGGAGAGAACCGTTCGGTCTGGCCGGTGCTCTATTATCTGCTTGCGCCGGCGTTGACGGCACTTCCGTATCTCGGGAGCGTCAGCGAGGATATCAATACGGGGTATGTGAAACAGGTAATACTCCATGTCACGCGCCGGGAGTATTGCCGGGTGAAGTGGGTGGTGACCTTTGTTTCTGCCGGTGTGGTTGCGGTTGTGCCACTGCTGGTGAATTTCTTTTTGACAGCGATGGTTCTTCCGGCAGTCATGCCGCAGCCGGGAACGGGAGGATATCCCTTAATGGGATGTTCCATGTGGTCAGAATTGTTTTATACACATCCGGCGGTTTATGTGATGCGCTACGTTGCGCTGGATGCTCTGTTTTTTGGCCTGCTGGCGACCGTTGGATTAAGCTGCAGTCTGGTTACGCAAAAGGGGTATCTCTGTACGCTGTGTCCGCTGCTTCTGTATCTGGCGGTCTATGGCGTGACACAGGTCACAGGCGGTCATTCCTGGTGCCTGTTTGCGGTACTGCGGCCAAGCCAGCCCGTGGCGGCGAACGGCTGGATTTTGCTGACAGAGTGTTTCTTTTTGTTTTTCGCGGGAGGTGTGATGTGGGCCTATGGATGGAGAAAGAAAGATATTTTTTAGGGATGCGGTAAAAAGCTGGTTTTTCTGTGCGCGGGAGAAGCGTCCGGGAATCGCGGCCTGCGTATCCGTATATCTGGCAGGAAGTTTTTTCTACCTGTACCGGGGCCTGGCGCTTTACCGGAATATGGGGTTGCATATTTGTGTGGCAGATTGCTATGTCATGGCAAGCATGGTCGGGAAACGGATCATGGTGGGGATTCCTGTCTTTTTAGCGGTGACGCTGCTGAATCAGCAGAACAGCCGGGATATGCAATATGTACTGCACATGAAGAAGCGCTCCTGTATATGGCTGAGGCAGTGTGCCGACAACGGATTCGGGGCAATTCTGATGGCAAGTCTGGAGACGGCGACAGTCGGGGTGTTTGGCAGGATGATGACACCATCGCTTCTGGTGTGGAATGAGCAGGGATCTGTCTTCTGGGATGCAACCGGGCATACAATTACAGAGATTCATTTTTGGCAGATTGTGATAAGCTTTGGCGCCGTAACATGGGTCGTCTATCTGTTCACGGGTATGCTGGTTTCCTTCGTCGAATGGCTGACGGACAGTTACCCGGCGGGGATTTGTGCCTGCCTGATTTTGGCGTTTGCGGAGAATTTCTCAACCGTTTCTGTTCTGTATCAGCGTGCAACTGTTTTTTATAGTCAGTGGCTGACCGGAGGCCTGTGGGGGAATTGGCTATGGGCATGTTTGATGACAATCCTCTTGGTTCTCCTCGGAGGCCGGTGCGCGGAAAGAAAGGAATTCTATGGGTAACGTGACATTTGGCAGATTGCTGGACTGTGATTTAAAAAGCAGCGTGAGGCAAAACGGATGGAGGTGGGTGGGGGCAACGGCAGGCTTCGTCTTTCTCTCGCACGTAATCGCCGAACGGTTCCGCCTTTTGGACCAGGAGCCCGGGATCAGCGGGATGCTTGTATCTCTGCTGAAGGGGAGCGCGCCCTGCACCGGGACAGAAGACAGTCCATTTGAACTTCCTGTTCTCTGGTTTTTATATCACATTTATTTTTACTGGCTGATTGGGGACTATCCGGCAAAAGAGCTGCAGGGATACGGAAAGCTGGTGTTTTTACAGATCGCCGACAGAAAAAAATGGTGGCTGTCAAAGTGCATCTGGGTTGCCGTGTCGGCAATCAGTTATGAAGCGCTATTCTGGGGCGTCAGTGTTCTGTATCTGGCGGTGACGTCCGATGCCCCGCATATCCGGACGGAGGCCGTGTGTCAGGCGCTCGGGCTGAAAGGCGGGATCGTCGGTCTGTGGGGGATGTCCCTGTGTCTGGGAACCATGACAGGGCTGGGCTGGCTGCAATGTTATCTGAGCCTTGTGATGCGCCCGGTTTCGGCGGTTCTGGTGACGCTGGCCTCGCTGGTCTGTGCCTGTTATGCCGATACGCCGTTGTTTCCCGCCAAGTTTATGATGCTTTCGAGAACGTGTGAAATGGACGGAAATCTCACCTGTCTGGTAACTGGAAGCATTGTGCTGGTGATTTTTTCTGTTGTTCTCATACGGCGCGGGGCCGATTTTATGGGGCAGTATCAGTTCATGGGATAAAAGGAGCGAAGAATTATGATAGAAATTGATCATCTTTCAAAAACGATCAGAGGGACGACGGTGCTGGACCGTGTGACCATGAAGATGGAGGCCGGAACGATCTATGGTTTAAGGGGGAAAAACGGGAGCGGAAAAACCATGCTGATGAGGTGTATCTGCGGGTTGATTTTTCCGACTTCGGGAGAGATCCGCGTGGATGGAAAGGTGTTGGGAAAAGAGATTTCGTTTCCGGAGCGTATCGGCGTGCTGCTCGAGGGTCCATCCTTTTTAGGGGAGTATACCGGCTTTCAGAATTTAAGACATCTTGCACGCCTGAGAGGCGACGTTCCCGACGATGAAATAAGGGAGGCAATCGCTGCGGTGGGCCTTAGGCCGGATGACAAAAGAAAGTATAAGAAGTATTCGCTTGGCATGAAACAGCGGCTCGGAATTGCCTGTGCCCTGATGGGAAAACCGGATATTCTGATTTTGGATGAGCCAATGAATGCGCTGGACGAAAAGGGGGCGGAACAGGTAAGAAAACGTTTGCTGAAGGAGAAGGAACGAGGGGCATTGATCATTCTGGCCTGTCATGACAGAGAGGATTTTGAATGTTTGACGGACGAGGTTTTTGTCGTAGAGGAAGGGAGAGTACGGAAGGAATGAATGCAGAAAACAAAATTCGCCTGACACTCCTGCTGGCAATTACCGTTGCTGTGTTGGGCGGTTCTCGTATTTACAGATTAAAGCAACGCTACCCTGATCCACAGGAACGGGTTTTCGGCCTCAACGAGCAATGTACGGCGTCCGGTTATCGAGTCCGGCTGCTGGCTATGGAATTATTGGGCGGCGAGGAAATCAAAGCGCTTTCTTCCGGGAAGCCGCTTTTCTACCACATAGATGGGACACCGTATCCGTGGGAAAATCAAAAGCTGGTCCTGGCGACGATCGAGATCGAGGGGACGGACGGTCCAAATGAGGGGTTCGATCTGACAGAGCTCTCGTTGGAATCAGGAGGATGGAGCAACGGGATAGAAGGAGAATTATTTGTGACTTTGAATGAGGACTGCAGCCTGTGTGTAGAGGCGGCAGAGGGAGAAAAGAAGAGCATCGTATGCCCGTTTTTACTGAACGATAAACAGTTCACAAAACAGGACTGGAAAAGCCTGAGGCGTGAAAAATTTTCTCTGGTGTTGCGCTATTATCCGGAAAAGAGGATGCTCGCTCAAAGTGAATAAAAGTGAATTTTCACTCCTTCCATTGAAAAAGCTGAAAATATAGGTATAATGATAGGAAAGGGAAAATGGAAGTGGTGTATATGCAATATGAAAGCGAGCGTATCGAATATAAATCTCAGATGATCAATGTCAACGATTCTTGTATCGAGTTCATTTCCATCGGCGGTTTGCTGCCCGGCCTTTCGGCTGACGATATCCGCAGCGGTATTTCCCAGCCGCGTAACCGCAAACTGGCGGAAATCTTCCACCGATTGAAGCTGATTGAATCTTACGGCACCGGCATCCGTAAAATCTATGCGCGCTACAGAGATTGTGCAGCGCAGCCACGCATTGAAGTGACTACGAATACCTTCAAACTGAAAAGACGAGAGCATATCTGCTTGCCCGTCAAATGCAGGAGAACGGACTGATCGATCAGGTCGGCAGAGGTGCGGCAAAGAAATATAAACGGAAGTGACCGAAAGAAATGTAAAAAAGGCGGCTGAAAAATATAACATGAGGGAGGAAGGCAGCATGGACTTATGGGAAAAATTCGGGATGAGCGAAGGGATTGCCGTACTGTGGCAGGAACTGGGCATCAGCGCGGGGACGGCAATCGCTGTATTGATTGCACTGTATTTTGTAATCAAGTGGGGGGTCAGAAATGGAATCATGGAAGCCTGCAAAAAGATGGAAGAAAAGAAGGTACAGGAGAAAGGAAAGACAGAAAAAATCAGTGAATCAGAGTCGGGGGATAACCCGGAGAAACTCTGAGGAAGATACGGGGAGATTACAATGGACAACTTCGCAGATGCATTAAAACAAAGAGATTTAGAAAAAATCAGAACGTTTCCGAAATCTGACCTGCATAATCATTTTGTGTTGGGCGGAAGCCGGGAGTATTTGAGGAAAAAGACAGGCCTGAACATAGAACCTGTTAAAATTCCGTTATCCACTATGGAGGAAATGCATGCATGGAACAGGGACAACCTGGGAGAAAGATTTGAGACATCAGAAATGAGAAGGCTTCTGATCCGGGCCGCCTTCCATCAGGCCAGGGAAGACGGAGTTACCGTGCTGGAGATCGGAGAAGATGTCTGGGGACTTGCCCAATATTTTCATAATGATATTGAGGAATTGG
>JAETSN010000086.1 GCA_021769625.1 [Clostridium] symbiosum | reverse complement strand
TGCATCACAAGGGAAGGAATAAACATCATTACGAGTACTGGATCGATTATTCGCTTCACGCAAAACCCGGCGGAATGCTGCCCTGTCCCATGCCGGACAAATATATCGCTGAGATGGTCATGGACAGGATCGCTGCATGCAAGACCTATCAGGGGGATGCCTACACGGACAAAAGCCCTCTGGAGTATTATCTGCAGGGAAAGGATCCGGCACCGCTCCATCCCTATACCCGAAAGAATCTGGAACATCTTCTGCGGATGCTGGCGGAAAAAGGGGAGGAGAGAACCTTTCGCTATATCAGATATGTATATTTGAAGCAAAGATGCCCGTTCAGAAAATTTCTGCGGCGGATAAAATACAGAAAATTCAAACAAACAGAAAGGAAGGCAAATAAAATTGATAGACGGTAAAAAAGTACTTTTCAGCGGAATGCAGGCGACAGGGAACCTGACTCTTGGTAATTATATGGGAGCGCTGAAAAACTGGCTGACACTTTGCGATGAGTATGAATGTTTTTATTCCGTGGTGGATCTGCATTCCATCACGGTGCGGCAGGAGCCGGCGGAACTGAGGAAGCGCGCAAGGAATCTCCTGACGCTCTACATTGCGGCAGGGCTCGATCCGGAGAAAAACTGTCTGTATTACCAGTCCCATGTCTCGGGGCACTGTGAGCTTGCCTGGATCTTAAATTGCTTCACTTATATGGGAGAGTTAAACAGGATGACCCAGTTTAAGGATAAGGCGGCAAAACATGCCGACAATATCAACGCCGGGCTGTTCACCTATCCCGTGCTGATGGCGGCGGATATCCTGCTGTATCAGGCGTATGTGGTGCCGGTGGGGAAGGACCAGCTGCAGCATCTGTAGATCACGCGGGATATCGCGGGACGGTTTAACGCGATCTACGGCGATGTGTTTACGATTCCGGAACCCTATGTCGGAAAGACCGGGGCAAGCATCAAAAGCCTGCAGGCGCCGGAGAAAAAAATGTCAAAATCCGATGAAAATCCCAACGCCAGCATTTATCTGCTGGATGATCCGGATACGATCATGCGAAAGTTTAAGCGGGCGGTGACGGATTCGGAAGCGCAGGTGCGCTACCGCACGGAGCAGCCGGGGATCTATAATCTGATCAATATTTACAGTGTGTGCACCGGAAAGAGCCCGGAAGAGGTGGAGAAGGAATTTGACGGGAAAGGCTACGGCGATTTTAAGACGGCGGTGGGAGAAGCGGTCGTCAGTGTTCTTAAGCCGCTGCAGGAGCGGTATGCTGATCTTAGTAAAAATAAGGACTATATCGACGCCATCATTAAGAATAATGCGGAAAAAGCAAACTATCATGCGATGAAGACGCTGCGGAAAGTGCAGAAAAAAGTGGGATTCCCTGAAAGGATCAGATAAGGAGGGCACCGGCAATGCAGGATAAATATGTAGCTTATGTATCAACCTATACCATAGGCACTCTGACAAACGATCAGAAGAGTTATGGGATCAAGATCTATGATGTGGATCTGAAAAACGGACGGTTTACGGAAAAAGACCAGGTAGAGATCACCAACTCCTCTTATGTGACGATCTCCCACAATAAAAAATACCTGTATTCGATCACAGATATGGGAGTGGAGTCCTACCGTATTGAGAAGGACGGTACGCTGACCAATATCAACCACGCTTCCATCAACGGGATGCGCGGATGCTATCTGTCCACAGATTATGAGGATAAGTTCCTGTTTACCGCAGGCTATCATGACGGAAAGATCACGGCGCTGCGATTGAATGAAGACGGCAGTATCGGCGCCATCACGGATGAAATTTTCTGCAAGGGGATGGGGAGCGTTGCGGAGCGGAATTTCAGGCCTCATGTGAGCTGTGTGAAAATGACCCGCGACAATAAATACCTCTGTGCGGCGGATCTGGGGATGGACCATGTCAATATCTACCGGCTGGACCATGTGACAGGAAGACTGAAACTGGTGGATATCTTAAGGAGCGATATAGAATCCGCCCCCCGGCATATGAAATTTTCCCAGGATGGTAAATTCATGTATGTGGTTCATGAATTAAAAAACTATATTGATGTATATACTTATAAAGAGGAAAAAGATCTGCCCGAGTTTGAGAAGATCCAGACGATCTCCACCGTGAACGAGTACCACGCCTCCAATTCTTCGGCGAGCGCCCTGAATATCTCGGAGGATTTCCGCTATATAGTGACATCCAACGCCGGGGATAATACGGCGACGATCTACAAAGTGGATAAAAAGACAGGGCTCTTGGAAAAGCTGCTCTGTCTGCCGATCAGCGGGGATTATCCGAAGGATGCGGTGCTGTTCCCGGATAATAAGCATCTGGTGTCCCTGAACCATGAGTCCAATACCATGACGTTTTTCGCAACGGATCTGAAGAACGGGCTGATCGTGATGAATACAAAGGAGATTTCGGTAAACTATCCGAACTGTATTATTTTCCATAAGTTAGAAGGGTAGCGTAAACGGACGCCGGGAGAAAAATCAAATCCTCCGTCGCCACGCTTGGCACTCAAGCTCTTGAGAAACAGAGCTGGCTGCAAGGTAGCGGTACCAGGCTCGTGAGGGACCATGTGAAATTTTGCCTTTTAAATTTCACATTTGCCAATTGTGCCGACGTTGCTACAGGGGCTCCTTGAGGATTTGATTTTTCTCCCGGCTGTCTAATGGTATCAACTAAATGACATTGTAAGCTGAACTGTTATGTTTCAAATGGGCTGATACGTCTTAAAGCGTTTCAGCCCTTTTATAATATAAGCAAGATTTTTGAGGATGCGGGATAACTATTTTAAAGTGTATATTCGCTCTGCAATAGTGAGCCGCTTATAGATAGCGGCATATTCCGAAGCTTTTAATTCCGCGATATAGTTCAACTCGTAGTTTTTCCCCGGGAGATTTTTTTTGATGATATCCACAGCTTTATTGTAGGCGATGGCGGCTTCCACGGCACTGTCGTAATAGCCGATCAGATAATAGCTGCGCAGGTGGATCCTCGCCCGGTATTTTACGGCGTTTTCCTCCCGGATCACGGAGACGCCGTGGTAGGTATTTAAAATCTCGATATTTTCGTAGCGGAAGTCGTATGGATCACCGTTGATGAACCGGAAATCTTTTCCCTGCACGGCGTAGTTTTTGATGCCGTAGCGGGAGGGAAGGGTCACCTGCATCCCGTAGTCCGCGACAAAAAGATGGTTTCCACGCCGCATGATCTTGTGGGACGCATAGTAAAACAGATCCTCGAGATCGAACTTCAATTCCAGCTCCGGCTCCAGATAATATGAAAAGTAGGTTTTCATCAGATAGATCGGGGTGGAAAAATAGATACCGTTATCCCGCAGATTTACCAAGACCACCCATTTTTCGAAAGACAGCGGGCAGGGCCGCCTGTAGTCGAGCACTTTGAGGGCAGGGTCCGAGAGCACGGAAAATGCCAGAAGATAGGCTTCATGCGCCTCCTCTTCCTCCGGAAAGCTGCCGAGGCTGATATGTTTTTTCTGATAGGTTATGGAGGCGCGGAAAGAAGGGGTGCCGTCCTTTAAAGTTGTCTCATATACGCCGGGTAGGCTCATGGGGTTCTCCTCGAATTTCTGCGGGCAAAATGCCGTGCCTGCAGCCGTCATGTCATTTAAACATTTCCAGTGTATTGGATTTAAGCGGTAAAATCAACAGGAATGATCAAAAAATAACTTGTTTTATTCCTTTTGATAGATATTGCTTTGAAAAGATAGTATAATGTGATGAAAAGCACAGGAGGTATTTTTATGTTATCAAAAAGGGTTGCAGATTTTGAACGATCAGTCTGTGTGGCGTGCGGTGCCTGCGTTAAGGAATGCCCTCGCAGCGCGATCAGTGTATACAGGGGCTGTTACGCCTCTGTTCAAAAAGAGCAATGTGTAGGCTGCGGCAAATGTGCAAAAATATGCCCGACAGGCTGTATTACGATCAGGGAAAGGGGGAGCGAAGATGAAAACGAAACAAAAACATTGGTATGATTATCTGTGGATCTGGTCTATCCTATATTTTGCATTGGGTTTTTTTAACATTCTCTTTGCCTGGCTTGGAATGATCGATTTTCTCCTACCATTGGCAATTGCCGTTTTCGGCGGAAATAAGTGGTTTTGTAACAACCTCTGCGGAAGAGGACAATTATTTTCCCTGCTTGGGGGGAAGATTGGCTGTTCTATGGGCAGGCCCACACCGAAATGGATGTATTCGAAATGGTTCCGTTATGGATTTCTGATTTTCTTTCTGACGATGTTTGGAAATATGGTGTTTCAAACTTATCTGGTGTTCGCCGGGGTAAATTCTCTGAGGGAAGCGATCAAGCTGTTCTGGACGATCAGAGTGCCCTGGGGATGGACCTATACGGCGGGCATGGTGCCGGACTGGGCAGCACAGTTTAGCTTTGGATTCTACAGTCTGATGCTGACATCTTTGCTGATAGGTTTGGTCGTTATGTTTTTCTTTAAACCTCGATCATGGTGCGCTTTCTGTCCTATGGGAACGATGACGCAGGCTGTCTGCAAGCTGAAAAATAAAGAAAACCGGGAATGAGCCGGAAGGATAAAACAGTTCACAATAAATTAACAGCGAGGTGATATAGGGTGAACAAAGATCCGTTTAAGGAATATATCATAGAGTCCGAACCTGATAAACGGGATAAAGGTTATGCGTGGCATACAGCAATCGGCCTGCAGGCTGTCGACGGACTGAAGCCATCGGAGTATCTTGTGCGCACGGCTGTCCGCAATATCGAAGGGGAGATATCCTTCGAAGAGGCAGATTTGCTTTTGCAGGCCTACTATGAGGAAAATCCTCCCCGTGATGCCGATGATCGTACTGAAGAGGCGGACAAGGTTTCGGTCCGGATCGCATCGCTTCTGTCAGAGAGTGCATTTAGTTTTACGCCAAATGAGTATATTTCCATTCACAGAAAGCTGTTTACCGGTATCTATTCTCATGCAGGATGCATCCGCAATTATAACGTCACAAAGAAGGAATGGGTGCTGAACGGAGCGACCGTACTCTACGGCAGCGCCACGGAGCTTAGGGCGACACTGGAATACGATATATCTGAGGAGCGGAAGTTCTCTTATCGAAACCTTTCGATGGTTGAGATCATACATCATCTCGCAGTATTCATATCCGGATTGTGGCAGATTCATCTATTTGGTGAGGGTAATACCAGAACGACAGCGGTGTTTTTCATCAAATATTTGCGAACTCTGGGTTTTGATGTAACGAACGATATTTTTGCAGAGAATGCATGGTATTTTCGGAATTCACTGGTTAGGGCAAATTATAACGACCTGAAAAATGGCATCCATGAAACGACAGAATATCTTGAAATTTTTCTGCGTAATCTCCTGCTGAATGAGAATCATCCGCTTCATAACCGGACATTGCATATCAGTGGAATATTTAAGGACACAAAAAAACCGGATATTGAAATAATGAAACCGGACATTGACGTTCTAAAACCGGACATTGAAAAAAATTTTAAACCTAAAACGGCAAACCATATTTTAAAACTCCGTGAAGCGTTTCCGGATCAAAAAATATTTGGGCGTTCAGATGTGATGGAAGTGATCGGCATCAGGCCGTCCAGGGCTTCTGAGTTTTTGAAAGAACTGACAGAGTATGGTATTATTGAGCCGGTGTCCGGTCACGGAAAAGGGAAGTATCGGTTTCGAGCGCAGTAAATCCGTAGATGAAAGGAGGCTCCGATGAGCGCGAGATACAAAATATCCAATAAAAACATATACGGTTTTAAGACGAATATCTATCAGATGTTTCTGCTGATCCCTGTTATATGGGTGCTGACACTGCTGATAGAATTCGGGTTAGGCCCGATCCTCTATAAGGTGTATCAGAAGGATGTCACGCTAAAGGAGGGTGCGGCGGGCACGGAGGCGAGAAGCGATATCCCCGTGGCTAAGTCCATAGCGGATATGGAACAGATGGGCACGTTCACGCTGATCACGGAAGGTGTTGTGGTCAATCATGACACGTTCCGTGCGGGGGAAGAGGTTTATCACTATATCAAACTTCCGAGCGGGGAGAAAGTGATCGCCCACATCAACAAAAAAGCGATACAGGAGACGGATGAGGTGGGGATCTACCGCCTTCCGACGGGCGTCTGGAGGGAGTGGGAGGCGCCGGAGGAAGCCCTGATCTATAAAAACCTTGTGACGGACCATTATGTGGATATGTACGGGGATTATGTGCCGGTGTCCGATGAGGCGTCCTATACGAGGACGCTCGGCAGCGCGGCTTCCGCGTGGCTGTATGTGATCGTCGTGGTGCTCTACCGGGTGATCGGCGTGAGGAGAAAACGCTTTGCGCCCGCCTTTTTCTGGAAGAGGGATCCCCTGCTGCCGCGCAGCGATATGGAATGCTGGTGTGCCTCCACCTTTGCGATCTGGGCGCATTCTTTCGACATGCTGGAGGGCTGGCCTTTGGTCACGGGAGTCCACGGAAACCGGAAGGCAGTTGCCAACTTCAAAAAGGTGGCGTTGGGGGAGCAGTGGGATATTAAGAACAGGCAGGATGGGATAGAGACTGTACATGAGCTGGTGGAAAGACATGCGGGGCGTTTTGACACGGAATACGCTGGCTGGGATCTGTGCCGTGCGACGCAGCTTCTCGGCATGATGTATCTGGTGAGGATGATAGACCGGGAGGAGATGGACCGGGAATTTTCCGCAGCGGGAAAGGTGATCCAGCAGCAGTTCCACTCCTGGGATAAGATGGCGGAAAGCTATCTGGGCGGCTATCAGGCGTGGCTTGCGCGGTCAGGAAATCAGAATGCGGCGCAGTATGCCGCGAGGCGCAGAAATATCTATATGCAGTTGAAGGCAAATGAAGACGGGCCCTATTCGGTGCCCTTTAGGACAGATCTGACTTATATGCCGGGAAATAAGGGGGAGCGGACGATCGTGAAACGGGTTCTGTCACGCTACCGGGCGAATAGGATATAGATACATATGGCATAATTGCTGAAACAGGAGAACGGATATGGAACGGATTTTGGTGGTGGAGGACGACCTTGTGTTAAGCACGGGACTGTGTTTTGAGCTGGATGCGGCGGGGTATGCCACACAGGCGGCGTACAACTGCAAAAAGGCTAAATACCTTCTGGGGCAGGAGAAGTTTTCCCTTGTGATCCTGGATGTCAATCTGCCCGACGGAAACGGTTTCGAACTGTGCAGAAAAATAAAAGAGAATGATGCTGACATTCCTGTCATATTTCTGACCGCAAACGATCTGGAGGAGGATGTGCTGAGCGGCTATGATCTGGGCGCGGAGGATTATATCACGAAACCTTTCCGCATGCCGATCCTGCTGCGGCGCGTGGAGGTGGCGCTGCGTCACGGCGCTGCGATATCGGAGAAACAGACCGGCGGGGATTGTTATCGGGATAGTTTTCTGCAGATCGATTTCAGCGCGCTGATGGCCCTGCGCAGAGGAGAGAAAATTTCCGTCACGCCGAATGAGTACAAACTGCTCAGGGTGCTGACCGCCAATGCGGGCAATGTGGTGACGAGAAAGCTGCTTCTGGAAAAACTCTGGGACTGCGACGGGAATTACATCGACGACCATACGCTGACCGTGACGATGAACAGGCTGCGGGCGAAGATCGAGGACGAAGAGCACAGTTACATCAAAACGGTGCGCGGGCTGGGGTATGTGTGGGAAAACGGAGCGTGACATATGAAGGAGAAAAGAGAGTGGATCATTCGTTTCGGCATGATGTTTACCGGAGCCGTTCTGTTTTGCGGCTTTGTCTGTGCGGCGTGGGTCTGGGTGCCGCAAAGAGGGGCACGGTATCTGCTGGTCGGGCTGTGCGCCGGCCTGTGTGTTCTGGGGCTTTTGGGGAACTTCTGGCAGAGGCGGCAGATCTGCAGATTTGCGGATGAACTGTGCGGGACGCTGGACGATCTGATCGCGGAGCGGAAGCCGGAGAAATATTTTTACTATGAGGATACGCTCGCCTCCAAAGTACAGGGGAAATGGATGCAGTTTTATGACCTGATGAGCGAGGAGCGCAGGCAGAGCCGGCAGGACAAGCAGGTGATACAGGAACTGGTTTCGGATATCTCCCATCAGGTCAAGACGCCCATCGCCAATCTGCAGATGTTTTCGGGCATTCTGCGCTCCCATGATCTGAGCGGGGAGAAACGGGCGGAATTTCTGGATATGGCGGCGGGACAGATCGATAAACTGGATTTTCTGATGCAGTCCCTGATCAAGATGTCGCGGCTGGAGACAGGAACGTTTTCCCTGCATGTGGAAAAAGCCGGCCTGTACGATACGATCGCGCAGGCGTTAAACGGTATCTGGGCAAAGGCGGAGGCGAAGGGGCTTGATCTGTCGGTGGAGTGTGACAGCGGCATCACGGCGCGGCACGATCCGAAATGGACGGCGGAAGCCCTCTCGAATATTCTGGACAATGCGGTGAAATATACGCCGGCGGGCGGGAGCATCCGGATCAGCGTACGTCCCTGGCAGTTTTATACAAGGGTGGATATCGCAGATACGGGTTCTGGCATCCCGGAGGAGCACTGCCATGAAGTGTTTAAGCGTTTCTGGCGGGGCGAGGAAGCCGCGGCGAAAGAAGGCGTCGGGTTAGGGCTCTATCTGGCTCAGGAGATCATCACGAGACAGCGGGGGTATATCAGTGTGAAGTCCGGGGCGGGGGAAGGTTCCGTTTTCTCGGTCTATCTGCTGACATGAGGTAGGGGCTTTTATGTAGAAGCGCTGTAATAGTTCGGCTCCAATGTCATTAAGTGAATGGTGGCGGACGCCGGCAAGAACATAAAATACTTCGTCGCCACGCTCTCGCCGGCTCTGTTTTTGAAGAGCCTGTGAAAGAGCGCAGCGGACACATAAGGCGCTAAAGTACATGTGAAATTTTCACATTTGCCTAAGTGCCGGCGTTTTTCAAAGGGCTCCTTCAGTATTTTATGTTCTTGCCGGCTGACTGAGGTGTTAACTAAATTACATTGGTTCGGTCCACATAATAAGCGAATTGAGCCAAAAGAGAATGGATATGGATATCATAACGATACACAATTTAAGAAAATACTACGGTAGCGGCGTCCGTCAGGTGAAGGCGCTGGACGGGATCGATCTGACTGTGAGACAGGGGGAATTCACCGCCATCACCGGCGCGTCGGGCAGCGGGAAGACCACGCTCTTAAATATGATGGGAGGGCTGGATGTGCCGACGGAGGGGGAAGTTGTTGTGGATGGCGTCGATCTTTCCGGACTTCGCGAGGAACAGCTTGCCGTGTTCAGGCGCAAAAAGGTGGGATTCATCTTTCAGAACTACAACCTCGTCCCGACCCTGACTGTGGAGGAGAACATCCTGTTCCCGCTGGATCTGGACGGCTCGTCGCCCGATATGGGGTATCTGCAGGAGATCATAGAGCTGCTGGGCCTACAGGATAAGATGGACGCCTATCCGGAGGCGTTATCCGGCGGCCAAAAGCAGCGGGCGGCGATCGCCAGAGCGCTGGTGGCAAAACCGGCGATCCTTCTGGCGGATGAGCCCACCGGCAATCTGGATTCGCAGAACGGCCAGAACGTGGCGGGGCTTTTAAAGATGACAACCAAACTGTTTCACCGGACACTGGTGATGATCACACACAATCCGGAGCTGGCGCAGCTCGCGGACCGGGTGGTGAAGATGAGGGACGGGCGTATCCTGTAAATGCTGCAAAATAATAATTTAAAGATATGCCGTAAGTTAGTGCGGCGGGAAATGCAATTTCATAGAGGGCTTAGTTTTCTGTTGACCGTGACGGTCACACTGGTCTGCATGCTGTATACCTTTTCGTTTGCGCTGGGCAGTCTGGTTTACGACGGATTTATCTATTCCTACAGGACCATGTACGGTTCCGACAGCCATATCATCTGTTACGGACTGTCGGGTGTTCAGGCGGCGGCGTTATCGCGGTACGCGGCGGTGAAAGATACGGCGGTTTTATCCCCGGTCGGTGTGCTGAGCGACGAGATGTTGGAGAACCGGACCGTGCGGCTTGCGGAATATTCCGAAAAATGGGCTAAAGAGACGGACTCCGTGCCCCTTTACGGGCGGATGCCACTGGAGAAGGACGAGATCGCTCTGGATGAGATCACATTAAACTCCCTCCTGGTCCCCCACGAGATCGGGGCGGAGGTTTTTCTGACATGGATGCCGGAAGATGGGGGAGAGGAAAAGAACAGCATATTCCGCCTCTGCGGATGGTGGGAAAACCATACTGGGGAGACGGATTCCTGCGCATGGATATCCAAGGAGGAGGCGGCGGAACTCGGGGCGGATGCGCCGGGGCGAAAAATACTGGGGCTTACCCTTTATCTGCCGGGAGATCTTGAGAAGCAGGCGGAGTCCATTTTTTCCGATCTGGGGATGCGGGATGTCGCATACACCACAAATCTTGCGTACAATAAGGCGAGGGAAGCATACGCAAGTGATAAGGC
>JAETSN010000007.1 GCA_021769625.1 [Clostridium] symbiosum | reverse complement strand
GATAATTTCGAGATAGGATAAACGTAACGGTCAAAGGATAAATTATAGGGTGCACACTTTAGGCTGCTTTAGCAGCAAATCGAAACCTACCGGCTTTAGCCGGTAGTGGTTGAGTTGGATGACGGCAGCCTGCAGTGTGCGGAAGATGTGCCTTTTTCCACGGCGGAACTGGTTTATTATGTGGAACGGAAGGATGGGAAACTGGAACTTGCACCGATGTGGAGCATCCATATGGATCTGGAGAAATATGTGGAGTATGTCGGACAGACGGGCAGGAGCGATCTTGTCTGGAATATTTATATCGATGCGGTGACGGGGGAACTTGCAGGGGCGGAGTAAAGCGTCTGCCGGAGGTCTGCTGGGCGGCGCAAAAGGTCAAACGGAAGGAGTATTTTCCGCTATGGGTACAATAGTGGTATGGCAGAAGGAGGCATGCCTGCTGCGGTGGAGGAACAGGAGTTGACATGAAGAGTTTTTTCACACAGGATCTGAAGCGAAGTATCATAAATCCGGGATTTTTTGCGGGGATCGTGTTTGTATTTGCTATTTTATTGCCGTCGACAGTGCTGGATATGCCGCTGGACGGCAGCAGGAGTTATCTGTACGGTTTCGGGAATATCTTTCACGCATCCGGATTCTCGCCTTTTGCGGCCATCTTTCCGGTTCTGGCTTATGTCGCGGTTTACTGCGAGGAGTATAACAGCGGCTATCTGCGGATGATCCTGCATCGGACGGGTTATGCGGGTTTTATGCGGGTGAGAGCCGTTACCGTGGCTTGCTCCGGCGGGATGATGATCGCGGTGCCGGTCACGATCGTCTGTCTGACCGCATATATCGGGGGAGCCCACGGAATCCCGGCGAATTCGGATGAGGGGCTTCTCGCAGGGACAAAGACGATCGAAGCGCTGATGAAGTACGGAGATTGGTACGTGGTCGGCGGTAAAGTGGTTCTCGGCTTTTTGTTCGGTGCACTGTGGGCGTTGGTCGGGTTAGCTTTTGCGGTGTGGATCCCGAACAGGTATGTCAGTCTGCTGGCGCCTTTTATCCTGTATGATACGCTGTGGCTTTTTATCGGATACAGATCGTTTAATCCGGTGTACCTGCTGTCCGGGGATGATGTCGGGAACGGGTATTACCCGCTGGCTGTTTTGATCGACATGGTCTATATTTCGGCGGCGCTTCTGTTTATCTATGCGGGGATCAGGCAGGAGAGAAGGAGCTGAGGGAAGACCGATGGTGCGGGGCGGGGCAACTGCCGGAACAGACCGGCAGGCACTAAAAAAATATCACAGGCTACAGAAAGAACATGGTTATGGATATGAAAAAAATACAGAGCATTTTGCATGTGACAAGAAACCTGCTTTTCTGCGAATGGAATGACAAGCGTGTCATAATGGGCTTTCTGGCAGGGATGATCGTGCCCTCCTACTGGCTAAAAAACTTTCTGGATTATGTGGCGAGTACCGGGGAACCGGCGAATATTCTGGAGGCGTTTTTGGTGGTGGTGCATGAATATAAGACCGTGATGTTTCTGGCGCTGGGGTGGTTTCTTGTTGTTTCTGACGCGCCTTTTATCAACGGAAATACTTGCTATTCTCTGCACCGCACCGGGAAGCGGAGCTGGAATATGGCGGCGGTCCTCTATATTTTGATACAGGCGGCGCTTTATACGGCGGCGGTGGCGCTCCCGATGGTGCTCTTGTCGCTTCCCTTTGGCTTTGTGGGAAGGATGTGGAGCAATCCTGTCTATATGCTGTCACAGGATTATCATATGAATCGGAGTGCGGAATATGGAGTCAGTTTTCTGCAGCAGAATATGATGCGGCGGATGGATGTGACGCAGGCTTTTGCGGCGACGGCTCTATGCTTCTTTCTATATCTCGCCTTGATGGGGATCATTTTGTATACGGGGAATCTGCTGCTCGGCGGGATCTGGGGGATCGTTATCGCTTTTATCGTGCATATCAGCGGATATGAACTGCCCTTTTGGGGGCATGCCAGATTGGCGCTGATAGAATATGCATGTCCCGGGAATTTCGTGGATTCCGCCGGGATGCATCTCCTGCGTCCTGTGATGGTCATGGCGGGGATTGCGGCAGGGCTTGTACTTCTGGAATGTATTTTTATCGACAGAGTGGATTTTAAGGGGGAAGCACAGGAGTGAAGGGCGGTATGAGGAGATGGAAAAAGGAGTTGTCTATGATTATCTTGCAGGAGTCGAGTTTGCGGGACCAGAGAGTATCTATTTCGGAAGGATCCCGCTGGTCCCGCTGGGACGGTGGCTCATGGGTGTGGCATTGGTTCTTTTTGTGACAGGAATCTATTTAGAGCGCAGGCGGCAGATCACTCTGTTTGAGATAGTGCGTTTCGGCGAAAGGAAACACTGGTGGAATGCAAAGTTTTTGAATCTGTTTCCGATAGCTATAGCAGGGTGCTTTTGTTACGGGTTCTGCCTGAAAGGGCTGGATCTTATCCTGTATTCACCAAAGCGGCAGGGGACGGAAGAGATACTGGTTCTGCTTTTATGGTTGGTACACATGATGACATTGGCGGGCATATTCTGCCTGTTCGATCTGACGTCCTTTCGACATATGGCTCCGGCATTCCTGTTTGTGACAGAAGTGTCAACATATACGGTCGGCTTTTATTGGTGGAACCTGTCAAAGTTTATGTTCGGAAACTGGGGCATGTATGTGCAGAGCGACAGAGTAGAAAAAGTTTACGGGTTTTCACCGGCAGCGGTGGTATTTTTGGAATGTCTGATGATCGCGGGAGCCTGGAAGGCGGGCGCAGTGCTGGCGGAGAGAAGGGAGAATTGTCTGTTATAGGCAAAGTAATCGCTTATCAGAGTTATGACAGAGAGATTTTATTCGGGTAGATTAAAGTGATAAATGAAAAATAGAAATCCGACAGAAGTTGGTATCAGGTAGTGGTGGGTAAAGAAAACGGAAGGAATCAAAATGGAATATATAGCGGAAATCAAAAATGTAAGCAAAAAATTCGGCGATGAGACCGTGGTCAGGGAGGTTTCCATGTTTTTAGAGCCGGGGAAGATATACGGTATAGCGGGCAGAAACGGTTCCGGCAAAACGGTGCTGTTCAAAATGATCATAGGTTTTTTGAGGCCCACCGCGGGAAAAATTGTTGTGGGAGGTAAGGAGATCGGGAAAGATGCGGATTTCGCGGAAGATATCGGCATTATTATTGAGACGCCCGGCTTTCTCGGCAGTTTTAGCGGATACAAAAATCTGGAATATCTCGCCGGAATCAAAAAGCAGATCGGGAGAGATGAGATCCGGAAGAGTATGGAACTGACAGGGCTTGATCCCGACAGCAGGAAAAAGGTGAAAAAATATTCCCTCGGTATGAGGCAGCGGCTGGGCATCGCCCAGGCGATCATGGAACATCCGAAATTCCTGATCCTGGACGAGCCGATGAACGGGCTGGACAGGGAGGGAGCCGCCGAAATGCGGGCGCTCTTTCTGAAGCTGAGGAAAGAAGGCACCACGATCCTGCTCTCGAGCCATCACGGGGAGGATATGGAGGAGCTGTGCGACGAAGTTTATGAGATGGAGGATGGGCACCTGAAAAAATCTCCAGATTTTAATTCGACCCAGTCAGAAAGTCCATCAGATAGACCACTTTGATGCCGTCGTAATTGCCGGGAGAGAGTTTATCCAGCGTGAGGACGATCTTTTCATAGTTGTCCTGAATTCTGTATAAGGGTTTCATCTCACGGTCAAAAGTTTCCTTTGCCGTCATGTCCGCGGTGACCTGAATATAGGTAAGGACGCCCTGTTTTTGGGCGACAAAGTCCACTTCTGTGTTCTGATATTTTCCGACAGTGACTTTGAAGCCGCGTCTTAAGAGTTCAAAAAAAACAATATTTTCGATGGAGAAACCGAGATCGTAAGATCTTTTGGGAAGAATGTGGTTTCGTATTCCAAGATCGGCGATATAGTATTTTTTGTTGGCTTTTAAAAGCTGTTTTCCGGCAATGTCAAACCGCTCCGCCGGATAGAAAATGAAGGATTCCGTCAGGGCTTCCACATAATCGTTCACCGTGTTGGCCGATATTTTGCGCCCGCTTGAGGCCAGATAGTCTGTGATGCTTCGGATGGAGACAGGGCTGCCGATAACGCTGGCGAGATAGCGGGCGATAGTCTTTAACAGAGTGATATCCGTTATTTTCCGCTTTTGTGGGTCAGATTCCTGTCTTTTCTGACGATCCTCGATATCTTTTACGATAACAGTGTTGTAAATGCCCTCGAGGTAGGTGTCAACTTTTTCGTCGATCTTATCCATTGCCGCGACAAATGGCAGGGAGCCGTATCTCATGTATTCGGCAAATGCGTTGTCCTTGTCTTTGTGAACCAACTCCAGATATTCGGAAAAAGACAGCGGCAGCATGGATATCTCCACATACCGCCCCGACAAAAATGTGGCGAGATCACCGGAGAGCAGGTAGGCGTTTGATCCAGTAATATAGAGATCTGTATCTGCTTTCACATACAGACTGTCGACGACTTTCTCAAAGCCTTCGACTTTCTGTATTTCGTCAAGAAAAATGTATGTGGTTTTACCGGCACACATTTTGTCCTTGATGTATTGATATAATTTTTTGTAATCCAGAAGTTCTTCGTATTCCAGTTCCTCGAAATTGATAGCCAGAATCTGTTCCTCAAGGATGTCATGCTGTTTTAAATAATCCTGATACTGTAGAAGCAAGGTGGATTTTCCGCAGCGCCTGATGCCGGTAACAACCTTAATGACCTGTTCGTCCTTCCACGATATCAGTTTTTCCAGATATTCTTTACGCTGTACCAATGAAAACACCTCCCTTTAAAAGTGTTCCCATTATAGCATATTTTATCCATGCAATCAACAGTTTGTTCCCAAAATGGAACAAATATGCAAATATATTAAAAATATTCCGAAATGGGAATATTTTTAATAAAAACACTATTTTGTTCCAGAACTGGAACAGATAGGAAACCAATCACTTTGATAAAACGGCATGCGCAAGTGATTCCGCAGATGCCGCCTCCTTCCTGTACTCGCGTGGTGTGCGGTTGTGAAACCGTTTGAAGGTGCCCGCGAAGTTGCTGGGACTGTCGAAGCCGCAGGAGGAGGCAATATCGGAAATGCTGAGTTCCGGACAGTATAAGAGCATTTCCGCACCTTGCATGATCCTGTATTTCAACAGATACTGGATGGGCGAGAGCTGTATGGTCTTCTGAAAACAGCGCAGACATTCCCGCTCCCCGATATCGGCAGATTTTGCGATGTCCGAGAGGGAAATGTCGGCGGAAAAGTTTTTGTGGATAAACTCGAGCATTTTCCGGATGCGCAGGCTGTCCTGACCCTGAACCGGAGTGTGGGCACCTGCGGCGCCCTCAAATTCCTTCGCCAGAGAAAAGCATATCCGGGACAGGTTTTCCCTGACCGTGAACTCAAACCCCGGCGGCTCTTTCCTCATTGCGTCAAATGCATTTAAAAACCAACACAAGATATCTTCTCGTTCGCTGCGCAAAAGCGGCATGGCGGTAAAGCTGCTGCAGGAGATCAGCGGCTGCACATATTTCCGGGCAAATACAGAATCCTCGCTGCCGGAGACGAGCAGAGGGCTGAAGACCAGGGAATACAGATGGCAATGGTCCGCGCCGATCCCATAGTGGAGTATATTGGAGTTTATGGCAAAGGCGTCTCCCTCTTCTATATAGAATGTTTTGGACGGTATTTTCAGCTCCATCCGTCCCTTTGCCATATAGATGATCTCCAGATCTTCATGCCAGTGCCAGGGGATGGCGTTCTCCTCATTGTTCGTATAGACGGAGGAATATCCCGCGCACGGAAACGCCAGCGTGCCATGAGGGTTGAGTTCCTTTAATCTTTGATTCTGGTGTAACGTACATTCCTGCAGTGCCAAGTCGTTCCTCCTTTGTGTCAGTCGGTTTTTTTATATTATATGTCCGTATTTCGATTGTATCAATCCCCAAATGTCGATATCATAATGACAGCAGAAGAAAAACAAGCGGCTGCGCAGCAGACATTTGTTTTTCTTGCTGTCATTAGCGAGGAAGCGTTTGACGAAGTCAAACAGAGAGTGCGAAGCACGGGCTTTCGAGCAGAGCGGCAGCAGAAGAAAAACGTCAGGAGGTAATAAGATGTTTCAATTATTGTTGGCTATCATTTATCTGGCATTTATCAGTCTGGGGCTGCCAGATTCCCTTCTGGGATCGGCATGGCCCGTCATGTACCGGGAATTTTCGGTGCCGGTTTCCTATGCGGGCATTATTTCCATGATCATCGCCGCGGGAACGATCGTATCAAGCCTGCAGTGCGATCGTCTGACAAAGAAGCTGGGGACGGGAAAAGTGACCGCGCTCAGCGTTTTTATAACGGCGGCGGCTTTGTTCGGCTTTTCCGTCAGCCATTCTTTTACTGCACTGTGCATATGGGCGATTCCCTACGGGCTGGGCGCAGGCTGCGTGGACGCCTCCCTCAACAATTATGTTGCGCTGCACTATGCAAGCAGGCATATGAGCTGGCTGCACTGCATGTGGGGCGTCGGGGCATCCCTTGGACCGTACATCATGGGATTTGCACTCTCAAACGGACAGAGTTGGAATATGGGATACCGCTACATCGGGATACTGCAGATTGTTCTGACGGCTGTTTTACTGTTCAGCCTGCCGCTGTGGAAAGGACGGGGCACTGCCGGACAAAATGCGGTCGGACAGGATGCCGGGCAGAGTGTCGGGCGAAATGTCACCGGAATAGGCTCCGGGAAAGACATGGATGCCGGACAAAATGCCACCGGGGCGGATTCCGGCGAAGTTGCCGAAAAGGGAGAAAATACCAGTTCAGGACAGGATAAAGCCCTCACCCTGCGGCAGATCTTCCGGATTCCGGGGGCAAAAGAAGTCATGCTCACCTTTTTCTGCTACTGTGCTGTAGAACAGACAGCCGGGCTCTGGGCGAGCAGTTATCTGGTACTGCACTGGGGGATCAGTTCCGAGACAGCGGCAAATTTTGCAAGTATGTTTTATATCGGGATCACGGCGGGCAGGGCGCTCGGCGGATTTCTGACAATGAAGCTGAATGACAGACAGATGATCAGGCTGGGGCAGGCGGTCATTCTGTTTGGGATCGCGCTGCTTTTGCTGCCGATTGGAAAGGGAACGGCGCTTTTCGGACTGATCGCCGTCGGGCTGGGCTGCGCTCCAATCTATCCGTCCATCATTCACTCCACACCGGACCATTTCGGCGCGGACAGGTCGCAGGCGCTCATCGGCGTACAGATGGCGGCGGCGTATGTGGGCACCTGTATCATGCCGCCGATATTCGGACTGATCGCAAACCATATCAGCATCGTGCTGTTTCCAGTGTATTTACTGCTGATCCTGGCGCTGATGGTGCTGATGCATGAGAGGCTCTTGAAACGAACTAAAGAGCACGCTTAAATTCTTTCCAGAATGCTATGGTCTCCAGCAGATCAGTCTCATCCTCAAATATATCCAGAGCCTTTGCCGCTTCTATGGCAAAGTCCACATAGGCATTGGCTCTGGCGGTGAGAATATTTTTATTCAGAACACAGTCATATTCTTCCATATGTGAAGAGCGAATGCCGTTTAACAGGCCCGCTTTTTCCAGAACATCCGCCCCGGCGCAGATTCCCGCGATCAGGGCATTTGCGCTGTGCAAAGCCTTCAGGGAATCATATACGATATCCTGATCGATATGGGATATATCGCCGCCCGGAATGATGAAACTCCTGACTTCGGATAAGTCGATATTTTTCAGCGCTGCGTCGGGTAAAATAGAATACCCTTCCGTGGCTCTTATTGTCTTTCCATCTAAAGAGCAAAATACAAGATCGCTCTCTGTAACTTTCAGAAAATAATTTAATATGACAATTTCGTATATACAGCAGTCATCATATAATAAAACAACATCTTTCATATCTGTTCCTCCCATTCCTTTCTCTTTTCCTGATAGGAAAACAGTTCCGCCGGAATCTTGACAGTATCCGGGGAGAGCGGCGTCTGCATCACACATCCATTTAACGGAAGACCGTGGGTCCCAGTATGCTTATCGGGCTTTAACCGCATCAGAAAAAAGAAGGCACTTCCGTTGCGGCATTCGGGATAGGAACTTAAATATTCTTTCGTATAGAACTGAAGGCTGAAATCCTTGCTGCACTCGTATTCTATTCCGATATAACACATTCCCTGCGGACAGTTCTGCTCCAACGCTTTGTAACAACTTTCTTTTATTTCCGCAAGCTGCTCCGGTGAGACTTTTTTGATATATTTCGGATTCTGAAACTGTTTTTCCGTATCTTCCCACACATCGATCAGGGTGACATCATTGATGTGGCACCACACCTGTTCCCCGTCGTGGTCAAGAAAGCTGAAAGAACGCTTTTTGCCGACGGTCAGCGTAATGGTCTTTTCAACGATATGGCAGATGGGATCGGGCCTGTGTTTTATGAGGATGGGCATTTGTGGCGAATACCCAGGCAGCCTTTTCAAACCTGCGATCTCCAGCGTCACAAGCTGCAGTTCCTCCCATTCTTTTTCCCGCAGCCAGTCGGGAACGGTCCAGCCGGCGCGCATCATGTCGAGAAATAATGTGATCGTTCTGTAATCCTGCTCAGAATATTTCAGAGGACTCCCGGAGCCGCCCTGTATCTTCAGTTTCCTGCCGCCGATAGTGATCTCGCTGCAGTGCAGGTAGGAGAAGCCGCTTTCCCGGTGTTCTTTCAGGCATTTCCGCTGATTGCTGGCATTTTTTCTTCCGCGGGCGGGAGGTTCAGGCTCCTCAAAGGGCTCGAGAATATGGATCTGTAGTTTGTCGCCGGATGTCATTCCGACAATGTGGTATTTTTTTCCGTTGTGTTCTGCGGTCCTCCCGATCACGAGGACGCGCTGCCATTCTGAGGGAATTTCTTCCAGGTAGGATAACTGCATATTTTGGACTCCTGTCTTGATAAAAAGATGACAATTTTGGTGTTGCCCGATATCGTTTCAATGAAAATTATAACATAGGCAGAAAGGGTTTGTTAATTGGATTATGCTAAGTTAGGAAAATAACTCAGAAAATGGAAACCCTGATTTTATTTTGCTGTCACTGGGGGGCGAAGCAGCAGCCACTTATACTTATGATACTTTGGGGAATCTGGTACTTGAAAAGGCAAAGAACAAAGTAGTAGACTATAGATTATCAGTATGATGAGTTGTACCGGCTGACTGCGTGAGGGAATGGGCAGTACCTGGTATCACACAAAGGTAAACAGCAAGAGCTTTGCGGAGCTGGCCTGCGACGCATGGGGAAGCAGAAAAACATCTTCCAACTAATTAATGCTTGGAAGGAGACGTAAAAATGATAGAGTTACATGGTTGGATAACGATTAGAGAAACATATAAGGCAGCTTTCAGGGAAGATACCAAGGATATCTTTATTGACGAAATAAAAGAAGAGATAAAAAAATTATCATGGTTTAAGCCTCAGATAAAGGCTTTAAATGGTGAGTGGTTTCTGGAGTTTACGATTTTTGCGAACAGAAGAAATTCACAGTCGGAAGAAGTCTTTAAGCTTTATAATGCAATAGGAGAGATGGCGGAAGGCAGCTACGGATTGATTTATTTACATGATGACGAGGCTGGTGGAAAAGAGAACCAGTTTCAGGTTTTCGTATTATCCAGGGGCAACGTAAAAGAATTCAGTGATTCCTATTTATCGCCAATTGTACCAACTATTGAAGATATGGAATAGTCCAACAAGATCAAATATTTTGAGGACAGACTACTGGAGAGAGGATAAAAGATGGACAGAATTAGTTTTCAAAACAAGGTTAGAGAGATGATAGAAAAGAATCCTAAATTATTTGTTTTGGAGTCAGATGCCAAAGTAGATACTGAAAAGATGGAAGATGTTGAAAAATATTACGACATAATACTGCCAGACACCTATAAAGATTTTGTAAGCCAATATGGAGGTGGATATTTTGGCTTTATAGTTGTGTACTCATGTGACTGCAATGGCATGTTTTATATCAAGGATAATGTATTAAAGGAATGGGTTGTAGAAAAGTGTTTTTTGCCAGTTGTCGATTTAGAAACAGGAGATTTTCTGGGATTTGAAATAGATGCTGGAATATGCAAAAGTAAAGTTACTTTGTATTCACATGAGGAGGAAGCATTACAGGAAATGCAGATAGATTTTTATGAGGCATTATTAAAATTTGGTTTAAAATGTATGGAGATATAAAGTGATGCTGGTCAGATATGGAAAAGCTTTTCGGCATCAGATGCTTGAAACGGCAAAAAAGGAGAGGGGATGGAATCATATTATCTATCAAAATATCCAATAAGATCATGCAGGGACTACATGACGCATTTCAACATATATGATAATTTTGTATATGTATGGGAAGAGAGAGAGGATTACTATCTTATAACATTTAAGGAATATAGCGATATTGGATATTCGATGTTTGGCGCACCCAGACCTATTTTTAAAGTGGTATTTGATGATTTTGGAGATCAAACAGGAATAAGAACACAATTTATGAATCCCTGGATATTGAAAAAACCATGGATCTCTCAAAGGGATATTGATCGCTTTTGGGAGATAAAACTGGATGCAAAAAGGGTAAAACAGAGATAGAGAAAGATAGAAAGAATTAAAGAAGTAAGAGTATGTTTTATAAATTATCGTTTGGTATGGATAGAATTAAAGAATGATGACAATAGACTTTCCGATGTGTCTGTGTTAAAATGCCTGATAGTATCACTGATGATCAACCAAGCATTTTGGGAGAAAGTGGAGGAAAGTCATGTTTATTAAAAGAAACAGGCAGATTAACGATCCGCTGAACAGGAAAGAAAGTTTGAAAAAAGGATTCGGCATTGTCAGAACAGTCCTTATCGTGATCATCCTTCTTATCCTTGTCAGCGGGTCTTTTTATTCCATTCAGGAGGAGGAGCAGGCGGTGGTCTGCACCTTTGGATCGCCCCGGGCGGTGACGACGCCGGGACTGCATTTCAAAATTCCCCTGATCCAGACCGTGACAAAGGTGAATACGACGATTCAGGGCTTTTCCATCGGCTATCGGGATGAGGAAGACGGAGTAGATGACGACGATGCCCTGATGATCACGTCGGATTATAATTTTATCTATGTGGATTTCTATGCGGAGTACAGGGTGACGGATCCGGTAAAGGCGCTCTATGCGTCGCAGGACCCGGAGCTGGTGTTGAAAAATATCGCTCAGAACTGCATCCGGACAACCATAGGTTCCTACAGCGTGGACAGTGTGCTGACCACGGGAAAGAACGAGATCCAGTCCAATATCAAACAGATGATTCTGGACAAGCTGGAGGATTACGACATCGGTATCGCGCTGGTCAATATTACGATCCAGGATGCCACACCGCCCAATGCGGAGGTCGAGAACGCCTTCAAGGAGGTGGAAACAGCGAAACAGGGCAAGGAGACTGCCTTAAATAATGCCAATAAATACCGCAACGAACAGATACCAAACGCAGAGGCGGAATCCGACAGGATACTGCAGGAGGCGGAGGCAGCAAAACAGGAGAGGATCAACGAGGCAAATGGTCAAGCTGCCCGTTTTAACTCCATGTATCAGGAATACATCAAATTTCCAGATGTGACAAAAAAGCGTATGTTCTATGAGGCGATGGAAGATGTGCTGCCGGATATCAAACTGGTCATTCAGGGGAGCGACGGCACGATGAGCACCATGCTCCCGCTGGACAGTTTTGTGACAGGGGAAGGCAGTATCTCCGGCACGGCAGGCGCGGGGGCGGGAAGCGGCGCGCGGACCGGAAACAGTGCAGGCGGTGCGGACGGAGATAACACGCAGACAGACAACGCAGAGACAGGGGAGGAGGAATAAAGATGGTATATGAACGATATAATTCCGATGGTACAAAAAAAGCGGAACCGGGAGAAAAAAACCGTAAATTCAGGATCTTTCCTGTTATTATCATTATCATTGCGGCACTCTTTCTGCTGTCAGGCTCCATGGTGATAACCAAGGAAAATCAGTTCAAACTGATCCGTCAGTTCGGACGGGTGGAGCGGGTGCAGACGCAGGCGGGCTTGAGCTTTAAGATCCCGTTTGTGGAATCCGTGGATACGATCCCGAAAGAACTGCTGATCTATGACCTGCCTGCCTCGGATGTGATCACTTCCGATAAAAAGACGATGATCGTGGACAGCTATGTGCTCTGGCATGTGACGGATCCGCTGAAATTTGCGCAGACGCTGAGCGGCTCAGTGAGCAACGCGGAGGGGCGTATCGATGCCATCGTATATAATGCCACAAAAAACACGATATCCAATATGAAGCAGGATGAGGTGATCAGAAGCCGGGACGGAAAGATGACGATCACGGTGGAGGAGCCTGCCGCCGAAGTAAAAAATAATGATCTGGAAGTTTCCACGGCGGTGGAGGAGGTGGTGGGGATCACTTCCCTCACGGAAAAGATCATGGAACAGATCGACAGTGTGGAAGGCCAGTACGGTATAGAGATTCTGGCGGTGGAAGTAAAGAAACTGGATCTGCCGGATGATAACAAGCAGGCGGTATATGCCCGGATGATCTCGGAGCGCGAAAATATTGCGGCGCAGTATACGGCGGAGGGAAAGTCGGAAGCAAAAATGATAGAGAATACTACAGACAAGGAAGTGTCTATTATGCTTTCCGATGCCCAGGCGAAAGCGGAGGCGACCGTGGCGGAAGGGGAGGCGGAATATATGCGCATCCTCTCGGACGCTTATTCCGATCCGGAAAAGACGGACTTTTATTCTTTTGTGCGGGCGCTGGATGCGCTGAAAGAGAGTGTAAAAGGGGATAATAAGACGGTCATACTGTCGGATGATTCCCCGATCGCCCAGATATTTAATGGGCAGTACTGAAATTCAAATTAAATAAACTTATTGCATTTATACCGTAAAAATGGTATAAAGTAAATGAGAAAAGACCATTTCCCGTCTCCATTGTCCCAATTCCCAGAATTGGTTGACCAGACGGATAGATGGTCTTTTCTAATGTCTGCTATATACTTTCCGAACTTTTTTACCTCTTATCAAAACTATTTTTTCTATAAACCTTGTATGGCGTGAGGTGTATAGTCCATTTATTTGCTTTTCGATTTCTTCATTAGACAATGGACAATCTGTAACATCAAAAATAAAATTTGGAGACTGTTTTCTTTTCTTACTGACCATGCTATACAGCAGATTTTTCCCTCTTCCAGTAGGAGATTTCAAGTCAAATCGTTCGCCATTAATCAGATAATCCGGCGTCTGTATCCCCTGCGGGTACATCACCTGAGGAATCAGATCAACTGTCTTCCCATATTTTTTGCTTAATATGTCAGCGATATTTTTTTCCTGAACTGATGGCTGCAGTATAACATGTTTTCCGTCTACCTGATATGTTACGCCGTTAACCACATATTCTTGTTTTTTGGTAACCACACCTTTCATGCCTGCTTTTTTTGTCCACTCTTTTGTAATATCCATAGTATGAAAATTATCAGAATTCCCTTCCCCTGTTTACCGTTTATCATATCCTGTCTTACTGCTGTTATTAATAATGTGTTGGGTAATAAAGAAATACAAGAAACCATATTGGTATAATCTGTTTTGCTGCTTTTGTGAATAGATTTTATAGAAAATATGCTTTTCGCTATAATAGCATGCCGCCGGTGAAATTGTAAATATGATTTTTTCACTTTCGTTTGGAAAAAAAGGAAAAGATATGTTATATTCTTTAGAAGACCGTCTGTGAGGTCTCGGTGACAGGAAATATGTGGAGAAAGGACTTTAATAGATGAATACAAGAGAGTATAAGACAAGGGAATTGTGGAGCAGGTTTACGCCTTATTTCAGAAAATACTATGGGACGCTGGCGATGGATCTGTTATGCGCGGCGCTGACGACCATATGCGAACTGGTGCTGCCGATGATCATGCGGTATATCACAAATGTGGGAATCCGGGATCTTGCGGCATTGACGATCGGGACGGTGGCAAGGCTTGGCGGGATCTATCTGGTGCTGCGGATCGTGGACTGCATCGCCGCCTATTATATGGCAAACGTGGGTCATGTGATGGGGGCGAAGATAGAGACGGATATGCGGCGGGACGCTTACAGCCATCTGCAGCAGCTTTCGAATACCTACTATAATAATACGAAAGTCGGACAGATCATGGGGAGGATCACCAACGACCTGTTTGACGTGACAGAGTTTGCGCACCATTGTCCGGAGGAATTTTTTATTGCCGGGATCAAGACTGTCATTGCCTTTATCCTGCTGGCGAGGATCAATCTGCTTCTGACGGTGATCATCTTTTTGTGCGTGCCGTTGATGGCGGCGGTCTGTATGATGTTCAATTTCAAGATGAAAAAAGTGTTCAGCAGGCAGCGCCAGCAGATCGGTGAACTGAACGCGAGGATTGAGGACAGCCTGCTGGGGCAGAAGGTGGTTAAGGCATTTACCAACGAAGATGTGGAAAACGAAAAGTTTGAGCATGACAACAGTGCTTTTCTGGATATTAAGAAAGATTCTTATAGATATATGGGCGCTTTTCAGACCACGGTCAGGATGTTTGACGGACTGATGTACCTGCTGGTACTGGTGGCGGGCAGCCTGTTTATGCTGAAGGGGCTGATCGATCCGGGGGATCTGGTGGCTTACATCATGTATGTGTCCACGCTGATCGCGACGATCCGCAGGATCATTGAGTTTGCGGAGCAGTTCCAGCGCGGGATGACAGGCATCGAGCGTTTTCTGCAGATCATGGATGCGGATATTGAGATCTTTGATGAACCGGGCGCCGTGGAGCTGAGAGACCCGGAGGGAAATATTGTATTTGAGGATGTGAATTTTGAGTATCCGGACGACCACAACCAGGTGTTCAGCCATCTGAATCTGGCAATCCGTGCCGGGGAGAAGGTTGCCATTGTGGGCCCCTCCGGCGGTGGAAAAACGACATTGTGCAATCTGATCCCGAGATTTTACGATGTGTCGGCGGGGCGTATCATGCTGGATGGGGAGGATATCAAGCAGTTTACGTTAAAGAGCCTCAGAAAGAGCATCGGTATCGTACAGCAGGATGTCTATCTGTTCTCGGGCACGATCTTTGACAATATCAGTTACGGCAGACAGGGCGCTTCCAGGGGGGAAGTGGAGGAAGCCGCAAAACGCGCCGGAGCCCACGAGTTCATCATGGGCCTGAAGGACGGCTATGACACCTATGTGGGAGAGCGGGGCGTGAAGCTCTCCGGCGGACAGAAGCAGCGTATCAGCATCGCCCGGGTATTTTTGAAAAATCCGCCTATCATCATTCTGGATGAGGCGACCTCCGCGCTGGATAACGAGAGCGAATTTGAGGTGGCGAAATCACTGGCGAAGCTCTCGGAGGGAAGGACGACCCTTACCATCGCCCACAGGCTTTCCACGATCCGCAATTCCGACAGGATCCTTGTGCTGACGGAGGAAGGCATCGTGGAGGAGGGCACCCATGATACGCTGATGGAACAGAAGGGTATGTATTATCATTTCTATGAGATGGCGAACGAGTTGAAATGATACTATTTCGAATAGTGAGTGAGTTGAATATTTACGAAATGAGCGGGAGACAAAGTGTTTATTAAAAAAGAAGCGGCAGATAACAGGGATATCTTGTGGACATTGATCGCTCTATCCATTCCTACCCTGCTGGAGGAGATGCTCAGGACGCTGCTGCAGTATGTGGATACGGCGATGGTGGGCAGGCTCGGGGAGCAGGCGACGGCGGCAGTCAGCGTGACCACAACGATCACCTGGCTTGTGAACAGTATATCTTTTGCTGCCGGTGTGGCGGTGCTGGCGATGATCTCGAAGGCGGTGGGCGGCGGGGATGAAGAGCTGGTCCGGAAGATCGCGCAGCAGGCGCTTTTGCTGACTGCCGTTTTCGGCGTTGTGACGGGCGGCATCTCGATCTTATTGAGTCCTTATATTCCGGTATGGATGGGGGCGGAAGGAGCGGTGAGAAAACCTGCCTCCGTCTATTTTACGATCATCAGCATCCCGATGCTGTTTCGCAGTGCAACGATCATTTTGGGCGCGGCAATCCGGGGAACGAAGGACACAAAAACCCCGATGCTGATCAACGCCGGAAGCAATCTGCTAAACGCGGTGTTAAACTATCTTCTGATCTACACGGCGGGACTGGGTGTGGCAGGCGCGGCGATCGCCTCGGCAATTTCTTACACGCTGGCGGGAATGCTGATGTTTGCGGCTTACCGCAGAAGCAGGCTGCTTCGCTGGGAGTGGAGCAGCTTCCGCATAGAGAAAAATCTGCTGAAAGAATGCGCCGGGATCGGCGTACCGGTTCTGGGGACAAATATAACGTCCTGTCTCGGATATGTGGTGTTTGCCGGATTGGTTTCCGGCATGGGCACGACTGTCTTTGCCGCCCATTCCATAGCGGTCACGGCGGAGGCTATGTTTTACATACCGGGGTACGGACTGCGCACCGCGACTTCAACGCTCGTCGGTATTTCTCTCGGGGAAAACAACAAAAGAAAGCTGCAGGCAGTGAGCAGATTGAGTATTCTGATGACAGTGGGGATGATGTGCATCTCCGGCGTGATCCTGTATCTGGTGTCCTATCCGCTGATGTGCCTGTTTACGCCGGTGCCTGTTGTGGCAGGGCTGGGAGCGGAGATGCTGAAGCTGGTGGCATTTTCGGAACCGTTTTTCGGGTTGATGGTCGTGCTGGAGGGCATTTATTACGGCATGGGACGTACCCGCTATGCGTTTCTCGCGGAAACGGGAAGCATGTGGGGGATCCGGATCTTATTTACATTCCTTTGTGTGACGGTCTGGAAGCTGGATCTCCGGGCGGTGTGGTATTGCATGATCGCGGATAATGTGTGTAAAGCGCTGCTGTTTACTCTGCCTGCGGGGAAGTATGTGTTTGGGAAGAGTGAATAGTTGGAATACTTTTCTCCGGTTGGGAAATACTGTAAAAAAAGGAACAGGAGAATGGTATGTATCAAAAGGGTGATTATGTGGTATACGGAACAAAGGGGGTTTGCCTGATAGAAGATGTGACGATGCTGGATTGGGGGGCGGACTGTATTTCTTCGGAAAAACTCTGCTATAAACTGACGCCCCGGTTTGTAAAGGGCAGTACGATCTATGCACCGGTGGAAAATGAAAAAACGGTGATCCGTTCCGTGATGTCGAAAGAGGAGGCGCAGACTGTCCTGAACAGGGCAAAGCAGCTTGAAGTACTCTGGGTAAAGGATGAAAAGGAACGCGAGGCAAGCTACCGCAGGGCGTTGCTCAGCGGCAATAGCATGGAGTGGTCAAGGATCGTCAAGACTTTGTATCTGCGGAAGCAGGAGAGACAGAAATCCGGAAAACGCATGACCTGCATCGATGAGAGATATCTGCATATCGCGGAAAATATTCTGTTCGGGGAGATGTCCCTGCCGCTGCAGTTGACAATGAAAGAGGTGGAGGAGAAATATTTTCAGGAAGTGAGCGGGGAGAAATAGTTTATAAAAAGGAGCGGCTGCACTGTGATAGTGGAGCCGCCCTTTTAATCAGTTTATCTTTTAGGGCTGTCATCAAATTCAAATTTATTCAGATCCCCCCTGTAATGAGCAAAGGCATAATCTACGATAGTTCCGTCGGCAGTAGTGGAAATATTATGAAAACAAAGCATAGGAGTGTTAACTTTAATATTCAGCAGTTCAATATCTTCTGTAGTGGCATTCATGGCTGAAACTATTGTTTTTGTATTGGCAATTTGCGTTGAAACATTATTCATCAGTAATTCATAAAGAGAATGTGTTTTAAAGTCGTAACTTAATATAAAAGAACACAGGTCGTAAGGAATATAATTCTGAAAAGTTACCATGGGAATATCATCGGCAAAACGTCGCCGGAACATGGAAATGACCTTTTGGCCAGGAGCCAGATTCAGGCTGGAAGCAATTTCGGAACTTGGGGCAATAACATTTAAATCTATTAATTCTGTGCGGGGTGTTTTGCCCAGACGTGATATCTGGCGATAAAAAGGTTCAAAAGAACGAATATAACTTGATCTCTGCTCAGGTTTTGTAACAAAGGTTCCTTTGCTTGCTTTTCTTGTGAGCCATCCTTCCTGAACAAGCTCTGAAATGGCCTGCCGCACTGTAGAACGGCTGATATGGTAGAATTCAACCAGTTCATTTTCTGTAGGAATAGCATCCCCGACTAAAAAGCAATTGTCCTGAATGTCATTGAGTATTATATTTTTCAGCTGAAAATACAAAGGTATTCGTGTACTTTTGTCCAGCTTTTTCTGAAATAACTGCATATTAGATCCCCCTGTCATTTTTAAATATTATTTGTATGTTTCTATGTACGTACAATAAAACAAACATATATTTATCATATGCCAACTTGCCATAAAATGCAATAGATAAACAAGAAAAAGCAAATAATATATATTTGTTTATACGTACAAAGAATCAAACAAATATTACCTGAAACGGAATAGTGTTGTGGAAATCAATGCAAAACATGGTTATAATAGTATATTTACATAATTGATTTTGGGATGATGGACAAAAAAATAGATAAATTAGATAAATTGAAAAAAGCATGTTGACAATTTTTATAAAATATGTAAATATATAGACATACGAATGTACGAACATTAGACTGAACGGAAAATAATGGAAAAGGAAAATGAAAATGAAAATTCTTTGTATAGGTATGATGGTATGCGATACGTTAATTTCCCCGGTGCCCTTCAATATATTGACGCTGGACAGCGTTAGTATAAATAAACCTTTTATATGTTGTGGAGGAGATGCGCTGAATACCGCGATTGGATTGGCTAAATTGGGAATGGATGTTTCTATTATTGGCAGAATTGCAGATGATACGAACGGAAAATTTATTTTAAGCGAATGTGAAAAGTGTGGAGTCGAAACCTCAATGGTAGTTTATGACCCCGAATGCGCTACTGCGGTATCTTATGCATTGATTGATGAAAGGGGAGAGCGGCATTTTTTGTCAGAGAAATCTATTTTTGCAAGGATTACCGGCACGGACATTAGTGATGAGGCGATCGAAGGGACAGATATTGTGTATATTGGTTCTGCCATGGCCCTTAGGGAAATGGATCGAGAGGGTATTCGGAATGTGTTCCATAGAGCTCACAATCTTGGAAAAACAACCGTTATGGATGCAGCTGTAAACAGAGAAGATGCGGAAAGGGATTGGTTATCATATTTGGCACCGGCTTTTATGGAAACTGATATCTTTTTTCCGAGTATGGATGAAGCCGTGAAAATTACAGGAAAGTCAGATCCGGAGCAAATGGCGGAATGTTTTAGAAAATTTGGTATGAAAATGTTAGGGATAAAGATGGGGGCAAAAGGATGTTTTGTAACTAACTTTAAAAAGAGCAGACAGATCGAATGTCCCAAAGGTTTGCCGGTGGTGGATACAACAGGAGCAGGAGATTCTTTTATGGCTGGTTTAATGTGTGCTCTGGCAAAGGAAATGGATGTTTTTTCTGCGGCGGAATTTGCTTCCTGTGTGGCGGCTAAAAATGTGGGGGCTGTGGGAGGAACTGCAGGAATACCAACTTACGAAGAAGCTTTTGATTTTTATCAAAGTTTTTATAAAAAATAAGAAAGTGAGGAATGAGACAATGAAATTTGCACCAATGAAAGAAATTCTCAAATTGGCAGAGGAACAACAGATTGCTTATGGCGCTTATGTAACTGTTTCTTATGAAACAGCGTTGGCTGCGATTGAGGCGGGTTCTGAGCTGAACTGTCCTGTAATTTTCATTACAGGAACAGATTGCTGTGATCTTATGGGAGGCTTTGAAGGAACAGTGGAAACCGTAAAAAGGGCAGCTGCAAACGCACAGATTCCCATTGCGCTTCATTTGGACCACTGTCGCACTTACGAAGAATGCGTGGCTGCGATACAGGCAGGTTATTCTTCCGTTATGATTGACGGATCATCCCTGCCCTTTGAGGAGAATATCGCGCTCACAAAAAAAGTTGTGGATTACGCACATACGCTTGGCATTACTGTGGAAGGGGAACTTGGAAAGCTTGTAGGGGAGGAAGGGGACCTGATTGTAAAGGGACCGGAAGCGGCCCAGACTGATCCTAAGGAAGCGAAAGAATTTGTGGAAAGAACGGGAGTTGACGCTTTGGCAGTCAGTATAGGAACGCAGCATGGGCATTATATTGCAGCGCCGCATCTCAATATCGAGAGGTTAAAGGCGATCAAAGAAGTAGTGGATGTGCCGCTGGTTCTTCATGGCGGGTCCGGAACTCCTATTGATCAGGTTCAGGAAGCGATCAGAAACGGTATCCGCAAGATCAATGTGGCAACAGATGTACTTACCGCAGTCGCAGATTCCTTTGAGGAATTGAAAAAGCAGCCGGGATTCAAATATAATACAGCGATGTTCATTCATTCCAAAAATTCCGCAAAAGAGTTTATCAAAGGAAAAATGAGAGAGTTCAGATTCGAAAACTAATTGATTCACACTATAAAATGGAGGATATTTATATGAAAAAAAGAGTAGTAGGTATTATGTTGGCATCGGTTTTGGCATTTTCATTAGCTGCATGTGGCTCATCGGAAGAGCCGCAGGAAGTACCTGCGGTAACGGAAGAAACACCTGCAGCAGAAGAGGCGGCAGAAGAAAAGGTAACCTCCGGGGAGGGAGAAGTAGAGGCATCAGGGGATGTAAACGCTACAGTGATCTGGAGAGCATTTGATGATCAGTTCCAGAGCGGATTTCGTATTATCATGCAAAACGAAGAAGAAAAAATAGGGGGGATTTCCCTTGACATGCAGGATGCGGCAAACGATGTGTCCACGGCTATCAGCAAACTGGAGGCATCCCTTACAAAGGGGACAGATGTGGTCGCAATCTGTGCGCCGGATCGTGAGAGTACGGAAACGATGGCGCAGAAATGTAATGAAGAAGGTGTTCCGGCAGTATTTTTCAATATGGAGCCTATGGAAACGACAATGGAAAGCTATGAGAACATTTGTTATGTAGGTGCGCAGGCAAAAGAGTCCGGTGAGATGTGTGCACAGGCGCTTATCAATTATTGGAATGCAAATACAGAGTTAGCTGATAAAAACGGAGATGGGGTTCTTCAGCTCGTCGTTCTGCAGGGCGAGATCGGTCAGCAGGATGTTGTGTTGCGTACACAGGCTTACGAAGAGACTTTAACAGCACAGGGTATTGAATACGAAATCTTGGCAATGGATACGGCAAATTGGGATCAGGCACAGGCATTGGATAAGATGAATGCATGGATTACGGCTTATGGAATTGACGGAATCGAGGGAGTTCTCTGCAATAATGACAGTATGGCGATGGGAGCAGTACAGGCGTGCATTAATAACGGATATAACAGCGGTGATGCGGAAAAATTTGTTCCGATTGTAGGCATTGATGCAAATATCGATGCACTGGAAGCTATGAAAGCAGGATCTTTGCTCGGTACAGTATTAAATGATCGCCAGAATCAGTCTGATGCAATCATCAATGTAATCAAAGCGGTAAAGGAAGGTAAGGAAATTACAGAAGATGTAGTGGGTGTTGAATGTACAGTAGAGGGCAAGTATGTATGGGTGCCTTATGTTATCGTCGATGACAGCAATTTAGATGAAACACTGGAACTGATGAATTCTATTTCAGAATAATATAAACTGCTGCTGTTTGAGGCTGCCGGAGTCTTTGAATAAAAGCCTCCGGTGGTCTGATAGAAGGGAGGGTTATGCTTGGAAGAATACAGATTAAAAATGAGTAATATATCCAAATCGTTCCCGGGCGTAAAAGCACTTGATAAGGTGCAGCTGGAGGTAAAACCCGGATCGGTACATGCACTGATCGGTGAAAACGGCGCAGGTAAATCCACATTAATGAAATGCCTTTTCGGGCTTTATCATCAGGAGGAGGGAGAGATTGTCCTGGACGGAAAAAGGGTGGACATCACAGATCCGCACACAGCTTTAAGATTAGGAATATCCATGATCCATCAGGAATTGAATCCGATTCCCTATCGAAATGTAGTCGATAATGTTTGGGTAGGCCGGTTTGTTAAAAAGGGTTTCATAGTTGATGAAGAAAAAATGAAAATTATGACAGAAGAGCTTTTGAGAGATCTGGAGTTTGATATTCCGGTAGATACTCTGGCAAAAAATCTTTCAGTTTCTCAACTACAGGCAATTGAAATAGCCAAAGCAGTATCTTATGACGCTAAAGTTATCATTATGGATGAACCAACGTCTTCTCTTACGGTTGCTGAGACAAAACACCTTTTTAAGATTATTAACCGATTAAAATCAGAGGGGCGTTCTATTATTTATATTTCCCATAAAATGGAAGAAATTTTCGAGGTGGCGGATGAAATAACAATCATGCGTGATGGACAATATGTTGGGAAATGGGCAATCAAAGATATTACTATAGATGAAGTAATACGTGAAATGGTGGGCCGCGATATGGAAGAGAGATTTCCACCGGCAGAAGATACCATTCAAAAAGAAGTGCTTTTAAAGGTAGAAGATTTTACAAGCGCAGAAGAACATTCTTTTGAGCATATCAGTTTTGAACTCCATAAGGGGGAAATATTAGGAATTGGCGGTTTGGTCGGTGCCCAGAGGACAGAACTTGTTGAAGCTGTTTTCGGGCTGCGGAAAATAAGCTCGGGGGAGCTTACGATGAATGGTAGAAAAATAAGAAACCAGACACCACAGGATGCTATTAAAAATAAGTTTGCACTGCTGACAGAGGAGAGGCGGGTGACGGGTATTATACCCATGCTTTCCGTTTGGGATAACACATTAGTAGTTGCCTACAGAAAGCTGGCAGATAATCTTCTTGGAGTAATACAAAAAAAGAAAATAGGAAAAAGTGTAAATGATGTATGCAGGGAACTGGATGTAAGGATGGCCAGCACGGATACACTGATCAAAAATCTATCAGGGGGAAACCAGCAGAAAGTATTGGTTGGAAGATGGCTTTTATCAGACTGCGATATTCTTATTCTGGATGAGCCTACACGCGGTGTTGATGTAGGCGCAAAGTATGAAATTTATAAAATTATGCGTGATCTTGTCAAGAGGGGAAAGGCAATTATTATGGTGTCTTCAGAAATGCCGGAGCTTCTTGGCATGTCGGATAAGATTATGATCATGTGTGAGGGAAAATTGTCAGGGATATTGGATAAAACAGAAGCGGATCAGGTGGAGGTCATGAAATATGCCACAATGTTTTCCAATAAAGCAAAAGAGGAGGTTACTGAATGAAGACGATAGATATAAAAAAGATATTGATTGATAAGGCTCTTGTTATCGTTTTACTGTTTATGATCATAGGAATTATTATAATAGAGCCGTCTTTTTTGCAGTGGCGTGTATTTACGGATATCATAACACAATCTGCAGTGAAGATGATCTGTGCGCTTGGATTAATGTTTCCCCTTTTGATCGGCGGAACGGATCTTGCAGGCGGCAGACAGGTAGGTTTGGCGGCGGTTTTGATTGCATCCTTATCTCAAATGGCAGATTATTCCAACCGTTTTTGGCCGAATCTTCCGGAACTACCGATTGTTTTGCCTATCCTTATAGCTCTTTTAGCAGTAGCATTTATTGGAGCGGCAAACGGATTTATGATCTCCAAATTGAAGATGGCTCCGTTTATTGCTACCTTTGGTATGTCGACAATCGTTTATGGTATCAACTGCCTTTATTTTTCTAAAAAACCGAATAATTCCCAGCCAATCGGCGGAATCCGTGAAGATCTGCGATTTTTGAGCAGTTATAAACTGTTTGGCCAGATCAGTCTGCTTGTAGTGATCGCAGTGACGGCACTCATCATTGTATGGTTCGTTTTGAACAAGACGGTGTTTGGAAAGAATATCTATATTGTAGGGGGCAATGCGGAAGCGGCAAAGGTTTCAGGAGTCAATGTTAATAAAGTGATTATGTTCGTTTTTATTATAGAGAGTTGTCTGGTCGGGCTGGCTGGTATTATGGAAGTGGCAAGAACCGGGGGAGCAAACAGTTCTTATGGAAACGCTTACGAGTTTGATGCGATTTCTTCCTGTGTGGTAGGCGGCGTTTCTTTAAGCGGCGGTATCGGCAAAGTTTCAGGTGCAGCCATTGGTGTTATTATTTTTACATTCATCAGTTATGGGCTGGCTTTTATCGGTGTAAATGCCAATTGGCAGCTTGTAATAAAAGGGGTCATTATCTGCAGTGCAGTAGCACTTGACATGAGAAAGAATGCGTAATATATTAATAAATATAATATAAACAGAAAGGAAGTATACTGAATGAAACGGGTAAGTTTGTCGGATGAATTATCGCTTTCCGCGGTCGTACAGGGTTTTTGGAGACTGGGAGATTGGAAGTGGACAACGAGTGAACTGACAGAATTTATGAATGCATGTATTGAGAGGGGCGTAACCTCTTTTGACACTGCAGAAATTTACTCAGGGACGTTGTGCGAAAAGCTGATGGGAGAAGCTTTTGCGGCGGATAAGTCCATCAGGGGGAAGATCCAGTTAATATCAAAAACAGGAATCTTCCAGAAACAGATAAACGGAAAGACTTTTGGATATTATAATACTACTTATGATAGGATCATACAGTCCTGTAAAGAAAGTCTGCGGCGTTTACAGACGGATTATCTGGACCTGTATCTGATTCACAGGGAGGATCCATGCTTTGATCCATGGGAAACGGCAAGGGCATTAAAGGATCTGAAAAAGGAAGGGCTGGTGAAAGAGGTTGGCGTTTCCAATTTTGATCCGTTTAAGTTTGACGCGCTGAATAAGGCGATGGGCGGTGGACTGGTGACGAACCAGATCGAGTGGAATCCGGTATGTTTTGAGCATTTTAACAGCGGGATGATGGATTACCTGACAGTGAACCGTATCCATCCGATGATATGGTCTCCTCTGGCAGGCGGAAAACTGTTTCGGGGCGGGGATGAACTCTGCGATAAAGCGATGGAAAAAATACGTGAGATTGCCGACAGACATGGGGAAGCGCCGGAGACGGTCATTTATGCATGGCTGATGTATCATCCCGTGGGGGCGATCCCGCTTTCCGGAAGCAATAAAGCGGAACGGTTGGATCTGGCAGTTAAAGCGCTGGACGTGAAATTAGAGCATTATGAGTGGTATGAGATATATGTTGCAAGCGGGCAGCAGGTATTGAGATAAAATATTAAACGGGTTACAGGCTATCCTCCATGGCTTTGGAGGATAGCTTTTTTGTTATTTACAGCCAATGTTTTATTGCTGGCGTCAGATATGATAGGATGATTTCTATGGACGGAAACCGGAGTGTTTTAAACATGTCTGCCGGTCTATCGATCCTGTCATACAAAAATTTTAGCGCTGCAGGAGGAAGGAACATTGAAAAGACATATGATAACGGATCAGAGCTTGACGGAATTCGGGAAGTATTTGAGGGAAGAGGAGTACGGGAAGGCAACAGTGGAAAAGTACCTGCGTGAGGCCAGAGGCTTTTACAGGTGGCTTGGGGAGCGGGAAGTGGATAAAAAGATCACTGCGGAGTTCAAAAATGATCTGCAGGAAAGAGGATATGCGCCTTCTACAGTCAATGGAAAGCTCTCGGCGTTGAACGCATTTTTCCGTTTTGCGGGATGGGAGGAATGCAGGGTAAAATTCCTGCGCATCCAGAGGAAGATATTCAGGGACCAGAAGAAGGAATTGAGCAGGGAGGAGTACAGGAAGCTTTTAAAAACGGCAAAAGAGCGGAAAAATGAGCGGCTGGCGTTATTGATGGAGACGGTCTGCGGCACGGGTATCCGGGTCAGTGAAGCTGCCTATATTACGGTGGAAGCGCTGAAAAGGGGGAGGGCGGAGGTCATGCTGAAGGCAAAAGTGCGTATTATTTTTCTGCCGGAAAAGCTCTGCCGCAGACTCCTTAAGTATGCCGAAAAAGCGGGAATCGTTTCTGGGGAAATTTTTCTGACAGGAAACGGCAGAAGGCTTTCCCGGAGGCAGATATGGAGGGAGATGAAAGGCCTCTGCAGACATGCCGGTGTGGAGGAGGCAAAGGTATTTCCGCATAATCTGCGCCATCTGTTTGCCACGGCATTTTACAGGGTGAGCGGCGATATTGTTAAGCTTGCGGATGTATTGGGACATAGTTCCATCGAAACGACAAGGATCTATCTGATGACAAGCGGAAAAGAGCATACCCGCTGTCTGGAGAATATGGGACTTTTGATGTAGGCGGAATTCACATTCTGTCTACAAAAGTACTTTACGAAACATAATTTTTGGATATTATAGCACATTTGATCGTTCTGTGGCAATAATATTTCTGCATTTCAGGGCATGGAAGCCAGAGCCGAAGAAATATTTTTTCTATCGACTTTATTTTTTATGCTCCGAAATGTATCACAGGCACAGTGGGATAAGGCAGCGTTTGTTTTTTGGCACAAACGCTGCTGTTTTTTATGCTGCCTGTAGACAGAATGTGAATTCCGCCTACAAAAGCGCGAGTCGGAAACCAGGGGAAAAAGAGAGGAAGCTGGTATGGAAGAGTCGGAAAACCGCATCACGCCGGAGAGGATCGTTTTCGGAAAAAATTTCATTACCGCAGGGGTATCGCGGGAGGAAGAGTACCGGATCTGGTTTAAGGACATCGTCTGGGCGTATGTCAGTGCGTCGGATGACGGGACGGGGTGCTACGAGAAACCGGATATCGCAGATATTACGGATGATATGGACGGGGATCTCGTGATCTTTGACAAAAGGCGCTGCAGGTGGGTGCTGCGGACAGGAGGGAGCGGTCAAACCGCCGGCAGCCTTTTAAAGAAGCTGTGCATCCATGCGCCGTATATTGTGGCAGGGGGGCAGGATTGGTTTGACATAACAGAAAAAGCGGATTTTGACATGGTTCGTCAAATGGTAAAAGTCAAGAGGGCGTGTGGAAAGAGCCAGGAGACTTTTGGCAGCCATCGGATGATACGGAGGAGAGAAACCTTATGAAAATTGTCTATATTGGAGCGGGCGATGCTCTGGCAGAAACATTGGCAGAGCGGATGGGGCAGGAGGGGAACGATGTCTACATCCTCTCGGACAAGGCGTTTACACGAAAACAAAAGAGTATCTCCCTGTATCGATCTTACCGCAGTCCACGCAAAGGAGAAACCTTTCAAAAGCTTCTGCGTTCCACCTCGCCGGATCTTGTGATATTTGCCGGAAATCATTACATAAGCGGCAGTCATGAAGGGGAATCGGAGGAAGATGTGACCCTGCTTGCGCGGTCACTGCGGTCAGTCTCTGTATTCCCGCATGTAAAGTTCATCCTGCTGTCATCCACAGAAGTGTACGGAAATACTGCGGAAAAGGCAGATGAATCTGCGGAGCTTACTGCCACAGGCGAACGGGGGATCCGGTTTATCCGTGAGGAACAGCTTCTGGATATATACCGAAGACAGTACGGTATGGATACGATAATTCTCCGTGCATCGCAGCTTTATACCGACCGGCCCAAAGAGGGTGACGGGGATTTTCTGAGCCGGAGTTTTGCCGCTGCCATGCAGGCGGAAGGACGCATGCCTGCCGGTGTATTCCAGCCGATCCATGTTTCTGATTTTGTGGATGCCATAAAAAGGGCTGCCGGCGCAGGGACGCAGCCTGTTTACAATGTCTGCGGAAGTACGGATGTTTCTGCGGAGCAATTATATCAGTTGATCTGACAACAGGAAAAATGTGAAGTTCACGATCCCCGATGGGAGGATTCCGTCTGTATCGCTTTGGCGGACAGCGGCAGGATCCGGCAGGAGCTGGGATGGAGTAATTTTCGAAATCTGGAAGACCAGCTGCAAAAGGGTGAGATCCGGTATGATCGGGATTTGCCAAAAGACCGGAATAAGAAAAAGCGGACCGTTCCGACGGGCATTCGTAAACTCGCGGAGAACCTTTTGATTTTCGTAATTTTTTTTGCGCTGAGTTCCTTTTGTGCATCCCACAGCTTGTTTTCCCATATTAACTGGCTTATGATCTATGTTATTTTGATCTCGATATCATACAATATCTACCAAAGTGCTTTGGCGGCGGTTCTTGCCAGCGCGGCGTATTTGTACGGTCAGGCTTTGCGCATTCCGGAGCTGAACACGTTCTATTTCTATGCAGACAGTATGTTGGCGGCTATGGAATTTGTATTCCTTGGCCTGATGGTCAGTTACACCACCAATATGTTAAGAGAGGATGTCCGGAGCGTTCGTCTGGATCTGGAGATGCTTCAGGAGGAGTATGAGGATCTGAAGGCTATCAATGAGGAAAATGTACTCATCAAAAACGAATATGAGGAGCGGCTCTTGACATCCAAATCCGGCTTTCCGAAACTTTACAATCTGGTCAGCCGCCTGATGGTTCAAGAGCCGGACCGTATCCTTATGGAGACCATGCAGGTTATCTCCGAACTGGTCCGCACGGACACGGTGGCTGTCTATCAGGGGCAGGCAGGAAGTCCCTGGCTCCGGTTGGTGGGCGCTCTCGGAGAGGGTTCCGCAATGGATGGAAAGACATGGAATCTCTCTGCTTTTCCCCGGATCTATGATGCAGTGGCGCGGGGGGAACTCTATCAGGGGGAGCTTGGGAGCGGAGAGCCCGCCGTAGTGCTGCCCATTGTCTGCCGGGGTATTCCCGAGGCGGTGATCCTCATTAGGACATTGCCCTATGAGTGTGAGACAGTGTATCATGTGAATCTGTTGAAAACAATGTCTCTGCTGCTTAGGGACGCCATGGAGAAGGCACTGCAGTATGAGGAGTTGTCCAGAGAAAAGCATTACATAAAGGGTACGGATATCCTGAAGCCGGAAGCGTTCCGTAAACGGGTCCTTCTGGCAGAGGAAAAGGCGGAAAAATGCGTTGCGGAATACTGTGTGGCGGAACTTGTTTATTCCGGCTCTCCGGCTGAGGCCGCGGCTGCAGTCAGCCGGACATTGCGAGTGACGGACTGCATGGGGACTGATGGAAAGGGAAGGCTCTTTGTCCTGCTGAACAATACCGGATCCGGGAATCTGGAGCATTTGCAAAAGCGTCTCCTGGCCTGCGGCGTGGAGGTTCGTCCGGCTTCGAATGAACCGGTGAGAGTTTGAAACCATGAGTGGAAAGTGAGGTCGCGCATATGTTGTTTTGGTTTATAGCAGTGAATTTTGCCCTGGCGGCATTGTATGCCGTCATCAGGGGAATCCGTCGGGAAGGAGCCGGGACGGCGGTCTTTTTTATCTTTCTTCCGGGGCTGGGATTTCTCATCTATTTTCTGCCGGTGCTGCTCCAGACGTTTTTGGAAAGGGCCGGGGTTGATCGGGAGGCCGTTCTGACACACGCTTTTGAGATTGAGAGACAGCCAGAACATCCTGACGTGCGGGAAGCGCTGAGCGTTGCGCCGGTGGAGGACGCCATGGCAGTCAGCGGAAATGCGGAAAAGCGGACCCTTTTGCTGATGCAGTTGAAAAAAGATCTGGAAAAAAATTATAAGATACTTCTGGCGGCGGAGCAGGATGAGGACTCGGAGTCAGCCCACTATGTGGCGGCTGCAAAGATGGAGATATACCGCCTTCACCAGACGCGGTGGTTGGAATGCCGCAGAGATTATGAGCAGGATCCTGACAGTCCTGAGAAATACCATGCAGCCTGTACGGTCCTGATAGAAATGCTGGAAAGCGGCGTGCTTTCCCTCAGGGAACAAAATGCCTATCGGAAGCGTTTATGCGATCTGGTGCAGAGGCAGATCAATGTTGAAGAAAACGGGGTTTCCCCGGGGGAATATGAAAAATATTTAAGCTCTCTGGTGGATCTTGGACGGTATGCGGATGCAGAACTTCTTTGGCAGGGACATGCGGACCGGATGCGGAGCGAGGCGGCATATCAGGATATGCTGAAAATGTTTTATCAGGCGGGGGAACGGCAGAAATTTGAGAATATTCTGGAAGACCTGCGCAAAAACAAGCAGGTCCGTCTCTCCCCCGGAGGATTGGAACAGCTGCGCTATTGGACAAAACGCCTTGCCAGAGCGGCAGCCAATAATCAGATCAGATTTTAATGTATGGAGTTGGAGTTAAGGTATGTTATCTTTCAAACGTTTTTTGTATATCGTCCTGATTGTCGCTGTTCTGGGCGGTATTTTTCTGATTTACAGCATTCATGAGAGCAGTCCGGCGAGTGCTGCGATCCAAAGCAGTCCCGCCCCGGAACCTGTTTTTATGGAAAAGGAGCAGGTGGACGAGGGGGAAAAGCCCAGAGTCTGGATCCTGGGGGATCCCGGGGATGGATCCTGCGGGGCGATTTACAGCAATGTCAGGTATTTTTGTGAGGATATTCATCTCACGGTGCTCCGGGAGGAGTACTTTGATATAGCCGGAGCGGAGGATCGGGATCTGGTTATTTTTTGCGATGATTCTATCAGCCGCTATGCAGATCCTGAGGAGCTTGAGGAATTCATTGCCGGAGGAGGGCGGGTCATTCTGGCAGCGGGCCTTTCGGATGAAGACGGGGACTCCCGCCTGTGGCCGGTATTTGGTATCCGGGAGAGGGCCGACGGGGAAGACTGTCATGATCTTATTTTTGAAAAGCCTCTGCTTCCTGTCCAGCCGGAGCAGGCTTATTACGGCGGAAGCAGCGGTTCCGCCCGAATCGAGGTAAATGACGATGTCTCTGTCTACATCCGGGATGCGGCAAATGGCGTTCCCATCCTGCATACATATGTCTGGCAGGAGGGCAGTGTCTGCCTGATCAACGGGAATTTCCTCACAGATATCCGCTGCGCGGGGCTTTTGAGCGGTGCTGTCGGTGCAGTGCTGCCGGATTTCATCTATTCGGTTTTAGGGATAAAGGTTGTTTTTCTTGACAATTTCCCCATGGCCACATCTGCCGAAGATACACTGTGCAGGCAGGTATACGGTTATTCAGCGGATGGGCTTATCCGGGATGTGGTGTGGCCTGCTTTTCAGGGAATTTCCCTTCGGACGGATACACCATACACTTTTAGCGTATTGGCAGTAACATCTTCCGAGGAGGCTTTTGAGGAGGCGGATGATGAACTGTTTACAGCCATAGGCAGATCAGTGCTGCAATTTGGCGGGGAACTGGCGTATGCCGTGGATTGCCGGGAGGATGGGAAAACAGTTGTTCATCAGGATTTTCCAGACCGGCTTTCCGAGGCATTTCCCGATTATACCGTCCGGGGCATGGTTATGAAAACGGATAATTTTTCGCCGGAAATGCTGGATGTGCCCGGTGCGGATATCCGGTTTGTCCGGGGAATGCTGGGAAGCCGAAATATTCAGCTTTCTCTGGGGGACGAATACACCGTGTTTCCCGAAGCTACCGCGGGAAACTCCATGGAGGACGGCAATCTCTTTGCTGTTTATTCCGTTCTGGGAGCCTATGGTATGGTTTCCCATGAGTTCGACGCCGGCACGCTGCTCGTCAGGGATGGGGACACTGCCACATGGGAATTCTGTAAAAGGCAGATCGAACTTTTTGAGTCGGAGGTTCTGGCGTGTGTACCCTGGCTGGAGGGCAGGACATTGTCCCGGACCGGAGGGGATATAAAGAGCTATCGGGATATGGATTACGGTTGGAGCAGAAACGGAAACTGCATGGAGCTTTATTGCAGCGGCGCGGCAAAAGGGCAGGCATTCTTTTTTCACACCGGCGGCCGCATTGTCGATGCGGAGGGTCTGACTTATCAGGATGCGGGGAACGGATATTATCTGTTGCGCGTTCAGGAAAACCGTGGGATTATCATGTTGGAGGAGGAAGAATAAAGCATGCGGGTATGTTTGATCTGTGAGGGGAGCTACCCTTATGTCCCGGGAGGCGTCTCGAGCTGGGTACAGATGCTGTGCAGTCAGTTTCAGGATGTAGAGTTTGTCGTGTGGGCCATTGCTACCACAAGAGAGGAGATGTCGGAGTATGCGTACCGCATACCAGAAAACGTGAGGGAGGTTAAGACGCTATATCTGGGGGATGCAGCATTCCGAAAGAGCAATCAAAAGATCCGGCTGACCAGAGAAGAAAAAGAGGCATTAAAGGGACTTTTAAGCGCTTCGGTGGATGCCATTGACTGGACCGGCGTGCTGGATCTTGCAAGGAGGCACCACCAGCATATGAGCGATCTTTTGATGAGCGAATCTTTTTTTGACGTCTGCATGGAGGAGTACCGCAGGCAGAACTCCAAGAAAGTATTCCTCCAGTTTCTCTGGAATTTCCGGGGAATTTATTTCCCTTTGATGTATATTCTTTCTCAGGAAATCCCAAAGGCTGATATCTATCACGCAGTTTCTGCCGGTTATGCAGGAATTTTGGGAAGCTGTGCTTCCTATATGGAAAGGGTTCCCTTGCTTTTATCCGAGCACGGGATCTATACAAGGGAGCGGGAGGAAGATATCATCCGTTCCTCATGGGTGGAGGGAGAGTTTAAGGGACTGTGGATCGACTTTTTCAAAAAACTTTCCTTTATCGCGTATCAGCAGGCCAGCGTAGTTACGACTTTGTTTGAGACCAATCGCTCCCTTCAGATCGAACTGAAATGTCCGCCGGATAAGATATCTGTCATCCCTAACGGCGTGAACGCAGAGGAGTTTGCTTCCTGCCGGAAAAAGAAAACGGGCGGTCCTTTTGTGCTGGGTGCAATGCTGCGGGTGGTACCGATCAAAGATGTAAAAACGATGCTTCTTGCCTTTGATATCGTAAAGCGCCAGATACCGGAGATCCGGTTGAAGATCATGGGAAACTGTGCGGAAGATCCGGTGTATTATCAGGAATGTATGGAACTTTTGGCGGAGCTGGGCGCAAAAGATGTGGAGTTTCTGGGACAGGTCAATATCAGGGATCATCTGGCGGAGGTGGATTTGCTGCTTCTTTCCAGTATCAGCGAGGGTCAGCCTTTGGCTATTTTAGAGGGTTTGGCGGCTGAGATTCCCTTTGTGGCTACTAACGTGGGTGATTGCAGGGCTCTGTTGGAGGGGGAGAGGGAGGACGACAGGTTCGGTCCCGCCGGCCTCATCGTGCCGGTCATGAACAGCGAAGCCATGGCGCAGGCTATCCTTCGCTGCGTACGGAATCCGGAACTGCTTTCCAGTATGGGTCAGGCCGGCAGGAGGCGGGTGGAGGCGTATTACAGCCGTGAAGGAATGCTGGACGCATTCCACGGTATCTATGAACATTTGGAGGAGGAATCCCATGGCAGGAATCGGATTTGAACTGAAAAAAATTTACGGAAGAAAAACGCTGGCATCTAACCTGTGGGGGACGATCTACGCCACCATGACTACGATAGGCCCGGCGGTCCTGTCAGCGGTGCTGTTGCTGCTGTTGGAGTTTTTATTGGATCAGGCGGGTCTTACGGTTCTGGAAGAGAGATTTTTTATTGCGGCCACGACATATGCCTTCGTGACTGCTACTCTGGCTGCCGTTCTTTTTGCGGCGCCTGTGTCGCGCTATATTTCCGACTGTATCTTTTTAGGCAGAGAATCGGACATCTGCCCCTCCGCTTTCGGAGTGCTGACGTTATCTACTGCCGTTTCCGGCGTTGTCATGTTTCTGCTGTGTGCGGGAATGTATTTCCGGAACGGAATATCCATGTCCTTCCTGATAAGCTATTATCTTCTGGGTGTTCTGGTAACGGATGTCTACAGCATGATGACCTACGCCTCGGCGCTGAAGCATTACAGGGCGCTGACATTCAGTTTCTTTCTGGGTTTTTTTCTGGCTGTAGCCGTGTATTTTCTTTGCACAGGACAATTTGGCGTGGATAAGGTGACCGCAGCCTGTATGGCGCTGGCATGCTGTTATTTTTTGATCGTATTCGCTCTGGTATTCCAGTGCATGAAGGCTTTTGGAATACCGCGGGGCCGGTATTTTGCGTTCCTCTCTTATTTCCGCCGGTACCCAAAGCTGACTGTGGGAGGTTTTGCCTACACACTGGGTATCTACTGTCCTACCATCATTTACTGGTATTTTTCTGATATTGCGGAGCGGGTCAGCATTTTCCTCACGGCGCCCGTTTACGATTACGCTCTGTTTCTGGCTGTTTTTGTGAATATGCCGTCATTGGTCATCTTTGTGGTAAAGGTGGAGACAGCCTTTTATGAGAAGTATACCCTGTATGTCTCTGCGCTGAACAATGGAACCTATGACATGATCCAAAAGGAGCGGAATGTCATGGCAAGAGCGCTCCGCTGCCAGCTCTTTTTTGTATATGAGAGCCAGCTTATCATTACGGTGGTGCTGGTCTGTCTGGTCAGCGTGTTCTTTCCCTATCTGAATGCCAGCGTTTATATGCTGCGTATGTTTGTAATTCTGAGTCTGGGCGTATACGCCGTATTCTGTATGTACTTTACCATTGTTGTATTTTATTATTTTTCGGATTACGGCGGTGCGTGCGCAGGTTCTCTTGTCTTTTTGGCCGTGACAATCCTCGGGGCAGCTGCGGCTGTCTTTGCAAACGATTTTTATCCTTTGCCTTTGCTGTTGGGCGGCCTCTGCGGCTGGATTGTCGCTTTCCTGCTGCTGCGCCGCCGAATGGAAAAGCTCGACAGTTTTTTAATGTGCTGAGATAGAATGAAGAGCAGGAATAGATGTTCCATAGAATACTATTGAGTGTGAAAGGCTGCAGGGCTTTTCACGCTTTTTAAATTGCTAAACATGGAATTTTTACTGTATGAAATATGATTGTGTGAGAATATACAGAAAATAGTGCTTTCAAAAATAATAGATGCCGGTATATACTTAAGCGTGTGAAAAATTGAATGGAGGTGAAACTATTATGAAATAATGATGAAATAAAAGACTGAAAGAAAGGAGGAAAATTTTGGCAATGAACTTAATAATTTGTTGAATAAATAAATATTTGAAAAATTGTAATATTATATTGACATAAGGGGAATAAAAATATATAATATGCACATATAAAGAATGAAAATAATTCAGATAATGAACTTAATAAGTTTTTATAATAAATTTTTGAGAGGGTTTTGATGAAAGAGATATTAGATGGTTTAAATAATGAAAAAATACAATTGTCAAATCGTTCGTTGGTTTTAAACATCATCATTAGAAAAGGAAATATATCAAGAAAAGAATTAGCTGAAATAACAGGGCTTGGAAAACCAACTATTACCAATATTGTAAACGAATTGCTGGAACTTGATATTATTGAAGAGTGTGAAAAGCCGAGGACTTGGGGGGAAAGAAAAACAAAAGGCCTGACACTGAAAACCCGTTCCATTAAAATTTTATCGGCCAGGTGGATCCGTACATATTTTAAAGTGGCAATTTTTACATTGTCAGGTGAAGTGATCGATTCAGAGGAATGTGAGGTATCGACAGAGGAAGACATCTGGCAGACAACAGATCGCATACTGAATACAATTGACAGATTGCTGCTTAGGCATGGCAGAAAAGAAATCCTGGGGATGTGTATTGGAGTTCCCGGCCCGTATCTGAGATGTTCGGAGATGAATAAGGCAATTGTAAACGGTTATGAAAGACTTAAGGAAATAGATGTTCAGAAGTTCTTTGAGGACAGGTATGATTTTTCCGTGATAACAGAACATGATGCGCACCTTTCAGCATTCGGCGAGTGGGAGAGTATGGATGAAGAGAAACAGGACCATTGTAAATGTATGCTCGCATTGCAGTCTGTAGGGATCGGGATTGGGGCCGGTATCATTTTAAATGGAAAGATCGTGGAGGGTGCTTTCGGCATTGCCGGAGAAATCGGTCAGCTGGGAATTTATTTTAATGGTCCTGAGAATACTTATGGAAGAAGAGGAACTTTGGAATATTATGCGTCATCGGCAAGTGTAAAACGTTATATAAGCGAGAGAATGTGTGATTTTCCTGAAAGTAGATTGTCAGAGGAGAGTACATATGAGGAAATTGTAAATGCTTATTATGAGAAGGATCCGCTGGCGACATGGGCGTTTGATATTTTAGCGTGGCGGCTGGCATATGGACTTGCTGATACGATATTTGTGATAAATCCGGATGAGATCATCATCGGACCGGATTATCCGATTTCGGAACGCTTCATAGGGAAGATCAGAACATCTTTGGAGGGGATGGTAAACAGGGAGATTGGGGATAAGATCAAAATTCGGTATTCAGCATTTGAGGAGGATACAACATTGATCGGAGGGTATTATTTCACTTTGGATCACTTTATCAATGAAAGAACTCTTTATGAGAGAGTAAAAGAAATGATGAGTGAAAAGAGGAAATAGTTATTAACTTAGTGCAGCAAAAAAATTATATAAATGGGAGGTTTTTAACATGAAGAAAAAACTAATTAGTTCTGTGCTGTGTGCAGTAATGGCAGTATCATTACTGGCGGGATGTGGTTCTTCGGAAGAGACGGAGACCACCGTTCCCGCAGAAGAAAGTTCGGGATCAACAGAGGCATCGGAAGATTCTGACAAAGATCCGGTTACCCTTACATTCTGGTCATGGGAAGCCAGTGATCTGGAAGCGAAAAGCATTCAGGCGGGTATTGACGATTTTCAGACATTGTACCCGTGGATCACTGTCGATTATATGACAGTGCCGAGTTCGGATTTCCATACCAAGCTGAAAACGGCTCTGGCATCGGGAGACGGACCGGATGTATTTTATCTGGACGCAACACAATGTAAGGATTTTGTAAATGCTGGTCTGTTGATGGAACTGACGGATGTCGCGTCTGAATTTACAGCCGATATGACGCGGGCATCGTTGGAAAAGGTAAGCATGGTTGACGAAAATGGCGAGACACATGTATACGGGCTTGATATCTGTAATGTCGGACCGGTCATTTTCTACAACAAGGATCTGTTTGATGCAGCCGGTGTTGAGTATATGCCGACAAAAATGGAAGAGCGCTGGACATGGGATGAATTTGTCGAGAATATGCAGAAACTCACGATCGTCGATGATTCAGGGAATACGGTACAGTATGGTACCTGCAACTGGCAGGAGCAGTATTCCCTGTATGTGTTACAGTATATGCTGGAGCTGAATGGAACATCCTGGTATAACGAGGATATGACGGCGGCGGAAAATGTTGACAGCGAGGAGTCAAAAGAAGTTTTGAACAATATCAAGGCGCTGAGAACAGAATTGGGCGTTGCGCCGGATCCGAATGCGGCAGGTTCCGATACAGGTAACTCTCCGACCGCTATGTTCCTGACAGGGAAAGTCGCGTCGATCGCTATTGGTTCTTATGCATTGCAGGAAATTTCCGCGTCTGATATCAATTATGGCGTCGGCCTGTTCCCGACTTTTGGGAAAGATGACAGTGATGCATTTATTGTCTCTGCCGATATGAAAGCGATCAACAAGAGTACAGAGCATCCGGAGGAAGCGCTGCTGCTCGCTGAGTATATGAGTTCTACAGATTTCGGTATCCCGATTTATAAGACGGGGCTTTGGATGCCTAACAGAGAGGAAATGTACAAGGAGGAAAATCTGGAGCAGTGGTTTGACAGGGATGTTTATCCGGAAGGATGGGAAGATTTGCTCAAGGTGTTCCAGAATGCGAAAGACAAACCTACAGATAAACTGTCCAATGTAAATGCTGTTAATGATGCTGTTGATGAAGAGCTTCAGGCGTTTTACTATACGGATCAGGATGTAGATACAACATTGCAGAATATTGAGACCAGGATTAATGCAGTGCTTGGCAATTAAGAGATTCTTGGCAGCTATTAATTAAAATATGCAATGAGGTGGTTCTGTATAAAGCTTATTATACAGAACCATTTCATTAAAGAGGTAATTATGAAGACAAGGAAAATTAATAAAGATGCATTGTGGGCAATACTTTTTTTAGGGCCGGCTGTCATCGGGCTGTGTGTTTTTACGGTTTATCCGTTGGTGGATTCTCTGTGGATCAGTTTTAATACCTGGGGATTATTTGATGATATGACCTTTGTAGGGCTTAAAAATTATATTAATTTTTTTCATGATCCAATAGGCAGGAAAGTGTTTGTAAATACGGTAGTATTTACCCTGATCGCCGTTCCGGTTCAGCTGGTCATGGCATTTTTTCTGGCAATAGCGCTGAATCAGAAGATCAGAGGGATTCGCTTCTTTCGAGGGGCATATTTTCTTCCGGCTATCGCATCGATGGTTTCCATTTCCATTGTATGGCAGTGGCTGTTTAACACAGATTTTGGAATTGTCAATTATATCATCCAGATGTTCGGGGGAAAGGGGCTCAGTTGGCTGACGGACACCAGATTATCGCTGTGGACGATCATTATAGTAAGCTGCTGGAAGGGATTAGGATATAATATGGTGATTTTCCTTGCCGGGCTGCAGGGGATACCGTCTTCTTATTATGAGGCGGCGGAACTGGATGGATGTACAGGGCTAAAACGTCTTGGCATGATCACGATTCCATTGATCAAACCTACAACACTTTATGTAAGCATTACATGCGTGATCAATTCTATGCAGGTATTTGATCAGGTAATGATCATTACCGGGGGAGGACCGGCCAGATCATCATCTGTTCTGGTTCAGTATATTTATGAAAACGCATTTGACTATTATAACATGGGATATGCATGTGCCCTGGGATGGATCCTGGCAGTATTTATTTTTATTCTGGCGGCGTTACAGTTTAAGTACATGGATAGCGATGACTATAGCGTTGAATAGCTGATAACAGGGAGTTTTAATGTATGAGTAGAAAAACGAAAAGATTTTTGATCAAATTGATATCTGTAATTGTGCTGTCGATTGGCGCAGTAGTTATGTTGATACCTTTCATCTGGATGCTTTCGACATCTTTTAAAGACATATCGGATGTATTTAAATATCCCCCGTCTTTTTTCGGAGATGTTTTTCACTGGCAGAATTATGTAAATGTTTTTTCAACGATCAATTTCTGGGGAATGTTTAAAAATACGGTACTGGTGACTGTAGCGGTGGTAATGGGACAATTGGTTACCTCAACCATGGCGGGATTCGGATTTACTTATTTAAAGTTCAGAGGCAGAGATGTGATATTTAAAATTTTTCTTTTTGCGGTGATGATCCCGTTTTATGTTATGTTGATTCCGACGTTTGCGTTATTGCGCCAGCTGAAGCTGATCAATAGTTTGTGGGCGCTGATCTTACCATGTATAGTATCGCCGATCGGTATTTTCCTGATGCGCCAAAGCTATCTGAGCATTCCCAAATCATTGGGAGACGCGGCGGCGATTGACGGCTGTTCTCCCTGGGGAATTTTTTGGAGGATATTTTTGCCGCTGTCGAAACCGACCATGACGACACTGACGATTTTTGCGTTTATGAATACATGGAATGATTTTATCAGACCGTTGATCTTTTTAAACAGTAATAAAAAGATGACGCTCACGCTTGGCTTGTACAATATGGTCGGAAATTATGCCACGGATTGGGGGCTGTTGATGGCGGCGGTCATTATGAGTCTGCTTCCGGTTTTGATCCTTTACCTGTGTCTGCAGGATTTCTTTGTTGAAGGAATTGCGATGACAGGGCTTAAAGGATAAGAAAATATAAAAAAGAGAGGGTGTTTATATGAATTTTGAAGAAAAGATTAAAGAGAGTACAACAAAAATTTTTGAAGTTGCAAAAAAGGCGGATTTAGACCCGTCAAGACCGGAGTACCATTTCCACGCTCCATCACAGTGGATGGATGATCCGAACGGTGTGATATTTTATAAAGGCTATTATCACATGATGTATAGCCTGAACCCGGACACCGACAGATATCGGGCGGGTATGGTGTATAAGACGGGTTCTTCTGTCTGGAAAACATCAGAACCGGATTGGACAGGCGGGATCACGGTGTGGGGACATGCGCGGAGCAAAGATCTGATTCACTGGGAGCATATGCCGGTAGCGCTTTATCCTGATACCGAGACAGGTGAATACTATATTTGGTTCGGCTGTACGGCAATTAATGACGAGGGCGTTCCGGTTGCTATTTATACCAGTATAGGATACGAAGACAGGAATCCGACAGATTCCGCGGTACAGTTTATTGCCTTTGGGGAGGATGACAACCTTGAAAAATGGACTCCAGGAACTTCAGTAAATCCTATTATGACAGAGGAACTTCATAAAGGAAAGAAAATCTGGGAGTGGCGCGATCCGTTTCTTTTCAGACAGAATGGAAAGGCTTATCTGATCCTGGGCGGTAAGGAAGATGCAGAACAGGGCGGCAAAGCGGCAGTACTGCTGTATGAAGCAAAAAATAAGGCTTTTACAGAATGGGAATACAAAGGAGTGCTGTTTCAATATCCAAATAAAAAATTGAGAAGCTGTGAGTGTCCGAATATTGTTCAGCTCGGGAATAAGTGGGTGATCTTTGTCTCCCCGCATGGCCCGGTGGAATATTTTGTGGGTGATCTGGATGCCGACAATTGCCGGTTTAGTTGGGAAAAGCATGGGTTTGTTGATTACAGTTCCCATTTTTATGCGACAAATGTGATCGAAGACGATAAAAACAGAAAACTGCTGTGGGGAGCGGTTGAAGGTTTCCGGAATACTTCCGGCTGGAACGGTATTAATTCTCTTCCGAGAGAGATTTCGCTGGATGACAAGAACGATCTGGTTCAGAAGATCCCGGAAGAATTGAAAGAACTTCGGGGGGAGCATTATATATTAAACGGTGAAAAGTCTGTGATGGCGGCAGAAACCGGAACGTTGGAGATACTTGTGAACTACAGGGCGGGCAGCCATGGACAGATCAAACTGGCGGATACGGTTCTGGAGATCTGTGCGGATATGCTGGTTGTGGAAAATACAAATATTCAGCTGAAAGATGCATCGGCACATACGCTCCACATTTTCCTTGATAAGAGCATGATGGAAGTTTTTATTGACGAAAAAGACTGCTTTACGGCAATGGTCGATCCTATTACGGAAAAATGTGAAGTGCGATTGTCGGGCACCGGGATAAATATGGATATATGGAAGCTGAATGCGAAAGATTTATTTTCTAAATATGAGTAAAACTAGGGGAAAATAGTGTATGGGCGGATATTATGTAATCGGAGTCGATTTTGGATCTGATAGTGCAAGGGCGATCATTGTAAATACGCACTCGGCAGCAACCATAGCAGAGGCTTCCATGTTATATCCTCGTTGGTCAAGAAAAGAATATTGCGATATAAGTATATCACAATATCGTCAGCATCCCAGAGATCATCTTGAAGTGTTGGAGTCTATATTAAAAATTGTAATTGAAAAAGCGGGAGGTTCTATAGCGGACAAGATAGTCGGCATCGCTGTTGACGCGACCGGTTCCACTGTTTGTCCGGTAGACAAAGAGGGAAGGCCCCTGGCATTATCAGAGGAGTTTTCAGATGATCCGGATGCCATGTTCCATTTGTGGAAAGATCATACAGCCGTAAAAGAGGCGCAGGAGATACAGCAGGGACTGTCTTCCGGGGAAATAGATTATACACAGTTTCAGGGAGAATATTCCGCAGAATGGTTTTGGGCAAAGATTTTACATACGACCAGAAAAAACCGAAGGATCAAAGAGGCGGCATATACATGGGTAGAGCATTCTGACTGGATCGCAGGGATCCTGGCTGGGAAGATAAAACCGGATGAAATAGTACATGGAGCATGTGCTGCAGGACATAAGGCGCTGTGGAACAGTATGTTTGGCGGACTGCCGTCCCGGAAGTGTCTTAGTAAGATCGATCCGTATCTTGGAATTATTTATGACCGATATTCACAGATGCCGAAGAATGCCGGCGAAAAAATAGGAGCGATTTCGCAGGAGTGGGCAGAGAAGCTGGGGCTTTCGAACAACGTATCTGTAGCCGTCGGTTCGTTTGACGCACATGCAGGAGCCGTTGGAGTCGGAATATCGGAAAGAACACTTGTAAAAGTAGTAGGTACCTCGACGGTGGATATGTTGATCATTGATCCAAATGAGGTGAAAGGGAAAAAACTCAACAACTGCTGCGGCCTTGCGGAGAATTCGATCGTCCCGGGATTTATCGGATGTGAATCCGGTCAGAGTGCATTCGGAGATACCTATGCGTGGTACAAAAAAATATTGATGTGGCCGTTGGAAAATATGGATATACCGAAGAGCGTTCTTCCTCAGGAAAAGAAGACGGAGTTAAAAGATTTTCTGGAAAGCCGGATGATCAGGGCGCTGGAGAATGCGGTGGAGGAGCCGGAAGGAGAGGATACGCTTATCGCACTGGACTGGTTTAATGGAAGAAGGTATCCGCGTCTCAATGAAAATGTTAAAAGTGCGCTGAACGGTCTTACTTTGGGAGCTTCTGCATCGGATATTTTCAGGGCACTGGTGAAAGGAACTATATTTGGAAGTAAACATATTTATGATTCTTTTATGGAATCCGGGATAAAAATCGACAGAGTAGTCTGTGTTGGCGGAATAGCATCTAAATCGGAGTATATCATGCAGATGATGTCAGACGTATTAAATATTCCGATCATGGTGTCCAGTGAAAAACAGAGCTGCGCCAGAGGGGCCTGTGTTTTTGCCTCTGTGGGCGCCGGTATATACGAGAGTGTGCAGGAGGCACAAAGGGCATTATGCGAACCATACCATCCCACTTTTTTTCCGCATGAGAAGATGCATCTGAAATATATGCTCGATTACAAAAAGTATCTGAAACTGGGAGAATATGTAGAAAGAGATTTGACAAAGGAGGAAATATGAGTCCCGAAAAAATAAATTTTTTGCGAAAAAAGGCGATGGAGATCAGACTGACCGGGCTTGAAATGGTGCGAAATGCAAGATCGGGGCATATAGGGGGAGCGTTTTCATTATCGGAGATCATGTCTGTTTTGTATTTTGACAAGATGAATATCGATCCCGAAAGACCGGACTGGGAGGACAGAGACCGTTTTGTATTGTCAAAAGGCCATGCGACAGTAGCGCTGTATCCGACATTGGCATTAAGAGGATTTTTTCCGACGGAGGATTTGAATATGTTTCGGAAGTTGGAAGGTAATATGTCGGGCCATGCGGAGATGCGTCATGTTCGTGGCGTTGATATGTCGACGGGTTCTCTCGGACAGGGATTTTCTGCAGCACTGGGAATGGCATTGGGCGGAAAACTGGCGGGAAAAGATTATTATTGCTATGCGATACTCGGCGACGGGGAGATCCAGGAAGGACAGATCTGGGAAGCATGCATGTCCGCGGACAAGTATAAGCTGGATCATTTGATCGCAATTTTGGATTCCAATAAAGTGCAGCTGGACGGCACGGTAAAAGAGATTATGGATACAGGGGATCTGAAAAATAAATTTGAGAGTTTTGGGTTTTATGTGCAGTCGATCGACGGACATGATGTGGAACAGATAGCAGATGCGATCGATAATGCCCGGAACAACCGTGGAAAACCTTCTATGATCATTGCCGATACAATAAAAGGAAAAGGGATATCGTTTATGGAGGGAAAATCTGAATGGCACGGGAAAACGCCGAATGATGTGCAGTTTGATGCAGCCTTTAAAGAGCTGAAAGAGAAATATGCAGAATTGGAGGCGGAAATATGAGTGAAAGGATTGCGACAAGATATGCGTATGGTGAAGAACTCGCAGAAGCAGGTTCGGATTCCAGAATAGTGGTGTTCGACGCAGATGTTTCCACCTGTACGATGTCATGCCTTTTTGGAAAAAGGTATCCGGAAAGATTTTTTAACATGGGCATCGCGGAGGCCAATATGGTCGGAACAGCTGCGGGTATGGCGACGCTGGGATATAAGCCGTTTGTCAATTCTTTTGCGATGTTCATGGCAGGAAGGACCTTTGAACAGATCCGCAATAGTGTTGCCTATCCTGATCTGAATGTCACAATAGTGGGAACACATGCCGGATTAGGGGTAGGAGAAGACGGGGCAACACATCAGTGTCTGGAAGATATGGCATTAATGCGGGCAGTTCCGAATATGACGGTCATTTGCCCTGCGGACGCCGGTGAGACACGTCATGCCGTGCGGAATATTGTGGATTATGATCATCCCGTATATCTGCGTCTTGGCAGATTGGCGTGCGGCACGGTTACAGATATAGAAGATTATCATTTTGAGATCGGTAAGGCAGTTACTTTGCGTGAAGGGACGGACGCGTCTATCATAGCGGTAGGGAGCATGGTAGAACGGGCGGTGCAGGCAGCAGAGCGGTTAATGCGGGAAGATATAAAGGTCCGTGTGTTAAATATGCATACAGTTAAACCGCTCGACGTCGAGGCTGTGCAAAAAGCGGCAAGGGAAACAAAAGCGATCGTGACGGCGGAAGAGCATAATATTTTGGGCGGGCTTGGTTCAGCGGTTGCGGAGTGTGTGGCTGAATATATGCCGGTCCCGGTTCGCAGGATCGGAACGAGGGATACGTTTGGCCGTTCGGGAAACGGTGAAAAATTGTTGGATTATTTTGGACTGGGCGTTGAAAATATTGTAGATGCAGTAAAGGCGGTTATTGCAGATAAAAACAGAGGTGCAGAAGCACCTCCGTTTTCCAAACCCTCTTGCAAAATCTGCAAAATCGGTCTATAATCAGATTAGAAACCGAAGGATTTTGCGGGTCCGACGGTTGCACAATCGGAAACCAGTAATCACTAAAGAACGGATCACAGGCTGTCCTCTATGGCTGTAGAGGATAGCCTTTTCCGTTATTTGCGGTTGTTTCTATTGTCTAAGTATGTTAAAGCTGCAAAAACAACTAACAGCAGTGTAAGTATTTCTAAAGTATTCATACCGACCTCCTTTCCGTTTCCGGAAAAGGCAACCGCAGACTATCCCCATTTGTTCTAATCTGACTAAAGGAATTATATCATGATATGTAAAATAATACTATACAAAAATTAATTAATATATTTAAGATATTTTCTGTTTCAGCGCCGCAGCAATAAATCCTTTAAACAGCGGATGCGGCCTGTTTGGCCGTGATTTTAATTCCGGGTGCGCCTGCGTTGCGAGAAAGAACGGATGATCGGGAATCTCTATCATTTCCACGATGCGCCCGTCCGGTGAAGTGCCGGAGAGCTTCAGCCCATGCTCTGTCAGGATATCCCGATAATCGTTGTTGACTTCGTAGCGGTGCCTGTGCCTTTCCTGAATGTTTTTTTCGCCGTAGAGCGCGTAGGCTTTGGAATCCTCCGCGAGCACGCAGGGGCAGGAGCCGAGCCGCAGGGTGCCGCCGATATCCTCCACACCATTCTGGTCGGGCATCAGCGCGATAACGGGGTAGGGCGTGTCAGGATTTAACTCGATGCTGTGGGCATCTGTAAGGCTAGCCACGTTTCGCGCGTATTCCACAATGGAGAGCTGCATACCGAGGCAGAGCCCGAGATAAGGGACATTGTTTGTTCTCGCATATTCGATAGCGTAGAGCATGCCGTCGATCCCCCGGTCGCCGAAACCGCCGGGCACAAGGATACCCTGTACATCCGAGAGAAGCTTTGCCGCATTTTCTCTTGTGACGGTCTCCGAATCGAGCCATTTGATATGTACTGTGGCATGGTTGGTGATGCCGCCGTGCTTTAAGGCTTCCACAACGCTGATATAGGCGTCATGCAGAGCGGTATATTTTCCCACAAGGGCGACCGTTACTTCTGCGGTGGGATGCCGCAGGGCTTCCACCATGGAGATCCAGTCGGCGAGATCCGGCTCCGGGCATGGGAGATGCAGGCATTCGCAGGCTACGTCGGCAAGTTTTTCCCGCTCCATGGCGAGAGGGGCTTCGTACAGATATTCCACATCCAGATTCTGCAGGACATGGCTTTTCGGCACATTGCAGAACAGGGATATTTTATCCCGTATTCCCTCGTCCAGAGGATATTCGCTGCGGCAGACGATGATATCCGGCCAGATGCCCATACCCTGAAGTTCCTTGACGCTTGCCTGCGTGGGTTTTGTCTTCATTTCCTGGGAGGCGCGCAGATAGGGGATCAGCGTCACATGGATCAGGATGGCGTTTTCATGGCCGGCCTCATGCTGGAACTGCCGGATGGATTCCAGAAAAGGCTGGGACTCGATATCGCCGACGGTGCCGCCCACCTCGATGATGGCGATCCTTGTATCGGTGTCTTCATCATTCCGGTAAAACCGGCTTTTGATCTCGTTTGTGATATGCGGAATGACCTGTACGGTGCCGCCGCCGTAATCTCCGCGCCGCTCTTTCTGGAGGACGGACCAGTAGATCTTGCCGGTGGTGACGTTGGAATTCCTATCCAGATTTTCGTCGATAAACCGCTCGTAATGCCCCAGATCCAGATCGGTCTCCGTGCCGTCGTCTGTGACAAAAACCTCGCCGTGTTGGATCGGGTTCATGGTGCCGGGATCGATATTGATATAAGGATCAAATTTCTGCATGGTGACACGGTATCCCCGCGCCTTTAACAATCTGCCCAAAGAAGCTGCCGTAATGCCCTTGCCGAGTCCCGAAACGACACCGCCTGTAACAAATACATATTTTACCGCCATAAATACCCCTCTTTCTGTTTTTCCCGATGGAAAAACCGCTGTTGAAAATTTTCCTGTAAAATAATAGAGAACTCCAAAACAGTCTGCCCCGTTGCAGATTGTTTTAAGGAGTTCTTGTCATACACGTTATTTACATATTCATAAATATTTTTCTATTATAAATGCATATGCGGAAAAAATCTACTGTTTCTTTTAGAAAATTTAGAAATCTTTAATAGATGTGTACATTAATTCATGATTCTAATATTGCTTTATTTTCGCAAATCGGCTAGAATTGCTATGTCGGGATGACGAGAAAGGAGAAAATGACATTGGCGTCAGCTGCTGTCATAGAGAGAGAATGGACCAGTCCTATCAAAATAACAATAATGAATATAATAACGGCTACAACAACGGCGGCGGTTATAATAACGGAGACGGCTATAATAATGGAAATAACGGCCCCGGAGGACCGGGAGCGCCGGGACCCGGTAAGGGAAACGACCCGAAAAAGCAGAATATCTTTCTGCTGATGCTGGCAGCCGTTATTACGATGATTTTTATCGGAATGCTGATGATGGGCATGAGCAGCCAGAAAGTTGAAGTGAGTTACAGCGAATTTATCAATATGGTGGAGGAAGATAAAGTCGCGTCTGTGACATTTATCGCAGACAGACTGGATTTTTCCCTGCGGGAGGAAGGCGAAAAGAAAGCGTCGGATGATGGTTCAGGGAAAACGGAGGATAATACATCGACCGGAGCGGGCGGAAATTCCTTCTTCAGACAGCAGGAAAACTTTTTGGGCAGAATGGGGGTTCCGACCCAGATTTATTACACGATACGGGTACAGGACGACGAACTGACTCAAAGGCTTTTGGATCATGATGTGGATATTCAGGGGCAGACGACGGGGCTTCTGGATTCTATCATTTCCATATTGATCACAGTGGTGCTTCCGATCGGGCTGATGTGGCTGCTTTTAAGCTTCCTTTTCAGAAAGATGAGCAAGGGCGGCGGCATTATGGGCATGGGAAAGAGCACCGCGAAAGTCTATGTCCAGAAGGAGACGGGCGTAACCTTTAAGGATGTTGCAGGTGAGGATGAGGCGAAAGAGTCTCTTGTGGAAGTAGTGGACTTTCTGCATAATCCAGGAAAGTATTCCCAGGTGGGCGCAAAACTCCCCAAAGGCGCGCTGCTCGTGGGACCTCCCGGCACAGGTAAGACACTGCTCGCAAGGGCGGTGGCAGGAGAGGCGAAAGTGCCGTTCTTCTCCCTTGCCGGTTCGGACTTTATTGAACTTTATGTGGGCCTCGGCGCTTCCCGTGTGAGGGATCTGTTCAGGGAGGCGGAGAAGAATGCGCCCTGTATCGTGTTTATCGATGAGATCGATGCCATCGGCCGGAGCAGGGACTCCAAGTACGGCGGCGGAAACGAGGAGAGGGAGCAGACGTTGAACCAGCTTCTCTCCGAGATGGACGGCTTTGACGGCAAGAGCGGCATCATCATTCTGGCGGCGACCAACAGGCCGGAAATTCTCGATAAGGCGCTGCTGCGTCCGGGGCGTTTCGACAGGCGGATCATCGTGGATAAGCCGGACTTGAAAGGGCGTGTGGAGATCCTGAAAGTGCATGCGAAGGATGTGCTGATGGATGACTCCGTGGATCTGAATGAGATCGCGCTGGCGACCAGCGGGGCGGTGGGCTCCGATCTCGCCAATATGATAAATGAGGCGGCGATCAATGCCGTAAAGATGGGCAGGAACTGTGTCAGCCAGAAAGATCTTTTTGACGCAGTGGAACAGGTGCTGGTAGGAAAAGAGAAGAAAGACCGCATCATGAGCAAGGAAGAGCGGCGGATCGTCTCTTACCACGAAACGGGGCATGCTCTGGTATCCGCCCTTCAGAAAAATTCAGAGCCGGTGCAGAAGATCACGATCGTGCCGAGGACTATGGGTGCGCTGGGCTATGTGATGCAGGTGCCGGAGGAGGAAAAATTCTTAAATACGGAAGCCGAGCTGCGTGATATGCTGGTAGGACTTCTGGCAGGCCGGGCGGCGGAGGAGATCGTGTTTGATACGGTGACAACAGGCGCTTCCAACGATATAGAGAAAGCCACCAATATTGCCCGCTCGATGGTAACACAGTACGGTATGAGCAAGAAGTTCGGCCTGATGGGCCTGGAATCCGTGGAGAGCAGATATCTGGATGGTAGGACTGTTATGAACTGCAGCGACAATACGGCTGCGGATGTGGATACCGAAGTGATGAAGCTGTTGAAGGACAGCTATAAAGAAGCAAAGAAGCTTTTGAAGGAAAACAGAAAACTTCTGGATAAGCTGGCGGAATTCCTGATCGAGAAAGAAACGATCACCGGTAAGGAGTTCATGAAGATCTATCGGAAAGAGAAAGGACTGCCTGAGCCGGAGGAGAAGCCGGAAGAAAAGAAACCTGAGCCGAATCCCGGAAGACAGGGACAGCCTAACTTCAATGTACCGGGGAATTACGGAAGGCCTCCGATCCCGCCGGTAGGAATGGGCGGTTCCTTCCAGAACGGCCAGCCGGGGATGCCGCAGGGTAATCCGTACCAGAATGGCCAGCCGGGAGGACCGCAGGGTAATCCGTACCAGAATGGCCAGCCGGGAGGACCGTAGGGTAACCCGTATCAGAACGGCCAGCCGGGGATGCCGCAGGGTAATCCGTACCAGAACGGCCAGCCAGGGATGCCGCAGGGTAATCCGTACCAGAATGGCCAGCCGGGAGGACCACAGGGGAATCCATATCAGAACGGAAGCGGTCAGGGTCCGCAGAGTACAGGGGAACCGGCAAACAGCAGAAAGGAAGCATGGGACGCCCAGTACAGACAAAACCACTGGTCCAATCAGGCAGAAAATCAATCGCAGGGGAATCTGCATCCAAGCATGCAGCCTGGGATACCGCAGGAGAATCCGTATCAGAACGGCCAGCCGGGAGCGCCGCAGGGGAATCCGTACCAGAATGGCCGGCCGGGAATGCCTCAGGGAAATCCTTATCAGAACGGTATGTTGGGTGGAATGCCGAAGCCTGTAAACCGGCAGGCAGAGCCTGCAGGGCAGTGGGAAACAGCCGGACCGGATGACGGCGGAAAGCCGGCGGAACCTGAAAACAGCGGATCGAGAGGAGCTTTTTCCGGTGCACTGCAGGAATCCATAGAAAAATCTCAGGATCCGAATTTTGTGCCCTATGAGAGCCCTGAAAAGCAGGAAGAAGCGGCCGGGCAGGAAACAGGGTCAGAGCCGCAGGGACGGACAGAGACACCGGAGGCAGTGTTGCAGAAGGAGATTTCGGGATCCGCTATCGTGGATAATGAACAGGATGCTGAAATCGTGCTGGAAGCGGCGGCCAAGGCTCTGGAACAGGAAGAAAACAAAAGAACGGATGCGGAGGATTTCGCAGAAGAAACAACAGCGGAAGTTTCTGATGATACAGAGAAAGAAAATGAAGAATAAATAAAGATTCAAAAAAGATAAAAGTGATGGGCAGAAGTTATTCTTTCCGTCACTTTTATTATGCGTGTGTTTCAGAAGCTTTTCTTTTGTAATTCTGTATATTATAATGGGAAATAACGGGATGAAGGAGGTTGCTTATCTGGTGAGCGTCGAATGCTGATCATGAATTACAAGTTCCTGATAATACCGATCATAAGGCGCGAATAGGAAAGATGACAGGTACAGAATATTATGTTTGACATCGAAGAAGAATTAAAGAAACTTCCGGCGAAGCCCGGCGTATATATTATGCATGATGAGGCGGATACGATCCTCTATGTGGGGAAGGCGGTAAACCTCCATAACCGTGTGCGCTCCTATTTCAGGAAAATCCACGGAAGGGGGCCGCAGATCGAGAAGATGGTGCAGCAGATCGCCCGGTTTGAGTATATTGTCACAGATTCGGAGCTGGAAGCGTTGGTGCTGGAAAACAACCTGATCAAGGAGAACAGCCCCAAATATAATACGCTGTTGAAAGATGATAAAACATATCCGTTTATCAAGGTGACGGTATCGGAGGAGTTTCCGCGGGTATTGTTCTCCCGGGAAATAAAGAAAGATAAATCCCGTTATTTCGGGCCGTACACCAGTGCGGGGGCAGTGAAGGATACGATAGAACTGTTGAACAAACTGTTTAAGCTGCGCACCTGCAACCGGGTGCTGCCCCGGGATCTGGGGCAGGAACGCCCCTGTCTGAACCATCATATTGGACAGTGCCTTGCGCCCTGTCAGGGTTATATCAGTCAGGAGGAGTACCGGAAACGGGTGGATCAGGCGTTAGACTTTCTCGGCGGCAATTATAATATGATACTGAAAGACCTGGAAAAGAAGATGCAGGATGCCGCGGAAGAGCTGAATTTCGAGGAGGCGATTCGCTGCCGGGATCTTTATGAGAGCGTAAAGAGCGTCTCCCAGAAGCAGAAGATCACCCACAGCGACGGCGAGGATAAGGATATCATCGCGATGGCACAGGATGAACAGGATGCGGTCATTCAGGTGTTTTTTGTCAGGGACGGCAAGCTGATCGGGCGGGAACATTACTATATGACAAATGTGTCAGGAATGCCCCGCCGCGATATCCTGCAGCAGTTTATCCAGCAGTTTTATGCGGGCACCCCTTTTCTGCCGCGGGAGCTGATGCTGCAGGAGGCTGTGGAAGATATGGAGGTGCTGGAACAGTGGCTGAGCAGCAAACGGGGCAGCAGGGTCTACCTCAGGGTGCCGCAGAAAGGCACAAAAGAAAAACTGGTGGAACTTGCCGGGCAGAATGCGGCGCTCATCCTGTCAAAGGACAAGGAGAAGATCAAGCGGGAGGAGGGACGCACCATCGGTGCGGTGAAAGAGATCGCAGCGCTCCTCCATCTGGAACATATCAGCAGAATGGAAGCCTTTGATATTTCCAATATCAGCGGCTTTGAGAATGTGGGCTCCATGGTGGTCTATGAAAAGGGAAAACCGAAGCGCAGCGATTACCGTAAGTTTAAGATTAAAACAGTCAGCGGGCCGGATGATTATGCCTGCATGAAAGAAGTGCTGACCAGACGGTTTGTGCACGGTATGGAGGAGCGGGAGGAACTCACTGCAAAAAAGATGGACGCGGAATACGGTTCTTTTACGAAATTTCCGGATCTTCTGTTGATGGACGGCGGAAAGGGACAGGTGAATATTGCGCTGGAAGTTTTAAAAGAACTGAAGATCGATATCCCGGTCTGCGGCATGGTCAAGGATGACAGCCACCGCACCAGAGGCCTCTACTACCACAATCAGGAGATCCCTATTGACAAGCATTCCGAGGGCTTTAAACTGATCACCCGCATTCAGGACGAGGCCCACCGCTTCGCCATAGAATACCACCGCTCCCTGCGCAGCAAAACCCAGGTGAAGTCCGTTCTCGAGGACATCCCCGGTGTAGGTGAAGCCCGCCGCAAAGCGCTGATGCGCCATTTTAAATCCATAGAAGAGATGAAGAACGCGACCGTAGAACAATTTTCCGCGATCCCTGAGATTCCTGAAAATATTGCGAGGGGTATTTATAATTTTTTTCATGCCGAGAAAGAGGGGTAATGTTATTAGGTTGATGGGGGCGGCCTCTTAATTAACACACTTCCCTCCGCCCCAAAATTTTCCCAACACTCTATGATTTTCAAAAATTTTATGATATGATTGGATAAAAAGCGGACAGCTTTGTCTAAGAGAAGGAGAAAAAATATGGCAAGTATTCGTCTGACGAAGGTAATTGAAAAAATGAAGCTGGAAAACCTGACACCGGAGCTTGACATTTCGAATGTGAAGATCACACAGCCGGATATCAACAGACCGGCGTTGCAGCTGACAGGTTACCTGGAACACTTTGCGACCACCAGACTGCAGGTTATGGGATTTGTGGAATACAGTTATATGATGGGCATGGGTGAGGAAAAGAAAAGGGAGATCTATGAAGGCCTCATTCAGAATGACTGTCCCGGATTTGTATTTTGCAGGGAGTTGGTCCCGGATGATATCTTTTTGGAGATCGCGAATAAAAAAGGTGTTCCGGTCCTAAATACAAAAAAAGCGACATCAGCTTTTATGGCGGAGATCATCAGATGGTTGAACGTGAAACTTGCGCCCTGTATTTCCGTTCACGGCGTGTTGGTAGATGTATACGGCGAGGGCGTACTGATCACAGGTGAGAGCGGCATCGGTAAATCCGAGGCGGCGCTGGAGTTGATCAAGCGCGGCCATCGTCTTGTGACGGATGATGTGGTGGAACTGCGCAAGGTGAGCGACGAGACACTGATCGGTTCCGCGCCGGATATCACAAAGCACTTTATTGAACTGCGCGGTATCGGTATCGTGGATGTAAAGACACTTTTTGGTGTATCCTGTGTCAGGGAGACTCAGAATATCGATCTTGTCATCAAGCTGGAAGACTGGGATAAGGATAAAGAATATGACAGACTCGGCCTGCAGGAGGAATATACGGAGTATTTGGGGAATAAGATAGTATGTCATAATATTCCGATCAGACCGGGGCGGAACCTGGCTATCATCTGTGAGGCGGCAGCCGTAAATCACCGTCAGAAGAAGATGGGGTATAACGCGGCGCAGGAACTGTATAACCGTGTACAGCGGAATCTGGCAAAGAAGAGAGAAGAAAACGAATAAGTGAGAGCAGGGAAGGGACAAAAGAATGGCTGAATACATATTTGGGATAGATGTAGGTGGGACTTCCGTGAAGATGGGAATCTTTGATATGGAAGGAACAGTGATCGATAAGTGGGAGATTCCTACCAGAACGGAAAACGGCGGGGAGAATATTTTGCCGGATATTGCGGATAGTATCAATCAGAAGATGGCAAAAGAGCAATATGCAAAAGAAAATATAGCGGGTATCGGTATTGCCGTACCCGGGCCGGTAAATGATGCAGGAGTCGTAAATAAAGCTGTAAATCTGGGCTGGGGAGTGACACCCGTCAGGGAAACGATGGAGAAGCTCTGCGGTGTACCGGTACAGGTGGGAAATGACGCCAATGTCGCAGCGCTCGGAGAGATGTGGAAGGGCGGCGGCCAGGGTTATACATCTCTTGTGGTCGTCACACTGGGTACCGGCATCGGGGGCGGCGTGATCGTGGACGGCCGTCTGGTGACCGGTGCGGACGGTGCAGGCGGCGAGATAGGGCATATGCATGTGATGGACGGAGAAGAGGATTCCTGTAACTGTGGCTGTAAGGGGTGCCTTGAGCAGTATGGCTCTGCCACCGGCATCGTAAAGCTGGCAAAGAGGGTACTGGACCGGACACAGGAGCCTTCCGTGTTAAGAGAGAGGGAAGTAACGGCAAAAGCCGTATTTGACGCTGTAAAGGACGGAGATAAAACAGCGATAAAGATCGCAGAGGAATTCGGGGAAATACTGGGAAAAGGCCTTGCCATGATAGCCAGCGTATTAAATCCGGCGGCGTTCGTTGTAGGCGGCGGCGTGTCCAAGGCGGGGGAGATCCTTTTTGAGTACATCCGCCCGGCTTTTGAAAAATACGTGTTCCCGGGTGCGAAAAATGCGAAGTTCGTGCTGGCAACATTGGGAAATGATGCGGGAATTTACGGCTCCGCCAAACTGGTACTGGATACGGTACGGTAAGTTTAAGACACTGAGAGGGCAGATGCGGAACTGTAAAACAGCATCTGGCCGTGAAGTGTCCAGAGAATTTACAGACGCAGAGCGGCTGGAAATTTCTCTGCCGCCAAAGACACTGAGAGGGCAGATGCGGAACTGTTAATAAGAAAGGATCTGAGTTGAGAGGGGAAATCATAACAGAGGTGGAACGGATCCTGCCGGCAGGGCAGATTCTCCGGCGAGAACCCATGAGCCGGCATACGACTTTCCGGACCGGCGGACCGGCAGAACTTTTTCTGGAAATTAAAACAGCAGAGCAGCTTCAAAAATTGCTTACATTTTTTAGAGAAAGTGGTACAAAATATTTTGTAGTGGGAAACGGCAGCAATCTTCTGGTCAGTGACGAAGGCTACGATGGAGCGATCCTTCATATCGGGGATGCGTTCGGAGCAATCCGCATCGCAGACGAAAAGATAACGGCACAGGCCGGAGCATTGCTTGGCCGGATCGCTTCCGCTGCGCTGGAGCATTCCCTGACCGGATTTGAGTTCGCCTCGGGGATCCCGGGTTCTGTGGGCGGCGGCGTGGTGATGAACGCCGGTGCTTACGAGGGTGAAATGCGCCAGGTGGTCAGCCGGGTGAAGGGCATTGCGCAGACGGGGGAGGAAAAGGAATTTTCCAATAAGGAATTGAACTTCGGCTACAGGGACAGCATTTTAAAGCGGGAAAAGATCATAGTGACCGACGTGGAGTTTCAGCTTTTCGGCGGTATGAGAAAAGAAATATCAGCCAAAATGGCAGATTTTGCGGAAAGAAGGCGGGTAAAACAGCCTCTGGAATATCCCAGTGCGGGAAGCACATTTAAAAGACCGGAAGGATATTTTGCGGGAAAGCTGATCATGGACGCAGGCTTAAGGGGCCTTAGCATAGGCGGCGCCCAGGTGTCGGAAAAGCACTGCGGCTTTATCGTCAACAGGGGCGGTGCAACAACAGCAGATATCAGACGGCTTATGGGAGAAGTACAGGATAGGGTAAGGGAGCATTTCGGCGTGGAGCTTGAGCCGGAAGTGATTTATCTGGAGTGAGAAAACCGGGCGGCATAAGAGGAGCCAAAGATGAGATTTGTTGTAGTGACAGGCATGAGCGGCGGCGGAAAAAGTACGGCATTGAAAATGCTGGAGGATGCAGGTTTTTATTGTGTGGATAACCTGCCTGTCTCTCTGGTGGAGATGTTTGTGGAGATGGTGTCCCTTCCGGGAACGGAGGCTTCCAAAGTGGCGCTGGGTCTGGATGTGCGCAGCGGCCAGTCTTTTCAGGAAGCGGAAGGGATGCTGGACAAGCTGAAGAAAAACGGCTTTGTATATGAGATATTGTTTCTGGATGCAGGCGAGCGGGTGCTCTTAAAGCGATACAAGGAGACAAGAAGGCGGCATCCTTTGTCCCTCTCCGGGGAGCGGATCGAGGCGGGGATCCAGAGGGAAAGGGAGATCCTGCGGAAGATCCGGGAAAAGGCGGATTATGTGATCGATACGTCCAATCTGCTGACAAGGGAATTAAAAGAAGAGTTAGAGCGCATTTTTATCCAGAATGAAGAATATAACAGTCTGATGATAAATGTTGTATCCTTCGGCTTTAAGTACGGGATCCCGGCGGATGCGGATCTTGTGTTTGATGTGCGTTTCCTGCCAAATCCGTTTTATGTGGAGGAGTTAAAGCGCCACACGGGGAATGAAAAGGAAGTGCAGGATTTCGTGATGGGCTACCCGGAGAGCCATGAATTTCTCGATAAACTGACGGATATGCTCAATTTCCTGATTCCCAATTATATCAAGGAGGGGAAGTACCAGCTTGTGATAGGGATAGGATGCACGGGTGGGAAACACCGCAGTGTGACGCTCGCCAATATGCTGTATGAACGGCTGAAAGATAAGGGCAGTTACGGGCTTAAGATAAGCCACAGGGATATCGGGATCCAGAGTATCAAATAGGGGTGAGAGAAAGAGGGATAGCGTTGTCTTTTTCGGGAGAAGTAAAAGAGGAATTATTAAAGCAGTATGCATCCTCTGCGCATTGCATATATGCGGAATTATCTGCGATCATCCTGTTTGGGGACAGGGGACGGACAAAATCCGACAATATGGATTTTTTGGCGGAAAATGGTGAAATAACGGTTTTTTTAAACGCAGAGAATGATTTTGTGAGACAAAAAGCCTTTACATTATGCAAAAAAAACATTAATATAAAGAGTGATGCGGAGAAAGGGATATTGACTTTTTCTGTAGAATTTTGGAAAGAACGTCTGATACCGGATTTAAAGGGAACATTGAAAGAGCAGTGCTGCAGGAGAGCCTTTCTGCGGGGGGCATATTTATGTGTGGGCTCTATGAGCAACCCGGGGAAGAGCTATCATCTGGAATTTGACTGCATAGATGAAAAGGAAGCGGGTCTTTTGCTGGAACTGACAGCAGCCTTTGATATTCCGGCGAAGGTTGCCCGGCGGAAAAAATATTATGTGGTTTATATAAAAGAGGGTTCGGCCATATGTGATATGCTGAATATCATGGGGGCGCATGTATCCCTGATGGATTTTGAGAATCACAGGATCGTGAAGGAAGTGAGAAATTCCGTCAACAGAAAGGTGAATTGCGAAACGGCCAATATCGCAAAAACTGTGAATGCCGCGGCGGGGCAGGTAAGAGATATCATGTTGATACAGGAAAGAACGGGTCTCTCCGAGCTGCCGAAAAACCTGCGGGAGATCGCGGAACTGCGGCTGGAGTATCAGGAGGCAACGCTGCAGGAATTGGGGGAATTGTTGACACCTCCGGTGGGGAAGTCCGGAGTGAATCATAGATTGCGAAAAATAAGTGAGATTGCGGAAAGCATGAGAAAGTAGTGAGAGGAGAAAAATTATGTTGGAAAAATCTATGAAGATTCAGTTGAAAAACGGGCTTGAAGCCCGGCCCGTCGCGGTCCTCGTACAGGTGGCGAGCCAGCATGAGAGTTCGGTTTACATTGAATCAGCAGGGAAAAAGGTGAATGCAAAGAGTATCATGGGTATGATGAGCCTGGGACTCGACAGCGGCGCGGAGATTACCGTAGTCGCGGACGGAAAGGATGAAAAAGAGGCTCTTTCAAGTATTGAGAAATTCCTGAGCGGTGAAGAATAAAAATGAAAATAGCCGGAGCTGCAGGCAGGGACAGAGGACTGAAAGGGCGGCTTTCGGTTATCATATAAAACAAAAATATTAAATGGAGGTACAAGGATATGCCATTAGTAACAACAAAGGAAATGTTTGAGAAAGCGTATAAGGGCGGCTACGCTATCGGTGCTTTCAATGTAAACAACATGGAAATCGTTCAGGGTATCACGGAAGCCTGCGCGGAGGAAAAGGCACCGGTTATTCTGCAGGTTTCCAAGGGAGCCCGTGCTTACGCGAATCACAATTATCTGGTGAAGCTGGTTGAGGCTGCTATTGCCTGCAATCCTGATCTGCCCATCGCTCTGCATCTGGATCACGGTCCGGATTTTGAGACATGTAAGTCCTGTATCGACGGCGGATTTACTTCCGTTATGATCGATGCTTCTTCCAAACCCTTTGCAGAGAATATCGAGATCACAAAGAAGGTAGTGGAATACGCTCATGAACACGGCGTGGTAGTGGAAGCTGAACTTGGCACACTGGCAGGCGTGGAAGATGATGTGAAAGTATCCGCAGAGGATTCTTCCTACACACATCCCGAAGAAGTGGCAGAATTTGTGGAAAAGACAGGCTGTGACTCCCTTGCCATCGCGATCGGTACAAGCCACGGCGCATATAAGTTCAAACCCGGCACAAAACCGCAGCTTCGTTTCGACGTTCTGCATGAGTGTGAGAAGATGATCCCGGGATTCCCCATCGTGCTGCACGGTTCTTCTTCCGTTCCGCAGGAATATGTTGAGATGATCAACAAGTACGGCGGAGCAATGCCCGGTGCGATCGGTGTTCCCGAAGACCAGCTCCGTGAAGCTGCACGCTCTGCAGTATGTAAGATCAACATCGACTCTGACCTTCGTCTTGCCATGACAGGTACGATCCGTCAGTTCTTCGCAGAGCATCCGGATAAATTCGATCCCCGTGAATATCTGAAACCGGCTCGTGCTAACATTAAAGAGATGGTTCGTCACAAACTGATCGATGTTCTGGGATGTAACGGGAAAGCATAAGGATTTGAAATATTTAAAATGAAATAAGAGAGATAGGAAAAAGCGGCCGGTCGACCGCTTTTTTCTTATGGCTTTTGAAAATATTGTTCAGTTAACATATCCTGATAGGCATTTTTAACCGCGCAGCTGCTCTTTCTGAATATCTTCAAAGGCGGAATACATGGGTTCTTCTTTGGAGCCGTGGAAAGTCCGGCGTAAGTAGTTGGATGTGATCTTCCTGACAGTGCCGGAGAGAACCAGAACACCGATCAGGTTCGGGATCATCATCAGACCGTTGAAAGTATCTGAAAGGTCCCATGCCAGTCCCAGACTCATCGTGCAGCCGAAGTATGTCATGATAACGAATACGGCTTTGTAAATAACGGTCGCCTTTGTACCGAACAGGAACTCAAAAGCCTTTGTACCGTAATGGCTCCAGCCAAGTGCCGTCGAGTAGGCGAACAGCAAGATGGCGATAGCGATAAACTTGGGGCCGACGGAGCCGAAAACACCTGCAAAAGCCTGCCCTACCAGACCGGAACCTTCTACATCGGTCAGCATCTGTCCTGTTTCCAGATCCACCAGCCCGGAGGAAAGGATGCAGAAAGCGGTCAGCGTACAGACAACGATCGTATCCGCAAACACTTCAAAGATACCCCACATACCCTGACGGACAGGTTCTTTTACATTGGAGCTGGAATGCACCATAACAGAGGAGCCAAGGCCTGCTTCATTGGAAAATGCCCCTCTTTTAAAGCCCCATGTGATCGCTCTGCTGACACCGTAACCGATGATGCCGCCCCCTGCCGCTTTCATGGCAAAAGCGCCTTTGAAGATAGCTCCGAAGACAGCGCCGAACTGGTCGATATTTGCGATACAGATAATAAGGGCGCCGATGATATAGAGGATAGCCATGATCGGGACCAGTTTTTCCGTAACTGCGGCAACCCGTTTTAAACCGCCTAAAATAACAAAAGCAGAAAGTATGACAATGGCGACGCCGGTGATCCAGGTGGGAATATTAAATGCAGACTTCATATTACCTGCGATGGAGTTTACCTGGCTCATATTGCCGATGCCGAAGCTTGCCAGCAGACAGAAGCAGCTGAACAGCACAGCAAGGATCAGGCCGATCTCCTTACAGCCTTTTTTGGAGCCGAGGCCGTCCCTTAAGTAATACATTGCGCCGCCGGACCATTCGCCTTTTTCATTTTTGCGGCGGTAATAAATGCCGAGGACATTCTCGGAATAATTTGTCATCATGCCGAAAATAGCCATGACCCACATCCAGAAAATAGCGCCGGGGCCTCCGGAGATGATCGCGGTGGCGATACCCACGATATTTCCGGTGCCGATGGTCGCCGCAAGAGCCGTACACAGGCTCTGGAACTGGGAAATAGATTTGTCTTCCTTCTCCGTATGTTTTGTGACATGTCTGTCTGCGAAAATGGCGCCGATGGTGTTCTTGAACCAGTGCCCGATGTGGGTGAACTGGAAACCCTGGTTGACCAGGGTCATCAGGATGCCGGCAAAGAGTAAAAGGCCGATGCCGAAAGTTCCCCAGACAAAGCCGTTGACGATGCCGTTGACATTGGTAATCATTTCTAACATAGATAAATCCCTCCATAAGCAATAGAAAGTATATATATGAACTTTCTATTGAAGTAAAATAAAAATAGATAATCCGAAGATTATCTGCTGAAAAAATGGTATAAAAATAAACGTCATTTCTTCGGATTCACGCCTTTGTGAACGGATGACAAATATGAGTTTATCAGTAATATCCGGAAAAAGCAAGCTTTTTGCATAAAAATGCAGAATTTTGATATAGGCCGCCGCCGGATAAAATATATGGAATTACTATAATCATATGGGAAATAAGAGAAAATATGACTAGAAAGGGAGGATGCCAAGTAAGGTTTCCCTTACTTGGCACTTATTATGAAAAAGTTATTTAAATTTATTACGATAATGTCTTTGTTGGGAAGATACTTCAGAACTGTTTTTAAGTTCCTGTTGTTATCTTATGTACTTAGTATAGTCTGTAGATTTGTCTAAAAAATGATTTTCAAATTAAGTTTCTTTGAATTAAATATGAACAATTTGTGAACGCGGAATTCGACATATTATTCCACAATATTGTGCAGCCAAACGCCCTTTTTTACCAGCACAAGCCCGATCACCGCCTTGATGCCGTCCGCAAGCTGGACAAGGAAGTAGATCCATAAAATGGGCAGGGGCGTGAGTTTTGCCAGCGCGAAGGCTAATACAACGCTGACGCACCAGATAAACACGCTGTCGAAGAAGAAAGCCAGCATGGTCTTTCCGCCGGAGCGCAGCGTAAAGTACAGGCTGTTCAGCAGGGCGTGCTGGGGAACGAACAGCGCCGAGATCATGATCAGCTTTGCGGCTAGCTGCCTGATATCCTCGGATGTATTGTAAAAATCCGGAAAGAGAGGCGCTGTGATAAACATCACTACCGCCACAACGGAGCAGAGAAGGACGGCAAAGACAATGATCTTTGTGTCGGTCTCCTTGGCGCGCTTCATATCTCCTGTGCCGAGGATCTGCCCGATGATGATCGCGACAGCTTCCCCCATGGCAATAAAGGAAATGTGGAACAGATTGCATATCGTATTGGAGATATTGAGGGCGGCAACCACGTTGAGCCCTTTCAGGGAATAGCATGCCGCGAGGGTAGCCATACCTGCGGACCAGAGCGTTTCGTTCAGCAAAAGCGGAGTTCCCTTTATAGCTATCTTTTTTACCGTGTCCGCTGGAATGGCAAAGCTCCGGTATAACCCGAGGACAAATGGGTTCCCTTCCTTATTTCTGTGTGTGGCAATGACGATAATGCCCGTCTCGACCACACGGGAGAGGACGGTTGCGATCGCAGCGCCCTTTACGCCCAGCATCGGAAAACCGAATTTTCCGTAGATCAGCAGATAGTTGAACAGCAGGTTGATAAAGATCGCCACAACGCCTGCTTTCATGGGCAGGAGCGTCTGGCCGCATTCCTTTAATGTGCTGCCGTAAACCTGTGTGATCATGAAAAAGGGAAGCCCCGTCAGCATCAGGAGCATATATTCCCTGCCGCTTGCCATGGAAGCCTGAATGCTCTCCGCGCTGCCTTCGCCGGTCAGATAAAAACTGATCAGATTCTGTCCGCAAAGGATAAACAAAAGAATGGTCAGAGCGGTAATGGCTATGCTTGCAAGGAGTTTAAAACGGACTGTGTGCCGTATGCCGTCCGTATTTTTCTGACCGTAGTACTGCGCCGTAAAGATCCCTGCCCCGGAGACGGCCCCAAAAATACAGAGATTATAGACGATCAGTATCTGGTTGACAATGGAGACGCCGGTCATGGATTCGGTTCCGATCTGGCCGATCATGATATTGTCCAGCATATTCACAAAGTTTGTGATACCGTTCTGGATCATGATGGGGACAGCGACAGCAAATACCATCTTGTAAAAATCAGCATCTCCAAAGTATTTTTTCCTGAAATTTCTCATAAAAATGTACTCCTCATGTATGTAAAAACTACGAAAAAATCCCCCGCCTTTTGCGGCGGGGAATCAGGCTGTCAGAACAGTATATTAAGTTTAAGGAAGAAAGTCAAGAGCCGGGGATCAATTAGTAGGATGGCCAGCCGGATATCCGTTGTCTTCCGGGAGCGGATCCCATTCATTCAATCCGAGGTTCTGCTTGCATTTTGCCTGCTCCATAGTCAGATGCGGCAGATCTTCCTCCAGATATTCCATAAGCTCGCCGATGCCTTCTCTGGTTATATTGTTGATCAGGAAAATGCGTTCACAGCCGGCGTTGATCAGCCATTGTCTGACCATAGGTATATTCGCATAAGGAGAATCAACCTTTGTAATGATGCCGATCAGGGGGCGGAGGATAAAGGTGTGAAGGCTTGGGCCAAACAGGCTGAAAGGCTCATCGGCAGCCTGAACGACCGCCACCACATCCGCCTCAAAGGAAAAGCAGGCGAGCCCCACGCTGAAGCGCTTGGATTCTGCATACTCTCCCGGCGAGTCGATGGTGTCGTCGTTTGAACTGGTGTATTGGGTTTTCACATAGTGAAGCTCTTCACCTTTCAGTGCCTGGGTCAGGGAGGTTTTTCCCGCTTCGCTCCTGCCCATCAAAAACATTTTTTTCATGATCTGCCCTGTTCCGTTTCGTCAATTCTTATAGATCTTACAGGTTTGAAAGCCCAGCACTTCGCCAAAAAACCTGACGACCTCCTCCACGGCGGTCTGGACTTCGGACAACCCGCCGGTGAGGATCAGAGAACCGCAGAAGCGGTCCATAAAGCCGATCTGTACGTCCGCGCTTTTCATTGCGACATCGGCAGCCACCACGACCGCTTCCCATGGCGTAAAGCGGATCAGGCCGATAGATTCTCCGGTATGGTCCTCGCCCTCATGGACACCGATGTGGAGCCCCAGATTCTGGAATACGGGAGTCTGTGAGGCGCTTATGATATGTGCCAGACATACTTCCTTCCCCGGAACCCGCAGACGTGTTATGCGCAGTTTTTTCCCCTTCAGGTGTTCATAATCCTCATGGAACAGCTTTTCCAGCAGTTCTTCCTTTGTTATACTTGCCACGGCCATACTTCCTATCTCTTTGTGATCTTGCAGACTACATATTCCAGTGTATCCCGAAAATAATCCACGATCTCGGTCATAGCCGACATAACATCTGAAATCTCCCCCGTGATGATGAGTGTTCCGGTGAAGCGGTCAGCGAAACCCAGATAGATATTTCCGCTCTTGACCGCAATATCAGAGGCGATGACGGCTGACTCCGGCGGCGTCATGTTCATGATGCCGATGGCGGATGACTGATAATCCACCTGCGGGTTTAATCCGAGCTTCTGGTATATGATCGGCGCCGGGCCTCCCATCACATGCGCAAAGGTGATTTCTTTTCCCGCCACGGTCTCCTGCACGATCCTGATCTGTTCTTCCTGTCCGTTTGCCATTTGTTTGCTCCGTTTCTTCCATATCTTTATATAGTTTTTGCAAATGATATATCAATCTTTCATCAATCATACTATCCGTGAAATTTTCTGTCAAGAAGGAGGGGAAAATCTAAAGATAAGATAGCGTTGTATTTGCGGAGGTTTTCCTGTATGATTATGAGTAGAAAAAATCCGGGTTGGTTTGGAAAGCCCGCATGATAAAAGAAATAGTAAAAATATATTTAAAAAGGATAACAAGGATAAGAGGCAGGATATTTTATGAAAAATAAAGTAATTAAAATAACAGGCGCCGCTGCTGCGGCATTCGGTATCTTTATGGCGTTTGGCTGGTCATTTTTTGACCTGATAGTGCGCGGCAGAAAGGGAAAACAGCCTGCAGTAAGGAAATGGTTTCAACTGTCCCATACAAAGATCAACCATCCGAGGGATAAGTATGAAAAGGAATACGAGGAGGGGAAAGCCTGGTGTCAGCGGCAGAAAATGCAGGACTGTTATATCAGAAGCGGGGACAGCCTGCTGCTGCATGGGTCCTATCTGTCGGCGGCGAGGACAAAACGTTATGTTTTGCTCTGCCATGGATACCGGGGCAGCGGTTTCGGGGATTTTGCCTATACGGCAAGGTTTCTCCATGAAAACGGATGCGGCCTGCTCTTTATTGACGAACGCTGCTGCGGACAAAGCGAGGGAAAGTACATTACTTTCGGGGCAAAGGAACAGTGGGATGTGCAGCAATGGGCATATTATATTGCGAAAAGAAATAAAAAAAAGCTGCCCATTTATCTCTACGGGGAATCTATGGGAGCCGCCTCGGTGCTCATGGCATCGGGGCACAACCTGCCGAAAGAGGTGAAAGGGCTGATCGCGGACTGCGGTTTCCGCTCCATGAAGGGGCAGCTTCAGGACATTGCGGCAGGCTGGTTTCATTTGAAACGGGTGGGCCTGCTGCTGTTCAGGGTAGACCTGTTCTGCGAGATTTTGGGGGGCTTCCGTATGAAAGATGCCGACACGACGAACGCGATGAGAACCAACGAAAGGCCTGTTCTATTTTTTCACGGGGAAAAGGATTCCTACGTAGAGCCCGGGAATACCCGATATAACTACGCATTGTGCCGGGCTCCGAAAGAGCTCGTCATGATGCCGGAGGCAAGGCATCTGTGCAGTCCTTATGCGGATCCGGAATTATACAGGCGAAAACTTCTGGAATTTTTTGCTAAATATGATAATTAATGATACATATATGCCAAAACATTTATATTCAGGCAAAGATATAACCGGAAAAAGCGGGGAAAAGAATTTCTGTGCGGAGTTTTTGCCAGCATAAAGGGGATGTTGGAAATGGCTGATGCCTTTGCTGCAACATCCCCTTTTCTAATCTGCTGAAAAGCGCTGCTGTATCTGATTACTTTTTTGTCTTAAATCTTTTCGTATCGGAAAATTTCCGTTTTTCCGGCCGTAACAGGACCGCTGTTCTTTTGGGTCATTTTAAAGCGATCTTTGTTTGTAATCAGAATCATAGTGTCCGTAGAAACCCCGGACTTCTGAAATACTTCCAGATCTGCCTCACACATCAGATCGCCGGCTTTTACTTTCTGGCCGGGCTTCACATGGGCCGTAAAGCCTTCCCCGTTTAAATCTACAGAATCAATTCCGATATGGATAAGTAATTCCAGCCCGTCTGCACCCAAAATGCCATAGGCATGTTTTGTGTCTGCTACAAGCCGGATTTTACCTGCAATGGGCGCATATACCTTACCATCTGCAGGCCGGATAAAGACGCCGTCGCCCAGGACCTTTTCGGCAAATACGGGATCCGGGCTTTCCTCTATGGGAAAGACATTTCCTGTCTGTGCAGCATATACTACGGGTTCTGTTTTTTTATGAAACATATTCAATCCCACCTTTACGTTTACCGAAGCGGCGACTGCGCCATTCTCCGGTATGTATGTCGTTTTCCTTTAACGGCAATGCAGATATCTTTCATGGTTTCAGGAAGCGTAACGCTTTCAAACACGCCACCAGCTGCGACGTTGAACATATCCACACCGCAGACCTTGTTGTCCAGGATAATTCGTTCCAGAACCTCTTTGCTGGAGGCTTCCAGGGAATGAGCTACACTGGAAGCTGCCAGAGACTGTTCTTTATGAATCTCTGTAACGAGTTCACGCACATACTCCATATGGAATCCGGGAACAATGTCCACGGCAGGAATATCAACAATATCAGCTCCTGCATGCGCCAGCCTTCTCACAAAATCAGGAGTTACAACCTCTCTCAGATTGTAGGGCGGGAAGTCTTTGTCGATGGCTCCCGGTCCGTGAGGGATGCCTGCTTCAATGACAATGCGATCCCCGAAAAGGGCGCTGGCCTCACTGACTGCCTGGACTAAGGGTTCCTGGCCATATCCGCAGAGGCAGATAAAGTCGTACTGCTCATTGATTAAGTATTCCATCATTTCCTTGGAATAAATGGATTCTTTGTAAATTCCACCAAATACTTCATGTTCTCTAGGAACCAGCAGAATCATTCCCACGGGCCGTCCGGTAAGCTGCTTGATTTCCGGGATGGTGTATCCGCGGCCCAGCTCCACCTGCAGTTGGGATTTGGTGTCCTGATCATCCTTCGGGTTTTTGGAGGGAAGTCCGGGAAACTGCACTTCTCTTGGATCGTAGCCTTCCAGTGTTATGTAATCTGCGCCGAAAGCGGCCACAAGTTCTGCGTTGGACACTTTTTCTATGTAATTGGGCGCCAGCGGGCAAACGTATGCGCCCACAACACGGCCTTCAGAGGCGCGGATTCCGTCCAGAAAATCTTGCTTGGTAAGATGTGTCAGCTGTGACGGTGTTAATTCCAGATATCGTTTACTCATTATGCATCCTCCTTTATCTTATATTGTGGAAATACTTCCTCAGCGCCGGGCTGATACCCCCAGATCCATACGGCTACGAAGGACAGAGCCGCCGTTGCAACCGCTCCGATTACCCAGTAAACAAAGGTATCTGTGAAGTACAGAGGAATGGACCCCAGGGGGGATAAGCCAAGAGCCAGAGCGCTTACTTTGAAAATTCCATAGAAAGCTCCGCCGATTCCGCTGCAGATGCAGGAAATGATCAGCGGTTTTTTCAGTGGAAGGCAGACACCGTACAAGGCAGGTTCTGTAAGACCAATGCCGGTTACGATAGCGCCGGTTGCTGCAACAGATTTAAACTTAGGATTCTTTGTTTTAAAGTATATACTTAAGGATGCGCCTGCCAGGCCACAGTGTGCGATGGACATCAGAGGCATAATATAGTCTACGCCTGTTTTGGAGATGCTGTCAAGCATCAGCGGAACAAAGCTTAAGTGGATGCCTGACAGTACAATCAACGGATAGAAAGCGCCGAATAGGAGGCTGGCCGGTACGCTTGCCACGGAGTAGAGCGCAAAGTAGCCGTTTGCCAGAATATCGCTGGCCCACTGAGAGAAGGGTCCGACAAGTACCAGAATCACAGGTCCCAAAATCAGAAGCTCCAGAGCCGGAACCAGGACGGTTCCCAAGGAAGCGGGAATTACCTTTGTCAGCAGCTTTTCGGCTTTGGAGAGCAAATATACGGTCAAAAGGGGCGGTATTACAGAGGAGGAGTAACTTAGCAGGCGGATGGGGATAACGCCGAATAAGAGAATGGATGAAACCTCTTCTGTGGCCAGAGTCATCCAGGTAGGATGCATCAGCACGCCTACAAGGGTAATAGCCATGTATTTGTTACACTCGAACCGATCGGCTGCACTTGTGGCAACCAGGAAGGGCAGAAAGTAGAAAGCTACGTCGCCCAAGACGCCCAGTGTGGTGTAGAAAGCATCCCCTGATTGAATAATCCCCAGTTTGAAAAGCAGGATCTGAATACCGGTCATCAAACCGGAACCACAGATAGCGATGATCAGAGGGGTGAATACGGCGGACATGGTTTCTGCAAAAATACCGATGGGATTACGGTTTCTGCTGTTGCCCTTTTTGCCCTCCTCGGAACTTTCTCCGCCATTGAAACTACCGTATTTCAAAAGCTCTTTATATACGTCCTTTACTTTTTCTCCTACCACAACCTGATATTGATCAGCAGAGTCCTTAGTGGTCATAACGCCTTCCAGAGCACGCACTGCATCGTTCTGAACCAGATCATAATTGTACAGGGTTAATCGCAGCCGGGTCTGGCAGTGAATTGCCTTTTTAATGTTTTCTTTTCCGCCTACAAGGGGCAGTAAATCTTTGATAAATTGTTCGTTATTCATAGGTCCTCCTTGTTTGATTTTAAGAGTTTTTTGCTGATGTCATATATTTTTCGCGGATACTTTACTTATGGTGGCCGTCGAAAGGCTGTCGTGTGATACATAAGCCTCACCTCCTTCTGCATGTATTGATAAATCGTTTCAGGATATCAGATGATACAAATGAACCATCAGATAGGATTTTTCATTTTCGTTCAGCTGAAAGGAGTAGTCTTCACGGATCTTCTGTTCAATGAGACAAACGCAGCGGTGAGTTTCGGGCAGCTCCTCTTTCAGCTTCATATAAAGAAAGAGATCATTTTCAATTTTCAATACTTTATCCGGCTGAAAAATCCGTCGTGCCAGATACTGGAGATGAATGATAAAACGGTTGTAGGGCTGATAATCTTCATCGCAGTTGATTTCGTATTCGGATCGGATAGTTTGCATAATATTGGCCACGAATTCAATACTTTTTATGGTAAAAGGATCCTCTTTGGTTCTGGAGTCCAGAATGTGGAAGGCGATATAGACTGCTTCGTCATCGGGCAGCCGGATATGCAGGCGCTTTTCTACAATATCCAGAGCAGCCAGCGCAACCCGGAATTCCTCAGGGGCAATTTTTTTAATTTCAAATTTCAAAAGGCTGCTGATATCAATTCCGGCTTTGTGCCGTTCGATGGCAAATGAGAGATGATCGATCAGGGTGAGATAAATCTTTTCATTCAGATCTTCGTTTAATTCTCTTTTGGCAAAATTTATAATCTCGTCACAAACCTTTACATGTTCCAGTGGAATATCTTCAATAAGCTTGCTCAGTTTTTCGGCTATGCCTTTCCCGCGGATTTTAAAGACTTTTTCTGCCTCTGCTGTCTCTATTTCATCGTGAACTGTTTTCCCATAGGCAATTCCTTTTCCAACCAGGACAAATTCAACATTCATTTTATTTACAGCAATGACCACATTGTTGTTCAACTTTTTCCTGATTTTCATGGTGACCTCCTCTAGGACACAAAAAAAACCCAAAAAATAATCCGTAGATTACTTTTCAGGTTTATGCCTCAAATCATAAAATGAGTTACATCCCTCACCTATTCGTTTATAAAATACTTATAGCACAATCTTTTTTTTATGTCAATCATTTTTTGGATTTTTTGGATGGAACAGTTTCAGTCAATTTTATGTAAAGTGTTTGTTAAGTCCCAAAGGGGGTAGAATTCAAATATAAAATATGTTAACGTCACAAAAGGACAAGAGAACAGGAGGTTGCCAATGAGAGAATATTATCCTTTAACAGCGGCACAGAAGCTGCACTATAACTGGATGAAAACATACAAGACACAGCAGGTATCGGGAGTCAGCGTCGTGGCGTCCCTGCAGGCACAGTTGGATTTCGGGCTTTTAAAGAAATGCATTCAGCTGGAATTTGAGCGTTACGGCTGTATGAGGATCCGGTTTACAAAGCCTGACAAAGAGGGCGAGATAAAGCAGTATATCGCAAAAAAAGAGACAAGGGATATTCCCATAAAGGACTTGTCCGGTATGAGCATGGCGGAGGCGGACAGCCTGATGCAGCAGTGGGCCTATGAGACTTTTGACGGGGATGATATTCCGCTGTGTGATGTGACCATGGTAAAGCTTCCTGAAGGTTTTAACGGATTTTTTATACACATGGATCACCGGCTGATCGATTCCTGCGGGCTGGTAGTGATGATCAATGATCTGATGCAGCTCTATACCCATTACAGATTCGGATCTCCCTATCCGGATGCTCTGGCGGATTTTGAGGAAGTTTTGGCGAAGGATCTGAAGAAGGCGGGAGGCGAGAAACGTTTTGCCAAGGACAAGAAATTCTGGGACGACCAGTTAGATGCGTTGGGAGAGCCGCTCTATTCTGATATTCAGGGTCCCTCGGTTCTGGAAGAAGCAAGAAAGCGCCACAATGATCCGGCGTTGAGGGCGGCGGATATCGAACTCAATAATTTATTTGTACAGGTAAAGGATTACTATTTAGAGCCGGTGCCCACCAAAAACCTCATAGCTTTCTGTATGAACCATCAGCTTTCCATGACTAATCTTCTGCTGTTGGGGATTAGGACTTATCTGTCGAAGGTGAATAACGGGCAGGAGGATATCACGATCGAGAATTTTATCTCCAGACGTTCCACGCATGACGAGTGGACCTCCGGCGGCAGCAGGACGATCATGTTCCCCTGTCGGACAGTGATCTCTCCCGAGACCGATTTTCTGTCGGCGGCCTATGAGATCCAGAATGTGCAGAATCGTATATATATGCACAGCAATTACGATCCGGCGCTGATCAGGGAGGAAATGAGGAAGCGCTACCATACACCGGAGCACACGGCCTATGAGAGCTGTTATCTCACCTACCAGCCCATGCCGGTAAAGGTGGAAAACCCGCATCTTGTCAATGTTCCGCAGCATTCCAAGTGGTTTGCAAACGGCGCCGCCACCAAGAAAATGTATCTGACCGTATCCCACACCGGGGAAGGCGGCATGTGCTTTTCTTATCACTATCAGACGGCACATTTGAAGGAACATGACATGGAGCTGTTATACTACTATATGATGCGCATTCTCTTTAAGGGGATCGCGGAGCCCGATATGAGTATCGGGGAAATTATGGAACAGGTGTAAATAGTGAGAGGTGTGCGGCGAAGCGGCGTTACCCTTTAGTGCCGTCGCGCAGCGACTATAGGTAAAGTCACGAAGGCGCACGAGAGGAACTTTCATGAGTGCCCTTTCGAATGAAAGTTTCTCTCATGAGGTGTGCGGCGAGATGACTTTACTCTTTAGTGCCGTCGCGCAGCGACTTATAATAGGAGGAAAATGATATGACACAGGAAATGCAGTTTAAGACAATTATCGCGCAGTATTGCGAAGTAAAACCGGAGGAAATGACAAATGACATGCGATTCAGAGAGGATCTGGGCTTTAGCTCCCTTGATTTTATGTCCTTTTTGGGAGAGCTGGAGGATACCTTTGACGTAGAGCTGGAAGAGGAAAATGCGCTGCAGGTCTTTACCATTGGGGAGGCGCTTGAGTTACTGGAAACATTGCAGCAGCAGTGACGGAGGTTCAAGATGGAAAAGTTGATTTTGGATATTCTGGTGGAAAGCGAAAAAAAGTTTTCGGAAATGGCAGCGGTAAAATGGCTGAAGAAAAAGGAAATTTGTGAGTTAAACTACCGTGAGGTGATGGAAAATGCCAAGGCGGTGAGAAAGGGGCTGTCTGCGGAAGGCTTTCAGGGAAAGCATATCGCGCTGATCGGCAGCAGTTCCGTGGAGTGGATAGAGAGCTATCTGGGAATTATTACGGGTAAAACCGTTGCCGTCCCTCTGGATGCAATGCTGCCGTTGGAGGATCTTGTGGATCTTATCAACCGCTCCGATTCCGAGGCGCTCTTTTTAAGGCCGAAAAACCAGGGGCTTTTGGATGGGATTTTGACAGAATGTCCGAATTTGAAAAAAATATGGCTGTTACAGGAGGAAGCAGCGGAATTTTCCGATAGCAGAGTGGCTTGCCTCGGCAAATTAAAAGAGACGGGCAGAGGGACGGAAACGGATTCGGAGCGGCCGGAGGCGGGAGACATCGCAACGATCATTTTTACTTCCGGAACCACCGGAAAAAGCAAAGGCGTTATGCTGACGCAGGAAAATCTGGCGTCCAATGTGCTCTCTGTGGATTTCACAGCGGAGCCCGGGACGGTGATCTTAAGTGTGCTTCCGATTCACCATGCTTTCTGCCTGGTGATGGACTGGTTAAAGGGATTTTCTCTCGGGGCAACGGTATGCATCAACGATTCCCTTATGCATATGGTGAAAAACATGGGTATCTTTAAACCGGAGATCATTCTCATGGTGCCCTTGATGGTGGAAACAATTTACAAAAGGCTTTCCGCCGCCAGCCCCCTTATCCCCAAAAAGATGGTAGCGGCAAAGGCATTCGGCGGAAACTTAAAGATCATTATTACCGGCGGCGCTCATCTTGATCCGTTTTATATTGATAAATTCGCAGACTATGGGATTGACATTTTCGAGGGGTACGGTATGTCGGAGTGTTCTCCGGTCATCAGTTCGAATACGCCGGAGCGCCATAAGGCGGGTTCTATCGGAAGGCCTCTTTCAAACGCTGAGATTTCTTTTGAGGACGGTGAAATCCTTGTGAGAGGCAGCAGTGTGATGAAGGGCTATTACAAAATGCCGGAGGAGACGGCCGAAACTTTGCGGGACGGCTGGCTTCACACGGGGGATAAGGGCTATCTGGATGAGGATGGTTTTCTGTTTATCAACGGACGTATCAAAAACCTGATCATTCTTTCAAACGGAGAGAATATCTCCCCGGAAGAGATCGAGAACAAATTAGCGCTGGGAAAACTGGTGGGAGAAGTGATCGTGACAGGGGAAAACAACGGCCTTACCGCAAGAATTTATCCGGATCAGGATGTGGTGAAAGCCAAGCATATGGGTGAAGAGAAGATCAGGACAGAGCTTCAGGCGTTTCTGGATAAATACAATAAATCCCAGCCTACCTACCGCCAGATCACGGGGCTGGTGGTTCGGAAGAATCCGTTTATCAAAAGTACCACAAAGAAGATCAAGCGGCAGGAGGCTGAGGTTGACGAGCCGTAAGATCAGGACATAAAAGGCAGCATGCCTGAGATAAAAGACTGCGTCAGAATATCGGCGACGGCTTCCGCAGGTACCGCAAAATTGTCCTTGGTCCATTTATGGAGTACGCCGAGGGTGCTGCCGATGGAACCTGCGACTATATAGGATAGTTCTTCCCTGCTGTGGCGGGAGGGCGCCGCATTTTGCGTGACATCCGCCACAAAGCGGTGGAACATCGTCAGCGCTTTTTCTAAAAATTCGTCCCCTCTGGGGCTGCGGAGCAGGTTTGCCAAAAACGGATTGTTCATTGTGTAGTCGCAGATGGCTATAAAGAATGACTTGCATATGTCTTTGTCGTTCTTCGGATGGAAGGTTTCCATTAGGGAAAAGATATCGTCAATAGTCTTGTCCTCAATGGCAGTCACAAGAGCCGGAATGTTTTCGTAGTGGTTGTAAAAAGTGCTTCGAACGATTCCGGCTTTCTTTATCACGTCAGACACGGTTATTTTTTCTATGTCTTTTTCTTTCAGAAGCAGAAAAAACGCATCGTAAATAGCTTCATCGGCTACAGAATATCTCTCGTCCTGTATTTCATGCTGCATAGGGGGACCTCCTTTATTTTATCGGGGGGATTTGCCTTTTTGTTCAGTATATCATATCGCGAATTATTTTAACAGCATTTACAAATGGCGGGAGAAAAGATATCATAAAGTTTGGAAAATATGTCCAAAGATAAAAAGAAAGGCCGGCAGGAAGCCGTATAGGTAATGAGATATGTATCAGGCAAGCAAAAATAGGTATGAGACAATGAAATACAGAAGATGCGGGAGGAGCGGCCTGATGCTGCCGTCCCTGTCTCTGGGACTCTGGCATAATTTCGGCAGTGCGGGAAATTATGAGAATATGAAGCAGATGTGCTTTACTGCTTTCGATCTGGGGATCACGCATTTTGATCTGGCGAATAACTACGGACCGGTGCCGGGCAGCGCGGAGATCAATTTCGGAAGGATCCTGGCAGATGATCTGAAACCTTACCGGGACGAGCTGGTGATCAGCACAAAAGCCGGTTATGATATGTGGGAGGGACCTTACGGCAACTGGGGGTCGAGGAAATACCTTCTCGCCAGTCTGGACCAGAGCCTCAGGAGAATGGGACTTGATTATGTGGACATTTTTTATCATCACAGAAGAGATCCGGAAACGCCGATGGAGGAGAGCATGATGGCGTTAGATCAGGCGGTGAAAAGCGGGAAAGCCCTCTATGCAGGTATTTCCAATTATGATAAAGAAAGTACGGCGCAGGCGGCGGCTATTCTGCGGGAGTTGAAATGTCCTTTTGTGATCAATCAGAGAAAATATTCTATTTTTGACCGCACGATCGAAACGGATGGCGTAAAGAGCTATGCCGGGGAAAACGGCATCGGCATCATAGCGTTCTCCCCACTGGCACAGGGTATGTTGTCGACGAAATATCTGAACGGCATTCCGGCTGACAGCCGCATCCATACAGACGGCAGATTCCTAAAAGAAAGCGATATCACGGAAGAACGGATACGGCAGATAAAGGAACTGAACGAACTGGCGGAAGAAAGAGGGGAATCTCTGCCGCAGATGGCGTTGGCTTGGGATCTGAAGGACAATGACGTGACAAGCGTGATCATAGGGGCTTCTAAACCGGAACAGATCGTGGAGAACTGCGGAATGCTGGCAAGCGAGCCTTTTACGGAAGAGCAGCTGCAGAGGATCGAGAAAATCTGCGGATACAGCAGATGAAGCAGCAGACGAATTATTCCAGCGTATACGCGGTGGGATGGAAGGTAGGATGTCGCTGGTGGATCGGCGGAAATGGTGATAAGTTAAGAAGCGGCTGGAAAGCCGCTTCTGTTTTACAGGGAAGCTATATGGTCCGATTAACCGGCAGTGATATTATCCGCGGAGCCGATCAACACTTTTTTCCCATGAAAGGCAAAACCATAGCTCCGGATGCGCTCTGCTGGAATTCCCCGGGAGATGAACCCTGCTGCATATCGTTTTTCCTCAATCTGACACAGTGCGGAGCGCACGGTATCTTCCAGTGTCTTTTCTCGTCGGATATTTTTTACTTTGAACTCAAGAATGATAGCGTCATCCTGATTTAAATCTTTCGGTTCGAGCATTACATCATATCTGCCAAACGAGCTTGCTCGTTTTAGCTGCATTTCCCGATTTGATGTGATCAGGTAGCGCCCTTGCAGATCAACCATCAACCCGAGAACAAATCCGTGGTAAAAGCGCTCCGGCTCTTCTCCGGAAGGACGTTCACCGGTATCAAAATAGCTGAACGTGTTAAGTGCTACCCGGTTCATGTATTCATTCATGGCATCCAGATCATCCGCCAACAGAGCCCTGATAAAGTCATTGTAGTCAGTCTGGCTTCCTTTGAACCATCCTCGCACCATGCTCTGGAACATGCGCTTTACTTCATGGTTGGTGAGTGTCAGTTCATACATGGCTTCCTCACCGTCCTTCAGTAACTCTTCTTTTTCATAGTTTAAGACTTTCAGGTAACCGCTGGCAAGCAGCAGGCTCCAGATGGCAGATTCATTTACGTCTAACTGATCATAGACGATCTGCTCGTCGATGGGGACGCGGATCGTTTTTCCCCGAAGAAGCAGCTCAAACTGTTCCTTTATTCTGCGAGAGCCCTGCTGCAGCAGCTTTCCTATCAGAGAGTTGGAACTTGTATTGGCCCAGTAGGCAGAAAGCTTTCCTTTGTCCAGAAAATTTAAAATAGACCAGGGATTGTAGATGTCTTTGTGTCGTCCGAAAACAAAACCGTCATACCACCATTTTACCTGCTCCCTCTCCCCTGAAAGGCCGCATTCCTCCAGTGCCGCAAATACTTCTTCTTCCGTAAAGCCAAAGGCGGTTGCGTATTTGTCGGATGTAGTTGATACTACTTCAAGATTGTTGAGATCGGAGAAAATGGATTCCTTGCTTACTCTGGTAATTCCTGTCATGATCGCCCGCTCCAACCATGGGTTGGTCTTAAAAGTAGCATTGAATAAATTTCGCGTAAAGGCAACCAGCTCTTTCCAGTAATCCCCCGCGTAAGCTTCCTGAAGAGGGGTGTCGTACTCATCCAGAAGAATGATCACCTTCTTTCCATAATAACGACACAGATATTCGGAGAGTTGCTTTAACGCGTCAGATGCCATATAGTCTTCCATGGTGGCAGATACTTTTCGATATTCTGTCTGTTCGTCTTCATTCAGATAGGAACCTTCCAAAAGAAAGTCGGACTGATTGTACAGATTTTTTATGATCTGGCATATCTTTTTTCTTGCCTCGGCAAAGGAAGTTTCCTTTACGCCGGCAAAACTCAAAAAGATTACCGGATAGGTACCCTGCATGCTGCGATACTTTTCGTCTTTCCATATATCGAGTCCCTGAAACAGATCACCGCGCCCTGCGTATTTCACGGAGAAAAACTGTTCTACCATACTCATGTTCAGGGTTTTTCCAAAACGGCGCGGACGGGCAATAAGGGTGACATCATCGCCGCTTTCCCACCACTCCCTGATAAATGAAGTTTTATCAATATATACACACTGCCTTGTAATTACTTTTTCAAAATCCTGCAGTCCAATCGCAACTGTTCTTGCCATAAGCCTCCCCCGAATACATGTATTGTTGTCTGCAACTGTGTTTAGTATATCTGATTTACGTCAGAAATACAATCGGGTTATCGGTGCATTTATTTTTCCCAGAGAAAAAGTCTAGTGGCTGTTTACCTATCTGGGGATCAGAAGCTTCGGTTATGAAATCGTGGTCTATGAGCTTGATATTTATGAGTAAAATTTCCGGAATATTGATATGGCTACCGCAATGCAATGGTTTTCGGAAAAGCATAAATAGTGACAGCCAAGGCGCAGTATCTGGTCAGGGATATCGGGGAGGTTGAGATGCCGCCGGTGGATTGGGGAGATGGGAGTTAGTTATATTTCATAAAAAAGTTTGTTTCCTTTGCACATTGTAATGATATTTGACGGATGATAGAATAAGATCATTCAAATTGAATATTGCCTTATGGTAAGGCTTATAGTGCCATGAACGCACTAGTTCCTTTTTAGAAAAAAGGGATTAGTGCGTTTTTTGTATGGAAAAAGGAGAAATTTGATGGAAAATCTTTGTCTGGAAATGATAGGAATACAAAAAGCATACCCGGGGGTCCGGGCGTTAAAGGGCGTCGATTTTTCTCTGCGGTATGGGGAAGTGCACGGATTGCTTGGGGAAAACGGGGCGGGCAAATCGACACTCATGAAGATGCTTGGCGGCGTAGAGAAAATGGATCAGGGAGAAGTACATATCGGGGGCGAAAAAGTTTTTTTTCATACACCATCTGATGCCCAGAAAAAGGGTGTTTCCTTTATTCATCAGGAGTTGTCGCTTTTTCCTGATCTTGATATTGCCACAAATATCTTTATCCAGGATCTGCCCAGAAAAAATTCTTTTATCAGAGCAGAAAAGCTTTACGGCGATACGAGGGAGATTCTGGACAGGATCGGGCTTGGAGAGCATTCGCCAAAGGAAAAAATAAAATATCTGCAGATGGGCGAACGACAACTGGTGGAAATTGCGAGATGCCTTACGATGGATACAAAAATTCTGGTGCTGGATGAGCCGACTTCTTCCCTGACAAAGAAGGAAGTGGAGACATTGTTTTCCCTGATCCGAAATTTAAAGGAACAGGGAATATCCATTATTTTTATTTCGCATCGTCTGGATGAAGTGTTTGACATCTGTGATCGTATTACAGTGATGCGGGATGGTGAAAAGATTGCAACGATCAATACGGAGGAAACCAATACGAACAAGCTAGTTTCCCTTATGATAGGCCGGGAGCTGGGGGAGAGATTTGAACGTGCGGGCTATCAGGCAGATAAAGAGCTGTTGCGTGTGGAAAATCTGGAGAGAGGAGAGAAATTTCAGGATATCAGTTTTTCGGTGCGTGCTGGAGAGATCGTAGGGCTATACGGGCTGATGGGGTCCGGGCGCTCCGAGATTGTCCGCTCTATTTTCGGATTGGAAAAGTTTGAGCGTGGAAAAATATATATGGAAGGGCAGGAGATAAAAGTTAAGTCACCGATAGACGCCATTGATAACGGTATAGGGCTGATTACGGAAAACAGAAGGGAAGAAGGACTGATGATCAGGCAGTCCGTATATTTTAATCTGCTGGCGGCGAATTTTGAGAAATACAGTAAAAAGATTTTAGGATTTATGGATACAAAGACGGAGACGGAAGTATGTGAGGCAAATGTAAAGGAACTGAGCATTAAGACTTCCAGCCTGAAAAAGAAGGCACAGTTTCTGAGCGGGGGAAACCAACAGAAAATCGTAATTGCAAAATGGTTGAACCGATCCCCAAAAGTGTTGATTCTGGATGAGCCGACAAGGGGTGTGGATGTCGGGGCAAAGTTTGAAATTTATCATATTTTGGAGGAACAGACGAAGAGGGGAAAAGGTATATTTGTTATTTCTTCGGAACTGGATGAGATTATGGGATTATGTGACAGGATTTTAGTGATACGTAAAGGGAAGATAGTTGCACAGTTTTCACACGAGAAATTCAGTAAAGAAAGTTTATTGGAAACATCTATGGGAGGACAGGAAAAATGAAAAAAATTACCAGAAAATTGATAATACAGACAATTTTAAATTATTGTATTTATTTGTTATTGCTGTTTGTCTGCCTGATATTGTCACTGACAACTACATCCTTTTTGTCGGTTACGAATATCGTCAATGTATTGCTGCAGACATCCATTATAGCCGTTTTGTCTCTGGGTATCACCTTTGTACTGATCACAGGAAATAATGATCTGTCGGTAGGCGGTGTTATGGCAGTGTCGGGAGCGGCAGGGATAGGCCTGATCAAATTGGGGAACTGGCCCTGGTGGGCAGGGATGCTGGTCATCATCGCCGTTGCAATGGCTTTCGGCGTCATAAACGGCTGTGTAGTGGCTTATATCAAAGCCCCTGCGTTTTTGACCACATTGGCGACCCAGTTCATAGGCAGGGGTCTGGCGCTTGTCATATCGGGCGGCTCCTCCTGGTATAATCTGCCGGAACCGTTTACTTTTCTGTCATCGACGTATGTGCTGGGAATTCCTTTGATGATCATTATCGTACTGCTTCTTTATGCGGTTTTCCATGTCAGGCTGAGTAAAACCATATTCGGACGCAGGGTATATGCAGTGGGCAGCAACGCGGATTCGGCGAGGGTATCGGGAATCAATGTATCAAAGACAATTCTGCTTGCCTATATGCAATGCGGCCTGCTGGTAGGAATTGCCACAATCCTGCAGGTATCCCGTATGAACTCTTTCTGGGCGGCGATGGGGACAGGCATAGAGTCGCAGGCTATTGCAGCGGCGATTATAGGCGGCGCGAGCATGTCGGGCGGTGTCGGGAATCTGACCGGAACTTTTGCGGGAGTATTGCTGATGGGAGTTATCAATAATGCCCTGAATCTATACGGTGTGGATGCCAACTGGCAGGAAGCGGCAAGAGGGTTTGTCATTATGCTGGCGATTATCATTGATGCGGTCAGAAACCGGTATAATTCGGTCGAATGATCAAAATGAAAACAGAAACTTTGTTTTCCGGTGAAGTGATCGATCGCAGGAAAATAAAAATATAGGCTCTCGGAATCTTGAGCCTGCCGACCAAGATTCATCGGTCGGATGAACCTTGACAAGTAGATATTATCCAGAATGGATCAGACGTGTGATTAGTGATAGAAAAATGGCGCACTTTAATAGACTATGCGTCAATGATAGGCTATAATTGTATTGCTTATTCAATTAAGCGGCTCTGCCAAAGAGATCTTTTAGGCGGGATGACTTTGGCAAAGTCCAGGCATCAAGGTGTTGGCACATCATGATGGCAAAGAGGCGGCAGTACCACATCTTAGATGAACGGTGCCTGCCGTCTTCTAATTTATAGTCTATCTTCTGTCTTTTATTGCACCGTTCCGAGGAAGT
>JAETSN010000085.1 GCA_021769625.1 [Clostridium] symbiosum | reverse complement strand
TATCTCCCATGTACCGCCCTGACCGGTGCGCTCATCCCTGTAAGAATCCTGATTTCCATATTGATTGATTAAAATTTCTGCATGTCGTGGTACAGTTCCTCTGGATACCGTCCGCTTAGATAGTAGCATACCGATCAAAAAAAGGCAAGCAGAAATTCATTCCGCTGCCTTTTTCTTCCGCCGCCTTTTTTAGCTATTCCGCATCCATCATCGCAAACACTTTCATGGCCTCTTTTACATTCTCCCGCATCCCGTCCCGCGCCTTCGCCAGTACGGTGGAGAAAAACAGTGGCACATCGCCCGCGGACTTAATATACTCCGCCGCCGCGCTGCCGCCCGCTTTATCCATATAGGTAAAGTAATTGATCTTCCGGACCCCGGCGCGGACCGCCTCCTGAAAATCCTCCCTGCTGACGCCGGAGCCGCCGTGCATGACTACCGGAATATTGCCGCACTGCCTGCGCACCTCTCTGACCACATTAAAATCCAACCTCGGCTTTTTCAAATAGATTCCGTGAGTCGTACCGAAGGAACAGGCCAACGCATCGATCCCGCTTTCCGCCACAAAATCCTTTGCCTGCACGGGATCGGTATATATCTTTGTATCGTCCTCCTCGCCGGATAAATCCCCCGCACCGGATTCCCGTCTCCCCATGCTCCCAAGCTCCGCCTCCACACCGGCGCCGTATTTTTTCGCCATCTCCACAGCCTTTCTGGTATTGGCGAGATTCTCCTCATAGGGCAGGGTGGAACCGTCATACATGATCCCCGTAAATCCAAGCTCAAGCGCCTGCTCCAGATACTCCAGCGTCTCTCCGTGGTCCAGATGCACACACACCGGAATCTTTGCCCTCTTTGCAAAATCCACCATCAGCGGCCCGATCAGCGCCAGCGGGATCCATGATTCGTGACACTGCGCAAACTGAATGATCAGCGGAACCCCAAGACTTTCCGCCGCCTCAAAATTCGCCTGCAGGCTCTCCAGATTTGACGCGTTAAACGCGCCCACCGCGATCTTCTTTTCTTCCGCGATCTGCAGGATCTCCTTCAATGTTACCAACATAATGATTACCTGTTCCTTTCCTTTTTTATCCCCGGTCAGCCGCACCTGCTCCATCCCCGCGCGATCTTCTCCCTCAATTCCGCGAGCGGCTTAAGCCCGCTTAAGGCATCATACGCAGACAGACAGCAGGCCCCTGTCGCAAGCGCCATCTCCACGGCCTCCTCGATTCCGCATCCCTCCAGCACGGAGACCAGAAAAGCCGCAATACTGGTATCACCCGCACCTGTGCCGGACAGGATCTTCTCCGGCACAAAGCTCTTCTCAAAGCCTTCTTTTCCTGCCCACTGCTCTATTGAAAGCCCCAGCCTGCCGCAGAGTGCCTCTACCTCCCCGGCAGATGCCGTCTTATAGTACATGCCCAGCGCTCCGCACTTGACCAGCACTGCCTTCGCCCCCATTGCAGCAGCGCTTTCCGCGAGGGGCCTCACATCCTCCGGCGTAATGACCTCCGTGATATCCCTTCCTTCCGCCCGCGCGCTCCAGGCCTCATACCTCTCTTTATCCAGCATAAAACACAGCTCTTCCGCACTCGGCACAAAGAAGTCAACATAGGGCAGCGTCTTTTTCAGAATTTCCTCCCAGTCAGCCCTTCCCGCCTCCGAGCCCGCATCCACCGCCGCCAGGTCGAGGGATGTCGCCGCACCGGCTTCCTTCACCCGCCGGAACATCTCCGCCAGTTCCTTTCCTTCATCCCGGTACATCCGCCTCATGAGCGGCGGATAGCCGAAATGGAACAGATCTGCCTCCTCCACCTTCCGGTAATCGATATCCGCACAGCCAAAGGTGTCGTTGGCGCCCGGATCATGCAAAAAAATACGGTCGATCCCCGGTATAGCGACCACCACGGAATAGGAAGTGGACTCCCCTTCCGAGACCACCATGCCCTGATGCGCCTCATATCCGCGCAGAATATGAAGCACCATATCCCCGAAGGCATCCGCCCCGATCTTTCCCATCAAAGTGACGTCGGCTCCCAGAAATTTCATCGCAAGCCCCGTGTTGGCGACCGCGCCGCCGGTATGTACATCGGCTCCTTCCATATGGATCAGTTTGCCGGGAATCATGATATCACTCACTTTTCCCGCCTTCTGCGCCGGAAAGACCGGCGTGATATCCAGACAGACGTGTCCTGCCGCTATTACCTTTCTCCCCATAATGCCTCCTGCCGTCTCATTTTCCCCGGATCACAGATGGATCACCCTCAGCCCCTCGCCGCCTCCATAAGCAGCCTGATGCACAGCTCCATCCCCAGCTTTCCGCTGTCCATATACAGTTCATAGAATTTCGGATTGCCCCACTCCCAGTCTGTCACGGAGCGGTAGAAGCCGCTTCTCCTCTTATCGTTTTTCTTCAGGGCGTTTTTCGCTTCCGCCTCGTTAAATCCTTCTTTTTCCATGGCTCTTTTCAGCCTTTTCTCATCATCGGCATGGATAAATACCCCCAGATGATTCTCCTTCTCCCGGAGGATATAACCCGCCGCCCGTCCGACGATGACGCAGTTTCCCTCTTCGGCCGCCTCCTCTATGATCCTCTCCTCCTCCAGAAACAGTTTATCTGACATGGAAAGATTTTTGTTGTCGGAATTCCCGCCCAAAGAAGTTTTGGAAAGATTAAACAGCCAGCCTCCCGGACTGCATTCATCCAGACCCTCGATCTGAAAAGGCGGTATCTCAAGATTTCTGGCGGCCTGCAAAAGAATATTTCTGTCATACAGTTTATATCCCAGCGCTCCCGCCAGCCGTTTTCCGATCTCGTTCCCTCCGCTGGCATATTTTCGTTCAATTGTGATAATATTATACATTTCTCGCCCTCCTTTCTGACGATTCGTTTTATATTTTTATTATACTCTCTCTTCTTTTGTTTCTCAATCAGTTTTTCACGCTTTTCCTTGACCGTCAAACTGCATAACTCATATTTCACGAACACGTAGTAAATGCATCTCTTCACTTTTTCCGCTTGCCCTAAAATCAAGTCGTGCTATACTGTAAATAGACCGCACTTCCGGTTATAATATGATGTAACCAGACAAGAGAAAGGATTTAATCTGCTATGTCTAAGACAGACACTCCCAATGCACTCCGCAATAAATTAGTCAATATTTTTGACGACGACTCTCTCCAGAGTTTCCAGCAGTTTATGGCATCATCGAAGGATCTGATGTCCTGTTACCGTTGCGCCATCATGGAAATAGAGACCAAATTCCGCGTCCTGAACGAACGGTTTTCCCTGACCCACGACCGCAACCCCATAGACGATATCCAGAGCCGCTTAAAATCACCGGAGAGCATCCGGGACAAGCTGCTGCGCAAAAATCTGCCCTATACGCTGGAGGCGATCGAAAAATATCTTTTTGATATTGCCGGCGTCCGTATCGTCTGCTCCTTTATAGACGATATCTATATGCTTGCCGACTGCCTGCTGCAGCAGGACGATATCACGCTGATCAAGAGAAAGGATTATATCCGGCAGCCGAAAGAAAACGGTTACCGCAGCCTGCATCTCATCGTGCAGGTGCCCATTTTCCTGCAGGACCGGAAAAAACTTGTGAACGTGGAAGTACAGTTCCGCACGATCGCCATGGAATTCTGGGCGAATCTGGAACACCAGCTCCGCTACAAAAAAAGCCTTCCCGCCGATATTGTCGAAGAGACGGAAAGAAAGCTCAGCGACTGTGCAAACTTAAGCAATCTTCTGGACACACAGATGCAGGAGATCAAAGATGTGATCGAGAATACATGATCGAAGTAACTAAAACCTCTCCTCCTTCATATTTATATTGTATGGGAATCTGAAGGAGGAATCTACTATCTATGGCTACCGGTTACCTGATCATCCAGGCCAGAACGGCGCACGAAGCGCTCCCGCTGAAAGGGATACAGATCTGGATCATGGATGAATACGAAAAAAATACTTACCAAGTGACAACGGATGAAAACGGGGAGACGGCGAAGATCGCCCTGGAAACGCTGGACAGATCCCTGTCCCTTGATCCGGACTTTTCCGGAACGCCCTTTATCAGCTATAATGTGTTTGCGCTGGCGGAGGGTTTTGATTCGATCCACGTTGTCGGCATCCCGATCTTTGAAGGGGAGACGGCCATCCTGCCGCTTGCGTTTGTCCCGATGCAGGCGATGCAGCGCACGCCCGACGTGACGGAAATTCAGGTCGGCGCGCCCGCCGTCTCCATGAAAAGGCAGCGCGATCAGCCCGGTCCCGATGAAAATACGGACCCCCAGGTGCTCCGCCAGGTGGCCATACCGAACCCGATCACGGTACATCTCGGCAGGCCGGACGCATACGCATCCAATGTGCAGGTAACCTTTCCCGATTATGTGAAGAACGTTGCAAGCAGTGAAATCTATCCCACATGGCCGGATGCCTCCCTGCGGGCAAATATTTATGCGATCATCACTTTCGCGCTGAACAGGGTCTTTACCGAATGGTACAGAAGCCGCGGCTACAGTTTTGACATAACAAACAATACCGCCTATGACCAGTATTTTATATACGGGCGCAATACCTATGAATCCATCGATCGGATCGTGGACGAAATCTTTAACGAATTTGTACGCAGACGGGGACAGACGGCGCCTTATTTCACATCCTTCTGCAACGGAACCACCGCTACCTGTCCGGGCCTGTCCCAGTGGGGGACAGTCTCTCTGGCAAATCAGGGGTTCACCCCTCTGCAGATACTGCGCTCCTACTACCCGAAAGACATCGAAATTGCGGAGACGAACATTTTCACAGGCCTCCTGTCCTCCTATCCCGGCACTGCGCTCAGGGTCGGAAGCACAGGGCTTGATGTACAGACGATCCAGACTTATCTGGGAAGGATCCGCCGCAACTACCCGGCTATTCCCTCGATCACGGATGAGCCGGGCGTGTTCGGGGACAGTACAAGGGCGGCGGTCGCCAAATTTCAGAGTATTTTCAACCTCTCCCCGGACGGTGTGGTCGGAAAAGCCACATGGAATAAACTCTCCTACCTGTACACTTCCGTGACCAAGCTTGCCGAGCTGGACAGCGAAGGAACTTCCCTCGGGATCGGGACCGTCCCGCCGGGTTCCGTCCTGCGTCCTGGTTCCTCAGGTCAGGATGTCATCACCCTGCAGTATCTTTTGAATGTGGCAGCCGAATTTAATTCAGCGATCCCTGCTCCGGCGCAGGACGGCATTTTCGGAAGCGGCACACAGCGGGCGGTGGAGGCATTCCAGAGCGCGGCGGGGCTTTCGCCGGACGGCATCGTGGGCCCGCTCACATGGCAGGCGCTGTACAACACGTATCTGGGGGCGGACAATGTGATCCCGCCAGGCACAGACGGCAGTGTCACGGAATATGTGGTCCGTCCCGGGGATACGCTCTGGCTCATCGCGCAGAGGTATCATACGACGGTGGAGGAGATCAAGCGCTTGAACGAACTGACGGGCGATGCCTTAAGCATCGGACAGATCCTGAAGATTCCGCAGGCATCCTCCTCTGGCGGGTCGTATTTCGAATATATCGTCCGCTCCGGGGATACGCTCTGGCTGCTGGCGCAGAGATTCGGCACCACCGTCAATGCGATCAAGAGCCTGAACGGACTTTTAAACGACAATTTAAGTATCGGGCAGGTGCTCAGAATTCCATCTTTGGGAACCTCCCCTGTCCCGTATTTTGAGTATACTGTCCGCCCGGGGGATACGCTCTGGCTGCTGGCGCAGAGATTCGGCACAACGGTCGGCGCGATCAAAAACCTGAACGGGCTGACCAGCGATATGCTGAACATCGGACAGGTGCTGCTGATCCCGGAAACTTAAAGACAGCAGTTATATGACACCGCCAGCCAAAATCCGCCCTGAAACGGGCAGGCATTGAAAAAACCGCTGCAGTTCCCACAAACACCGAAACCGCAGTGGTTTTTATCATCGCCGGATCTCTATTTTACCGCGTGAACTCCACCGTCCACTCCGGTCCGTAACTCAGCCCGTACTGCTCGCAAAAGTTCCCCTGGCTCACCGCCAATGCGACTTTCATCAGTTCGTTATTATAGACCATCGGCGCGCCCTTTTCGGCATAACCGAAACTCTTGTGGAACAGCACTTTCTGGTCGAACACAACCTCCCCGTCATGGCGGACTGTCACCTGCACATCCTGCCCGTAGGAGAATCCCGCCTCCTCAAACGATCTAAGCGGAATATTAGTCCAGAGATTCCCGAAATTAGGATCATTGATCTCAAAAATCCCCTGCACCTTTCCTGCCTCGATGACCGGCTCTAAGATCTCATGCTCCACGATCTCCTCCACCGGATACTCCGGCCCCACTCCCTCAAAATCAATGATGCCGCTGGCAAGCCTGGCCGCCGTGTAACCAAACAGATCCCTCCCGTGGAAAATGGCGACGCCCTCCGTGCCTTTTCCCCGCAGGCGGTTCACGCTCTCATCGATCTCCCGCACCGCCTCGATGCCGATAAAGCGCTTCACATGGGTCAGGGAACCGTTGTCAGGCGTTACCACATAATATCCGTCCACCGTCTTTGCCACGCAGGCGCGGCGCTTCGTGCCTACTCCAGGGTCCACCACCGATACATAGATCGTCCCCTCGGGCCAGAACTGCAGGCTCTGATACAGCCTGTAGCTTGCGCTCCATGTGTCGTACTGGGGCAGCTCATGGGTTCCGTCCATGATCTCCAGCTCCCTGTCCACGGTCTTCACAACCCCGTACATGGAACTCACTGCGCCCTCCTTGTAAGTAAAATCTGTCTGAAATACTAAAATTGGTTTCATACTTTTCTCCTTTATCTCTATTGGTCCCTTTTCGGGCATCTCTCTTTTTTACACAAACGGATTCCAGAACCGCGACCCGTTCACAAAAAACGACAGGCAAAGCGATCCCGCCAGGATCAGCGCCCCAAAGAAAATGGCTCCCCAGTCCCCCTTCTTCAAGGGTCTTGCCACATACCACGTCCTCTTTTTGTGCTTCCCGAATCCCCGCAGATCCATCGCGTTGCTGATCAGTTCGATCCGGTCCAGCGTAGAAAAGATCAGCGGGATACAGATGTTCATCGTGTTTTTCACCCGGACGCCCATCTTCTCCTTTTTGGACAGATCCAGTCCCCTGCTCTGCTGCGCCACCGCGATATCCTGATAATTCCGGATCATATCCGGGAAATACCGCAGCGTCAGGGAGAGCGCGTACGCCGCTTTGTAGCTGATGCCCACCCGGTTTAAGGAAGCCGCGAACTCGCTTGGATTGGTGGTCAGAAGGAAGATCATCCCCAGCGGCACTACCGAAGCGTACTTGATGGACTTCGTCACCTGATACAGAAGCTGTTCCTGCGTGATCACATAAAAATCCGTGATCCGGAAGATCTCATGCCTTGTCCCGTAGATCTCCGTGCCGTAAGTCGGCGCAAAGATAAAAGTCAGAATAAAATTCAGCAGCAGAAAGACCACGACATAGATCGCCATGATCTTGATCTGTTTGAATTCCAGCCCGGAAGCCTTGAAGATCACCGCCGATAATGCCATGACAAAAAGTATGTACCGTATATCGTAGGAGAACATCACCGCAAAAGTCATGAAAATAAAACAGAGCAGCTTTGTCAGTCCCGACAGGTTAAAGATAAAATTATCTCTGTCTATATAGTCAAACAGTTTTGCTTTCATGCCCGCATATTCCTCCTCTCGTAATCGATAAATTTCTGCACAAACCCTTCCGCGTCCTCTATGCCGGTCAGCTTCGCCAGTTCATAGAGGGATGTGATCTTCAGGTTTGCCTGCTCCGCGATCTTTTCGTTCGTCAGAATCTCCACCGCACTGGCGTCCCCGATCTTTTTCCCCTCCGAAATCACAATGGCATGGGATGTGTACTCCAGCATCAGATGCATGTCGTGGGTTATCATCAAGATCGTCACCCCCGCCTCGTTCAGGCTCTTTAAAAACTCCATGATCTCCGTATAGTGATGGTAGTCCTGTCCCGCCGTGGGCTCGTCCAGGATCAGGATCTTCGGATTCATGACCAGCATGGATGCGATGGTCACCCGCTTTTTCTGCCCGTAGCTCAAAGCTGATATGGGCCACTTTTTAAAGGGTGAGAGTCCGCAGATCTTCAGCGCATGTTCCACCCGCTCCGTGATCTCCTCCTCCGGCACGCCGTTTAACCGAAGCCCCAGCGCCACTTCATCAAAGATCATCGGCTTACAGATCATCTGGTTCGGGTTCTGCATCACATAGCTGATCGTTTTGGAGCGCTCCTTGATGGTCTGCCCCTTCATATCTTCCCCGCCGCACAGAAGCCTTCCGCCATCCTCATTCACAAAGCCGCAAATCACTTTCGCCAGCGTGCTCTTGCCGGCGCCGTTGGTGCCCACAATGCTGACCATCTCCCCCTCCCGGATCTCAAAATTGATATCCTGCAGGATCTTCCGCTTCTTTGTATACTGGAAATCCAGATGCTCCGCCGCCAGAATGACCGGCCTCTTTGGCTGCGCTTCTTTCTCCTGCGTCTCCCTGTGCCACTTCAGCACGGCATCCTGCACCGCCGGGATATCCAGCGTGATCAGCCGCCCCGCATGATGGGCTTTTTCCACTTTCACCCCCGCATATTTCAGCGCCGTCACATAGAGCGGCTCCCGGATGCCGTATTTTCCGAGAATATCCGCCGCCATCATCTCATCCGGCGTCATATCCGCCACGATCCGTCCGTCATTGACGAGAACGATCCTATCCACATCCCGGTACAGCACATCCTCCAGACGATGCTCGATAATGACGACCGTTTTATGATACTCCTGCCACACCTTGTCGATCAGGTCGATGGCGGTCTTTCCTGTAGCCGGGTCCAGATTGGCAAGGGGCTCGTCAAAGAGCAGGATGTCCACATCATCCACTAAAACCCCAGCGAAAGCGACACGCTGTTTCTGCCCGCCGGAAAGTTCAAAGGGCGAAGATTTCAACAGTTTCCCCATATCCACCATATCCGCCACTCTCTGGACCGTCTCCCTCATCTCCTTCTGCCCGGTCAGGTCATTTTCCAGTGCAAAGGCGATGTCCTCTCCCACGGTCAGTCCGATGAACTGCCCGTCCGCATCCTGCAGCACGGTACCCACCCGCTTGGAGAGTTCAAAGATATTCATATCCTTTGTCTCTTTCCCGCAGATCTTTAAAGACCCCTCCATATTCCCATGATAGGAAAACGGTATCAGCCCGTTTAAACAATGCCCTATGGTGCTCTTCCCGCTGCCGCTGGGTCCCACCACCAGAATCTTTTCCCCCTCATAGATCTTCAGGTTGATGTCGTGCAGTGTGGGCTCCGCCTGACTGAAATACTGAAACGAAAAATCTTCAAACTCAATGACCGCGTTTTTTCTGCCTTCTTCCTCCATCGTCCTTCTCCCCCTCTCTCTTTAGTTTTTATACTGCTTTATATCCTGCACACCATATATATGAAACCGGAAAAAGCACCGACTGCTCCACCGGTGCTTTCTCTCTTTTTTCTTACATTTTACTTTACGACACGCACACGGAACACGCCCCTGACAGCGCGGAGTTTCTCCACGATATCCTCATCCGGCTTTGTCTCCACATCCAGCATCGTATAGGCAAATTCGCCCCGGGACTTATTCGTCATATCGGAGATATTGATGCCTGCATCGCCTAAAATAGACGTAAACTTTGTGATCATATTTGCAATGTTCTTATGGAACACAGCGATCCTGCCCGCCTTGGTGCAGATGCCCATATCGCAGTTCGGGAAATTCACGGAGTTGACGATATTGCCGTTTTCCAGATAATTCCGCAGCTCCTTCACCGCCATTTTGGCGCAGTTGTCCTCGGACTCCTCCGTGGAAGCCCCCAGATGCGGGATCACGATACAGCCTTCCTGTCCTGCCGTGATCGTATTCGGGAAATCCGTCACATACTTTCTGATCCTGCCGGAACGAATGCCCTTTAATACCGCTTTCTCATCCATCAGTACATCCCTTGCGAAGTTTAAAAGGATCACGCCGCGCTTCATCTTCGCCACCGCTTCCTCATTCACCATGCCTCTCGTGGCATCCATCAGCGGTACATGGATCGTGATGATGTCGCAATACTCGTAAATATCATCCACGTTCAGCACATGATGCACATCCCGGCTCAAATTCCATGCGGCGTCCACAGAAACATAAGGGTCATAGCCATAAACTTCCATGCCCATATGCTTCGCCACATTTGCCACCCGCACGCCGATAGCCCCGAGGCCGATGATGCCCAGTTTTTTGCCCTCCAGCTCGGTACCGGCAAACTGCTTTTTTTCTTTTTCCGCCGCTTTCGCGATATCTGCATTATCCTTCTCGGCTTTCACCCACTCGATACCGCCTATCACATCGCGGGAAGCGAGCAGCATGCCTGCGATTACCAGTTCCTTTACGCCGTTGGCGTTCGCCCCCGGCGTATTGAACACTACAATACCCTTTTCCGCACATTTCTCCAGCGGGATGTTGTTGACGCCCGCGCCTGCCCGCGCTACTGCCAGAAGATTATCCGGCAGATCCATCTCATGCATGGAGGCGCTCCTGACTAAAATACCGTCCGCCTCCGTGATCTCATTCGTCTTTGTATAGTCCGGCGTAAATCTGTCCAGCCCTACCTTTGCGATAGGGTTCAAGCAATGATATTTATACATGTTATTGATGTTCCTCCTCAAACTTTCGCATAAACGCCACCAGGGCATCCACGCCTTCCTTCGGCATCGCGTTGTAAATGGAAGCGCGCATGCCGCCCACGGTACGATGCCCTTTTAAGTTTTCAAATCCTGCCTTCTTCGCTTCTGCCACAAACAATGCATCCAGCTCCGCATCCCCCGTCACAAAGGGCACGTTCATCAGGGAACGATCCTCCCTCCTGACAGTCCCCTGAAACAGCTTACTTTCATCAAGGAAATCGTACAGCACTTTTGCCTTTTCTTCGTTGCGGCGCTTCATCTCGGAGAGGCCGCCCATCGCCTTCAGCCACTTGAACACCTTGCCGCAGATATAGATGC
>JAETSN010000084.1 GCA_021769625.1 [Clostridium] symbiosum | reverse complement strand
GGTAAGAACATAAAATACTTCGTCGCCACGCTCTCGCTCTGTGAAAAACGCAGCGGACACATAAGGCGCTAAAATACAGCGCCTAAGTGCCGGCGTTTTTCAAAGGGCTCCTTAAGTATTTTATGTTCTTACCGGCTGGCCGAGGTGTTAACTAAATGGCATGATGGCATCTGAGGTTGGGCGGAATGTGCTGCAAGAAATTTTGTGGAACTGAAATAGAGGTTACGGATGAAAAAGATTTGGGCGTTATATAAGAAATACGAAGAACTTGTCAATTATCTCGTGGTGGGAGTGATGACCACGGTGATCAGCTGGACAGCTTACGCGATCTGTAAGCTGATCATGAATGTGGACAATGCCATCATCATGCAGATAGCCGTATTCCTGCGCTGGTTCGCAGGCCTGGTGTTCAGTTATTTTATGAGCCGAAAATTCGTATTTAAGAGCAAAAATCCTAAAATATGGAAGGAGGCTGTCGATTTTACAACTTCCAGGATCGTCACGCTATTTCTGGATATGTTCGTCATGTGGCTCCTCCCGACGATATTTAAGGTGGATGACTGGATATCTACCTTTATTTCAGCAGTCCTTGTTGTGATCATGAACTACATTTTTAGTAAATTTATTGTTTTCAACAAAAAGAAAGCCTGATCTGATATCGATAACGTAGCCGTCAGAGGGATCATATACCCTGTTCAGGCACGCTCTCGCTTGGAGAAAAACGCAGCGGTACTAGGCTCGTGAGATACAATGTTAATTTTTGCTATTTAAATTTCAAATTTGCCAATTGTGCCGGCGTTTTTCTACAGCCTTCACAGGGTATATGATCCCTCTGACGGCGGCCGGCTTACAAAAAAGCAAAAAACCCTCTTGACAAACTGCCTGATGATATGTAATATAGATAAGTACGAATAAATGATGATTCGTAGACATGAGTACGTGTAGCTCAGCTGGATAGAGCGTCTGGCTACGGACCAGAAGGTCGTGGGTTCGAATCCTATCACGTACGCGGAAAGCCTTGTAAGCTGAATAGTTTATAAGGCTTTTTTAGTATGATGGCTGCGGGCAGGGGAAGAAAAAGCTTCCCTGCTCGATTTAAAGGGCAAAGGAGAAAGAGGATATGACGAAACTTTTGCGGAACCTGAAAAAAGTAGTATTCAGCCGTCTGGTCATCACCATTGTACTGGTGGCGGCGCAGGCATATTTCCTGTTTGCCACGTTCTATTGGCTCAGCAACTATATGCCGGTCATATCGGTCATTCTGACATTGCTCAGCGGCGTTTTACTGATCTATGTGGTAAACCGCGATATGGATCCGGCGTTCAAACTCACCTGGGCGATCCCGCTTTGTCTGTTTCCGCTGTTTGGCGGGCTTTTGTACTTATATGTGGAAACGAATTTTATCACGATCTCCATTAAAAAAACGATCAACCGCAGGATCGAGGAGGGAAAACCCTATCTGGAGCAGGATAAAGAGATAAGGAAACGGCTGAATGAAAAACCCAGCTCCATGTCGGCGATATCCCGCTATGTGGAGAATGCAGGAGGCTTCCCGACCTATGAAAATACAAAGGTGACATATTTTCCTTTCGGGGAGGATAAGTTTGCGGATCTCTTGCCGGAGCTGGAAAAGGCGGAGCATTTTATCCTGATGGAATACTTTATTATATATGAAGGTTCTGTCTGGAACAGTATTCTGGAAATATTAAAGAAAAAAGCGGCGGAAGGTGTGGAGATCAAGCTGATGTATGACGGCACCTGCGCCATCAACGGACTGCCGCACAAGTACGAGGAAAAGCTGAGGGCGGCGGGGATCGATGTGAGGGTATTTTTGCCGGCGGTGCCTTTTTTCTCCACCCACCAGAACCACCGGGATCACCGGAAGATACTGGTGATCGACGGAAAAGTGGCGTACAACGGCGGCACCAATCTGGCGGACGAATATGCCAATATCACGCATCCCTACGGATGCTGGAAAGACACCGCGGTAAAGATCGAGGGGGATGCGGTGCGGAGCTATACGATGATGTTTTTGCAGCTCTGGTACAGTATAGGCCCGGAGAGCAGTCCCAATTATCTGCCCGGAGATTATTTGAAGTACCTGCCGGAGAAAGCGGTCAAAGAGCCGGAAGTATCGTTCCAGAAGGAAGGGTGGGATATTCCGGAGGGCGGCTATGTGATGCCTTACGGGGACGGGCCGAATTCCAGACATTCCCTTGCGGAAAATGTTTATCTGGATATGATGAACCGTGCAAACCGCTATATCCATGTGATGACACCCTATTTTATCAATGACAGCGAGACCATAAGGGCCTTTAAGTATGCCGCGGAGAGGGGGACGGATGTAAAACTGATCGTGCCCCATATTCCGGATAAGAAAGTGATCTTCGATGTGACGAGGATATCCTATCCCGTGCTCCTGCGGGCAGGGGTGAAGGTCTACGAATATACGCCCGGTTTCATCCATGCGAAAACAGTTGTATCCGACGACAATAAAGCAGTGGTGGGTTCTATCAACTTTGATTTCAGGAGTCTTTACCACCACTTTGAATGTGCCACTTATATCTACAGGAGTCCAGTGATCGCGGAGATCGAGGCAGATTTCCAGAAAACCCTGAAGGACTGTCAGGAAGTGACGATGGAGTACTATCTGTCCATCCCCTGGTACCGCCGCCTATTCGGAAAAATATTGAATTTCTTCGCACCGTTGCTGTAGCAAAACTTGTTTATGCATTTTTAATATTCGTTTTATAGAAAACATCAGCAATATGTGATACACTTCAATCATATAGCAAACGAACAGGGGCCTGTCGTTCGCTGTCAGTGTAAAGTACGGATATGCAGTTAAAAAGAGGAATGGAAGATATTTGATGAACAGGTATGAATTTATCAGTACACTGCGGGCATCGCTTACCGGAAAGGTACCGTCAACAACGGTAGAAGATAATGTTCAGTACTATGAAGAGTATATCGAGATACAGCTTCGTCAGGGAAAGAGCGAGGAAGAGGTGTTGGAGGCGCTCGGAGATCCCCGCCTGCTTGCCAGGACTGTTATCGAGGCAAATAAATATGCCGAGGGTACGGATACCTACGGCGGCGATGACTACGGGGAGGTCCCCGTCGGCGGCAGCGGCAAGAGCTTTTGGGAGTGGTACAGGGAGAGGCCGTCCTGGCTGCATACGATCATGTCGGTGCTGATCACGGCGCTTGTGCTGTTCGTGGTATTTACCGTGCTGCAGGCCCTGTTTCCGTTTATCCTGGTGATCGTGCTGGTGACGGGGATTTACCGTCTGATCAGACAGCACCGGTCGTTCTAAAAAAATATGAAAATAATGTATAAACTGTGGGAATATGAGACATACTACTGAATGTAATAGAGAACAGCCAAGCAAAGAAGCGAAGCAGTTCGTCATTAAAAATTCAGGAGGTATGCATATGTCTAAGAATGACACGAACAAAACAGGGAATTCTCAGAATGAATCTCAGAAGAACCAGAACCAGAATCAGAACAGCAACAAGACTTCTTCTGAAAACAGCAAGAACAGCAATTACTAAGAGAAAGAGGGGAAAGCGAGAGCTTTCCCTTTCTTTAATCTTCCCTGTCTGATATACGTTTTAGTTGACAGAGCAAAAAGACTAATTTAATATATGTTTATGAGAAAATTTGAGCTGATCGCTCCATGCCATTTCGGGCTGGAAGCGGTATTAAAAAAAGAAATTGCAGAACTTGGCTATGAGATCCTGCAGGTGGAGGACGGCAGGGTTCTTTTTGAGGGCGACGACGAGGCCGTCTGCAGGGCAAATCTTTACCTGAGGACGGCGGAAAGGATCCTGATCAGGATCGGAAGCTTTCCGGCGGCCACATTTGAGGAGCTGTTTCAGGGGACAAAGGATCTGGCATGGGAAGACTATATTCCGAAAGACGGAAAATTCTGGGTGGCAAAGGCAGCCAGTGTAAAAAGTAAATTGTTCAGTCCCTCCGATATCCAGTCCGTCATGAAAAAAGCTATCGTGGAACGGCTGAAAGGCGTGTACCGTACAAACTGGTTTACGGAGGAAGGCGAGAGTTTTCCGCTCAGGGTATTTATCATGAAAGATACGGTGACGGTGGGGCTTGACACGACAGGGGAATCTTTACATAAACGCGGCTACCGGAAACTGACGGCCAAAGCGCCTATCGCGGAAAATCTGGCGGCGGCGCTGATCATGCTGACGCCATGGAAAAAGGATCGGATCTTAGTGGATCCGTTCTGCGGCAGCGGGACTTTTCCGATCGAAGCGGCTATGATGGCGGCAAATATGGCGCCGGGGCTTTGCCGGGATTTTTTATCGGAGGAGTGGGAGCATCTGATCCCCCAAAGACAGTGGCATGATGTGCTGGAGGAAGCGAACGACCTGGTAGATCTGTCTGTGGATACAGATATACAGGGATACGACATAGATGATGCCATGGTAGCTGTTTCCAGAGAAAATGCGAAGAGAGCGGGAGTGGACAAGCTGATACATTTTCAGAGGCGGCCGGTATCTGAACTGAGCCATCCGAAAAAATACGGTTTCCTGATCACCAATCCTCCCTACGGAGAGCGGCTGGAAGAAAAAGAAAAACTGCCGGAACTTTACCGGACACTGGGGGAACGGTACAGAAACCTTGACAGCTGGTCTATGTATCTGATCTCGGCTTTTGAAAAGACGGAGGAAAGCATTGGGAAAAAAGCGGATAAAAACAGGAAAATATATAACGGGATGATGAAGACTTATTTTTACCAGTATCTGGGACCGAAACCGCCCGGAAAAAAGAAAGCCGGGGAGATAACGGGATGAAGAGGCTGATGGGATGGAGCGCTTTTCTGGGCGGAAGTATCCTTGCGGCGGCATTTGTGCTTGTCGTCTATCTGGGCGTGAACCGGATGGTGGTCATTGCGGATACCGGAAGTGTTTCCGAACTGACAAAGATAATGGATTCGGAGGAACTGCCGGGACATGTACTGTCTTTGCAGGCGGGCGGCGAAGATGGGACGTTCCTGCGGATCCCCATGGAGAGCGCCATCGGACCCGAAAATATTACGATAGAGAATCAGTATGCGGAGAGACGGCTTGTGATGTTTATACGCGGCGCCACAGGTTTCTTCTATGAAAATAACCGCATAACCGGGTACGTGGAGCCGGTGCAGGCGGCTTCCTATACAGTGGAAAGTGAAGGTGTGACGTTGTATCTGCAGCTCTCGGAGCTGTATGAGTATGAAAGCATTCTGGATAAAGGGTATCTGCAGGTAAACCTCTATAAGCCGTCGGAGCTGTATAAGAAGGTCGTGGTTCTGGATGCTGAGGTTTCGGAAGACTTAAGCGTTTCGGAAAAAGAGATACTGTACCGGATAGAAGATAAGTGCCAGGCACTGCTGGAAGCGGAAGGGGTACGGGTGTACAGCGTTTCGGGGCGGGGGAAAGAAACCGAACCTGCAAATAAGAAGATGCTGGCGGAACAGACGAAGGCGAGTCTGTATCTGGGGCTGATGCTCGGGAAGGATGCGGATACAGAGCGTTTTGGCAGCTATGTCTGTTATAACAGCCTGTATTTTCGTCCATGGCTGACAAACGGCGATTTCGCGGACCGGATGGAGCGGGAGGTGGTGACGGCGATCGAAGGGAAGGCGCTGGGGCTGGTGGAAGTGGAAGACGGTATTTTGCCTGAGCTCGCTATACCGGCGGCAGTCATCTGCCCGGGTTACGTGAGCAATGAAACAGAAAAAGAGCTGCTCCTTACGGATACCTATCAGAGCAGGATAGCCGAAGGAATCTGTAAGGGAGTACTGGATACATTCGAGGAACTGGAAGAAAGATGAAAGTGATAGTTGCGACAGGGAATAAGGATAAAGTAAAAGAGATCAGGGAAATTCTGCGGGATATGGATGCCGGTGTGGTGACGATGAAAGAGGCCGGTTTTTTTGCAGAGCCCGAGGAGGACGGCAGTACTTTTCTGGAGAATGCCGTGATAAAGGCAAAGGCCGTGGCCAGGGAAGCGGCAAAGGATGAGGTCTGGAAAGATGCCATAGTGATGGCGGATGATTCCGGGCTTGTGATCGATGCCTTAAACGGAGAGCCGGGAATTTATTCGGCGCGTTATCTGGGACATGATACTTCCTACCGGATGAAAAACGCGGATCTGATCAGGCGTCTCGACGGTGTTCCGGATGAAGGGAGAAGCGCCAGATTTGTCTGTGCGGTCGCGGCGGTCTGTCCGGATGGGAAAGTGCTGACGGCGGAAGGGGTTATGGAAGGGCGGATCGGTCATGAAGAGCGCGGGGAAAACGGTTTCGGGTATGATCCGATCTTTTATCTGCCGGAATTTGGATGTACATCGGCACAGCTGTCTCTGGAGGATAAAAACCGTATCAGCCACCGCGGGAAAGCATTGCGGGCGATGCGGGAAAAACTGGGCGCGGGTTTGGAGGAAAACAGATGAAAGTATTGATCGTGAGCGATACACACAGACAGGGAGAAAATTTCTACAGGGCGCTGGAAGAGACGAAGCCGGTGTCCCTTGTGATACACTGCGGCGATGTGGAAGGACAGGAGCATGAGTTTGAGGATGCGGTGAGGGAGGCCGACAACTGTCCCCTTGTGATAGCGGCAGGCAATAATGATTTCTTTTCCAATCTGAAAAATGATGTGGAAGTCCAGATCGGTCCCTATAAAGCGCTGGTAACACACGGCCACAATTATTATATTTCCGTGAGCAATGAATTTTTAAAGCAGGAGGCTATGGCGAGAGGATACCAGATGGTGTTTTACGGACATACCCATCGCCCGGCGGTGGATGATAGAGGGGGTATTTTGGCGGTCAATCCGGGCAGCCTTTCCTATCCCCGCCAGGAAGGGAGGAAACCCTCCTATGCGGTGATGGAGATCGACGGGGAAGGGAAGACGGAAGTGACGATACATTATCTGGAGCGGTATTGATGCGGGGAAGGCTTTTAGGATATCGGGATTTGGCTAAAATATCAAAGACGGTGTTGAGGATGCTCTTTTTAGCTGCGGCATCCTTTTTCGCGTACATTTTGGCGGGCGGGCAGGAGGTATCCCTGCCCGCAGAGAAACTGCAGATCGCTTTGCAGAGCGATAAAAACGGGGAGGGGTGTTATCTTTTTCTGCCCTCTTTTGCCGGGGTGTCCGATGTTGCGATATGGCTGCCCGAAGAGGGGCAAGCGGGAAGGCTCATCGAGTGCGAAGGAGGAATTGCCGGCGGTTCGGGAGAGAAAGAACGGCAATCTTACGACGAGGGGGCAGCGGAGTGCGGAGCATCGAAAGGCAGAGTTCTGGTACAGTCGGGAGAGAGGGTGCTGGAGGCGGAAGTTTTGCAGTCCCGGGGTATGCCCTGTCTCTGGGTGGAGACCAAAGAGCCGTTTGAGGAGCTGGAAGCGGATAAGGAAAAGGAGAGCGGCGGAACGCTCACACTGTATCTGTCCGGCGGGCGAAAAGCATATCAGGGTGAGATCGAAGCCATGCACGGACACGGAAATTCCACATGGTATGAGAATAAGAAGTCATGGCAGATCAAGCTGTCCGCAAAGGCGTCTCTGTTGGGGATGAAACCGGCTAAAAAATGGCTTCTGATCTCCAATGTAAAGGATCCTTCCATGATGCGTAACAAGCTGTTTCTGGATATGGCGAAGGAGTGCGGCCTGCCGGGGGCTTTAAGCTGCGAGTGGGCGGATCTCTATGTGAACGGGGAATATCAGGGGCTCTATCTTTTGTGTGAGAAGGTGGATGTTGCATCGGGGAGACTGGAGATCGGCGATCTGGAGGCGGAAAATAAGGAGTTAAACGGCGATGTGGAAAGCTATCAGAACTATACGCTGGCGGGAGAGGAAGAGACGCTGCTGCAGGGATGGTTTTTATACGAGAATCCGGTGAATATCGAGGGCGGATATCTGCTGGAGATGGAGTATCCCATCAGGTATGCGGCGGAGCCGAGCAAATTTCTGACAAGGAACGGGCAGCATGTGGTGGTGAAAAGCCCGGAATATGCATCTGCGGAGCAGATACAGTATATCTATGCCTTCGTACAGGATTTTGAGAGCGCGCTCTTTGCAGGGGACGGATACCTTCCGAAAGGGGAAGCGCTGGATCAGGGCAGAACAGGTATTTTTTATACAGAGATGATGGATGTGGATTCTTTTGCGGGGCGTTATGTGCTGGATGAGATCAGCAAGAATATCGACGCCAATTCATCCAGTGTCTTTTTTTACAAACCGAGATATGCGGATAAGCTGTATGCGGGACCGGTATGGGATTATGACCTTGCGCTGGGAAACAGCGGGGGCTGGGGGGAGGCGGACGGCCTGCACGAACCGGAAGGATTCTATGTCAATCTGGCAGGCTGGAATGAAATGTTGTATGAAAAGCCGGAGTTTTATGCGGCGGTGGAAAAGTGCTATCAGGAGCAGTACAGTCCCTGGCTGGATGCGTTTCTGGAGACGGGATATGATGAGTATAGAGAGCAGATCGGAGCGGCGGCAAAAATGGATAACCGTTACAGGGGGATCGATACCTGGGAGATGGGGACAGCGGAGATGAAGGAGTTTCTTGAAAAAAGAAAAGAATGGCTGGATGGGCAATGGGACGATAAAAGCTAAAAAAAATGGAAAAAAATAAAATTTATTATTGACATAAAAGGAGGGGTATTATATAATAATCCTTGCGTCACAGTTAGGGACGCTGCAGGTCAGGGGATTTTCCGAATCTGAAAGAAATGCCGGGGTGTGGCTCAGCTTGGCTAGAGCGCCTGGTTTGGGACCAGGAGGTCGCAGGTTCGAATCCTGTCACCCCGACTTAAAACAGAAAGAGGCAGTCAATATGCGGGTGTAGTTCAATGGTAGAACACCAGCCTTCCAAGCTGGACACGTGGGTTCGATTCCCATCACCCGCTTAACGTATGGTTTCCGATGAGATCATACCGGCGCCGGGCGGAGCAAAATGCACCGTGGCGCATCAGGGAAAGCATGTGTTCGTAGCTCAGCTGGATAGAGCAACGGCCTTCTAAGCCGTGGGTCGGGGGTTCGAATCCCTTCGAGCACGTTTGGACATGCAGATGTCAATATGGTGGGTATGGCGCAGTTGGCTAGCGCGCCAGATTGTGGCTCTGGAGGCCGAGGGTTCGAGTCCCTTTACCCACCCTGGAAGTTCTCAGTGGGCAGAAGAGATTCGTAGAGGGCAGGATGCCGATGATGGGCTATCGCCAAGCGGTAAGGCACAGGACTTTGACTCCTGCATTCGCTGGTTCGAATCCAGCTAGCCCAGTTTGTCCGGATAAGTGTTATAAAAAGCAGTAAAACAGTATGGGCCACTAGCTCAGGTGGTAGAGCACTTGACTTTTAATCAAGTTGTCCGGGGTTCGAGTCCCCGGTGGCTCAGGCAGGAAAACGTTTGAAAACCGCGAGATACGGAGTTTCGGGCGTTTTTCTTTTGCTTCAACGAATTATAGCATCGATCGGTTTCAAATGATGAAGAATGAGGAGGGCACTAAATGGAAGAAACGATGGTAAAAGAAAATAAAATGGGCGTTTGGCCTGTCAATAAGCTGTTGGTCACGATGTCTCTGCCGATGATGATCTCCATGCTGGTGCAGGCTTTATATAATATTGTGGACAGTATTTTTGTGGCAAGGATCGAGGAGGAAGCGCTGACGGCGGTATCCCTTGCGTTTCCGATCCAGACGCTGATGATCGCGGTGGGCGTGGGGACGGCGGTCGGCATCAACGCTTTGCTTTCCAGGTTTCTGGGGGAAAAGGAATTTGAGAAAGCAAATACCGTGGCAAAAAACGGCATTTTTCTGGCGGTGATCAGCTATGTTTTGTTTTTGGCGATCGGCATGTTCGGCGTCAGGGTTTTTTATACGAGCCAGACATCGGATACCGTGATCATAAATTACGGCGTGGAATATCTGACGATCGTCTGTGTGGCTTCCTTCGGGGTGTTTATGCAGGCGACTTTTGAAAAGCTGCTGCAGTCCACCGGGAAAACCTTTTATACAATGATCACACAGGGAACCGGCGCCATTATCAATATCATTCTTGATCCGATCCTGATCTTCGGTTATTTCGGCATGCCGAAAATGGGCGTGGCGGGAGCAGCCGCTGCGACTGTGATCGGACAGTGTGTGGCGGCGGTGTTGGCGGTCATCATGAATGTGAAAGTAAATAAGGAAATCCATATAGGGATGAGAGGCTTTAAGCCGAACGGCAGGGTTGTGAAGCAGATCTATATGATAGGCGTTCCTTCTATTATAATGCAGGCTATCGGCTCCGTGATGACTTACGGTATGAACAGGATCCTGATCACGTTCACGGATACCGCTACGGCGGTGTTCGGCGTGTACTTTAAACTGCAGAGCTTTGTGTTTATGCCGGTGTTTGGGCTGAACAATGGTATGGTGCCCATTATCGCTTACAATTACGGTGCAAGAAACAAAGAGCGGGTGGTGAAAACTTTTCAACTGTCAGTCTGCTACGCGGTCGCTATTATGGCTGCGGGCGTGGTCATCATGCAGTGCATTCCGGATAAACTGCTGCTGCTCTTTGACGCTTCGGAACATATGCTGGAGATCGGCGTGCCGGCGCTGCGGATCATCAGTACCTGTTTTGTCGTGGCGGCGTTCTGTATCGTGACAGGTTCCGTATTTCAGGCGTTGGGCTATGCCTGGTACAGCATGGTCAACTCGATCTGCAGGCAGCTTGTGGTGCTGCTCCCGGCGGCTTATCTGCTGGCGCTCACGGGAAAACTGCAGAATGTTTGGTGGTCATTCCCGATCGCGGAGGTGATGTCGGCGTCGGTGACGGTGTTCTTCCTGGTGAGGATATGGAGGAGGGTGATCTCGCGGATCGGGGAGTAATTCCTGCTTTACACTCTTCGGAAAATTGGATATAATATCCTTATCGATAAAAGGTATAGAGCCTGCCGGGCAATGAGGCTTTATACCTTTTTGGCGAAATGCAACAGGCGGTTATGGCGGAATTGGCAGACGCGCAGGATTTAGGTTCCTGTACTTTACGTGTGTGGGTTCGAGTCCCACTAACCGCACTTAAAAAAATTTCAAAATTTTTTTAATTCACCTCTAAAGTTTTTCTCAAACATTCCGAAATATGTAATAGCAGTGGAAAGAGACTCCGTTGAAAGCCGAAAAGCACGGAGGCGGTTAGCCTAGGGGCCAAATCAATGCTCAGCGGCAAATCATTCAGAAAGATCGCCGCATATAAGCGGTACATAGTTACGATAGTAACTTA
>JAETSN010000083.1 GCA_021769625.1 [Clostridium] symbiosum | reverse complement strand
GGGGAAAAAGCACAGAAAACAGAAAATGGCTGGAAGGAGAAAGCAGATTTCCGGTAAAAGTTCAAGGAGGGCGATAAGATGGCATTGACGAGCAGTGATTTACAGGCGATACAGGGCCTGCTGCAGCCGATAAATGAGCGATTGGACGGAATGGACAGTCGTTTTGATAGAATGGATAAGCATCTGGATGGGATAGACAACCGTTTAGATGGGATAGACAACCGTTTGGATGGGATAGATAACCGTTTGGACGGAGTAGAAGGCAGGTTGGATAAAGTCGAAAACCGTCTGGACAAAGTGGAGTCGGAAGTATCCTCGGTAAAGAGCGGTCAGTTGGAGATGAGAAAAGAACTGAAGGAAATGGACCGTAAAGTTACCTATACATATGACCTTGCGCTTGAGGCATGGGGGAAGAGTACGGAAAACAGGAGATGGCTGGAAAGAGAGAGCAGATTTCCGGTAAATAGTTTCAGGGAAGGAAATGTACAGGTGAGATAAGAAAGACGTAAAGACTGTTTTGACAGCTTTGGAAAATAGAATAAGCAGGAAAATGACCGTATTTTGCTTTGTGATATAGCAAGATGCGGTTATTTTTGATATACTTTGTATTAGCGAAGGACGATCGGGAGCAGCAAAGGAGAGAATAACAGATGTCGGCATTTAATGAAGATACGAGGGTAAAGATTCCTGCCACGATCCAGTTTCTATTACTGGCTGATTGATCCGAAGGATAGAGTAAAACTGATTGACTTTGACGATATGGCAAAAAATGATTTTGCGGTGGTGGATGAGCTGCCGTTCAGTGTGACGCAGGGGACGGCGGAAGGGTCTTTCAAACCGGATATCAATATTTTGATCAACGGCATGCCGCTTGCTTTTCTGGAAGTAAAGAAACCTGATAATGAGGGTGGAATCCAAAAAGAATTTGATAGGATGATCAACCGAAGACTGCAGAATCCGGACTATAAGAAGTTTTTCAACCTGATTCAGCTTGTTTCCTTTTCCAACAATATGGAGTATGAAGAGGAGGATGACGCGGAGGACGTGAAAGCAGGCTCATTTTATACGACACCCAATGGAAATAATACCTGTTTTTCGTTTTTCAGGGAGGATGATAAGCAGTACCACGAAGAATATCCCTATATTGCAATGGCGAAATTATTATGGTGATGGATGGCGCTGCAAGTGGGGATGTTTATATTGGCAATTATGGGGTATTGGGTTCAACATTTGCAATGATGAAAAGAAAAAGACAAGATATTTCAGATGTGTTAATATATAGAATTTTGAATTGGCAAAGCCCGTTATATAAAAATGCAAATACAGGATCAACAGTGCCACATGCAAATCGAAAATTTTTTTGAATCAATAAAAATACCAATAGCTAGAGACATGACAGCATATTCAAATTTCATTAAGAGATTTTTTATTGCCTTTATTGATGAATGGACAAGTTGGATTTGTGGATTAGTGTAAAAGACTCGAAAGATTAAGTATGTAAGTCGAGTGTGATGGAAAATATACTAGATAGTACTATCTCGAAAATGAGGAGATTCGGAAATGAATAGAGTATTGATTACGGGATTAGGAATTGCAAAAGACTTTGGGATTTGTGATACATGTATGTTAGATTTTTCATGGCTGATTAATAATCCATCAATATTGCTATGGGCTGATCAATTATATATTCCACAAACGTCTTTTAATGAAGAAATTACCCAAAAAGACAAAAAAGATGAAAAAGTAATTAGTATGTTTTTGGAGAAGGCAGAAAAACAGGGTATAATTGAAAAAATCGATTTAACCGCTATGTATCAAGAAAAAGTTGGAGAAGAAATTTATAAAAAAATGCTGGAAGATTCTCAAACTTTATTAAAAACTTTTCCAGAGATAATAAAAAATTAAAGACTTTAAAGACCGGCAAGACAAAATTAATCGAAATATAAGTAAAAGATTTCCAAAGATAGAGCGTTGGACTAAATTGACAACCGTACTGGCTACACCAATTACGATAGCATCTGCAATAACTGGAAATATCTATACCGAAGACAGATTCCGGAAAAACAAAACGGCTTGCTGACTTTTTTTCCAGTAATTTAGAGGATACGGATTTATTAAAAAACTATGGAAGAGAGAAAGACTATTCTTATTATGAGGTATCCGATGGTGAGCATACCTTTACCAATAGTCTGTCCCATAAAGGTATTTTGAACTATGATCAGTGGCTTGGATTAAATATTCAGTCGATATATATCCCGACAATGGAGATGCTGTCTCACGCAAAAGGATTTTTGGCTTTGGACAAAAAATTTAAACTCCCGTTTGACGGTACACAGGTGGATATCATCGTGAACGCGTCTTTGCCGGAAGCGAGGGAATTGCCGGATTACATGGAGAAAATTTTAGAGAAGATCAGTAAAGTGATTGGCGGAACTATTGTTGTAGAGAATGATATTTTTTATGTGATAAAAAAAGATGGCGGAAAAATAGATTTTTCTTTAGAAGCAGAAGGATTGCGTAAATTGGGGCTGTTATGGAAATTAATTCGAAACGGGCTTTTGGAAAAAGGAACAATACTTTTGTGGGATGAGCCGGAAGCCAATCTAAATCCGGAATTGTTTCCGCTTGTTGTGGATATTTTACTGGAACTGGAGGAAGCGGGCATACAGATTTTTATTGCAACACACAACTATAATCTGGCAAAATATTTTGAAATCAGAAGAAGGAAAGAGGATCAGGTATTATTTCATAATTTATATCGAGCTTCCGCGGAAGTAGATTCAGGATATGAGCCATATAAAACCTTTAATGTAGAAGAAACAGAAATTTACGGAAGGTCTGCTGACTATCTTAGTATATTGAAGGGAAATAAGATTGTGGAGGCGGATGAAAGCCTTTTGGATGAAGCAATAATTATTTGAAGAGGAGGGATATGTTATGGCAAGAACCGTAGGAATCGGTCATCAGGATTTTGAAACCATCCGGCAGGAAGGATATTTTTATGTTGATAAAACAGATTTTATAAGGCAGTGGTGGGAAAATGGCGACAGTGTAACCTTGATCACCAGACCCCGGCGTTTTGGAAAAACTTTGAATATCAGTATGCTGGAGAAGTTTTTTTCGGTAGATTATGCGGGCAGGGGAGAACTTTTTGAAGGACTTTCCGTCTGGAAAGAGGAAAAATACCGTAAATTGCAGGGGACATATCCGGTGATATTTTTGAACTTTGCGAAAGTAAAGGAAACATCTTATGACAGTGCAAAAAAGAGTATATGCCAGATTATTACCAATCTGTATAATCGGTACGATTTTTTGCTGGAAGGCGGGATATTAAATAGTAAGGAGAGAGAGTTTTACCAGAAAGTTTCGGCTGATATGGAGGATTATATTGCGGCGGATTCTTTAAATGCACTGTCAAATTTTCTCATGCGGTATTACGGAGAAAAGGTTATTATTCTTCTGGATGAATATGATACGCCGATGCAGGAGGCGTATGTAAACGGATATTGGGAGGAGATGACGGCGTTTATCAGGAGCTTGTTCAATGCCGCGTTTAAGACAAACCCATATTTGTATCGGGCTGTTATGACAGGAATCACAAGGGTGAGTAAAGAGTCCATTTTTTCTGATCTGAATAACCTTGAAGTAGTGACTACTACTTCGGATAAATATGCAGAATGTTTTGGATTCACGGAAAAAGAAGTTTTTGAGGCTTTGGGAGAATATGGGTTGTATGACAAACGGGAAGAAGTTAAATACTGGTATGATGGATTTACTTTTGGGGGTTGCACCGATATTTATAATCCTTGGTCTATATTAAATTATCTGGATAAAAGAAAATTAGCAGCGTATTGGGCAAATACCAGTTCTAATTCGTTGGTGGGAAAGTTGATCAGAGAAGGGGATCCGGAAATAAAAGTAACAATGGAAAGGCTTTTGCAGGGAGAGTCTTTTCACACTTCGTTTGATGAACAGATCGTATTCAGCCAGCTTGACCAGGGGGATGACGCCATCTGGAGCCTGCTGCTTGCCAGTGGGTATTTGAAAGTGATGCATTACGAATTCAATACGGTTTGGAGGAGGGCAGAGTACAGCCTGAAGCTGACCAATATGGAAGTACAGATGATGTTTGAGCAGATGATCAGCGGCTGGTTCGGGGGATGCAGGGGAGCCAGCAACGCATTTCTGAAGGCACTTTTATCGGATGATTTAAAAGGGATGAATGCATATATGAACAAGGTGGCTCTGCAGACGTTCAGTTATTTTGACACGGGGAAGGATTCCTCTGGAGGAGAGCCGGAGAAGTTTTACCACGGCTTTGTACTGGGAATGATGGTAGAACTTTCTGACAGATATGTGCTGACATCAAATCGGGAGAGCGGGTATGGCAGGTATGATGTGATGCTGGAGCCGAGAAAGCAGCAGGATCATGCGATCATTATGGAATTTAAGGTGCAGGATACAGAGGAAGAAGCGGAGCTGACAGATACTGTGCAGGCGGCGCTTTTACAGATAGAGGAAAAGAATTATCAGGCGAACCTGAGGGCAAAAGGGATTCCGGAAGAACAGATACGGAAATACGGCTTTGCTTTCTGTGGGAAAAGGGTGCTGATCGGGAGAAAATAATATGAGTGATACGGAGATAGAAACATCGGAATTGGCTGCCAGAAAAAGAAAAAATGCGGACCTGACGGAGGGAAGCCTTTGGGATAAGATATTGTTCTTTGCGCTGCCGATCGTGCTGATGAATATATTACAGCAGTTATTTAACACGGCGGATATCGCGGTCGTGGGGCGGCTCGTGGGGAACGATGCCCTCGCGGCGGTGGGAAGCGCGGGACCGATCGTGACGTTGTTTATCACGATCTTTTCGGGATTGTCCGTGGGCGCCAACGCCGTGATCGCGAGGATGGTGGGCTCGGGCAATCAGGAACAGATCGCAAAATCGGTACATACATCCGTTGTGATAGCCGTTATAAGCGGTGCGGCAGTCCTGATCGTGGGGGAGATGATCACAAGGCCGCTGCTTTCTCTGGTAAGTACGCCGGAAAATGTGATGGATATGGCGGTCTTATATCTCAGAATTTATTTCTCCGGCGGTATCTTTATCATGCTGTACAACTTTGAGGCGGCGATACTCAGGGCGGGAGGCGATACAAAACGACCGTTATATATTCTGCTGATCTCCGGCGCTCTGAATATTGTGCTGAATCTCTTCTTTGTCATGGCGTGCGGGATGAGCGTTGAAGGCGTTGCGCTGGCGACGCTGGTCTCCAATATCGTCAGCGCTGTGATGCTTTTTGTTATTCTTATAAAGGAGAAAAGCGGACTGCAGATCCGTATTCCCGAGCTGCGGCTGCATTCCGGCATCGCGAGGGGGATTTTAATGATAGGCATTCCGGCGGCGGTGCAGGGAATGCTGTTCAATATCGCCAATATTGTCCTGCAGTCGGGGATAAACAGCCTCGGGTCAACGGCGATCGCGGGCAATACCGTGGGAACGAATGTGGAGATTTTCCTGTATTTTATCGTGGCGGGCTTCGGGCAGACATGCATTACATTTAACGGGCAGAATCTGGGAGCCGGTAAGCTGAGGCGCTGTGTGAACGCCACAAGGTGGTGTCTGGGGCTGGGATTTATCTTTACCGTGATCGCCAGCAGTATTGCGTTTACGTTCCGAAACAATCTGGCGGGAATTTTTACGCCGGATGAGGCGGTGATACGGATCGCGGCATTTCGGATCGCCATCCTCGCGCTGTTTGAAGTGCTGAATATGATGATCGAAGTGATATCAGGAGCCCTGAGGGGATGGGGACATTCCTTTCTGCCTGCGATGCTCAGCCTGTTTTTTGTGTGCGGGGTGCGGATGATATGGCTGTTTGTGATCTTCCCGATGGACAGGACTTATGAATGGCTGATGAGCGTGTATCCGGTGAGCTGGGCGCTGGCGGTCGCAAGCCTTGCCGGGGCGTATTTTTATGTGAAGCGGAAACTGTTTAAGGCGATGCCGCAGGGAAATTGATAGCGGGGTATTTGATCCTCGCGGCAGTCGTCAACTATACGTGCAAGTACGTCTATTTGGCTCGTTGCTCGCGGGAATAAGCGGTAAGAAACAGGACAGATTAAGCCTTGCGGATAACCGGTCCGCGGGGCTTTCTTTTATTTGAAAAGAAAAGAATTTCTATCAAGAGAAAAAAATTTACATCTTTTTTTCTTTCAGGTCAAAAATATCTAAAAAATGGTAAAGCAATTCTATTCTAAACCAAAGTCGGAAAAGTTAAAATCAAACCATCAAACATAACTTATTTTCGAAAGGAGAGGTCATGAAAAAGAGAGTTTTAAAAATGATCAGTTTAATGATGGCGGCGGTTCTGGTGCTTGGCTGTACAGCCTGCGGAAATTCGGGCGAAAGCGCTGCGGAGACGGGAAACGCCGGGGAAGCGGAGGCAGATAATGCTGCCGCACAGCCCGCGGACGACGGCGCGGAATCGGCAGGCGATGAGAAGGTGACGATCACCTTGTGGTCGCAGTTTTCAGATCCGAACTCCACCGATGGCAACTATGTCGCGTTTTACAACGCGCTGGAATCTATCAAGACGGATATGCCGAATGTGGAAGTAGTACATGAGGGAACAGAGTCGGAATCCTACAAAGTGAAGCTGAAAACGGCGATGGCAGGAAACGAGCTCCCGGATGTATTTTTCAACTGGGGCGCCGGCACGATGAAACCCTATGTGGACGCAGGGCTGGTGCTGCCGCTGGATGAATATATGACGGACGATGTGAAGAGCCGGATTCTGGGCGGCACACTGGATAACTTTATCTTTGACGGAAAGACATACGGATATCCCTACAGCGTGGCGGTTGCTTCCCTCTATGTCAACACGGAATTGTTCGAACAGAATAATGTAAAGGTTCCCGAGACATACGATGAACTGCTGGAGGCGGTGGACGCTTTTAATGCGGCAGGCATCACTCCGATCTCTCTGGGTGAAAAAGATCTGTGGCCGGGGCTGATGATCTTCGGTATCCATGCGATCAGAATGGCAGGCGCGGAGGATTTCAATGCGGCGTTGAACGGCACAGGTTCTTTCGACACGCCGGAGATGGCGGAAGCGGCAAAGAGAGTGCAGGAACTTGCGGCGAGAGGCGGCTTTGGCAGCAGCGCGATGGGGACGTCGGAGGACGATGCGGTAGCGGCGTTCAAGCAGGGAAGAGCGGCGATGATGTTTATGGGAAGTTGGCTGAACGGCGACTGCGAAGCGGATGACGCGGCGGTAAAGGGAAAAATATCCGTGATCAAGTTCCCTGTGATCGAGGGAGGCAAAGGCACCATCGACGAATTCCACGGCGGTTCCGGTGAGACTTTCCTCGTGAGCAGCAGCACGGAACACCCGGCAGAGGCGGCAGCGGTCGCACAGTATATCTGTGAGAAAATGTCAAAGGACCAGTATCTCGCAGGCTCCGGAATGCCCGCATGGGAAGCGGATATGGGCGATACGGCTGACTTAAACCGTCTGTCACAGGAGATCGCGACACTGACGGCGGATGCGACGGGATATGTGTACTGGCTGGATTCTCTGACCGGCGGTTCAAAGGCGGATACGCTTATGAACGAGATCGCCAAGCTGATCGACGGCTCCGAGACGCCGGAGGATTTCTGTAAAAATCTTCAGGCATTGAACGAATAAAATAAATAGGTAAGGAAAGAAAACGGCGGACGGCCGGATGGAAATATCCCTTACGCAACCTGCCTGCACAAGGCTCTAAAGAACAAAGCCGGGTTAAGCGCAGTGGATACATGGCCCGCATGTGGAGTTCACATTGGCCAAAGTGTCGGTATCTGAGAGGGTTGCCGCAGGGATATTTTCCTCTGTGTCGGCTGCGGTTCCGATGAAATATTAGGGAAGAGTGAGGGATAAAAAGGAGGTATACCATGCAGAAAATGCTTGGAAACAAAAAGGCATATTGGATTTTTGTCATTCCGGCACTGGTGATCTATCTGGTCATGGCGTTTATTCCGATCGCCATGTCCGGGTATTACAGCACGATGCAGTGGGACGGGATCGGTGAAAAAATATTTATCGGCATAGACAATTATCTGGAACTGATAAAGGATGAGGCGTTTCTGCTCTCCGCGCGGAATTCCCTGATCCTTGCGGTGGCGTCGATCATAGGGCAGCTCATCCCGGCGCTGTTTTTTGCGCTTGTGCTGGCGAGGAATATCAAGGGAGAGAGGGCGTACCGGACAATCTATTTTATTCCGGTGCTGCTCTCCACGGTGGTGATCGGGCAGTTGTTCTTAAAGATATATAATCCGGATTACGGCGCGCTGAATGCCATTTTAACAAGATTTGGCTTCGAGGGGAAAGACTGGCTCGGGGATAAGCGGTATGTGCTTGCGTCCTCCTTTTTTCCGATCGTCTGGCAGTACATAGGGTACCATATGCTGATCCTCTATACGGGCATCAAGAGCGTACCGTCAGACATCTATGAGGCGGCGCAGATCGACGGGGCAAACGAGAGGCAGATCGCATGGCATGTGACGATCCCGCTGATCAAAAGCACGATGAAGGTGAGCCTGACTTTTGCGGTGATCGGCTCCCTGAAGCTGTTTGACCTGATCTGGGTTTTGACGAAGGGCGGGCCGCTCCATGCCAGCGAAGTGCCCAGCACATTGATGTATACGTCCATTTTTACAAGGATGGAATACGGGAGGGGAAGCGCGATGGCGATCTTTATCGTACTGGAATGCCTGCTGTTTTACTTCCTGATCGAGAAATTCTTTCAAGTGGAAAATACTACTTATTAACGGCGGGAGGCGGATATGAAGAAAAGTAAACTGACTAATATAAAACCGACAAAGGTTCTGCTCCATATCGTTCTGGCGGCGTTTGCCGTTGTGCAGATCTATCCGCTGATCTTTCTGGTTTTCTTTTCCCTGAAAGATAACAATGAAATATACAGCGGAAACGTTATGGGGATCCCAGACCACTTCCAGTGGGGAAACTATGAAAATGCCCTGTTTAACGCGAATGTGGGGCATTATCTGTTAAACAGTATTTTTGTGACGGCGGTGGTGATCATCATATCGGATGTTCTGGCATGTATGGTCTCCTATGCGATCGCGAGAATGCGCGTGAAGGCAAACCGGTTTGTGAAACTGTTTTTCTCGATCGGGCTGATGATCCCACTCCATGCGGTGCTGCTTCCGGTGTTTATCATGCTAAGGAATCTGAAGATGCTGGATACTTATCAGGCGATCATCGTGCCTTATATTGCGTTTGCGCTGCCGATGGCGATCTTTTTTATGATCGGTTTTTTCCAGGCGCTTCCGCTGGAGCTGGAGGAGTCGGCATTTCTGGACGGCTGCGGGATCTTCAGAACTTTTGCGGTCATTATCGTACCGCTAGTGAAACCGGCGCTTGCAACGATCTCCATCTTTACCTTTCTGTCCACATGGAACGAGATGATGTTTGCGATCACCTTTATCAACTCCGAGAAGTACAGGACGCTGACGGTCGGCATCATGCAGATGGTGGGACAGTATACGACGGACTGGGGAACTATGGGTGCCGGGCTTGTGGTGGCGACCCTGCCTACGGTAGTGATCTACCTGTTGTTCAGCAAACAGGTGCAGAGCGGCATGGTCGCGGGCGCAGTGAAGGGCTGAACATTGCGGGACTGGAATAGAACAGGAGAAAGAATATGAAAATAAAAAATCCAATCTTGAGGGGATTTCATCCGGACCCGAGCCTGATCAGGGTGGATGATACCTATTATATCGCTTCCTCGACGTTTGAGTGGTGGCCCGGCGTCAGGATACATGCATCAAAGGATCTGGCGAACTGGAAGCTGATCACGTATCCGCTGAACGAAAAAAGGCTACTGGATATGTGGGGGGATCTGGATTCAGGCGGTATCTGGGCGCCGGATCTGTCCTACGACAACGGGAAGTTTTATCTGGTGTATACCGATGTGAAAGTGACGGACGGTTCTTACAAAGACTGTATCAATTATCTGATCACGGCACAGGATATCATGGGGCCGTGGTCCGACCCGGTCGTGCTCAACACGGCGGGTTTCGACGCGTCGCTCTTCCATGATGACGACGGGAAAAAATATCTGGTCAATCAGTACTGGGATCCGAGGAGTTTCCATCATCCCTTTTACGGGATCATGTGTACGGAATATTCGGAGGAGGAACAGAAACTGGTGGGAGAGCCCCGGGTGATCTACAAGGGAACCGCGGACCGCTTCACGGAGGGTCCGCACATTTACAAGATCAACGGATATTACTATCTGTTTGTGGCGCAGGGCGGCACGGTGTACGCCCATCAGGAGAGAGTGGCGAGGGCGGATTCCCTCTCCGGCACCTTTGAGACACAGCCGGGCGAACCGTTTCTCACAACGCTGGATGCCCCGTTCCACTCCATCCAGAAAGCCGGCCACGGTTCCCTTGTACAGACAAAAACCGGGGAATGGTACTTTGCGCATCTGATGGGGCGCCCCCTGCACCGCCATACGGAGTCTGTGGCGGAGGTGAGAGGGTGGTGCCCCTTAGGGAGAGAGACAGGAATCCAGAAAGTGATCTGGGATGACGACGGCTGGCCGCACATCGTAGGCGGACATAAGGGAATGGTGGAGGTGGAAGCCCCGGCAGACGCCATAGAAAGCGAAAGGGATGAGATCAGCGGAAAAGATGACTTTGACAAAGATAAGCTGAGCCTTCATTTCCAGACACTCAGGATCCCGCTTCCGGAAGATACACTGTCACTCAAAGACAGACCGGGACATCTGCGGCTCTACGGGAGACAGTCGCTGGCATCCAATTTCCTGCAGGCGCATGTGGCGAGAAGATGGCAGAGTTTTACTTTCGATGCGGAGACAAAACTCTCCTACAGGCCGAAAAATATTCAGCAGTTCGCCGGGCTGAGCTGCTACTATAACACGAAGAACTGGTCCTGCATTCAGGTGGGGTGGCATGAAACATACGGCAGATCGATCGATGTGGCATACACGGATCTCGGAAAGACATACAGCGTATATCAGGAAGAGCCGATCCCGGTACCGGAGGATGCGGAATATATTTATCTGCGGGTGCAGGTGAGGGGTATTTCCTATGGATACCAGTATTCCTTTGACGGAAAAGTGTGGCAGGATACCGCATACCGGTTTGACGCCGCAAAACTGTCCGACGAGTACATCAAAGCGGTTTATGACGCCGCGTTCACAGGAGCCTTTACGGGAATGTTCAATGTAGACGGGCTGGGCACGGCCATTCCCGCCGATTTTGACTACTTTTCTTATCAGGAACTGGATATGGAGGTGGATGGGAAGTATATTTAAAGTGGAAGTATTGAGTTATTGGTGGCGGACGCGGGTAAGAACATAAAATACTTCGTCGCCACGCTCTCGCTCTGTGAAAAACGCAGCGGACACATAAGGCGCTAAAATACAGCGCCTAAGTGCCGGCGTTTTTCAAAGGGCTCCTTAAG
>JAETSN010000082.1 GCA_021769625.1 [Clostridium] symbiosum | reverse complement strand
TACGATAAAAGGACGGGGGGGTTTCGTCCGCTATAATGAAGAACTGCTGGAGATCAGAAAAGAGAGGCTTAAGAAGCAGCTTGCGAAAGTGATAAAGGAAGCGGAAGAACTGGATATTTCCATACAGGAACTGCTTACACAGTGTGAAGTGTGAGAAGATTTTCTAAGCGGGCAAAGGACACCCGCGAAGAAAATCTAAGTTTCACACTGGGATTTGTTTGTGCCGCCGCAGGCGGCATGACGGGAAGTGTAACCCCTGCGTGCGGCAATTCAGATCATATATTTTGCGGTACGATGACAGCGGGAGATTGGATAAAGGATGATTGACATAAAAAACGTGACAAAGCGTTTCGGCGGTATTACGGCTGTGGACCATGTCAGTGTGGCGATAAAAGAGGGAAACGTTTTCGGTCTGATCGGGACAAACGGCGCCGGAAAAAGCACGGTGCTGAGGATGACTGCCGGAATTTACAGGCCGGACGAAGGGGAGATCTATATTGACGCGCTGCCGGTTTACGATAACCGGGAGGCAAAGAAAAGATTTTTCTTTATACCTGATGAGCCCTATTTTTTCAATAATGCCGATGCGGCTGAAATGGAGCGCTACTACGCCCGGGTCTATGATACTTTTGACAGCGGACGGTTTTATGATGTGCTGGAGAAATTCGGACTGGATAAAAAAAGGAAGATCTATACTTATTCCAAAGGCATGAAGAAACAGTTGGCATTGTTGATCGGGGTCTATGCCGGGACACGCTACCTGCTCTGCGACGAGACTTTTGACGGGCTCGACCCGGTGATGCGGCAGGGAATCAAATCCCTTTTTGCAAAGACAATGGAAGAACGGAATTTTACGCCTGTCATCGCCTCCCACAATCTGCGGGAACTGGAAGATATCTGTGACCACGTGGGCCTGCTCCACAAGGGCGGCGTGCTGCTTTCTAAGGAACTGGAGGAGATGAAGTGCAATATCCAGAAAGTGCAGTGCGTATTGAAGGACCCGCAGGAGTGGCGTGCCGCCCTGCAGGGGGTGGATATTTTGCAGGAAGAGGCGAGGGGGATGCTGCATACCTTCACAGTGCGGGGAAGCCGGGAGATGGTGGAGGCAAAATTCGGCAGGATCGAAACGGTATTTTTTGAGATGCTGCCCCTTTCCCTGGAGGAGATCTTTATCAGCGAAACGGAGGTGGCGGGCTATGATGTTAAAAAGTTTCTCATGGAAAGCTGAAAAAATCCATACCGGGCGTCCTTCTTTGGATATCGTCACACAGATGAAAGAGAACGGAAAAAGGCGGCTTTGGCTCTCCTCGCTGCTTGCCTTTGTGCAGATGCTGTGTTATCCGCTGATGACTGCCCTCACCCTGAGCAGATACGGCAGGGAAAAAGTGTCACTTGCGGTATGGCAGGGAGTGGGGCATAATATATTAGGCATAGATGGCGGGCCGACAGCCTTTTTGGTGACAGTGGGCGCTGTTTTGTGTGCGGCGGAGGGATTTTCGTGGATTTATTCCCGGATGAAAACAGATATGTATCTGTCCCAGCCGATCACCGCGCGCCGTCGTTTTCTGATCGTTTACATAAACGGTATACTGATTTATTTTGTGCCGTATATCGTATCACTGTGTATTGCGCTTTTGGTGACAGCGGGAGCCGGTGCGGCATCTTCCGCACTTTTTGTCAATGTTCTGTTTACCTTTGTATTTGCGTTTATCTATTTTCTGGCGGTATACAATGTGACGCTGATCGCCATGATGATCAGCGGCCAGAGGGGCATGGCGGGCTTTTTTATCCTGATGGGCTTCTTATATGAAGTGATATTCAGGGCGATACTGGAAAACTATGCAACGACTTACTTTTCAACTTATGTAAACCGGGATTCCCTGGAGCGGTATATTACCCCGGTATTCCGCATGATAGAGGTGTTGGGAGAAAGTACCTTTTTACCGGCGGCTGGAAAGGTTACGCCGTCGGGAGTGATGGAATATCTGGTGCAGCCGATGATGCCCGGGATGGGTATTTTGCTGGCGGAGGCGGTGCTTTTCGGCGGGATCGCCTATTATTGTTATAAGAGGCGGCCGATGGAAGCGATCTCACGGGCGGTGGCGTTTCCGGCGGTAAAAGGGCCTGTAAAGGTTCTGCTGATGTTGGTTTCGGGACTTCTCGGGTGCGCCTGCTTTTGTGATATATCCGGTTATGACGGTTTTTTTGCGGCGGTTCCGGGCCTGCTTCTCGGCATCTTATTCTGTCAGGTAGTGGTGGAAGCCGTATATGAAGGCGATATACGGGCTTTTGCCAAACATAAGCGCTCCTTTGCGGCAGGGGCGGCTGCGGCGGTTTTGGCATATCTGTTTTTTGCGCTGGACATCTGCGGTTACGATACCTGGATCCCGGCTCCGGAGCAGGTGGAAAGTGCGGCGATAGAGATCGGTTTCGGAAACAACTATCGTTTTGACTATGTGGATGAGGAAGATGCCGTCACCTGGGATGAGCATTACGGCCTGGAGACCATGGAACTGACGGATGTGTCAGGCGTGCTTTCGCTGGCGAGGGACGGTATGGGAGAGGATGCCCGGAAACAGGATCCGGATACGCAGCTTGCCTGCAGCGTAAAATATAAGATGAAGAGCGGAAAGGAAAAGTACCGCAGTTTCTTTATCGACTATGAACAGGAAAAAACGGTGCTTGATATTCTGTTCGCGAATGAAGAATATAAGGAAGGGAGCAGTCAGGTGCTTTCTGCGCGGATGGACAGGATCTTTGAAAAAAGCCGGATCTATTATGACAACGGCATGCAGGATGTGGAGATCGCGGATAAAAACGGGCTGGCACTGATGCGCGCCTATCAGGAGGATCTGCGGAAAATGTCCTTTACGGACGTGAAGGAGGCGGTTCCCTGCGGCATTCTGCGGCTTCGCTATAAAACGGAAAAGGGTCAGGAATATACGTTGGAATATCCTGTGTTTCCCAGTTATGCAGGGACGATAGAGTATCTGCGCGGGAAAAATGTCGAACTGTATCTGTCGATCAGTCCGAAAGCGGTGGGGAAACTGAATGTCATCCGTTACCGGGAAGAGGGCGATACGGAAGTGATAGAACAGGGGAACTTTTTCGGAACCTCAGTCAGCATGATGCAGACTGAGGATGCTTTGGAAAAGGAGTATGATAAGAGAGATCAGATCGAAGAGCTGCTGGGGTATCTGTATCCGGGGACTCTGGTGAGCTGGTGCTATACAATGAATACTTTTGATCATGATATATTTGTCAGGGCGGAGGCATCGGATGATCCGGAAGCCTATCTGTATCACTGGGGTGACACGGATTTTATGGTGCGGAAGGGGGAACTGCCGGAATTTGTAAAAGAGGATATCGGCATATCCGATGAAGCGGATGAACAGGAGTCAGGGAGAGAATAAGAAAATATGGCGAACAGAGAACCTGTGATACAGGTAAAAGGACTATATAAAATATATCGGCTCGGGCAGGAGAGGGTGCGGGCTTTAAACGGCGTAGATTTTGTGATAAACCGCGGCGAATTCTGTTCCATCGTGGGTACTTCCGGTTCCGGAAAGTCCACCCTGTTAAATATGCTGGCAGGATTGGAAAAACCCACCAGAGGGGAGATCGTCATCGCCGGGGAACATATAGAGGCCAAGAAAGAAAATCAGCTCGTGGCTTTCAGGCGGGAACATATCGGGTTTATCTTCCAGTCCTACAATCTTCTGCCGACGCTGAACGCCATTGAGAATGTGGCGCTGCCGCTGACCTTTCAGGGCGTAAATAAAAAGAACCGTACAAAGAGGGCGGTAGAGCTGTTAAGATTGGTGGGGCTCTCGAGCCACATCAAGCATAAGCCCACCCAGATGTCCGGCGGCCAGCAGCAGAGGGTAGGCATGGCGAGGGCGCTGGTGGTGGAGCCGGAGATCATCTTTGCGGATGAACCCACCGGAAACCTCGACTCCGTCACCTCGGAGGAGATGATGCGGCTGATGCGCCGGGTCGTGTATGAGAGGAATCAGACGCTTGTGATGGTTACCCATGACGACCACCTCGCCAGCTATGCGGACAGGATCATCCGGATCAAGGACGGAAAGGTGATCTCCATCACGGAAAAGACGCAGGAAGAACGAAGAGAGCTGGCGGAAAGCTTAAGGGCGGGAGATCAGGAAAAAAACGAAAAAGTAAGAGGGGAGCAGAAAGGATGAGAACAGGAATGAGTAAATGTACAAAAAGAATCACGGCGTTTATGATGGCGTTCATGATCATGTTTCTTTTGGCCGGCGCGGAAGTGCTGCCGGTGCAGGCGGACAATAACGGTACGGTCAGCGGCGATGATGCCTCGAAGAATGAGGCAAAGACGGATGATGCCGAGGAGGAAGAGGAGGATCCGGGACCTTCCAGCACCAGCGAGTTTTTGTCGCTGTCGGACACCTACCAGACGCCCACCGTCAACTACGGTGAGACGGTGCTGATCGCCCTGCCGGTGGTCAATTACAGTTCCGTACCGCTGAAGGACGTCATCGTAAAACCGAGGATATCCAATCTGGTCTCCGAATGGCCTTTTGAGCCCAACTCGGCGGGTGCCACCAAGGCGATCAAGAGCTTTCCGGCATACGATAACAAAAAGAACATGGAAGATGTGCGGCAGGATCTGGGATTTGTCTTTGTGGTGCGCGAAGATGTCAAGAGCGGCTATTACAAACTGGAGTTTGACGCGACCTACACGAGGGACGGTATGGTGGAGAAAGCGCTGCTGACGACCTATGTAAAAGCGGTGGGGAAACCGGAGAGCGGTACGCTGGACGGCGATGCGGAGGAGGGGGAACAGTCCTCCAAACCCCGTATCATCGTCACGGGATTTGAGACAACCCCGGGGGAGGTCTATGCGGGTTCTACCTTTACCATAACGATCCATGTACAGAACACATCGAAGACCGCGCCTGTGACCAACGTGCTGTTTGACATGCAGGCGAAGGAGGAGGGGAAGGATGAGGACAGCAAGTTTGCGGCGTTTCTGCCCACTTCCGGTTCCAGTTCGGTCTATGTGGATACGATAGCGCCGGGCGCTTCGAAGGATCTTGTGATCGAGATGTCGGCAAAGTCCGATCTGGCGCAGAAACCCTATGTGCTGGATGTGAATATGAAATATGACGCCAAGGATGCGGTGGATCTGACGGATACCGCCAGCGTCTCCATTCCGATCCTGCAGGAACAGCGCTGCGAGACAGGGGATGCGGAAGTGACGCCTTCCGATATTACGGTCGGCTCTCAGACAAACATCATGTTTGATGTGTACAATACGGGAAAGACCACGCTCTACAATGTGTGGGTGAAATTCGAGGGCGACAGCATCACCGGCGGGGACAGCTTCCTCGGCACGATCGCGTCCGGCGCGACGGGCAGTGTGGATGCGATGGTCACCGGCGCGGCGGCGACCATGGATGACGGCAAGATCAAGGCGTTAATATCCTATGAAAACGAGTCCGGCGTTGTGACGACCATAGAAAAGGAACTGGAGCTGTTTGTATCGGAGGAGATGATGGGTGATTTTTCCGATGAGATGATGGGCGGCGAAGGCGATATGGCGGGGATGGAAGAGATGGAAGGCAGCGGAGGCGCTAAGAAGTTTATTCTGCCGGCTGTCCTTATCGTGATCGTCCTGATCGTGGCGGCGATTGTTTTCATCCGGCTCAGAAAGAAAAAGAAAAAAGAGCGGGAAGAGATGGAAGAGGATCTGAAGGCGCTGCAGGAGACGGAGAAAGAGGCAGAGAAAGCGGATGATTGGGCGAATAAGTGGTAAAAAGACAGGAAATACGGAAAGGGCATGGTTATCGGTATGAGATTTATTGACCTGCTTCGGATGAGTGTGTCAAACCTGTTCAAGCGGAAGGTGCGGACGATACTTACCGTGCTGGGCGTGGTGATCGGCGTGGCTTCCATCGTTGTCATGGTGTCCCTGGGACTGGGGCTGAACAAGGCGACGATGGAGCAGATCTCCGACTATGCCAGTCTGACGGCTATCACGGTGAGCGAGCCCTGGAATCAGGAGGGCAGCAGTGAACAGGATAAAAAACGGTTAAATGATGAATTTATAGAGGAGATCATGCAGATGCCCCATGTGGTGGGGGTGGATCCTTACCTGAGCGTGGACATTCTGGCGAGATACGGTACCTACGAGGGATATGTCAGGCTGCAGGGCACTACGCTGTCGGCATTGGAGGATATGAATATCGATGTGGGGCAGGGAACGCTTCCGCAGGAGGATGCGGGGGAGCTGCAGCTGTTTTTCGGCAATATGGTTTTGGCGGATTTTTACAATACCACCGGCGCAGGCAGCAGTTACTGGGAGACAAACGAACTGCCGGACATCGATCTGATGAATGATTCCATCTTTTATATTCTGGACAGGGATGCCTATTATAATTCCCAGGGCGGCGGCACGGACGAAAACGGAAAACCCTATAAAAAGCCTAAAAAACATCTGATCACCACCGCGGGCGTGGCGGCGGGCGGTATGGATGAGTACCATAATTACAGCTGGAATACCTACTGTGATATCAATGAACTGATACCGGTGTTAAAAAAGGAATTCAAGGGCAGGGCGATTCCGGGACAGCCGACGACCGGCAAGGGAAAACCCTACAAGGAAATTTTCTATTCCCAGCTTATCGTCAATGTGGACGATATGGAGAATGTGGCGGAAGTGACCCAGCTGATCACGGATCTGGGGTATGAGGCTTATAATGACGCGGAATGGATCGAGTCTCAGCAGCAGCAGCTTGGCATGATACAGGCGGTGCTGGGCGGTATCGGCGCGGTATCTTTGTTTGTTGCGGCGATCGGCATCACCAATACGATGATGATGTCCATCTACGAGCGGACAAAGGAGATCGGCGTGATGAAAGTGCTGGGCTGTGACATGAGGAATATCGGCACACTGTTTTTGCTGGAAGCCGGGTTTATCGGTTTTCTGGGCGGTATTGTGGGACTGATCCTGAGTTTCAGCCTGTCCGGTGTCATCAACTATCTGGTCAGCCAGTCCCAGGATATGGGAATGGAAAGCATTTCCTATATTCCGTTGTGGCTGGTGCTTTTGTCTATGGCATTTGCGGTGCTGGTGGGCATGGTGGCGGGCTTTTTCCCGGCGAGAAGGGCGATGAAGCTGAGCCCGCTGGCGGCGATCAGGAATGAATAAAGTTTATCGGAGGCACTGTAAATGGACAAAGAATTTTATCAGGGAAACAGAGAGAGATTGTACGGAAAGATGGAGGAGAATTCCCTGCTGGTGATGTTTTCCGGCACGGAGGCCAGAAAGACTGCGGATGAGTTTTATCCCTTTTATACGGACAGAAATTTTCTTTATCTGACCGGGCTTGATGGTAAGGAACTCGCGCTTCTTGTGAAGAAGGACGGTGAGGGGCAGGTGGAGGAGAAGGTATTCCTCCTTCCGCCGGACCTGCTTAAGGAGCGCTGGACGGGGGCGCGGATCAGGCCGGAGAGGGCATCGGAGATTTCCGGGATAGCGGATGCGGGATATGCAGAGGAGTTCGCAGGGGAATTTCACACTTTGGCGTCATCGGGAAATTACAGACATCTGTATCTGGATCTCTACAGGGAGGCGCCCGCAGACCGGGATACGCCCGCACATGTTTTATTAAAACAGATCAGGGAGAATTACCCCTGGCTGAGGATTGAGAATGCCAATATACTGATCAGAGAGTTGCGCACGATCAAGCAGCCCTGCGAGATAGAGGCGATGCGGCAGGCGGAAGAGATCACCTGCGAGGGAATCACTTCGATGATGAAGGCTTCTAAGCCCGGGATGTACGAGTATCAGTACAAGGCTGTTTTTGATTACATATTGGGACAGTACGGGCCGTGCGGACCTGCCTTTCCCTCGATCATTTCCGCCGGAAAGAACAACTTCTGCATCCACTATTACAGTTATACGGGGCAGGCGATGGACGGGGATATGATCTTAAACGATGTGGGGGCGCAGAAAGATTACCTGATGAACGATGTGTCGAGAGGCTGGCCCTGCAATGGGAAGTTCAGCGAGAGGCAAAAACTTCTGTATGAGTGTGCCCTGCGGACCTCGGACCATATGTTCCGGATCATAAAGCCGGGGATGCCGATGAAGGAGGTGGATGCCGAAGCGAGGCGCTACAACGCGGGGCTTTTGGCGGATGCAGGCGTGCTGGACGATGTGAAAAATATCGGGACTTATATGTGGCATGGGGGCGCCCACCATGTGGGGTTCGATGTACATGATGCGGTAAAGAAACCGGAGGTGATCGCGCCGGGGATGGTTTTCTGCGTGGATATCGGGATCTATCACGAAGCGTGGGGCATTGGGTTCAGGCTGGAGGATAACTGCCTTGTGACGGAAAATGGGTGCGAGAATCTCTCCGTGATCACACCCAGGACGATCGAGGAGATCGAAGATACGATGAGGAGGGGTTTTGTGCCCGGGGTGTGCGGCGGATGAATCAGGTTATGATGATGATCATAGCGGCGGGCGCTGTGCTGGGCGGCTTGGATAAAATTTTCGGAAACAGGTTCGGCTATGGAGAAAAATTTGAGGAAGGCTTCCGGCTGCTGGGGCCTACGGCCCTTTCCATGACAGGACTGATCTGTCTCGCCCCGGTGCTCGCGGATGTTCTGGGACGGGTGATCGTCCCTTTTTATCGTGTGATCGGCGTGGATCCGGCGATGTTTGGGAGCGTGCTTTCCATCGATATGGGTGGCTATCAGCTGGCGAAGGAACTGGCTGTGGACGGAAGAGTCGGAAGCTATGCGGGGATCGTGGTGTCGGCGATGTTCGGCTGCACGCTGGTGTTTACGATTCCCGTCGGAATGAATATGATACCGAAGGAGGACCGGAAATTTTTTGCCAGAGGGATCATGCTGGGCACGGCGGCAATGCCGGCAGGGCTTATAGCCGGCGGCCTTTTGGCGGGCCTGTCTTTTTGGGAGTGCCTGCACCAGAATCTGCCTGTCTTTGCGGCGGTCTTTCTGCTGGTTCTGGGACTTTGGAAAATACCGGATAAGATGGTAAAGGGATTTTGCGTGCTGGCGGACGGGATACAGATCCTGATCACGGCAGGGCTGATCCTGGCGGCGGTGGAGTATTTTATCGGGTGGAATCCGGTGCCGGGGATGGCGCCGATCGAGGAGGCTATGAGCGTGGTGGCTTCCATCGGCATTGTGATGCTGGGAAGCTTTCCAGCGGCAGAACTTTTATGCAGGATACTGGAAAAGCCTTTTACCTGGCTGGGCGGAAAGCTGGGGATAGGTTCCCGGGGGCTCACCGGAATGCTGACCGGGCTTGTGAGCGCCATGCTTGTTTTTTCGATGTACCGGGATATGGATGAGAAAGGGAAAACGGCACTGGGGGCTTTTCTGGTGGGCGGCACCAGCCTTTTGTCGGCGCATATGGGGTTTGTGCTCGGCACGGAGCCGGAAATGCTGTCGGCACTGATGGGGGGAAAGATCTGCGCGGCAGCGGCAGCGGTGACAGCTTCGTTGATATTTGGGGGCTCTTTTGTTGAAAAGACGCGTTTTCTGTGATAAACTGGACGTATTCCGTGACAGTAAGGCTGAAGGCAAAACTGTTGCCATATTCGGAAAAAGAGGGGGCTTATGGTGATATGAAGTGTGCGAAATGTGGACAGGATATCGTGGAAGGGGCAAAATTCTGTCCGTATTGCGGGGAAAGAGTTGCGAATGTGAAACCGGAGGGGGAGACAGCCTATGCAGCTGTGAAGCCGGAAGAAGAAAAGCCGATCTATGCAGCCGTGAGGCCGGAAGAAGAAAAACCGATCTATGCAGCCGATGTGAACGGCCTGTTAAAATCAGGAAAGCTGGCCGTCTATCGTGACAGGACAGAGTTTATCGCGAGCAATGTCCAGAAAAGTGTCTTTCATTATTCTTCCCTTATGTCGGTGAAAAAGGGTCTGGACCGCATCAATTTCGTCATGGAGGACGGACAGACTGTCCCCTGTGTCGTGAACAGAAAAAATATCCATGAGGCTTTCGTATATATTGAAAATGCGGTAAGGCCATATATCGAGGAGCGGAAGAACCGCCTTATGTCGGATGGGATCCGGTACTCATTTGTCAGCAGTCAGGGATTAAACGGCGGCATACTCAATATTATGGAGGATAGGGCGGAATTTAAGTCCAAATCAGGGCAGAGTGAGGCCGTGTATTATCAGGATGTGAAATCTGTCTGTATTTCCATGGGTTCCCTGCAGTTTTCGCTGTATGACGGGACTTCAAGGGCGTTTTCAATCGAGAAGGAGATCCGGGATGAGGTTCTCTTGTTTGTCGGGGGAGCGATAGCGCCTTATGTCGCGGAGAGAAAGGAAGATCTCCTGTCAAGGGGGATCTATTACTCCTTTCCGATCAATCCGGGGCCTGGCGGCGGAACCGTTGATCTTTTGGCGGATCGGGTGGAATACAGGTTCGGCCCGGAGAGATGTGAAACTGTTTTCTTTAAAGATGTCAGGGCGGCGCGTCTGTCCATGGGGAATCTGGAACTGGCGCTGACCAACGGGATCGTAAAAAACTTTGCGCCGGATAAGGAGGACAGGGAAGATGTCCTTGCCTTCGTTGAAAATGCGATCAGGCCTTATGTGACGGAGAGAACGGCGGGCTTTACCAAAAGTTTCGGGATAGATGAGCGGATAGAGGTCAACGAACAGCGGGGTGTTTTCCATATCATCAGACAGGGCGGCAAAGTGATCACACAGGAATACCTTTTAGCGGATGTGGCCAGATGTGAGGGAATAGAATACAGCGCCCAGAACAGGATGTCCGGCAGCTTTTTTCCGGGCGGCAAGGCGGCTGTAAGCAGTGCGTCGGAAGACGGGAATATACAGCAGGTGTCCGCGGCGGATGAAAAGATCAACTATGTGGGCGTGCTTTTGACGATCAGAAAGGAACAGGGAGACTGGACGGAAGGCGTCAGGTTCGGCAATTTTTCGCTGGGCATGAGCAGGATGAATAAAAAGTATGAAAAGTATATCGGGGAAGTCAGGGGATTTTTGGATTATCTCGAAGGCATATGTCCGGCGTGCGAACTGATCGTACCTGCGATCCCCGTATTGGATCCTGTGGCGCTGGCGCTGCCGGAGCTTAAGGAAGAGCCGGAGGAGATCGAGGAGGCAGGATCCGTTGCGGCAGATGAGGATTTTCAGGCTCCAGATACAGTGCAGGAGAAAGACCAGTTCGGCATCGTAAAATATTTGGAAGGTGTATCCAGGTTTATCGGCGCCTGCGAGACACCGATGATGATCGCGGTGCAGGGTAGCTGGGGAAGCGGGGAGAACAGCGTTATGAAAATGCTGTTTGACAAAGTAGGGCAAAGATATCAGGAAAATCTTGTGTGGTTTCATACCTGGCAGTTCACGCAGGCAGATTTCGGGGAAGGACTGGACAGAATCTGACAGACGCGCTGTTTAAGGACGGATCGCCGGATACCATTGAAAAACTGGCAAAAGCTTTTTCGGATATGGTGCGGGAGAGGACCTCGGGCGATAACGATAAAGTGATCATATTTGTGGACGATCTGGACAGGCTTGCGCCTGCGCAGGGCGTGGAACTGCTGGAAACCATGAAAAACTTTTTCGGCTGCAGGGGATGTGTGTTTGTGGCTGCCGCGGACTATGACTTCATCATCGGCGGGGCGAAGGAGAGATATGGCCAGGATTTTGCCGGAAACAGGGGAAAAAGCTTTTTTGAAAAACTGTTTCAGGTATCTTTCCGCGTGCCGGCATCCGGCCTCAACATACAGAATTATGTGAAAGATAAGCTGGAGCAGATGGAAATCTATCCGGAGGATGAGGGCGAACTGGAGATCTATGTCTCTCTGATCAGGCTTTCCGTGGGCATCGAGCCTAAAAGCATGGATCGCCTGTTCAATTCGTACCTTCTGCTGAAGAAGCTGGCGGATGAGGAGATGTATGAGAACAGGGAAAAAAGACATATGCTGTTTGCCCTGCTCTGCATGCAGACGAAGTTCAGGGAAATATATGATATTATCGTGCGGATGAAGGATGGGGTGACTCCCGATTTTCTGGCGGAGCTCTGCAGCGGTGACTCGGAAATAGTGGAACGCTCCGGCCTGACGGAGGATGAGAAGGCGGAATTTTTTGAGTTTGCAGGGGTATTCTGGGAAGTTATCGATACGGATGACAGCGAGAGGATATCCGATGCGGAATGCGGTTTGTTTACTAAGGTATTTGCGGAGGTGCTGGATTTTTCGAGCATTACTTCCAAATGATAGGTAACAGTTCAGCCCAGGCAGGCGGACTCGGTCTATCTCATGAAGACTGTAGAAAAACGTCGGCACTTAGGCACCGTATTTTGGTGCCTTATGTGTCCGCTACGTTTTTCTCCAAGCGGAAGCGTGTCTGAATGGGATATGACTGTGTCCGCCTGCCTGGGCTGAACTGTTACAATGATAGTAACTATTTTAAATTTGTGCTTGCAGAAAAGCCGAAGAGTGTGGTATAATCATATGCGTGTCAGCAAGAAATGCTGTTGATGCGCAGATAGGGGCATAGTTCAAAGGTAGAACAGTGGTCTCCAAAACCATCGATGTGGGTTCGATTCCTACTGCCCCTGTATTTCTTTCTTCGGAATCTTAAGGGTCTGACTTTTCAGTCAAATTTTCGCAGTTGTAATAGACAGATAGAAGGATTGCAGCCAAAAGGCTTGTTGATGCGTTGCGGGATGTTAGGGGCGGGGATGGCAGCGCTTCGTTATGTTCCGGGATGGGACGGTGTCTGGTTGATTTTCCGCGGCTTGTATGGTGCATGATAAAATGAGCGTATAGCAAAGCGAGCAGCGAATGTCGATCATGCATCGCAGGTGCATGATATCATGAGCGTTAACAGGAAGAATGAGTTTATTCATTTTGTGAGCTGCGAATGCCGACCATGAATCGCAGGTGCATGGTATAATGAGTGTTAACAAAAAGAAAGAGTCATTTATTTTGCAAGCTGCGAATGTCGATCATAAATTGCAGACGCATAATATTTGCAGGAAGCCGGAAAGGAACAAAAAGGGGAAATGAAAACACCGCGGAATTATCAGAGGGAACTGGAAAAAATAATAGACGGGTTGGACGCCCCGGATGCTGTGCCGCCCAGGCTTCTTCTGCACAGCTGCTGTGCGCCCTGCAGCAGTTACTGCATGGAATATCTGCGGCAGTTTTTTCGGATCACCGTTTTCTATTATAATCCGAACATAACGGAAAAAGAAGAGTACCGGAAACGGGCCAAAGAGGAGATGCGGCTGATCGAGGCGTATAACCGGCAGGCGGGACAGGAAACGGCACATAAACAGGATGGTGCGTCAGGTCAGACAGAGGCAGAGACAGGGCCTGCCGGAAAAAATGCCCGGAATGAAACAGCCGAAGAACAGAGGACGAAAACCAAAGGACCGTTTCGGATAGAAGTGATAGAAGGAGACTACGAGCCGGAGAGATTTCTGGAGGCGTCGAAAGGGTTAGAGAGCTGCGCGGAAGGCGGGGAGCGGTGTTTTCGCTGTTATGAGCTGCGGCTTCGCAAGTCGGCGGAGATGGCGGAGAAGATGGGATTTGATTATTTTACCACAACGCTGACCATCAGCCCGCTGAAAAATGCGGCGAAGCTCAATGAGATCGGAGAGAGGCTGGCGGAGGAATACGGTGTGGCATGGCTGCCCTCCGATTTTAAAAAGCGGGGCGGGTATCAGAGGTCCATAGAGCTCTCAAAGGAGTATGATCTGTACAGGCAGAATTATTGCGGGTGTGTTTTTTCCAAGCGGGAGGCGGAGAAAAGAAAAAGTTAAAATTTCCCGTTTCAAAGAACAGGCATAAGTGGTAGAATAAATAGAAAGAGAAGGATACGGATGAGCGAGATAAAATTGACAAGTACGCCTTACGATGATGTGTTCCGCACGTTGCTCAATGACTGCAGCAGTTTGATCATTCCAGTAATCAATGAGATATTCGGGGAGCATTATTCCGGAAAAGAAAAAATCATTTTTTCGCCGAATGAGCATTTTCTGAACCGGCAGGGAGGTAATGAGGAGGAGCGGATTACAGATACCAGTTTTCGGATTGAGGGCGAGAAGTCTAAAAAATATCATCTGGAGTGCCAGAGCAGTACGGATAACAGCATGCTGATCCGTTTTTTTGAATATGATACGCAGATTGCCCTTGACGAAGGGGAGATGCAGGGGAATGTGCTCACGGTGACGCTGCCATATTCAGCGGTCTTGTTTTTAAGGCATGGACCGTCCACACCCGATAGCCTGAAGATCAGGATGATCACACCGGGCGGGAATCTGGAGTATGATATTTCGGTGATGAAGTCCCGGCAATATTCGATAGAAGACATTTTTGAGAAGAATCTGTTGCTTTTGATTCCGTTTTACATATTTTCTCATGAAGATAGATTTGAGGAGTATGAGAAGGATGAAGCGTTGCTTAGGGCGCTGCAAAAGGAATATGGGCAGATAAAAAACAGGCTGGAAGATCTGTCAGATCAGAAATTGATCAGTGAGTATACAAGATGTACGATAATCGATATGTCAAATAAAGTGCTGGAGCATATAGCCATGAAATACGATTCTGTCAGGGAAGGAGTGAAATCTGTTATGGGCGGAAAAGTTTTGGATTACGAGGCGAAAGCGATAAGAAATGAAGGGTTGGAAGAAGGAATAGAGGGAACGGTTTCGATCCTGAAAGAGCTGGGAGTTCCGGCGCAGACAATTCTTGCCAAAATTCGGGAACAATATAACCTGAAACCGGAAGATGCCGAAAAATATTTGTAAAACGAGGAGAAAAGATGAAAAAATTACTGGAACTTATTTCGGATGAAGTAAAGAAAGCCTTTGGGGAGGCAGGGTATGAGGAGGAGCTTGGAAAGGTGACTATCTCCAACAGGCCGGACCTCTGTGAATACCAGTGCAACGGCGCGATGGCCGGGGCGAAGAAATATCATAAAGCGCCGATCATGATCGCGAAAGACGTGGCGGAAAAACTGCAGGAAAGCGCGGTATTTTCCGAGGCGGAGGCCGTGGCGCCCGGATTTTTGAACCTGAAGGTGAAAGAAGCGTTTCTGGTATCTTTCGTGAAGGAGATGGGCGTTTCGGAAAAGTTCGGCGCGGGCGAGCCGGGGCGCGGAAAGAAGATCGTGGTGGATTACGGCGGGCCTAATGTGGCGAAGCCTCTCCATGTGGGGCATCTGCGTTCCGGGATCATAGGCGAGAGCGTAAAGCGGATCTGCCGGTATGCGGGAGCGGAGGTGGTCGGAGACATCCATCTGGGAGACTGGGGGCTGCAGATGGGGCTGATCATCTACGAACTTTCTTTAAGAGAGCCCGAACTGCCCTATTTTGATGAGAATTTTTCCGGGGAATATCCGAAGGAGGCTCCGTTTACGATCGCCGAACTGGAGGAGATCTATCCCACGGCGAGCGCAAAATCCAAAAAGGATGAGGCTTATAAGGAAAAAGCGATGGAGGCGACTTTCAGGCTGCAAAACGGCGAGCGGGGTTACCGCGCGCTCTGGGATCACATCATGCGGGTGTCCGTGGCGGATCTGAAGAAGAACTATGACCGTCTGAACGTGCACTTCGAGCTCTGGAAAGGGGAGTCCGATGTGCAGGAGCGGATCCCCGGCATGGTGGAGTATATGAAGAGGGAAGGCTATGCCCATGAGAGCGAGGGTGCCCTTGTGGTGGATGTGGCGAGGGAGGATGATACGAGGGAGATACCGCCCTGCATGATCCTGAAATCCGACGGAGCCGCCCTTTATGATACGACGGATCTTGCGACGATAGAAGAGCGGATGGAGGAGATAGCGCCGGATGAGATCATTTATGTGGTGGACAAGCGGCAGGAACTTCATTTTGAACAGGTATTCCGCTGCGCGAGGAAGACAAAGCTGGTAAAGCCGGAGACAGAACTGAAGTTTCTGGGCTTCGGCACGATGAACGGCAGGGACGGCAAGCCCTTTAAGACGCGGGACGGCGGTGTGATGCGGCTTGAGTACCTGCTCGAGGAAGTCTACGATGAGATGTATAAGAAGATTTCCGAAAACAGGGAGATGCCGGAGGAAGAAGCAAAGGAGACGGCGGAGATCGTGGCGCTCAGCGCCGTGAAATACGGGGATCTCTCCAACCAGGCTTTCAAAGACTATGTTTTTGATATCCAGAGATTTACCTCCTCGGAGGGCAATACCGGTGTGTATCTGCTCTATACGATGGTGCGCATCAAATCCATCCTGAATAAATACAGGGAGCAGGGCGGCATAGTGGAGGATACGCAGATCGCCGTGACAAAAAATGAGCCGGCGAAGGAGCTGATGAAGGCGCTGGCGGGCTTTGGCGCGATGATGGAGAGCGCCTACCGGGAGACAGCGCCCCATAAAGTCTGCGCCTATATGTACGATCTTGCGAACGCGTTCAATCATTTCTACCATGAGGAAAAGATCCTGACACAGGAGGATATAGAGAAAAAGGCGGCTTACATCGCGCTGATCGCGCTGACGCTCAGGGTGATGGAGGAGTGCATCGATGTGCTCGGCTTCTCTGCGCCAGAGCGGATGTAGGGGAAACAGTTACATTTTTGGTGACAGTTCAGCCTGCCACATTATTTAGTTGATGTCATTAGACAGCCGGGAGGAAAATCAAATCCTCAAGGAGCCCCTGCAGCAACGTCGGCACTTGGCGAGGTATTTCACGAGCCTAGTACCGCTACGTTGCAGCCCGGAGCGCAAGCGTGGCGAC
>JAETSN010000081.1 GCA_021769625.1 [Clostridium] symbiosum | reverse complement strand
GAGGCGCTCACTGTGGTGGATATTCTGCGGCGGGCATCTATTCCCGTAAAAATGGTATCCATCACAGAAGAAAGGGAGGTGGCCGGTTCCCATCAGATCACGGTCAGGATGGACTGCGTTTTATCGGAGGTGGATTTTGACAAGGTGGAGATGATCGTACTGCCGGGCGGCATGCCGGGGACGAAAAATCTGGAAGGCTGCGCGCCGCTGATGGAGCAGGTGGATGCCTTTGTCAAAGCGGACCGTCCCGTCAGCGCCATCTGTGCAGCGCCGAGCATCCTGGGTCACAGGGGACATTTAAAGGGCAGGGAAGCCTGCAGTTACCCGTCCTTTGAAGATCATCTGGAGGGGGCAAAAGTGCTGAAAGACCCGAGCGTCGTATCCGGAAATATTACGACAGGGCGCGGCATGGGCGCGGCGATTCCGTTTGCGCTTTCCATTCTGGAGCGGTATCAGGGGAAAGAGGCGGCTGACAATATGGCAGAAACGATCGTTTATCGACAGATAATATGATAGAAGAAAGCCGGATAGAAAATAAAAGGATTGAGCAGGATAAGAAAGCAGTATGAATATTTTGTTTTTTTTGAAACCGAAAGGGGAATGCGTATATGTGCATGATGACGATTCCCTGCGTCAGGTGCTGGATGTTATGGAAACCCACAGGTATGCGTCCATTCCGATGATCTCAAAGACGACAGGCGCCTATAAAGGGACGATCACAGAGGGTGATCTGCTGTGGTATATCAAAAACCAGCATGATCTGAATTTACATAGCGCAAAAGATATCCGCATCAGGGATATCAAACGCCACCGGGATAACCAGCCGGTGAGCGTGGGTGCGAAAATGGAGGACCTTATCTCAAAAGTCGTCCAGCAGAATTTTGTGCCGGTGATCGACGGGCAGAAATGTTTTATCGGCATTATCACAAGAAAAAATGTGATAGAATATTTATGTGAAAAAACGGAGAAGAAATAATACCATTCATTACCAACATATTTTCAAAAAGGCTGTCAATAATAACTACAGGATAAGTCGCAAGGACTTATCTGAAGAATGAAAACAGTACGAAAATTATGGAGGTATGAAAAAATGGCTAATAGCAAAAATTCTTCTACTATGGCAGTACCTGAAGCAAAGGCTGCTATGGACCGTTTCAAAACTGAGGTTGCATCTGAGATGGGTATTAACCTGAAAGAAGGATATAACGGTGACTTAACTTCTCGTGAAGCTGGTTCCATCGGCGGCGAAATGGTTAAGAGAATGGTAAAGAACTACGAACAGAACCTGAAGTAAGAGGTTTCACGTAGCTGAAAATGAATGAGAAAGAGCTGTCACGCGGAATGTGTGGCAGCTCTTTTCGTTCCATCTACTAAGGCTGGATCGTCATTTTCGTTTTTTCTGTTTGTCTTGCTGCTTTCATCGGTCCGTTGGCTTTCAGCACAGGACTGAGTTTTTTATAAATTAGTAATGTCATAACAGAAACGGATGTCCCTTTCAGCAGGTTTAACGGCGCCACCGCCAGCATCACAAAGCTGGAGACGTTGTTGATGGACGGATTGATGGATGTACCCATGCCGATGATAGCGTCCAAAGGCATGCCATAAAGCTGGGCAAACTTCGGCAGCAGGTACACCGCGTTGAAAGCGGTTCCCACCACGGTCATCACAAGCGTTCCGGCGATACAACCGATCACCGCGTTTTTCCTTGTCTTCTTAAACAGGTAAATAACGGAAGCGGGCAGCAGATAACTGCAGCCGATGGCAAAATTGGCGAGATCCCCGACAAAGGCGGTGGTAGTGCCCTTCATCAGAAGCTTTAACAGGATCTTGCACAGTTCGATCAAAACGCCCGCCACAGGGCCGTAGGCAAAGGTACCGATCAGCGCCGGCAGCTCCGAGAAATCGATCTCGTAAAAAGGCGGGGCAAAAGGCACCGGAAACTCAAACAGCATGAGTATGGCGGAAATTGCCGAGAGCACGCCGATCACCGCAATCTTTCTTGTGGAGAGCACCCGCTCCGTATCGCCGGACACCTTTTTTGCCCATTTCTCCGCGGCGTAAGCCACAAGGAACAGCGCGCAGATCAGCGCCAGAAACTCCAGTAAAAATACGACGTTCTCCTGAATACTTTGTAACAGTTCGCTCATTTTTTTTCTCCTCCGATCTTTCTCAAGGAGTTCTTCCAGTCTGCGCAGCCGCACGTGCCCCTGCACCATGCCGGCGGCATATTTTTAAATGTCCGCAACGTTGTCGGCGCGTTCAGCACGGATCTGCGCATAAAAAATCCCCACATCATACATATGCGGGGCATCGCTGTAAAACCATGGGCGGGATACAGGCGGTTTTGCCTTGCAGTATCCGGCCATATTTTACAGTTCCTTCTTTCATCCAGACTTTACTGTCGGTTTTGGATTCTCACCAAATCAGCCATTTACATGGGTCGTAGACTCGCCGCATTTTACTGTTTTTATAAAAAGCGTATCACTACCGGTAGGGAATTGCACCCGACCCCGAAGAACTTCTTTTTATTGTTTACTCCGATAGGATACCACTAAATGGCAGGAAATGCAAGTAGTTTCCTGAACGCCGTTAGTGTATAATTATCATTGGCAGGAGGAAAAAGATAAGGAAGAGGAAAATTTCCCCTTCCCAGACATACAGTTTTTCTTTATGATGTTAGTTGACCCAAAAAACAGATAAAGGAGACTGTATGATGGAATCTATTGTAAAGGAAAACAAAATAACATTCAAGGAGTTAGAACAGGAAATTTTCAGGGAGGCCTGCCGGTATGGTGTTCTGATCACCCGGATCATCCTGGAGGAGATGGATGCGGAACTCCATGAGGGGAGGGATAAGAAAAGATACAGGGACAAGGGGCTGAGGGAAACCAGCATAAAAACAGTATACGGGGAAGTGGATTACAGCCGCCATGTATATCGGACAACTGATGAGGAGGGGCACAGGGCGTATGTGTACCTGCTGGACGAAGAGATGGGTATGGAGAAGATCGGGATGATCCCGACAAACCTGGCGGAAAAGATCGCTGTGTGTGCAGCGGAAGAACCGTACCGGAAAGCGGCCGGGTCCATAACCAGGTCCTGCGGCCAGAGCGTCAGCGCAGGCGGGGTATGGAACGTGGTGCAGAAGATCGGGGGAAAGATCTCGGAGGAAGAAGAGAAACAGGTAAGGCAGATGGAGGCGGATGTGCCGGAAGGGCGGTGTGAGATAAAGGTGCTGTTCGAGGAGATGGACGGGGTATGGCTGAAGATGCAGGGGAAAGGGCATAAGAAGCAGCCGAAGCAGGAAATGAAAGTGTCGGTGATATATGAGGGATGGAAAAAAGATGCAGGGAACAGGAGCAGCCTGTGTGGGAAGAAAGTATTGGCGGGGATGGAAAAGAGTGGGAGCTTCCATGCAAAAAGGGAAGCCCAGATCCGGAGCATCTACAATGCGGATGAGATCGAATACCGTATCCTGAACGGAGATGGCGGGAGCTGGATCAAAGACCCCTATGAGCCGGAGGCGGTGTACCAGCTGGACCGTTTCCACATCATGCAGGCGATCAGGAAGAAACTGAACAAGGACAGGAAAGCGGCTGTGGATGTGGAGGATCTGTTTGGGGAAGGGAAGATGGAGGAGATGCTCCAATACATCCTGGGCTATGCAGAGAGCGTGGAAACAGATGGCCCGGAAGATGCCCGGTCCCAAAATGCCAGGGAACTGTATGATTACCTGTACCGCAACCGGGAAGGGCTGCTTTCGTACCGGGAGCGTGGGATTGCCCTGCCGGAGCTGCCGGAAGGGATGAGGTATGGGAACATGGGGGCGCAGGAGAACCAGAACTGCACAGTGATCACTGGGCGGATGAAGGGAAGGCGGATGAGATGGTCAGAAAAGGGAGCTGACAGCATGGCGAAGGTGCTGTACCGGAAGGAGAATAAGGAACTGGCGGCGACAGTGGAACGTTATGCGGAAAAACTTTGGCCTGATGTGATGCTGGAGGAGGCCATTCGTACACTGAGTGCGGCAAAGGCGCCCAAAAAAGATGGGAAAGGGAGCCCTTATGCGGAAAAGATCCGCTGCCATATGCCGCTGCGGGACGCAGTGCAGACAGCCTCAAGGAAGGCATTCCTGGAGGTGTTCGCATGAACAGGATAGAAATGAGGAAATCGGACCTGGGGGAGCTGTATGCCCTGCTGGGGATGTACCGGATAACATACGGGGGCGTGCCGGAGGAGCTGATGGGGGAAGTGGAGGCGGCATACAAAAGAGGGACAGGGCCGGGCTTTTCAGTGGGAAATCCGCGCGGAGCAGGCAGAAAAAGCGGAATGACGCCGGAAAAGATCATGAAAGCGAAAGAACTGAGGAAGAAAGGGCATCCGATCAGGAAGATAGCGGAGGAAATGGGATGCTCCACAGGGTATGTTCATAAATTAATTCATGAACAGGGGGTTAAGGAATGAAAAAGAAAAGCCTTTTAAGTAACGTGCTCATGCCGGCGCAGGGGTCTAAAAAGAAGCGGGATAAGCCCTGTTCATAAATTAATTCGTGAACAGGGGGGAATTGAAAAAGAAAAGACATTCCGGGCCGGAAAACAGATAAATGCAGCTGTTTTAAGGAAAGGAAGCGCCAGCCAGACATCATAAAGAAATGAAATAAAAAAAATGGGAAAATGTCAACGAGTACTTGACACATACTCCTGAAAAAGAATAGTTGAAACTGTGATATGTTTTGATATATAATACAGTAAGGGATATCGTAAAAAGCGCCTGCGATGTGGGCGCTTTTTAGTCATGAAGAAAGCGGAGAGACATATATGGAAATGGAACTGGACGTACAGATCACGAAAAAAGATTTATATGATTATCAACTGCACCATGCCTATACCTCCCCTTCGGGGCTGTTCGGCACGATCGTGGGCTGTCTTTTTATCGTGGGATTCTTTAATACGGGGACACCGTTATACCTGGCCATCGGCGCGTTTGTGATCCTGTATTTTCCGTGGACGCTGCATATCAGGGCGGCAAGCCAGGCGGCGTCTCCTGTGTTTAAAAAGCCGCTGCATTACAAATTGTCGGAAGAGGGACTGGAGGTTTCCACGGAGGAGGAGAGCCAGCTTGTTCCCTGGGAGAGCATCACGAAAGCTGCCGCGACGGGCAGGACGATCATGTTATATACGTCCAAAGTAAATGCGTTTTTGTTCCCGAAGCGGGTGCTGGGGGAGAGAAGCGGGGAACTGGTACAGGTGATCTCCAGATATGTATCTCCTGAAAAGATGAAGATCAAGACGGCGTAACCTGCAGGGGCTGGAATCGTCAGAGCCTGTTTTAAGTTATGGCGTCATTGGATGAAGCGGAAGCAGACCGCAGTAATGGGAATTCTGAGAGGATGGACCATCAGGATACAGACATAAACGGATGAATGGATGAAAACGGAAATGATCTATGAAAGTTATAAACCGGAGGATACCTTTGCGGTAGGAGAACAGATCGGGCGGCAGGCAAAGCCGGGGACGCTTTGTACCCTGACCGGGGATCTGGGCGTCGGGAAGACCGTGCTGACGCAGGGGATAGCGAAGGGGCTCGGTATAAAAGAATATGTAAACAGTCCCACCTTCACGATCGTGCAGGTGTATGAAAGCGGCAGGCTTCCTCTGTACCATCTGGATGTATACCGGATCGGGGAGATCGAGGAGATGGATGAGATCGGCTATGAGGACTATTTTTATGGCGAAGGGCTGTGTATCGTGGAGTGGGCGGATCTGATCGAGGAGCTGATACCGAAGGAACACATGCAGATCACCATTGAAAAGGATTTGGAAAAGGGGTTTGACTACAGGAGGATCTCCGTCAGGCGGACGGGACAGGTTGGGGCAATGTTGTCAAGTTAGTGATACCGGACGCCAAGAGGAAAATAAAATCCTCCGTCGCCACGCTTTCGCTCCGGGCTGCAGCGTAGCGGTACTAGGCTCGTGAGGGACCTCGCCAAGTGCCGACGTTGCTGCAGGGGCTCCTTGAGGATTTTATTTTCCTCTTGGCTGGTTAACGGTGTTAACTAAGTGACATTGCAGTCTGATAACTGATCATGAAACAAAAAACGGGTACCTGTAGCTTACAGACATATATAGTGCGAAGGTTAAGGAAAGGCTATTATAATGAAAATACTTGCGATCGACAGTTCGGGACAGACGGCGTCCGTAGCTGTCTGGGAGGATGATCTGACGCTGGCGGAATTTTCCATTCACGCTAAGATGACCCATTCCCAGACATTGCTTCCGATGCTGGAGGCTGTCCGGGAAAAGATAGAATTGGATATGGAGACGATAGACGCCATAGCGGTAACTTCCGGACCGGGCTCTTTCACCGGGCTGCGCATCGGTTCCGCCACGGCGAAAGGGTTTGGGTTTGCGTTAAATAAACCGATCGTTCCCGTGCCCACGCTGGAGGGACTTGCCTATAATTTATATGGGACAGACAGGATCGTCTGCCCGCTGATGGATGCCAGAAGGAGCCAGACTTACACGGGGCTGTATAAGTTTACCGCGGACGGCGCGAATGGATATGACATGAATGTCATAAAAGAGCAGTGCGCCGTCGCGATAGAGGAGATTTTGGGCATCTGTAATGAACAGGTTTCCAAAGAGAACGGCGGAGGCGTCGTCTTTCTGGGGGACGGTGTTCCTGTCTTCCGGGAGGAGATAGAACGTCTTTTGACAGTTCCCTACAGTTTTGCTCCCGCTCATATGAACAGGCAGCGGGCGGCGGCTGTGGCGGCGCTTGCCGCAAAGTATTACAGACAGGGGAAAGTGCGTACAGCGGCGGAATATACGCCGGAATATCTGCGGCTTTCCCAGGCGGAGCGGGAGAGAAAGGAAGCGGTCAATGTCACTTAGATAGCGATACCGGATGCCGGGAGGAAAAAAAAATCCTCCGTCGCCGCGTTCTCACTCCGGGCTGCAACGTAGCGGTACTAGGTTCGTGAGGGACCATGTGAAATTTTGCTTTTTAAATTTCACATTTGCCAATTGTGCCGACGTTGCTGCAGGGGTTCCCCCCGGATTTTGTTTTCCTCTCGGCTGGTTGACGGGTTTAGCGAAATGACATTATAAGGAGTTTTATGGAAGTTAAGATACGTAAAATGACAGCGGAAGATGTGCCGGCAGCGGCTGCGCTGGAGAGGATATGCTTCTCCGAACCTTGGACAGAAAATGCTTATCTGCAGACTCTGGCAAATGAAAATGCGCTGTATCTGTTGGCGGAAAACGAAGATGGCGAGCTGGCTGGAATCTGCGGCCTTTTGGATATTCTCGGAGAGGGAGATATCAGCAACGTGGCGGTGGCAGAGCCTTTCCGCAGGCAGAAAGTGGCGGAGCGAATGATGGCGGAACTGCTGAGGCAGGGAAGAGAGCGGGGAATCACGGCGTTTACGTTGGAAGTGCGCGCATCCAATGAGGCCGCGATCCGGCTCTATGAGAAGTTCGGATTTATCTGCGAGGGGCGCAGAAAAAGATTTTACAGAGAGCCGGAGGAAGATGCGCTCATATTGTGGTACAGGATAGGAGAGATAGATGATAGATGTTTGTTTGTTGGGAACAGGGGGGATGATGCCCCTGCCATACAGATGGCTTACGTCCCTGATGGTAAGATATAACGGACACAGTATTTTGATAGACTGCGGGGAGGGAACCCAGATTGCGCTGAAGGAAAAGGGCTGGAGCCCCAATCCCATCGATATGATCTGTTTTACGCATTACCATGCGGACCATATCAGCGGCCTGCCGGGCATGCTTTTGACAATGGGAAATGCGGAGAGAAAAGAGCCGCTGACGCTGGTGGGGCCCAAGGGATTGATCAGAGTAGTCAACGCTTTGAGGACCATCGCGCCGGAACTTCCCTTCGAGATCCGCTATCTGGAGCTGGAAAAGCCGGAGGAACAATTTGATTTTGAGGAACTCAAAGTGCAGGCTTTTCGGGTAAACCATAATGTGGTATGTTATGGGTATAGTATTTCACTCGGCAGGATCGGGCGGTTTCAGGTGGAAAGGGCTAAAGAGCTGGGGATCGAGATGAAATACTGGAACAGGCTGCAAAAGGGGGAGAGGATCGAGACGGAAACAGGCGTTTTAACACCGGAAATGGTTCTCGGGCCTGCAAGAAAAGGATTGAAACTTACTTATTGTACGGATACCAGGCCGACAGAGAGTATCGCAGAACATGCGGCAGGGTCGGATCTGTTTATCTGCGAGGGAATGTACGGTGAGGCGGATAAACAGGAAAAGGCAAAAGAACATAAACACATGACATTCCAGGAGGCGGCAAAACTGGCGAAGAAAGCGGATGTGGGGCAGTTGTGGCTCACACACTACAGCCCTTCTCTGACAAAGCCGGAGCCTTTTATGGACGGTGTGAGAAAGATATTCCCCAGAGCCTATGCGGGGAAAGACGGAAAGAGCATGGAACTTCAGTTTGAGGACAGCGAAAATTAATTTTTTTGTGTCCGGATTTGTGCGGGTATCGATCTATAGATCTACAGATTGATGTCAGATGGAGGTTGATGATGAGAAAAGGTCCGAAATCAGCGGCGGTGTTGGCGGTTATGGTGATCACTGTGTTTGCATTGTATTACTATCTGGTCAATAAAGTGGAGCGCTTTGCGCCGGAGGTGGAGACGACGGCGGTGCAGGATGTTCTTTTGAAAAATCTGGAGACGGATTATCCGCCTACGGTCCGGGAAGTGATCAAATATTATAATGAGATCATGAACTGCTATTATAAAGAAAATCCTACGGATGCGGAATTGGAACAACTGGCGGATAAAGCGATGGAACTTTACGATACGGAACTTGTGAATTTCCAGAGCAGGGAGCAGTATCTGGCAGATCTGAAGGCGGAGATCGCCGCTTACGCCGCGACAGATACGGTGCTCTCCCATGTGGCGTTATCTTCAAGTACGGCGGTGGATTACTATACTTATAACGGAAGAGAATGCGCGCAGATCAGGTGCGTTTACACGATGCGGCAGAAAACAAGCCTGATGACACTCAGGGAAATTTATGTTTTGCGCAAGGACGATAATGGGAGATGGAAAATTCTGGGATGGTCCCCTGCGGAGGACGAGACGGAAACGGCGGAATGAGTATGCTGGAAAAGATGAAGGAAGAAAAGAAGGAAGAAGTGCTGATACTGGCGATAGAAAGTTCCTGTGATGAGACGGCGGCGGCTGTGATCAGAGACGGGAGGGAAGTGCTGTCCAATATCATATATTCCCAGATCGAACTGCACACGATCTACGGCGGCGTGGTGCCGGAGATCGCCTCCAGAAAGCATATCGAGAAGATCAACCAGGTGGTGCAGGCAGCGCTCGATCAGGCGGAAAAGAAACTGACAGACATGTCGGCAATTGCAGTTACCTACGGCCCCGGGCTTGTGGGACCTTTGCTGATAGGCGTCTCTTTTGCCAAGGCACTCAGTTTTGCGAGCGGAATCCCCCTTGTCGGCGTGCATCACATCGAGGGCCATATCAGCGCCAATTATATAGAACATAAAGAACTCGAACCGCCCTTTGCCGCACTGGTCGCTTCCGGCGGGCATTCCCACCTTGTGGTGGTGAAAGACTACGGAGAGTATGAGGTGATCGGCAGGACCAGGGATGATGCGGCGGGGGAAGCCTTTGACAAGGTGGCGAGGGCGATCGGTTTGGGTTATCCGGGCGGACCGAAAATAGATAAGGTTTCCGGACAGGGAAATCCCGATGCGATCCATTTCCCCCGGGCAAAAGTGGTGGAATCGGAGTATGATTTCAGCTTCAGCGGTTTAAAGTCGGCGGTGCTGAATTATCTGAACAGTTGTCAGATGAAGGGGGAGACGATCGATCAGGCGGATGTGGCGGCCTCTTTCCAGAAAGCTGTGGTGGATGTGCTGGTGGAGCATTCCATGGCGGCCGTCAGGGAATACGGTTTTAAGAAATTTGCGATAGCGGGCGGCGTGGCATCGAACACTTCTCTGCGGAAAGCTTTTGTGGAGGCATGTAAAAAAGAAGGGGTAGAATTTTATTATCCGTCCCCGGTCTTCTGCACGGACAATGCTGCGATGATCGGGACGGCAGGTTATTATGAGTATCAGAAGGGGGTACGGCACGGATATGATCTGAATGCGGTGCCGAATCTGAGGCTTGGAGAAGCGTGAAAAGCGGAATCGCTGGCTGAAGTCATTTAGTTAACGGCGGCGGACGCGGGTAAGAACATAAAATACTTCGTAGCCACGCTTGCGCTGGCTCTGTTTTTCAAGAGCCTGTGAAAGAGCGCAGCGGACACATAAGGCGCTAAAATACATGTGAAATCTAGATTTTACATTTGCCTAAGTGCCGGCGTTTTTCAAAGGGCTCCTTAAGCATTTTATGTTCTTACCCGCTGGTTAAGGTGTTAAGTTAACGGCAGCGTTTAGCAGGTGGAATGATGGAAAAGAAAAGATGTACGGCAGTGATCCTGGCGGCGGGAAGCGGCAGCAGGATGAAGAGCGATACGGCAAAGCAGTTTATGCCGCTTCTGGGAAAACCGCTGATCTGTTATGCCTTGCAGGCGGTGGAGGAGTCGGATATCATAGATGACTGCATCCTTGTGACGGGCGCGAAAGATCTTACCTGGGTGAGTGAGGAGATCGTCGGGAAATATCATTATCATAAGGTGGATACGGTGATCGCGGGCGGCGATGAGCGGTATGCCTCCGTGGCGAGCGCCATGCGGCTTATCAGGTCGGAGGATATGGCAGTGCCGAACCGGGACGGCTATATTTTTGTACATGATGGGGCAAGGCCTTTTCTGACAGAGAAAATACTGCGGGATACTTATGAGGCGGTGCTAAAATACGGCGCTTGTGTCAGCGCCGTGCGCAGCAAGGATACCGTTAAAATAGCGGATGAAGAAGACTTTGTAAAAGAGACGCCGGATAGAACCCTTGTCTGGAATATGCATACGCCCCAGGTCTTTGAGACAAAGTTGATTGCGGACGCTTATGCGGCACTCGAAAAGAATCTGCAGGAGTTGAAACAAAAAGGGGTCCACATCACGGACGATGCCATGGTGGTGGAATATTTTACGGACCACAGGGTAAAACTGGTGGAGGGATCCTATGAAAATATTAAGTTGACTACGCCGGAGGATCTTATGATCGCAGAAAAGATATTGAATAGAAGCGCCGGAAAAACTTTGTAAAAACTTTAAAAAATGTGTTGACAGGATAATCCATTTTTGCTAATATATTTTTTGCACTGATTTGAAGTGGAATACTTTGGAGAGGTATCGAAGTGGTCATAACGAGGCGGTCTTGAAAACCGTTTGTCCGAAAGGGCGCATGGGTTCGAATCCCATCCTCTCCGCTGGAGATAACTCCAAACAAACATTATAATATATAATAGTAGTAATTCTGCTACACTTGGAGAAGTACCCAAGCTGGCCGAAGGGACACCCCTGGAAAGGGTGCAGGTCGTTAATAGCGGCGCGAGGGTTCAAATCCCTCCTTCTCCGCGCAGAATGCACAGATTAGTGTGTTCTATGTTGGGTCGGAAAGAAAATTTATTTTCTGTCCGAAATAACAGCAAAAAGATGGAAAAAAGTGCTTGACACAGCCGATGAGTCTGTGATAAGATATCAAAGCTGTCGAGGCAGAGGGAATACAAAAACTGCCGGAAGCACACAGAACCTTGACAAATAAACAGTAATGCAGCCCTGAAAAATTCCGAAGCTGCGAAGGAAGCGGAGCGCGGAGCCGGAAGGCGTGCGCGAGGCGGAAACCGGGCAGGCCCGGTGGAGC
>JAETSN010000006.1 GCA_021769625.1 [Clostridium] symbiosum | reverse complement strand
CAGAGAGTTTTGAAGGTCCTTATAGACCAACGGCTGCATACTGTCAGCATAAACAGATATATCCGCTTTTTGCAGCGCAGAAACAATGTCGGCTTTTAACTCCGGCTTGTCTTTTGCGATCATGGGTAGCGGTTTTATGCACTGCCTTGCCGTGATCGGCTTCGCATCTTTTATATGCTTCAAAGCCGTTTCCTCTCCCATATCTTAAATCATGTTTTCGATTATAGCACTTTCTCTCTGTATCTGCCACTATAAAATACGGAGCATGGCAACCGCCACACCCCATTTTAAGTCATTTTCGCTGTCATGCCCTCTCGCAAAGCTTTCTATATTTCGGAACACCTTTTCAAGCTACAAATATTGTAAATATACCGGCAGAAGAAACTCCTTGAATTTTCTGCGTCTTCGTGCTATCCTTTAAATAGAGAGACGCCTGCTGGTAACAGACGCCCTCAGGAGCCACCGATAGACGGTTAGCCCAACAATGTAAAGCAAAAATAGCCGCTTAGCTTGCGAGGCTGGGGCGGCTATTTCTGCGTCTTATGATTATCCTTGCTTCCGATGGCATATCCGAGACCAAACGCTGTCAGCACGAGGCTGATCACTGCTATCAATCCTTCAATCGTCAACATCCACTCAGCCCTCCTTTCCCAGATTCCCTTTCAGGTTTCTATGTAAACGGAGGGTCACAGTCCCTCCGGGGAGGGCTAACCGCCTACCATCCTGGTAGTCCCAAAAGAATACTATCATAGTTTGGTAGAAATTTCAACCATATACTTTATTTGGAAATATATATAAAAATATCATCATACATCTCGCACCAATCTCTTGCGGAAATTTAAAAGACCGGAAAATACTGATTTTACACGCTTTCCGGTCTAAAATTTCGTCATTCGAATTCTATTGTCCCAGGAGGCTTACTAGTCAGGTCATATACTACCCGATTAACCCCCTTCACCTCGTTAATGATCCGGTTCATCACCCTCTGCAGCACCTCAAACGGAATCTCCGCGCACTCCGCTGTCATAAAGTCACTGGTGTTCACCGCCCTGAGCGCCACCGCGTAATCGTAGGTCCTGAAATCCCCCATAACGCCCACGCTCCTCATATTGGTCAGCGCCGCAAAATACTGTCCCAGCCCTTTATCGCAGCCCGCTTTGGCAATTTCCTCACGGAAGATAAAGTCCGCGTCCTGCACGATCCGCACCTTCTCCGCCGTCACCTCTCCGATGATCCGGATGCCCAGTCCCGGTCCCGGGAAAGGCTGCCTGTACACCAGATATTCCGGAATGCCCAGCTCCAGCCCGGCACGCCGCACCTCGTCCTTAAACAACAGCCGCAACGGCTCAATGATCTCCTTAAAATCCACATAATCCGGCAGTCCGCCCACATTGTGATGCGATTTGATCACCGCTGACTTCCCAAGCCCGGACTCTATCACATCCGGATAGATCGTCCCCTGCACCAGAAAATCCACTGCGCCTATCTTCTTTGCCTCTTCCTCAAACACACGGATGAACTCTTCGCCGATGATCTTCCGCTTGCTCTCCGGCTCGCTGACTCCCGCCAGCTTTTCATAAAACCTCTCTTGCGCATTGACACGGATAAAATTCAGGTCATAGGGTCCTTCCGGCCCGAATACCGCCTCGACCTCGTCCCCCTCGTTTTTCCGAAGCAGCCCGTGATCCACAAAGACACAGGTGAGCTGTTTTCCCACCGCTTTCGAAAGCAGCACTGCCGCCACGGAACTGTCCACGCCGCCGGAGAGCGCGCAGAGCACTTTGCCGTTCCCGACTTTTTCCCTGATCTGTAAGATGGAAGTCTCCACAAACGAATCCATGCGCCACTCACCCCTGCAGCCGCAGACTTTCATCACAAAGTTTTCCAGCATTTTCATTCCTTCCGCCGTATGCACTACTTCCGGATGAAACTGCACCGCATAAAGCCCCCGCTCACGGTTTTCCATCGCCGCCACCGGACATACCGGCGTATGCGCCGTAACGGAAAATCCTTCCGGCGCTTTTGCAATATAATCCGTATGGCTCATCCAGCAGATCGTCTTCTCCGACACATTCTGAAACAGAACGGTCTTCGTATCCGTTGTCACTTCCGTTTTTCCATACTCGCTGACCGGCGCCGTAGCGACCTCGCCGCCCAACATATGGGCGATCACCTGGGAGCCATAACAGATGCCCAAAACAGGAATACCCATCTCAAAAAATTCCGGCTCGCAGAGCGCGGAACCCTCCGCATATACGCTGTTCGGCCCTCCCGTCAGAATGATTCCCTTAGGACTCAATTCCCTGATCTTATCAAGATTCATATTATATGGATGTACTTCACAATATACATTGCACTCCCTGACCCGTCTGGCGATCAACTGATTGTATTGACCGCCAAAGTCAAGAACAATGATCATCTCCTGCTGCTGCATCTTCTGTCCTCCCTGTCTGTTTTTATCCCCTTTGTTTTGGTTCTTCCGAAATATGTAATAAGTATAACCTGAATATCCCTGTTTGTCTATTTACCTTTTCATTTTCTTTTTCCAAACCCCTCATCTCCCGAATTCTCTGCCGTCCGCCTTTAACCAACCCAAAATAAATTTCTCCGATCCGGGCACACTATCCTTATGATAAAACCGACTTCTCAAACAAAACAAAAAAATATACCTGCTCCCGGCCATCTCGCCCCGAAGGAATACCTCTCCCTGCTGACCTTCTATTTCTTCACCGCATCCCTCGGCGGCTTTCTGTGGGAAGTCCTGATCTTCTTTATCAAAGAAGGCCGCTTCCGGAACCGCGGCTTTTTCTACGGTCCCTGGCTTCCCATCTACGGCACCGGGGCCGTTTTAATGTATCTCCTGCTTTCCAAACTAAAGCGCCATCCGGCAAAAGTATTTTTATATTCCCTTCTGATCGGAACTTCTCTGGAATTAGTGATCGGCTGGATACTCGACTATTTCTGGGAACTGCGCTATTGGGATTACAACGGTTATCTTTTCAATTATCACGGCTACATCTGCCTTATGTCCGCCCTGAGTTTCGGCGCAGCCGGCGTTCTCTGGATCTGCCTGCTGTCCGTATTTTTCAGAAAATTCTGGTTCCGTATGCCGGAAAGAGCCAGATGCGCGATCAATTTCATACTGCTTCTTCTGTTTATTTTAGACTGTGTCACCGCGCTGATCTTCCCGAATACCGGGCGGGGCATTACGTTTCCGCAGTGATATTCGGCAATACGGATAAGAGGTGCTTTCACTCAAAGCACGAAATTACTCATATCATAACAAAGAGTCCGGCGAACCGGACTCTCTAAAATCTTTATTTCCCCTCTTCTTTTGCCTTCTGATATTCCACCGTCCAGTCAAGGCTTCTAAACTCTTCCGCCCGCTCGTCAGTCTTAATAAACTCTACCAGCTTATCCATCATATCTGTAGGCCACACGTCTATATCCACCTCGGCTGTCGTATAAACGCCCTTTTTAATCATATCAAATCCAAACAGATCCTTCACATGGGATTTTTTTGCCGCCTCGATCACATCCTTCACCAGATAGCTTGGAATAAAGATTACTCCGCCGCCGTAGCCAAACACCACATCCCCGGGAAGGCACACGGCGCATCCGATCTTCACCGGTGTGTTGAATCCGTTCATCACAAAATTCTTGATCGGCGTAGGGTCAACTCCCCTGTAATAAATCTGCAGGCCGTCTATGCCCTCTATCTGCTCGAGATCCCGGATACCGCCCCAGACCACAGCGCCGCCCGTCTTCGTCCTGTTTTTGATAGCTGTTGACAGATTTCCGCCAACAAAGGTTCCCTCGTATATCTTATCATACATGTCAGCAACAACAACATCGCCTTCCACCAGTGAATCAATCACCCACTGGTTACAGGTTCCTTTCCGGCCCTCCTCTGCGCCGATCGCTTTTACCGTCTCTTCCAGATCCGGCCTCGCCGGCAGAAACGAAGCAGTCACCGCCCGTCCCACCAGTTTTCTGTCATCGTGAAGCCGGTACAGTTTTTCCTCAAACTGATTCAGATAACCGGCGTTGTACAGCGGCGCCCATATCTCCTCCAGCGTCAGTTTTCTCAGTTCTGCCAGATCCTCGTCGGAAACTTTCGGTCTTCCGTCCGGCAGTCTCTCCCCCTCCCACTTTGATGTGAGTTGAATGATATCCTCTTTTACATTAAAATGCATAATTTATCCCTTTCCTTTGTCCTGTTATCCATTTAACTCCAGCAGCGGTCATGCGAATAATCATTGTCCCATTCCGAGGTCGGAAGCCACATGCCCGGATAATCCGGATGCAGATGCTCCATCAGCACCTCGTCATCAAGCTCCTCGATACCAAGTCCCGGCAGATCCGGCACTGTGATAAACCCGTGGTCCACGATCGGCGCTTTCACACCCTTCTTCACCATCTTATCCCACCACGGGATGTCGACGGAATGGAATTCCTGCGCAAGGAAGTTCTCCGTCGCCGTCGCGACATGCGCTGCCGCCATAGCCGAGATCGGCGTCTCCGCCATATGTATCGCCATCGCCACACCGTAGTCCTGTGCCATATCGCCGACCTTCTTCAGCTCCAGCACGCCGCCCACGGTCAGGATATCGGGATGGATCACGGAAACACCGCCAGCCTCCAGAAGAGGCCTGAAATTCTCTTTCAGATAAATATCCTCTCCCGTGCAGATTGGGATCGCCGTGGACCTTGACAGTCTCGCATACTGGTTTGTAAGCTGCCAGGGGATCATATCCTCCATCCATGCAATATTGTATTTCTCGATCCTTCTCGCCAGTTTGATACAGGACTCCACGCCGATATGTCCAAAATGGTCAATCGCCAACGGTACTTCGTAGCCGATCACGTCCCTGACATCCTTCACATACTGCTCCAGAATATCATAGCCGTGCTCCGTCACCTGTACGCCGGTAAAAGGATGCGGGATATTCTGGTTATCGTACCAGCGGTTTCTCTGCATGCGCTCTTCTTCCGTCAGGTTTCTCGGAATTGCGCTATAGTTCTCGGAGGACTCCTTCAACTCCTGCACAAATCCCAACGGTGCGTTCAATGCCCCCGGTTCGTCATACAGAAGATCGATCCCCAGATCCATTTTCAGGAATGTAAAGCCTTTATCCATTCTGATCTTCAGTGCAGCTCCCATTTCCTTACCGGTATGCTTTCCTTCCACATCCGTATCCGCATAAACTCTTACTTTGTCGCGGAATTTTCCGCCCAGCATCTGATAGACAGGAATGCCGTAGGCCTTACCTGCCAGATCCCACAGTGCCATTTCCACAGCGCAGACGCCGCCGCCCTGTCTCGCATGGCCGCCAAACTGTTTGATCCTTCTGAACAGTTTGTCAATGTTACAGGGATTTTCCCCCAATATCCTGCTCTTCAAAGCGAGCACAAAATTTCTCGAACCGCCGTCACGCACTTCACCGTATCCGACAAGCCCCTGATTTGTGTCGATCTTTACAATGGTACAATGCATCGGAGCGCCGACAATGTCCACCACTCTCAGGTCCGTGATCTTCAGTTCGGATGGTCTGGAACATGTATTTACGTTATCCAGCACTCTTTCATATGTTTCTGCCATTTTTTCAGTTCTCCTTATATTTCTTGTTTTTTATATATTTCCCCTGCTCCGCAAATGCACGGGAATCCTGTCTGGCTGTATTTACTTCACGCTGCCGTCCGCCTTACCCGAAACAAGCAGGCTCTGTGCTATAATATAGATGACGGTTACCGGCAGCGACGCCACCACGCATCCCGCCATGATCCTTCCCCAGTCCACGATATCGCCGTATTTCCAGCTCGATATCGCCACGGTCGCTGTCATCTCTTTCATACTTGTCGTCATGATCATCGCGTACAGATATTCGTTCCATGACATTGTAAATGCAAATGTGGCCGTCACCGCAATACCCGGCAGCGCGATCGGCACAATGATATGCCGCAGGCTCTGGAGCCTTGTACAACCGTCGATCAGCGCCGCTTCCTCGAGTGCATAGGGGATGGAACTGAAATAACTTCTCAGCATATAACAGCAGTAGGGCACCACAAAGGTCGGATAGATCACCAACATAGCCCATCTTGTTCCGCCCAGTCCCAGCTTGCTGACAAAAATATACATCGGGATAAACAGCACCGCCGTGGGCAGAAGGTAGGAAATAATGACCGTACTGCTGAAAAATTTTCTGCCCGGATATTTCAATCTTGTCATTGCGTAAGATGCAAAGACGCTGACTGTAAGCCCAAATACTGTCGTGATCGCCGCGATCATCAGGCTGTTCCCGAGATTGACCAGAAATTTTGCGTTGACTATCAAGTCCACATAATGATCTATCGTAAACGCGACATCAAACAGAGCGGGTCTCGGCACATACATCTCCTTATCAACCGTGAAAGAAGATTTTACCATCCAGTACAGCGGAAAGATCGTCCAGAGCAGTGAAATGATCAGGAGGACGTATGTTGTTGTCATCTTTATCACTTTTGACTTTTTTCTTGAATGCATATTTCCTCCCCCCTACTGTTCTTTCTTATTAAAATGTGAGAATATCAGCATCATAACGATCAGGATCGGGATCACCGATGTCGCCACTGACAACGCCTGCCCCAGTGCATTTTGTATAAACGCCTTATCATAGGTGTACGTCGCTATCACACTGGATGCATAAAGTGGGCCGCCTCCTGTCACAAGCCATACATTCTCAAAATCGTTAAAGGTCCAGATCGTTGACAACAGCGTTGTCACCTTCAGCACCGGTGAAATGGAGGGCAGTGTGATATACCAGAACTGCTTGAAAATGCCTGCGCCATCCACCGTAGCTGCCTCATACACCTGTTTATCCAGAGTCTGCAATACGCCCAGAATACTGAACATAAAGAACGGCACTCCGCGCCAGATATTGACAAGCATCGCCGAATACAGCACGATCTTCGGATTGGACAGCCATGCTACCGGCATATCCACAAGCCCTGAACTGAGCAGCAGGCTGTTGATGATCCCATATGTACTGTCGTACATCCATCTCCATGTCATTGCCACTACCATCCCCGGCAGAGCCCAGGGAATCAGCAGCGCCGTTCTGAAAAAACCTTTTCCTTTAAAATCCTGATTCAGCAAAACCGCCCACAACAACCCCAGCAGCAGTTTCGCAAGGATGCACCCCCCCGTATAGACTGCCGTATTTCTCAAAGACTTCCAGTAAACCTTATCCTGAAACAGGTTGATATAGTTTTTTAATCCGATAAAATTCGGATCCGAGCCCACCACTTTATCCGTAAAGCTCCAGTAAATCGCCCGGACAAGCGGAATGCCCATAATAACAAAAATAACAAGTACAATGGGAATCATTAAAATAAGCCCGAGCCGTCTATCTTTTACAGTCTGTGATTCCGTTTTTTTCATTTTTAAGTCTGCCATAGGAATCTCCTTCTCATAACATGAGGCAGCCCTCAGGCCGCCTCATGTTTCAATCTGCTTATTACTCGGCCTCATACACTTCCTTAAAGGATGTCTCCAGAATTTCTGCTGCCTCCTCCGGTGTTGCACCGTTGATCAGCATTTCCTGTACAGCCTTTACACAGAGCTGGCTGCTGAAACAGGTCATCGCTTTCTCATCGGAGGGTGCCGGATAATAGGTCTTTACACTTTGCTTGGAGGACTCCATCCAGGGTTTATTCATCTCATCCTGCCAGAACTCGCTCTCATCCATCCCGTTGATCACAGGCTGCCACATGGAACCCATAACTTCGATCATCGCTTCATAATTATCCATATCATTGTAGTAGAAACGGATAAAGTCTTTCGCTTCCGCCACATTCTTACCGGATGCGATCACACCGAATACATTGCTGCCGCCCAGTGTATAGCTTCCTTTCGGGCCTGCCGGATAAGCGATAACCTGCGTCTTTGCCAGAAGATCGGGATCATCATTCTTCATGGATGCTATAATGGAACCCGCGTTACAGATCACACCTGCCGTTCCTGCGAGATATGCCTGATTGTTCCACATATCATCACCTGTCACAGCGTCGGGGGAAATCAGCCCTTCGTCGTACAGGGACTTGATAAATGTCAGCGCCTCAACCGTTTCCGGAGAATTTACTACCACGTTGCCGTTCTCATCCACTGTCTGGCCGCCCCAGTCAAGAATGATCGTACGGCAGAACCCTTCCGCATCACCGCCGCCGGATGCACCCATCGCGAATCCAAGTGCGTAGAACCCGTTTGCAGGATCATTGACGATCTTTGCCTGTTCTTTTAGTTCTTCCCATGTCTCGGGCATTTCCAGTCCTTTTTCCTCCCACTTGTCAGCCCTGATATACATACCGGGAGCCGTAAACGCCTGCGGCACCATGTACTGTGTATCACCGAGCAGGCCTACCTTCAATGCCGCATCGGTAAAATCATATTCGGACATGATATCATCCACATTTTCCAGCTGATTCAGGGAAGCAAACTGTCCAACCAGCGTATCGTCACCGACGATCAGATCCGGTGCGTTTCCTGCTTCGATCGCTGCCATTAATTTCTGCTTCATATCAGCGGAAGGTACATTGACATAATCTACCTCAACGCCCTGTTCCTCTGCAAATCTATCTACAACAGCTTTCATCATGTTGCCGTATTCATCCACATATTCTGCCTTATCCCAGAATACAAGTTTCTTTGCGCCGCTGCTCTCCGTGCCGGAAGCCTCCGCCTCTGCCGGCGCTTCTTCTGCCGGCGTCCCGCTTTCTGCAGGCGCCGCTTCCTGCGTTCCCGCGTCAGATGACCCGCATCCTGCCAGACATGCCATGACCATGCTCGCTGCCAATATAACAGATAATAATTTCCTTTTCATGTTTTTTCCTCCAAATGATTTTTTAGTACTGTGGTCGTTTCACCGACTGTCAGTTCAAGAGGAACCATCTGTGATTCAAATTCCGATGTCGGGTTATAAATTACCTTCAACAATTTTTTAAATGCCAGTTCCGCGATCATATCCGCTTTGGAGACTACCCTTGTCTGATTTTCTACTTCCGAGCCTTTCTTGTTATAGTACTCGATGTTTACATAAGAAATATCTTCCGGTATAGACAACCCCAGCGTCTGTGCTGCCAGCTGGAACTGCTGACGAATCGCCGTGGAAATGATATACGCCGTCGGACGATCCTCCCGTTTTAAATATTCTATCCAGATCTCATAAATTTTTTGATCAGTCGCCTCTGTCGGAACTTCAATATATGTGACATTACTTTCGTCTACCGCATATTTTTCACAGATTTCTCTCACGCCTCTTTTTCTTGTCTGTTCTACGACACCACTGTTACTTTCCCTGAATATCCCGATTTTCCTGTGTCCCAACTGAAAGAGATGTTCCATCGTATCTTTCATCGCTTTTTTGTGGTCGGAGGCCACATAGCGATAGTCCTCATAATCCTCTATCTTCCCGCAGTAGACATAAGGTATCCCCGCTTCCTCAAACTCTTTAAAAAACAGGTCCTCCGCTGACAGGTCAAAGACGATATAGCCGTCTACGATGGATGCCGCCATCCCTTTCAGGAAATTCATTTCATTGATATTGCCGGGCTCCTTTCCGGAATAGATCAGCATATTATATTTCATTTTCCCTGATATTCTGTCCATTGCAGAGAATATCGTCGGATAATAAAATGAATCAAATACACGCGTCAGGCTTCCCGGAATGATCAGGCAAATAGTTTTGCTTTTTTCCTTATTCGGCAAGCGTCTTGCACTTAAATTTGGTGTATACTCCAGTTCTTTGATCGTGCTCTCGATCGCCGCTTTTGTCTCTGCCGACATTTTTTCGAATTTCCCGTTAAGATAATTGGAAACCGTTGATTTTGAAACGCCGGCATGTTTTGCCACATCAGATATTGTTATGCTCATTTCTTTTCCCCATATACTGTGGTGTGATTTTTTTACTTCACATTCTATTTTGAATGTTGGTAAACATTTGTAAACCGTTCTAGTAAACCGATTTACTAATAAGGGAAAAAAATAAATCAACTTGAGCATTGATTTTACAAATATCCGATGAAATTATTAGTAAACCGGTTTACTTATAGAGTAACTAAAATACTCGTAGTGTTACTATAGTAAACTTTGCCAACAAAGTCAATGCTTTTTTTGAAAAACATAATATCTTTGTCACTTTTCAATATAATGCCACCTGTATTTTTATGCATTTTGTACACCCCCGAAGAAAAAACTACCGAAAAGCACCCGCTTCCCGATAGTTTTCATCTTCTTTCCTTTTTACAAAACAACGGACAGTACGCTCCGCGGACTACCCTTATGTTCCATTGAAATCACTCCGCCACATGCTGGTGCAGGTATTTCTCTCTTGTAGCCAGACCGCCGCGGATATGACGCTCCGATTTGTTTACATCGAGGACTGACCGCACCTGCTTTGCCAAAGCCGGATTGATCGCCGCCAGCCTGTCAGTGACATCCTTATGTACCGTACTCTTGCTGATCCCGAACTCTTTGGCAGTCTGTCTCACCGTTGCATTATTCTCCACAATATAGCCTGCCACAGCAATGACACGCTCATGAAGCAAATCACCGGACTTGCCGTAAATCTCCGGCTTACCGCAAGTCTTTGATTTGTTTTTCGTCATATAAAAAATCCCCCCGCCATGCTTTGTTACATCTTATGCCCGGCGAGTGGGATTTATTACAACAGCCCCTGTCCTTTATTCATTTCTATGCCAATAATAATAACTTTCCGCATCCCTGTTGTAGAGCTGCAGCGTCTGCCCGTCATCCTGCAGGCTATATTCATACCGCAGGTTTCCGCCTGCCACCAGGATCGATACTTCCAATATCCCGTCTTCTTTCTCCGCCGCGCAGAAAGTACCATTGCTGTCCTCTGCCGTCAGGATCAGGAATTCACTGTCTTTTGTAAATTCATATCGGTTTCCGCCGTCATCTTCCCAGACGCCGAGAATCCCTGTCACTTTCGCATCATTTATATCCAGGATCTTCAGATCTGCAGGAGTCAGCAGCTTCTTTCCGGCAATTCCTTCCTCTCCTTCCATTGCTTCCAGATATATTCCGTAACCTGTTTCATCCGTAGTGATCCTGTAGGTTTCTTCTCTCTCTTCCGCCGTGATCCGGACCAGTATATTGTTTTCCTCATCAAAGCCGCAGGTATACTGAAAACGCTCTGTCTCCCCCTCCAGTCTGTGCTCCCCGCTCCCATCTGTAGAAAACATGTAGCCCTCTTCTTCGCCCTCCACATTCCATTCTTTGGAGATTGCCATGGCAACAGCCTCGCTGTAATCGATCGTCATATTTTCCAGCATGCTCTCCGCATCGGCCGTACTTCCTTCCCCATCGTTTTCACCTGCAAGGCTTTCAGCATTACCTACTCCCGGATCCTTTGTATCCTCCGCACTATCCGCCTGTGTCTCTTCCTCAGCCGCACTATTGGCATCACCTATTTCCGCGCCTTCCGTCGTCTCGTTCTCAGCCGTCCCATTCCCACATGCCGTGAACAGAAATGCCATGCCGACCACAACTGCCATTATCATTCTTTTTTTCATAATAATCCTCCATTGGTACAACACTCATTTCTATATTGTATCGGCTCCGGCGCTTTTAATCAACATTTTTCTCTTCTTTATTTTTCCAGTTCCAACCAATTCAGCCTTCCGGATTATTAAACCAGCTGGCAAGAGCATAAAATACTTAAGTAGCCCTTTGAAGAATCTGCGCATAAAAAATGCAGGACTGCCCAAAAGCAGCCCCGCAATTTTTACACTTTGATTCGATTTAGTATACTTCTTTCCACTCTTCGATGTTGGAAGGATCGAATTTGAAAGGAGCGCCGAGGATGATCTCTGTGCCGCCGTCGCCAGCTTCCACGATCTCATAGTCGCCCATGTCGCCAGCTGTGAACTTGTCGCCAACTGCGCCTGTGATCTCACCGCTTACCAGAGCTGCGGATGTGTATGCGCCAAGACGTCCAAGATCGATAGGATTCCACAGGAACATGTAAGGGCAGGAATGAGCATCGTCATCGCCGATGTACTCAGCCATCTCGGAAGGAAGGCCAAGGCCTGTCAGCTTCACGGAAGAGCCCTGATCCTGTAATACCTTAGCTGCTGCTGCGATACCAACTGTTGTAGGTGCGCAGATCACTTTCAGGTCAGGATAGTTCTGCAGAAGAGCCTGTGTCTGGTCTGTGGACTTCTGAGGCTCGTCATCGCCGTAAGCAACTTCTACCAGCTCAAGGTTAGCGTATTTGCTGTCTGCTGCCTGGATCTCTTTCATGGACTCGATCCATGCGTTCTGGTTTGCAGCCTGAGATGTTGCGGAAAGGATAGCCCACTGGCCTTCGCCGCCTGTGATATCATAAACCGCATCCATCAGACACTGGCCGATCTCTGTAACACCCGCCTGGTTAACGTGTGTCAGACGGCTTGCTACGTTTACGGTAGAGTCAACGGAACAAACTTTGATGCCTGCTGCCGCTGCTTCTTCCAGAGCTGCCTGCAGAGCGTTCTCGTCGTTTGCCGCTACACAGATGCTGTCAACGCCCTGAGAGATCAGAGACTGGATCACTGTGATCTGTGCGTCTGCTGTTGCAGATTCCGGATGCTGAATGATAGCTGTTCCGCCAAGATCCTTTACAGCTTCCTCAAAACCGGTTGCCTGTCTTTCATTGAACGGGTTACCTGCGGATTTGGATACAAATGCGTATGTACCGCCGCCTGCTGCTCCTTCTTCTGCCGGAGCTGCTTCCTCTGCAGGTGCTTCAGCTTCTTCTGCCGGAGCTTCTTCCTCTGCAGGTGCTGCTTCTTCTGTTGCTGCTGCCGGAGCTTCCTCCGCTGCGCTGCCGCAGCCAGCCAGAAGTGTTGCTACCATTGCTACACTGAGAATGGCACTTAATACTTTTTTCTTCATTTTTTAGGTCCTCCCTTAAAAAATTTGTTAATAGTTTTTATATCAACCTCAAATCGATACCCGATCTGTGCCGGTCGAGAACATTCCTTATCCCGCACACCTCAGATCAGATTTCTGTCCGGGCCTGCAGAAACGCCCTGCTCACTTCTTGCCTCAAACCGCTCTCAATTCAAGATAGATACCATGTTAAATTACATTCAGGCTCTGGAAGCCTTTTTCTTTTTGTCCGAGATGCTCTGTGAAATATTCGGCAAAAGTACCGCGCAGATCAGCAGAGCGCCCAGAATGATCAGGATAACCTGAGGATTCATATTGATCTGTCCAAGTCCCACACGCAGGCAGGTGATCGTGAATGCGGAAATAATGCCGCCGATCAGTTTTCCTTTGCCGCCGGCTGTGGAGATGCCGCCGAATACCGCCATGGCGATGGCATCCATCTCAAAGCCCTTGCCCGTTGTCGTGTTGGCGCCGTATGTCGCACTTGTCAAAAACAGTGCCGATACACCGGCGAGAAGCCCCAGAACCGTATAGGAGATAAACAACATCTGATTCACTTTGACCCCGGAGTAGAACGCCGTTCTGGAGTTGGAACCGATGGCATAAAGGTTACGCCCGAATACCCTTTTCTCGGCGATCACCGTAAAAATGACCGCACAGATGATCACGATAAAGAACATATACGGAACCGGTCCTACTTTTCTTGCGATCGCACGGAAACCGTCAGCGTTTGTCAGGGAAACGGAACCGCCGTCCCCCAGCGCGATCTCCGCGATACCGCGGAACACGATCTGCGTTCCCAACGTGATGATCATGGTCGGCAGCTCTCTGAAGCGTGTCGCCAAAAACCCGTTTATCATACCACAAACCGTTCCGGTAAGCAAGCCTATAAGTAAAACTCCAATAAATGGCACGCCCGCGTTGCTGGAGAGGCACGCCACTGTCGCCGCCAGACAGACCGTGGAGCCAACGGAAATATCGATCTCTCCCATCAACAGAATATATGCCATCGGAAACAGTAAAAAGATTTCCGTCAGATATTTCGGCATTTCACGAAGTACATTCTGCAGAGTGTAAACCGGAGAAATGCATTTGCATAAAATATTGATTGCGATAAACAGAACGAGTAACATGCCTTCCCAACTAAGCAGCGCCTTTTTTAACGACTTATCGGGAGTTGCGGATATTGTTCTTCCTGATTTTCCTGCCATAACTTTCCCCCTCCTTACATCTCTCTGTTCTCAAGGTTTGCCTTATCCATCATGCGCTGCGTCAGTACATTCAGTACGATGACCGCCACGATGATAACACCCTTGATCGTATTCTGTGCGATTGCGTTAATGCCAACAAGCGGAAGTGCCTTGGAAATGACCGACAGCACCAGCGCGCCGAGCAGTGCGCCAAGTACGCTGCCGCGTCCGCCGTTCATGCTCACGCCGCCGATCACACATGCCGCGATAACGTCCATCTCCTTGGATGTCTGCATGTTGGGCTGTGCGGAAGCATATACGGAAGTTGCCAGAGCGCCGCAAAGGCCCGCAAGCGTGCCCATGATCGTATAGACGGATGTCTTGATCATCGCCACATTGATACCGGAGATCTCAGCCGCTTCCGCGTTGGAACCTACCGCGTAAATGCTGCGCCCGAACTTCGTCCACTTCAGCACGATGAAGAAAATGATATAGCAGATGATCGTCACGGTGATCGTATTATTGATCAGCCCGAAACTTAAGGAATTGCTCAGTGTAAAGTCTTTAAAACTGCCCAGCGCATCCGCGCCCGCCCACTGATCCTGCGCCACCAGATAGGCAAATCCTCTGTAAATGTACATAAAACCCATGGTCGCGATGATCGGCATCACCTTGCCGTAGGCGATGATCACGCCGATCAGCAGCCCGCATACAGCCCCCATCGCCGTAGCGATCAGAAAGCCCAGAAATGTGCTCTCGATCTTATCGTATTTATACATCATACCGATGGTCATTCCCGCAAGCGCCAGCGTGGAAGTGATGGAGATATCGATGCCTCCGATCAGCAGCACACACAGCATGCCCAGCGCCATGATCATAATGACCGCATTATTCTTTAAAATTTCCAGTATATTCTGTGCCGACATAAAGTTAGGGCTCTTGATGGTTACCGCGACACACAAAAGGATCAGTACGATGACCAGGCTGGCTTCACGGGAGCCTGTGATTTTTTTCAATAACGATTTCTTTTCCATTATTTCGCAGCCTCCTCTTTCTTTTTCTTATTGCTCTTCTCCATAGCGAATTCCAGAATAGTCTCCTGTGTTGCTTCCTCGCGGCTTAATTCCCCGGTCACACGCCCGTTGCACATCACATAGATCCTGTCGGACATACCCAGTATCTCAGGCATCTCGGAGGAGATCATGATGATCGCAAAACCCTTCTGTGCCAGCTCACCCATGATCGCATAGATCTCAGCTTTTGCACCCACATCCACACCCTTGGTAGGCTCATCCATGATGATCACTTTCATGTTGTCCTGCGCCAGTGCCTTTGCCACCACAACCTTCTGCTGGTTGCCGCCGGATAAGGAACTTGCCGGATCAAAGATCGTCACCGCCTTGGTGTCCACATCCTCCAGGAACTTCTTGGAAAGTTCCCGCTCTTTCTTATCATCTGTAAAACCTTTGTTGGAAAGCTCCTTTACAATAGGAAGGGTAACGTTTCTGCCCAGCCCCCAGCTTAAGATAAGCCCCGTTTTCTGCCGATCCTCCGGCAGAAGGACAATCCCGTTTTTCATGGCATCCGTCGGATTCTTGATCGTAACTTCTTTGCCTTCCAAATAGACCTTGCCTTCATTCCGGTGAGTGATGCCGCAGACGCTCTCCACCACTTCCGTACGTCCTGCGCCGACCAGCCCGGTCAATCCGATGATCTCACCTGCGCGCACATGAAGGTTGACATTCTTGTAATAACCCGTGCGGGAGAAATTCTCGATCCGGAGCATCTCCGCTCCGGGTTTTACCTCCGGCTTCGGGAACAGGTCATTGATCTCACGGCCTACCATCGCCTTGATCAGATCCGCGTTCGTAATGCCGTTTACATCGTAGGTGCCTATGTACTGGGAATCCCGAAATACGGTAACCCTGCTGGCAAGACGGTACATATCCTCAAATCTGTGGGAAATGAAGATGATCGAAACGCCGCTCTCTTTCAATTTATCTACGATCTTATATAATTTCTGGGATTCATTTGCTGTCAGCGCCGCCGTGGGCTCATCCAGAATGATGATCTTTGCGTGGGTGGAAATCGCCTTCGCGATCTCGACCATCTGCTGCTGTGCTACAGAAAGGGCTCCCATCTCTGCCGTCGCCTTAAAATCTGCGTCCAGTTCATCCAGATATCCCTGTGCTTCTTCATTCATCTGTTTCCACTGGATGATTCCCCTCTTCTTGATCTCATGGTTCATGAAAATATTTTCTGTCACCGTGAGATCCGGATAAGAAGTCGGATGCTGGTACACCGCCGCGATACCCGCCTGCTGTGCGTCCCTCGGTCCCTTGAAATCTACTTTTTTGCCGAATAAGTACATTTCGCCTTCTTCCGCCTTATGTACACCGGTGATTACTTTAATAAAGGTAGACTTGCCCGCGCCGTTTTCCCCCATCAGCGCATGGACTTCGCCCGGCTTTAGCTGAAACTGTACATTGTTCAGTGCTTTTACACCGGGAAAAATCTTCGTAATGCCCTTCAGTTCAAGTACATACTCTGACAACTTTCTCTCCTCCTCTTCTATTTCAGTTCCGTATCTGTCCGGATACCGCTTTATGGTATTAAGTATAGCATCCAAAAATTTCAAACGCTATCGTACTTTTTTTTGATTTTGGGTAAAATTATTTTCTTTTTTTCGCCTCCGTGTTACAATAAATCCAAATATGGAGGTAATTATGAAGCTGCTGATCGTGGACGATGAAAAACTGACAAGGGACGGCCTGATGAACAATATCGACTGGAAATCTCTTGGGATCGATGCCATCGCGCAGGCCGATGACGGTCTGCACGGCTATGAGGCTGCGCTGGCTTTCCAGCCCGACATCATTTTGAGCGATGTCCGCATGCCCCGTATGAGCGGCATCGAAATGGCGGAGAAACTGCAGCTTGTCAATCCTTCCCTCTCCATTATTTTTATGAGCGGCTATTCCGACAAAGAATACTTAAAGGCGGCGATCAAATTAAAGGCAGTGAGTTACGTGGAAAAGCCCATCGATCTGGAAGAACTCTCCGAGACGGTCCTCGAGGCAAAGGCTTATGTGGAGGCCGTCAGAAAGGCTGCTTCCTCCCAGGCGCTTTCCCTTGCGCGCTCCCGCGCCGCCCTCGCTTCCAGACTTGCCTACGCGCCCAAATCCGGAGACTCTTCCTCCCTGTTTTCCGAGGAGCCGGAGTTTGATTTTCCAAAAGAAGATACCGTTCCTTTTTTCACTTTTCTGATCCAGTTTCACCATAACACTTACACTCAGGATGCGCTGATGGCTGTTATGGAACCAGCGGTCGCACAGGTACTCGAAGACCTCCGCCTGAAAGAGATCCACTCCACAAGACAGGGACTTTTATACTTCTATCATGTCTGGGGATTTTCCGACTATACCGCCAACCAGAAAAATATGCTGGGAAGGATGCTGGCGCACGCTTTATCCTCGCTTTCCCTGCGTTTTCATATTGTTTTCGGGAAAAATGTGAAGGGATGCTTCCATATCCACGATTCCTACAACTCTGCCGTTATCGAGCTGCAGAATTCGTTTTTCCATCCGGATAACACCTACCGGATCTATGAGCACCGGGATACCTACGATACTTTTCTCGATGTGGGCACCCTCCACGCGGACAGCCGCCTCTCCGAAACGCTTCTGCGCAAGGACAGAAAGCAGACGGAGAGCCTTTTGGAAGAACTGTTTCAAATGATGATGCCTCCCCACAACGTCCTGCCCAATCAGGTGAAGGATCTGTACTATAAACTGTTCACTACGCTTCGGAGCACTTACAGCATTCTCAATCTCCAGAATGCCTCCGACAAAGATCCAGGGGAAAGCCTCTGGGGCTATATCTCCGAATGTGAATCCATCTATGAGCTGCAGCATTTGTTGAAACAGCAGACTGATGAGTTCTTTTCCCGTATTCAGAACAGGAGTGAAAATTATTCCACAGTCTATCTGATCAAAGAGTTTATCGCCAACCACTATCAGGACGAAACCCTGTCCATCAAAGATATCAGCGAGCACGTTTTTCTCTCGTCCTCCTATATCTGTACGCTCTTTAAAAGTGAAACAGGGCAGACGCTGAACCAGTACCTGACGGATTTCAGGATCGACAAGGCAAAAAAACTGCTGACCGATCCCAGGTACAAGATCACGGACATCTCCGCCCGGGTGGGCTACAGCGACGGCAATTATTTCGGTAAAACTTTTAAAAAACTGGTGGGAATGTCCCCTTCGGAATATCGGGAACAGGAACTGAACCATTCGTAACGGAGCCTTGCCATGAAGAAAAACAAGCATTCTCTTATTCACTATTTTCTGCATGATATGAAATTTAAAAACAAGTTCATGATCATCCATCTGATCCTTGTGCTTGTTCCCACGCTGGTGGTATTTCTCTTCCTGTACAGACGGCTCTCCCATATCATCACGGACAATACGATAGAATCCGAACAGGCTCTGGTGAGCCAGACGGCGGATACGCTGGAGGCCACGGTCAGGCAGCTTCGGCTGTCCATGAACAGCATTATCTCCAATCCCTTTCTCTCCGAGGCCACCTACACACCGGATGTCTACGGATATCTTTCCGAAAATCAGGGCAGCCCACAGGCTCTGGAATTTTTCAGCACCATCAATTCCCTGATCGACCACGAGTTTATCACAGCGATAAAAATATATATTCCGTCAGACGAAGAAATCCGTTTTAATTCCCCTTCCTTTTCCGGTGTTATCTCTTCCGAAAGTAATATTTCCGGAAGTTACTGGCACGGCATTTTTGCCGGACAGCCAGAGGCCGTCTCATTGCTCTGCCCGTCCTTCTATCTGACTCCGGGAGAGATCGACGACCTCGGCTCCCTTGCCTTCATACAAAAATTTACAAATCTTGCAAACCCGGATGGGAAATGCAGCTACGTCGCCATTTATTTTTCCAGAGAATATCTGGAGGATATGCTTCACATCAATCTGACCAGTACAAACAGCGTCTACTATCTGATCAACAGCAGGAATTCCATTGTCGCCTCCTCCGACCAGATCCTCGCCGGAACCTATTTCAAACGCTACGAAGCGATTCCGGAAGCAGTCGGCAGCACGGAGGATTTTACCACCACGACGATCCTGGATGAAAATCTTTACATGGGATATCGGGAGATCGATCAGACCGACTGGCGGCTGGTCTCTGTCATCCCTGTCAGCAGTGTCTTTTCGGAGGGCCGGCAGGTACTGGTCAACACGGCACAGCTCTATCTGATCTTTGTTGTCCTGGCATGCGCTACCGCTCTCTTTCTATCCGGGAGCCTTGCGAAACGCCTTTCCCTTGTGGTGGAAAAAATCAATCAGAACCGGGAAAGGAGCCTTGTTCCTTTTGACGATAACTCAGATCAGGACAAAGACGAGATCGGACTGCTCGTCCGCAACTATAACGCCATGGTAGACCGCATCAACCAATTGATGAAAGAGCAGACGGAAACCGCGGAAAAGCTGAAAGTTTCCGAGGTAAAGGCACTGCAGGCGCAGATCAATCCCCATTTCCTCTACAATATGCTGGATATGATCAACTGGCTTGCCCAGAGCGGCAAACAGAGGGACGTCTCCCTCGCGGTGCAGACACTCTCCAAGTTTTACAAACTGACTCTCTCCAAAAAGAATATTACGACGCCGATCCGCGAGGAGCTACGGCATGCGGAACTTTATGTGAAACTGCAGAATATGAGATATGAAGACAAGATATCTTTTCTGATCGATGTGCCGGATGAGATCCTGGACTTTGAGATACCGAAGCTTGTCCTGCAGCCCATTGTCGAAAATTCCATCCAGCATGGTATTTTTGAAAAAGAGTCCAAAGAAGGCACCATTGTGATCATGGCATGGATGGAGGGGGAGGATATCGTTTTTGTCATTTCCGACGACGGCGTCGGTATTCCGCCCGAAAAGGTGCCGCTTATTCTGGACGGGACATATGAGGACGGCAAGGGGAGTAATATCGGCATCTATAACACCCATCAGCGGCTCCAGCTTCTCTATGGGAAATCCTACGGTCTTCGTTATGAGAGCACTCTCGGACACGGCACGGAAGTGCAGGTGAAGCTGCCGGGGATCCCTTACCAGAATAATTAATGAGAGATGAAAAACTGCGCCGTCAGGGGATACCCCTGACGGCTCACGTTTTTCCTGTGACTATCATATTATTTTTCTACACTTTATCCATCAATTTCTTCTTACTGATCACCGGTTCGCAGGTCAGATCCACACCCAGGCGTTTAAATGTCTTGATGTCCACTTCCGAGAGCATCACGGAAGTGTGTACCTGACAATCCTTCAGGTTCGGAAGCTGCTCTAGGGCGGCTCTGGCGTTTTTGTCGCCGGTGGCGGCGAGGGAGAGGGCTATCAGGACTTCATCGGTGTGGAGCCGCGGATTCCTTCCGCCCAAATATTTTACCTTTAACTCCTGTATCGGCTCGATGGCCTCCGGGCTGATCAGTTTCACGTCGTGCTCGATCCCCGCAAGGAATTTCAGGGCGTTCAAAAGCAGCGCCGCCGATGCGCCGAGGAAGTCGGATGTCTTTGAGGTGATGATGTGCCCGTCAGGCAGCTCTATCGCAGCAGCCGGCAGCCCGGTTTCCTCCGCGCGTTTTTTGGCGGCTACCGTCACTTTTCTGTCATCGGTTGTGATCTTCGCCTGCTTTAAGAGCAGTCCAATCTTGTAGATCTCGTTTTCCGGGGCTTCTTCTTTGACTACCTTTCCCGCCGCCGTATAATAACGGCGGATGATCTCCATACAGGAGGCCTCCCGGCAGGCTTCATCGTCTATGATGCAGTTCCCAACCATGTTCACGCCCATATCTGTGGGAGATTTATAGATGCACTCCCCGTAAATTGCCTCAAAGATGGCGCTGAGCACCGGAAATATCTCGATATCCCTGTTGTAATTTACGGTTGTCTCCCCATAGGCGTCCAGATGGAACGGATCGATCATATTGATATCGTTCAGATCCGCCGTAGCCGCCTCATAGGCGAGGTTCACCGGATGTTTTAGCGGCAGGTTCCAGATCGGGAAGGTCTCGAATTTCGCGTATCCCGCTTTGATGCCCCTCAAATTATCATGGTACAGCTGGGAAAGGCAGGTCGCCATCTTGCCGCTGCCCGGTCCCGGCGCCGTCACCACCACAAGGGGCCTTGTTGTTTCTATATAGTCATTCTGTCCGAATCCCTCAGGACTGATGATCAAAGGCACGTTAGAGGGATAGCCCTCTATCATATAGTGCATATACACACGGATATTTTTCTTCTCCAGCCTGTTCTTAAACTGGATTGCCCCCGACTGGCCGCTGAAATGGGTGATCACGACGCTGCTCACCAAAAAGCCCCGCTGCTCAAACTCCGCGATCAGGCGCAGCACATCCACATCGTAGGTGATGCCCAGATCGCCCCGCACCTTGTTTTTCTCAATATCTGTCGCGCTGATGACCAGCACGATCTCCGCCATATCGGACAGTTCCATCAGCATCTTCAGCTTGGCATCCGGCATAAAGCCCGGCAGCACCCTGGACGCATGATAGTCGTCAAAGAGCTTGCCTCCGAACTCCAGATACAGTTTATCCCCGAACTGCGCGATCCTGTCCCTGATATGCTGGGACTGTATTTTTACATATTTCTCATGATCAAACCCGATTTTCATTCTAACCTCCATGTCAGAGCCTCAAATTGCCGATTCTCTTCCCCTCTTCTGCCAGTGATCTTTTCTGCTAACACTTTATCCATTTTATATAAAATACCGGATTTTTTCAATCGAAAATCACATTCTTTTCCGTTATTTCACGATAAAATTTTCGCTTCCCTGTGAAACAGGAAAAAGGCTGCGGTTTTCGCCGCAGCCCATCTCCTTCTATTTATATTTTACCTTCTCTTATGCTCTCTTGGAGAGAACTTCCACTTCGTATTTCTCGATCTCTTCAAACCACTCGTTCTCGCCCTTCACGCCGCATTCTTCACAGTACTGCTCCCAAACTTCCCCGAAAGGCAGGCATTTTACCGCTTCATGCATCGCCATCAGTTTCGTGAACTGTGATTTATCCTGCAGCTCTTTCAGCATAGCGTTGGGTGTCAAAAGCGCGATCAGAAGTGCCTTCTGCATGCTCCTGAAACCTGTTGTCCATGCGGAAACACGGTTGATCGCCGCATCAAAGTAATCCAGCGCAATATAGACACGGCCCAACGCATCGTTTCTCACGATCTCCTTTGCGATCTCCTTTGTCTCGTCATCCAGCACAACTACATGGTCGCTGTCCCAGCGGATGCCCCTTGTCACATGCAGTGCCAGTTCAGGGAAGAAGCAGAGCAGTGCGGGAATCTTATCGGAAACAACTTCGGTCGGATGATAGTGGCCGTTATCCATCAGAGGCAGACATTTGTCCTTGTGTGCCGCCGCAAAGCTCAGCGCAAATTCAGCGGAACCTGCCGTATAAGCTTCCACGCCGATACCGAATACCTTGGACTCCACGCAGGGTTTTACTTTTGCAAAATCATAGGGCTCGGAAAGGATCTCTTCGATGGACTCTTTGTAGCGCATTCTGGGACCCATTCTGTCAGCCGGAACATCCTTGAAGCCGTCCCCTGTCCAGATATTCATCACGCAGGGAATTCCTGTCTCCTCCGCAAAGTAATTGGAAATGCGGATACATGCTTTTCCGTGCTCGATCCAGAATTTTCTGGTCTCTTCATCAGGGCTGGAAAGCGTCAGGCCGTCTTTTACCTTCGGATGGGAGAAGAACGTGGGATTAAAATCAAGTCCCATGTTTCTCTCTTTTGCGAACTCCACCCATTTCTTGAAATGTCTCGGCTCGATCTTGTCACGGTCCACAAAACCGTCTTCCTCAAAGATCGCATAGCACGCATGCACATTGATCTTCTTTGCGCCGGGGCAGAGAGAAAGTACCTTATCCATATCCGCGAACAACTCTTCCGGTGTTTTTGCCTTTCCGGGATAGTTGCCTGTAGTCTGGATACCGCCGGTCAGCGGGCCGTCGTGGTCAAAGCCGATCACATCGTCGCCCTGCCAGCAATGCAGGGATACCGGAACCTTCTTCAATGTTTCGATCGCCTTGTCCGTGTCGATGCCGTAAGCCGCATAAGCTTCTTTGGCTGCTGCATAGTTTTTTCCCATTTGTTGTTTCCTCCTGTTTTCTATGTTTGTTTTATGGTTTTATTCCGCGGGGTTTTATTAATTTTCCGCCCCGTATCAGGCTTTATAAGTCTTCACGCCGAAGGATTCAAAGACGCTCGCCCTCGCCTCCTTCAATCCCGCAAACTCTCCGGCTTTTATCATCTGTGCCATCAGATTGCCGATCGCCGTTCCTTCTCCGGGGCCTGCGTAAACCGTCCTGCCGGATTTTGCCGCTGTCAGATTATTTAAATATACCGCGTTGGAACCGCCGCCCACAATATTGATCGCCGGATAGTGCACGCCTGTCAGCGCTTCGATCTCCTTCACGGTCTCCGCATAGCTCTCCGCCAGAGACTGGTAGATGACAGCCGAGAGTTCTCCGATGCTCTCCGGCACCTTCTGATCTGTGTTTCTGCAGTATTCCCTGATCGCTTCCGTCATATTTTCCGGCGCCATAAAGCAGTTGTCGTTCACATCCACTCTGGACGGGAAGTCCTTCGCCTCCTCCGCCATATCGCAGAGCTGTGCAAAAGAATACGCATCATTCAACTCATGCCGCACGGACTGGATCATCCAGAGGCCCATGATATTTTTCAGATAGCGGAAACGGTATTCATAGCCGCCCTCGTTGGTGAAGTTCTTTTCCATGCTCTCCATGCTGCAGATAGCCTCTCTATTTTCCACACCCATCAGGGACCATGTGCCGGAACTGATATACAGGCACTCGTCGGACTGGGTTGGCACCGCCATCACCGCGGAAGCGGTATCATGTGTCGCCGGAAGCACCACTTCACAGCTAAAGCCCACTTCCCTCTCCACTTCCTCCGAGAATTTCCCGACCACCGTGCCCGGCATGGAGAGCGGCAGGAACATATCCTTCGGGTAACCCAGCATCCCGATCAGCTCCATGTCCCACTGTTTTGTGACGGGGCTTACAAGCTGTCCGGACGTCGCGTTGGTATATTCGGATACCTTGCTGCCTGTCAGCAAAAACTGGAAATAGTCCGGCAGCATCAGGAAGGTCTTCGCTTTCGCCAGCAGTTCCGGTTCCTGCACTTTGTGCGCCATCAACTGGTAGATCGTATTGAACATCTGTTTCTGGATGCCAGTCCTCGCATACAGATCCTTTTCCGGAATGATCTTATATACTTCCTCATCCATACCGTCCATACGGGAATCGCGGTAGCCGTAAGTATTTCCAAGTACCTTATCGTTTTCATCCAACAGCACATAGTCCACGGCCCAGGTATCGATGCCCATGCTCACCGGGATCTTGCCGATCTCCTTACATTTCCTGATACCGGCTTTGATCTCCCGGAACAGGTGCTCCGTATCCCAGCATCTGTGACCGTCCTTTTTTACCATGCCGTTCTCAAAGCGGTGGATCTCTTCCAGCACGATCTTCCCGTTCTCCACTGAGCCCAGAATATGCCGTCCGCTGGATGCGCCGATATCCACCGCAAGATAGTAATTTGCCATAGTTTCTTTCCCTTCCTTCTCTTTTCTATGTAACCCTGAATCCGCAAAGCCTCTCCCTGCAGATTCCCTATGTTTTACAGTATAGCTTATCCCGCCCTTTTATAACAGGACTTTATTTGCAAAATTTACCGTCTTTATTTGCAACAGCATAAACAAAGCCACTAAAAAATAATTTGACCGACAAGGTCTCTCTGCTTTTTCAGAGCAGGATATGGCAGCTCCATATCCTTTTCTTCTATGTAAGACAATGTCTCATAATATTCTTTAAATTGTTCAAATCTATCCGTGGAATACTTGCATTTGAGATGAGAATCCTATACAATTCTATGTGATATGAATGCTGAATTACTGGAAAAACTAAAACCCATCTCCGAGGAAGAACAGGCAATTTTAGACGGCAGCAAGGATGTCCGGAAAGATCTTTATACATCCAAAGCAGATTTCGTTGTGGACAGCGGTAAGATGCTGGAAAAAGGAAAGCTGATCGATATCCGGCTGCACACCCGTTTTGTCCATTTTCCGGTTCACCGCCACAATTATGTGGAGATCATCTACATGTGCAGCGGCTCCACCACTCACATCATCAACGGCCACAATACCGTGAAGCTGGAAACCGGCGAGCTGCTCTTTTTGAACCAGAATGCCACCCAGGAGATCCTCCCCGCAGGAGAAGATGACATTGCTGTCAACTTTATGATCCTGCCGGAGTTTTTTGATCGCGCCTTTCTGATGATGGAGGAGGAAAGCATCCTCCATGATTTTCTCGTGGGTTCTCTGAAGGAGGAAAGTGGGCTTGTGGACTATCTGCACTTTCAGGTGCGGGACGAGCTTCCCATCCAGAACCTGATAGAAAACATGATCTACTCCCTCGTCACAAAGCAGAAGAATTTCCGGAATATCAACCAGACCACGATGGGGCTTTTATTTATTCTTCTGCAGAATCAGAGCGATAAGATCAATAAAAATGACCCCGACCAGTATGAACAGAACCTGATCTTCACGGCTCTCAAATATATCGAGGACAATTACAGGACCGGCACTTTGGAGGAACTTTCCTCTTTCACAGGACAACCTGACTATTATATCAGCAAGCTGATCAAACGCCATGCCGGGCATACGTTTAAAAACCTGCTGCAGATAAAGCGGCTCAATCAGGCGGCGTTCCTTTTGACCACCACAAGGCTTCCCGTAGAAAATATCATTCTGCTGGTGGGATATGACAACACCAGCTATTTTCACAGGATCTTTAAGGAACATTTCCACATGACGCCGAGGGCATACCGGCTTGCGTCATGCTCCAAAAGTTCTGAAGCAGCAACGCCGGAATCATAAATTCCGTTCAACACCTGTTGTTTTGAAAATCTGCCCTATCTTTCCATGCTAAATGCCGGCAGATACGGCAAACTATTTTCATATTTGATATTAAGAAAGGACTACTCACATGATAAGAATGATCGCCAGCGATTTGGACGGCACTTTGGTATCCGGCAACATGGCGGCCCTGCCGGAAGGATTCCCGGAAATAATAGGACAATTAAAAGAACGCGGCATCCTTTTCGCCGCTGCCAGCGGCAGGCAGTACCATAACCTGCGCCAGCTCTTTGCGCCCGTAAAGGACGACATTGCCTATATCTGTGAAAACGGCGCTCTGACCATATATCAGGGTGAAGTTTTACATAAAGTGGTAATTCCTCCGGAAACAGCCGTTCCCATCATCCGGCGCCTTGAGGAAGAACCCGGCACGGAAATCCTTGTCTCCGGCGCGTTTACCAGCTATATCCGCCCAAAGGAGCCACTGTTCGAGGAGTATATCAAAGGGATGAAGAATCAATATAAGATCGTGTCCGACCTGACAGATATCGGGGAGCCCATTATCAAACTGGCTCTTTTTGAAAAGGAAGGAACGGAAGAAAGAGACCGGCAGGCTTACTGGCAGGCGCAGTTCGCGCATTCCGAATCCTTCCCCTATGATGTCAAAGTGGTGACTTCCGGCTCCCTGTGGCTCGATTTCCTGTTTCCCGATGCCCATAAAGGTGTGGGAATACAGGCATTGTCAGACCATCTCGGCATCCGCAGGGAGGAAATCCTCTCCTTCGGGGATAACTACAATGATATCGAAATGTTCCATGCCAGCGGTGTCAGCGTGGCGGTGGAGAATGCCCGCCCCGGCATTCCCGAACTGTGTGACCACACCACGCCCTCCGTCATGGAATTTATCGAAAATATGTTAAAAACGGGCTTTTTGCTTTAAGCCCGTCACTGTTCTTTGCCGTCCTGCCGCCCTGACCTGCGGTATTCCTTCGGCGTACAACCGATCATCTTCAAAAAACTTTTCCCGAAATAACTGCAGGAACTGAAACCGCATTTTTCAGCCACCGTTGTGATACTGTCTTCTGTGCTCAGCAGCAGCTGCGCCGCCGACCGAATCCGATAATCGTTCAGATAGTTTCCCGGCGACATCCCTATCTTACTCTGAAAGCAGCGCCCGCATTCCCGCACGCTGATATTTGCTGATCCCGCGATCATCTCTATGGATATCTTTTCGTCAAAATGTTCCTGCACATACTTCATCATCGTCAGGATCCGTGTGGAATCCGTATGGTCCCCCTCCTCTCCCATCGGAATCACCGAAGCGACATCTTTATACAAAAAATACCACAACTCCGACAGCACGGAACGGACGGCAAACTCATAGCCTTCCTCCTTCTTTTCATAAATATCCGCCAACCGCAGCATTTTTTCTATCAGGCAAACCCTTTTTCTGTCATCCGGCTGTATGACATGCATTCTGGGACCGAGATTTTTCAGAACAGGTTCCACATACTTTTTTTCATAAATACTGCCGAACATACCGCCCGCCAGATATTTGTCAAACAAATGGGCGCATATTCTGCCACCTCTTCCCCTGGCACTTACCGTATGTAAAACATTGGAATTTATAAAAATTGCCTCTCCCTTATGCAAAATGACGGAACTGTCAGGCGTTTTATACTCTATTGCACCCTCTTCCACATAATCGATTTCCGGCACCGAATGCCAGTGCCAGGCGACTCTTCTTCCGATACATTTATCCATACACCGGAAGACGCACACATATGGAAATTCCTCTGTATATTCCGGCAATATTTCTTCTTTATTGTTTTTCAGTTTCAGATACGATATGTTGATCACCGGTTTTTGCCTTTCTTCTTCCGAATTTTAATACAGCATACAACAGTTCTCCCTTGTTTTCAAATATATCCCAATTTTTATTGGCGGAATTTTACCAATATTTGACCAAATGCGTCCCAATTTTCACAAAATACGTCCTTATCTGTATTTTTGCTTTTTTGCCTTTCTGTTAAAATAAAAATGTATTCCGTTGAATATACCGAAAATCAAACTCTTTGGGAAACAAAATTCACAAGCCCTGATATAGCTTTGCGCCGCTTCAACCGGTTTCAAGCCAAAGGCAGCGCGGAAATGGAGCAGACAATGGTCATCAAAAAAACAGAAAAAACCCTCCTTCTTGCCGACATGATAGAGAAAGCTTCCTGCCCCGTCTATATTATACTCGACGATAAAAGAATTGAATTAACCGAAAGCCACAGTCTTCTGAAGCTGTTCAGGAAATACTGGAATCTGGAAGATGTGACGGAAGTAACTCTGGAAACGGAAAATGCATACTTTTTAGAATCACAGGTTTAGATTATGGCAGATTATTCCGCATCCCTACAAAATATTAATCCACCGGAGGATTTCCCATCTTTGTCAGACTTCCACGGATTAAAGCCGTAAAAGTATCTTATACTCGTATCCGATCTGACACAGCTCTACAATTCACTTTTTGTTCTCAAAAACCTGGCATAAGTTTGCACAATCGTAAATATCTTGAAAAAAATTTATTCCCGTTATAATTGAATTGCAATTTAGATGCAATTTAATTGCAATTTAATTGCAATACCATTTTGCGCCGTTAGTTTTCCCTTTGCAAAAAATTTTGCCATCACACCTAAGCTCGCGCAACAGCACCTGAATCTGACCACGGCTATGGCCCGGCAATACTTGCTGCAATTCTTTTAAGGGCGTACCTGTCTTCTTGTTTTTCTGAATATGTTTTAATATTAGTTCCTTATTTGTATCGCGATCCAATCCGACAATTCTTGTATGGACACCGGATTTTCCAATGGCTGAATATAAACTGCGCGCTAAAACATATTTATTACGTCCTATATGCTCCACAATTCCCATTTCCGTGAGCCTTTTAAGTCGGGATCGCTGTTTCTCAGTCAGATCGATCTCATGGAAAAGAGAATTAATAATCAGCAGATCATCTGTCGTAAGAGATTCCAGCCTGTCCTCTCCAATTTGATTGACCAGTGACAACATCTTAACATCAAGGACCAGACCGTTTAAGGTAAGACTGACAAAATTATCATCTGTGCCAGTAAAATCAGGTAATTCCTTTGCTTCTCTAATGCTAATCTCATACATAAGATTCATACCCTGACCGGAACGTTCAACCAATCCACACAGAGACAAAATTTCAGCAACACGTCGATTCCGGGGCAACTGCCGGTCAAGAATGTTTGCCAAAGAGATTCCGTTTGGAAATCCTCCGGGACTTTCCACCACAAGACGTTCCCGGTATTGACGAACAAATACGCTGCCTCCCAACTGATAATTTCTATGGCTGATCGCATTCAGAATTGCCTCTCTGACAATTCGTTCATTGAAAGTTGGAACATCATAGACAACGAAGCCTTCCTGATAATGCTGTGTATCATTTCTCAAATTTACCAATTCCCACAGTCGATCATAAAACGCAAAAAAGCCCACACGAAATTCTTCTCTTTGATTAGCCGGACCAGAAGCATTTGAAGAACGATATTCAAAAACTACCTCAGCCTGCGGTAAATATTTGCTCAACGCACTTCTCTTACCGAACAGAATGAGGGCTGCATAGGTAATACCTTCATCAGTCACGGCTTCACAATCTAAAAGCAGTTGCTCCCGCGGCAAATTTTTGATGCGTTTATTCCCGCTTTTCTCAGTCCAAATAGTACGAAACGCATCGATTGCAAATGAATCCAAGTCATCAAAAGAGGCATTAGGGCAAATACTTCCAGAAAAATCAAAGCCCGTCTCCTCATATATCTTTCGGCGAATTTCTTCAGGCATAGGAATCAGACTGTCCCCCTCATACCACCATGCCACCCCATCCACCTGAACAGGGAGTCCCAACGGACGGCTCGCTACCTCAAATACAAGAACGCGCTTTCCATCATAATTATAAAGCTGAAAGTCAACCATAATTTTCAACTTTTCAATGAGCCCCATGCGGGTGCGCTCGGGTTGGGCAAAAGCAGCACTTCCTACAACCTGTCTGGGGCGCTTGTCGGTTATGCCAAAAACAAGCCTGCCTCCTCCACAATTTGCCAAAGCACAACAACAGCGGGCAGCTTCGCCCGCATCAAACCGACTTTTAGCTTCTTTAAATTGAATCTGCTCACCTTCTTTGCCTTCCAGCAACTCTTCCATTTTCATAGGGGTATGCAAAGGACATTCTGCCTCCTTTATTCCATTTTTGACAACACCTTTTCAAACAATACGTAATTGTACTTCACCTTCCCGGGTAATAGCACCGCACTCCCATCTGCTTAAAGCGCTCCAACCATTCATCCGCCGGCTTTTCATCGGTAACTACGATATCCATCTCCGACAAACCGGCTATCTGTGCAAACGATATTTTTCCGAACTTGGTCTTATCCACCGCAACGATCCTGTGTTTTGCGGACTTCATCATAACCCGTTTCGGCTGGGCAAACTCTTCATTGCTGTCCGTCAGGCCGCGCTCCAGATCAAACCCTTTTCCGGAGACAATGGCGATCTCCACATTATAGGTATCCAGCGCCTCGATCGCCTTAGGCCCCACCAGTGCCAGATATCCTTCCTTCAGCCTGCCGCCCGAAGAGATGATATCCCAGTCGCTGACATCCGCAAGTTCGATCACAATTTCAATGGAATTGGTGACGAGGGTGATCCTCTCCTTCTGCTTGATCGCTTTCGCGATAAAAACGCTGGTCGTGGAAGCATCCATGGCAATATGATCGCCGTCCTGTATCATCTCCGCGATCAGTTCCGCGATCTTCTGCTTTCCCGCCACATTCTTTTTCTTCCGGACATTAAAAGGCATATCGATACTGGTGTTCTCATTGATCACGGCGCCGCCGTAACTCTTCACCGCCAGCCCGTCCTTGTCCAGCTTATCCAGATCCCTGCGGATTGTCTCCTCCGACACCCCGTAGAGCTGGCTCAGCTCACTGACCACTACCTTTTTTTCTTCCTGCAGCTTCTCCAGTATCAAATTCCGTCTTTCCAGTGCAAGCATATGGCCTCTCCCTCAAAAAATACCATCCACAACCAAGTCGGCTGCTTTTCTCAACAACCTCCGCGGGTGTGGCACAGTGCAATATATCCCTGACAGTGCCCTAAAAAAACGCCGGTGCATTAGCAAATGTAAAATTTAAAAAGCGAAATTTTACATGGTCTTTCACGAGCTTAGCATCCGCTGCGTTTTTTACGAGCGAGAGCGCGGCACAGAAGGGATATATTGCACTGTGCCACACCCTCACCCCCTTTACAACACCGACTTGCAAACCTGCTCATCCGGCTGCGCGATAACAGACGAATCCAGATACATCCCCTTCGGTCCCACTTCCGCGATAGCCCTTTCAATGGCAGCCTCCACCGCCGCCACTTCGCCGGTCAGGAACATATAGGATTTCCCGCACATTCCCTTCGCGATACGCAGCTCGATCAGATCCACGATAGCCGTCTTCGCCGCAACATCCGCCGCCTGGATGATCGCCGCCGCGTCAAAGGTTTCCAGAATGCCGAGCGCACGCACTTTCTCCAAATGCGTCGTACCGTAAATCGCGGGAAAAATAGATTCATGAGGATTTCCCAGCACAAAACTGTCGATCAGATTTTCCCCGCTCTGGGTAATGGCATTTTTGACGGCAGCCTCCACCGCGCTCAGATCACCGGCAATGATCGCTATATATTTACCGGGACAGACGGTTTCCGCCTCGATCAGTTCCACATCGGAGGTTTTTACCATATTATCCGCAGCAACCACACCGGAAGAAACTGTTTTAAATTCAATCATCCCAATCGCTCTGCTCATTTACTGACCCTCCCCTGAATCGTCACTGCATTTTTATCCGCCGCGACCACTTTTCCGTCGATCGGCGCGTGTATCGCCACACTTAAGCCATTTCCCGGATTTCCCACTACGTCCCCGGCCTTTACCATATCACCCACACTCACTGCGGGGACTGCCGGCGCTCCGATATGCTGGCTCATCTTTACCGTCACATTTGTCATCTCCGCCGTCTCATCATTGAGCGGCGCCGGTACATTATATTTGGAAAGCCCGAGTCTGGCCTCCAGCCTCATCTCCGGCACTTTCCGGTATTCTCTTGATTTCCTCACCGGTGCCGCCTTCACATCCGCAGGCGGCCTCACTCCCGCTTTCTTTAAGCCGTCCTTACACTCTGCGATCAGGCTCCTCGGCGCCAGTCCCTGGGGACAGGCATACATCTCACATATGCCGCAGGAACTGCAGAATGAAGTATTCAAAAATGCCTCTATATGCTGGAAGTCCTGATTTGCCGCCGAACGCATAAACAGATGCGGCTCAATCGGATGCCCCAGCGCATGCCTCGGGCAAAGGCTCGTGCATGTCTCGCACTGACAACAGGAGGACGCCGCCCGCTTTAACTCCAGCGAAGCCTTGCTCTTTTTGCGCTGCACGATCTGATGATCTTTCGGCAGCACGATGACCGCATTGGTCGTCTTTGTCACCGGCATATCCTTCCCACCGATAAACCCCATCATCGGGCCGCCGATAAAAAACACTGGATCCTTCGTTGTGATCTCCCCCGCCAGTGCCACCACATCTTCCATCTTACATCCGATGGGTACCCTGACAGATACGGGATGTTCCACTTCTCCTACCACAGATACCACTTTATCTGTCACCGGTGCGCCGAATTCTACCGCGCGATATACATTATACATCGTCTCGACATTGAATACAGCTACACCCGCCTCTATCGGCAGCCCGCCCGGCCTGATCACCTTGCCGGTCGCCTCATAAATCAATACCACTTCATCGCCCATCGGATAAGCGCTGTCCAGAAGCTTTATGGAAAGCTTCGGAAACTCTCCGATGCAGCGTTTTAAAGCCTGTATTGTCTCCTTATATTCACCTTTAATACCGATAATACCGCTGTCTGCCTTAACAGTATCAGCAACCATGCTGAACGTTTTCAAAATTTCATAGGCATGTTCCTTCAAAAGCTGTCTGTGCAGCTTCAGTAAGGGCTCACACTCCGCACAGTTTAAAAGAATCGTTTCCGCACGTTCATCCAGTTTTGCATAGGTGGGAAACCCGGCCCCGCCGGCCCCCACAATGCCGCTTCTCTGCAGCAGGTCTTTCAATTCCTGTAATTCCATAGTTTTCTTCCCCAACATCAAGCGGACATATCCGTATATCCGTTTGACTTTCCAATCAACTTTGGATATTCACTTCTTCTGACTTTTATTTCCGCGAGCAACGAGCCAAGTGCCATGCTTGCTGCAGGGTATTTCACTCCAGTCCACTGGCATCGTCAATAATGCCGACGATCGCCGCATCCACCGGCGCACTGTCCAGCCCGCAGCCGATCCTCGCCGCACTTCCCTGTGCCACCAGCACATACTCGCCGATCCCGGCCCCTATATTATCAATAGCCACAAACTGATCTCCATGCCCCTTCATGGAACCCACCGGCTCCACGATCATAAACTTATTCCCAATCAGATTTTCACTTTTCCTCGTGGAAACGATACTTCCCGTCACTTTAGCCGCTATCATGATTCCGCTCCCATATTTCACTTTTACATCAATTAAATCAACACATTTTATCCAAAACACCAGATACATCACCGTCAGCCATGACAGAAATATTCCCATGAGATATTCTGCCACAGCGTCCGGTTATATTACCATTTACATCCATCGTTGTCAGGTTAATACCTGTAACCAGCCGTGAGAGTGATAAAATCCTCAAGGAGCCCTTTGAAAAACGCCGGCACATTTAGCCAATGTGAAATTTAAAATGCAAAATTTCACATGGTATTTCACGAGCTTAGTACCGTTGCGTTATTTCACAGGCTCTTGAAGAACAGAGCCAGCGAAAGCGTGGCGACGGAGGATTTTATCACTCTCACGGCGTCCGCCTAAACACTTTCTACCTACCTGATGATCCTCACCGTATCACCCTGCGCAATCTTACTTGCATTCGCTTCATCCGTATCAATATGCATTTCCAGCGTAAATGCCTCATTTACACGGATCTTTACATGATTGAAAACCGTTCCTCTTTCGTTGTCTGCCACCACCGATACAATATCGCCGTCCTTGCAGCCTGACGCCGCCGCATCCGCCGGAGACATATGTATATGGCGCTGTGCCACGATACAACCCTCATTCAGGTACAAAACCCCTTTCGGTCCCACCAGTGCGATCGGCGCACTGCCTGCCACATTGCCGGATTCCCTGACAGGGGCTTTAATCCCCAGTGTCCTCGCATCCGTCGCGGAAATCTCCACCTGGCTCTTGCTGCGGCAGGGTCCCAGGATCCTGACATTTTCAATGGCACGCAGTTTTAGTCCTACGATCGTCACCAGTTCATTCGACGCAAACTGGCCGCCCATCAGTTCTTTTTTCTTTGTCAGATGATAACCTTCTCCGAATAATGTCTCTACATGCTCCTGTGTTAAATGAACATGCCGGTTGGATACCCCTACAGGAACAAGATAACCTTTTTCGTTCTTCTCCGCTTCCTGCTTATTCAAGGCTTCAATCACTAATTTTGTAATCAGTTCTACATTATTTGTATCCAAATTGACACCTCTATTCCCGTATGCTTACTCTCTCAGCCCGCGCCATCCCAAAACACGCCGATAGCGCGGGCCGGACTGCTACATTATTTAATTTTCGGTAAAATCATCTCAACATCATTGTGAGGACGAGGAATTACATGGGTAGCGATCAGCTCGCCCAGTTTTGCAGCGCTGTTTGCGCCTGCTTCTACAGAAGACTTTACAGCCCCTACATCGCCGCGAACCATAACAGTTACAAGTCCGCTTCCGATCTTCTCTGTACCGATCAGAGTAACGTTAGCTGCTTTACACATAGCATCTGCTGCTTCGATAGATGCTACCAGACCTCTTGTTTCAACCATTCCTAATGCTTCCTGTGCCATAATGAATTTCCTCCTTCATTTTGTTTAGGACAGGCTTCCTGCCCGTTATGATAACTTTTATTGATAGATTACTTTTTGACGCGTCACATCTTCTCAAGCGCCTCCGCATCCTTAAACCTGCTGGCGGATTTCCGCACCAGCCTCACGATCTCCGGATGAGGATTTGCGATAACGCCCTGTACCGCCGGCTTCTTTATACCGTTTTTTGCAGCTGTTTCAACTGCCTGTGTCACTGCGGACACATCGCCCTGTACGATCAGCGTCACCAATCGTCCGCCGAGCTTGCGCTCCCAGGTGGCCAGTTCCACATTTGCCGTTTTGCACATGATGTCCAGTGCGGTCATAGCCGGTACGACACCCTGTATTTCAATAAAGCCGTATGCGTTTCCCATTGGTTACTCCTTAAATAGTCGGTAAAATCTTTTCCACATCGTTGTGAGGACGGGGAATTACATGCTGCGCTACCAGCTCACCCAGCCTGCTTGCCGCAGATGCGCCGGATTCTACTGCTGCCTTTACAGCGCCTACGTCGCCGCGTACCATAACAGTTACGAGCCCGCTGCCAATCTTCTCCGTGCCGATCAGCGATACTTCCGCTGCTTTGGTCATTGCATCTGCTGCCTCGATCGCAGCGGTAAGGCCTCTTGTTTCAATCATTCCTAAAGCTTCCTGTGCCATAATGAATTTCTCCTTCTTCGTTTTTATGAATTAGACGTTTATACGGGAACCTTCGCAAAATCCTACGGATTTCCCGAAGTATCTCGGGAAACTTCGCAATTTTCTGCGAAAATCCCTGTGTATCTCGGGAAACTTCGCAAAATCCTGCGGATTTCCCGAAGTATCTGAAACAAATTTGCTTCATGGGGCAAATTTGTTTCATCGTTTATCGAATGCGTTCAGTTTCAGCATTTTGCAGCAATCCGGCGTTGGCCTCGGGATGATGTAACTCTGTACGATCCCGGCGCCGTCTGCGGCTACCTGTTTCGCCGCCTCCATAGCCGCCTCCACGTCTGTCACTGTTCCGCGGAATTTGATAGTTACCAGCAGTGGAACCGGAAGTGCATCCGCATTTGCCGGTTTGTTCTTATCGAAGTTTTCCAGCGTTACATCGCCCGCCTTGCAGCCCGCATCGGCTGCCAGAAAAGCTGTCGTAAGCCCGAATACTTCCAGAATACCCACGGCTCTCTCGTCCTTCACTTCCTCCAGTTTTTTTTCTTCCATCGCTTATACTCCTAAGTCTACCGGTTTACAATAGCTATCTTCAATCCTGTCATAGCCAGATTCTTCTCCAGCGCTTCGTTGATCTGCTCTAACGGATATCTGTCCGTGATCAGCTCCGACAACGGAAGCCCGATCGCTTTCGCGCTCTTTAAGAAATCAAATGTGGTCACATAATCCCTCAGGGTATATACCCAGGAACCCACCAGCGTGATCTCCTTGGAGCAGAGGTCGAAGTGCGGATTGATCGTTGCGTCCCCGCCGTTGATGAAGAAGCCCAGTTCGCAAAGCCCGCCGCCGTTTCTGATGAACTTATAGATGTTGGCATGCGCCACCGGTGAACCGGTGCACTGGAATGCGAAATCTGCGGGATGGCCGCCGAACGCATCCTCCACGCCCTTTGCGAGGTTCTCAATGCCCTTATAATTCATAAAGTTTACGCTGCCTGCCGCGCCGAGGCGTTTCGCAAAGGAAAGCCTCTGTTCATTGCCGTCCACAGCGATCACATTCACCATACCCATGGTCTTTAAGATCGCGATACAGATCAGGCCGATGGGGCCGCAGCCCTGCACTACCACCCGGCTGTTAAACCGGAGAATACCCGTTGTTTTCGCTCTCTCCACCGCATGGATCAATACCGCGCAGGGCTCGATCAGAATACGGGAATCCAGATCCAGATCGCTCACATTGAAGAATGTGGAGCCTAACGCGCCTCTGATCAGAATGTATTCCGCAAACCAGCCGTTGAAGTTGGAAGCGTCTTCCGCCAATAAGCCGTATACATCAGCGCCGCCCACATTCTGTTTATTTAAATCATACATTGTGATATCCGGGTTGTCTTTGAAGATCATGCAGGTTACGATCTTGTCGCCGACTTTTACGTCCTTCCCCGCGCTGTCCTTCTTTACATTCTTACCCATCTTCACGATCTCGCCGGTGCCTTCATGTCCCAACGCTACAGGGATCAGGCCAAAGGGATCGTTTTTATATTCGTGAGCATCCGTACCGCATACGCCGCAGCCTTCCACCTTTACCAGCATATCGTCATCGCCCACTTCGGGGATCGGATATTCCATAATATCAAAGTGCTTCAGCTGCGTCAGTACCGCCACTTTTCCCGTTTTGGGGATATTCCCCGCTGCGGGAGCCGCCGCAGGCGCAGCGCTTCTCACACTGCCGTCTGTCATGCTGGCAAGTACCTGTCTGACGATCTGCTCAACGTCATTTGAATTTACTGCCATATCTATCTATACCTCCTATTATAAGGTGAAACTTAGATTTTCTTAGCCTGCGTCTTTTGCAGGCTTAGTAAATCTTTTCACCGAGATAAAACTTAGATTTTCTTAGTTCGTGTCCTTTGCGGACTTAGAAAATCTTTTTATCTTATGCACAAATTATCCGTCATCACGCAGCGTCTCTTCTTCGTAAAGCTCTTAGCGCTGGTCAGTCCTTCGCCTGTCCTGCTGGCGATCGTGAACGTACAGATGCTCTCGCCGCCGAAGCCTAACGCCGCATAGGACGGGCCGTTCTTCACAAGAATCGCCGTATCGATCGCTTTCGCGTATTTCGTGATGCGGTCCACATTCTTGGAATGGATATGTGCCGAGTGACGGTTGCCGTGCTCAAGCCATACAGCCTTTTCCACAGCATCATCAAAATCTTTTGCCGGAACGATACCGAGGATCGGCATCATCAGCTCTGTGGTGATCAGCGGATGCTCTTTCTCTCCGATGAAGGTGATGCAGCGGATATTGTCCGGTACTTCCACACCGATCATGGAAAGCAGAACTTTTGCAGAACGTCCCACGCACTTCCTGTTCAGCGCTCCCTTCGGTGTGATCACGGTTGCCGCCAGCTTATCCTGCTCTTCTTTTGACGCCAGATAGCAGCCCTGCTCATTTACCATGTAGTGCAGCAGTTCGTCTATGATGCTCTCCACTGCCACGATCTCTTTTTCCGCGATACAGGGCAGGTTGTTGTCGAAGGTACAGCCGTTTACCACATCAGCCGCTGCCTTTCTGATATCCGCCGTCTCATCGATCAGTGCGGGCGGATTGCCTGCTCCTGCGCCGATGCCCCGTCTGCCGGAAGATAAAACCGCCGTCACAACGCCCGGACCGCCGGTCGCCGCGATCAGCTGGATCGCCGGATGGTGCATCATGATATCGCTGGTTGCCAGCGTGGGATTTTCCACCGTACATGCCACATTGTCCGGGCCGCCCGCTTCCAGAGAAGCCTCATTTACCATATTGATGGCATACATTGTCGTTTTCTTTGCCTGGGGATGCGGGTTGAATACCACCGTGTTGCCGCCCGCGATCATACCCATTGCGTTACAGAGCACCGTCTCGGAAGGGTTGGTGCTGGGGGTGATAGCGCCGATCACGCCAAACGGTCCCATCTCCACAAGGGTAAGTCCTCTGTCTCCCGAATATGCTTCTGTTGTGATATCTTCTGTGCCGGGTACCTTGTCTGCTACCAGATGGTGTTTTAAGATCTTATGGGGCACATTTCCCATCCCCGTCTCGTCCACGCCCATCCTCGCAAGGATCTCGGCATTTTCATGTGTTTTTTTACGGATGTTTGAGATAATCTTTTCTCTCTGATCCATCGACAGATTTCTGACAACTTTCTGCGCCTTCTGCGCCGCTGCGATAGCTTCATTCATATCTGTGAAGATACCGTGCTTGCCGGAAGGGTTGTCAGCGATCTGCATCTTTGCCATAACCTCTGATACAATATCCTGTACCATGCTTTCACTTATAGGCACGTTACTACCTCCTTTAAGATGTCCTTTCCATATGCTGCAAGAGCCGTATCCTGCTCGGCGGAGCCGCCGCTCACACCCAGGGCGCCTATCAGCCTGCCTTCCAGATAAAGCGGTTCTCCACCGCCGAAGATCACGATCTTTCCTTCGTTGGTAAACTGAATGCCGTAGAGTGACTCGCCCGGCTGCGCCAGTTTTCCGAGGGTTTCCGTGGACATTTTAAATGCCGCGCAGGTGTATGTTTTGTTCAGCGCCACATCGAAACTTCCGATATACGCGCCGTCCATACACTGCACCGCCACAGGCCTGCCTGCTTTATCTGACACCGCCGCCACCACAGGGATCCCCATCTCCTTTGCCTTCTCCTGCACTCTGCCGATCAGAGCATTGGCAGTTTTCAGGTTCATATCCTGCAGTGTACTCCCACCGCTTAAATAGGACTCTATTGTCTGTTTGATCAGTTCTTCCTGGTTCATACTCTCTACACACTTCCCGTCATGCCGCCATCGGTGGCACAACAATCTGTGAAGAACGCTGCTCTTGCGTTCTTCGGTGTGAAGTTTTAGTTTTTCTTAGTCTGCGTACTTTGCAGACTTAGAAAATCTCTTCACACTATTATAAACCCAACTGCTGCATTACTTTCTTTGTGATCTCAGCTACTACTTCAGGGCTTGCGGACTTCGCAACGGAAGATACGGAACCCGTGCCGTTGTCGCTGCTTCCGTGGCAGCCGCAGTTATGGCAGTTATGAGTATCCTTGTTCATGCAGAGATTTGCGGGATGCTTTCCGGGAAGGCCCATCTGTCTTCTGATCTCATACAGTTTTTCGATCGTATTCTTATCAAACTCCTTCGGTCCGCCCAGCATTTTGGACTTGTACAGGAGTTCAGCATAAAATTCAACGGATTCCATCTTATGATAAGCGGCAAGAAGGTCGGTGCTCCATGTCAGCGCGCCGTGGCTCTCAAGCAGAACTGCATCATAATAAGGAAGATATTTTTCTACATTGTCAGGAATCTCCATGGTAGAAGGTGTGCCGTACTCAGCGATGGGCACGCAGCCGAGAGCGATGACCGCCTCGGGCATGATCGGCTGTGTCAGCGGGATACCTGCAATCGCAAAAGAGGTTGCAAAAGTAGGATGTGCATGTACAACTGCCCCTACGTCCGGCCTCTTCGCATAGACTCTCATATGCATCTTGATCTCAGATGAAGGCTTAAAGCCTTTGTTTGCCTGGATCACATTGCCGTTTTCATCCACTTTGCAGATATACTCCGGTGTCATGAAACCTTTGGAAACACCGGTAGGTGTGCACAGAAATTCATGATCGTTCAGTTTTACGGAGATGTTGCCGTCGTTTGCCGCAACCATGTTTCTGTTGTAGATCCTCTTTCCGATGTCACAGATCTGTTTTTTGATTTCAAATTCGTTCTGCATAAAAATCTTTCCTCCTTGATTTTAGTCGATTTTGTTGCTTTATACCCCTAGTATACGGGTTGTTCGCAACAAAGTCAACATGTTTCTGTGTTGTTTTTGTTGGTTTTATTCCCCATATGGATCCAAAACCCGGGTGAATGATCTTTTCACACCTGCCAGGGAAGGATATCCCCCTCCTCCGCCAGATACTCCAGAATCTCCGGAATGCCTTCCCCCGTCTTGGAATCCACATAAAAAATCTTCTTACAGCCGGTCAGCCGAAGCCACTTATCCGCCCGCTCCACATTCGCCCTCGGGTCGTTGATCTTTGTGACGATGCCCACCGTATCCCGGTTTGTCATATTGGTGATACAGGGCGGATAAAGGGAATAGGGTTCGGTTGCCGCAAGCAGCAGCCCTACCACCTCCGCCTCATATGTATAGAGCGCCAGCGCCCTTCCCAGATGCGCGGTCTGCGCATATTCCCCGGGGGTATCGATGATCACATCAAAATTATTCACATACTGGGTTTTATGATACTGTATTTTTTCCCCTTTCAGCGCCTGAGTCAGCGTAGTTTTGCCGGCTTCGCTTCTTCCTATTAAAATAATCTTTTTCATGTCCGTGTGATCTCGCAGATCGTATAGTGCAGCGTTTCATCCGCATAGCCCAGGATCGCCTGTACCGATGCCTCCACCTCGGACACCGTGCCTGTGATGATGAGGGAGCCGCTGAAGCGGTCCACAAATCCCAGCTCGATGCCGGAAGCTTTCATCGCGATATCCGCGATGATGATGGCGGTTTCCGCCGGCGATACCGTCAGCACGCCGATGGCTGATTTTGCGTAATCCACTGCCGGATCCAGTCCCAGTTTTTCATATAAGATCCGGTCCGGGTTCGCGATGATGTGCGCCAGCGTAATCTGCTTGCCGGGCACCAGTTCCTGCACAATGCGCTGCTTCGCCTCCGGACTCAAATTGTCCGTATACTTCACTCTAATAACCTTGCCCTTTCCACAGTCTGCAAACTTTGGGCCGCAGGCACAATATTTGCAGGATGAATAAATTCATCCGTGAAAAATTTATTTTTCACACTAACCTCCGATCTGACAATACAGGGAAGAATTCTGCTGTACTACCCGTTTCAGCATTTCCATGTACGCATTGTCCGGTGGCAGTATGCCGTCCATCTCATATTTCCTGCCGAGCCCGTCGTACTTATCCTGTCCTAACCTGTGGTAAGGAAGCAGATGTATCTTTTTCACACCCGGCAGTTTGTCAGCAAACTGCGCGATCGCCTTGATCTCCTCCGGTTTATCATTAAAGGTCGGTATCACAGGCACCCGGATATCCAGTCTCGTCATCCCGGACGCCGCAACTTTTCTCGCATTCTCCAGCATCAGTTCATTGCTTCTCCCGGTAAACTGTTTATGCTTTTCCGGATCGATATGCTTGATATCCATCAGGTAATTATCCAGATAGGGCAACAGCATTTCAATCCTCTCGTAGGGCAGTCCCGCCATACTTTCCATCGCCGTGTTCATGCCCCGCACCTTCGCCGCATGGAGCAGATCCCTGGCAAATTCCGCCTGACACAGGCTCTCGCCCCCTGAAAGGGTAAGTCCTCCGCCGGAACGCCGGTAGTACGGTTCGTCCTTTATGACGGTCTCCATCACTTCCTCCACCGTTACGTCCCTGCCGATGATCTTCGGTTTTCCCTGCACCATCATGGACTGGATCTGATATTCCTGGGATTCCGGATTACAGCACCACTTGCACCGGAGCACACAGCCTTTCAAAAATACAATGGTACGGATGCCTTTTCCGTCATGGATGGAATAACGCTGAATATCAAAGATTCTTCCTTTTGTCTGAAGATATTCCCGGTCATGTGCGGCTTCGTCCTTTACAGCCCTGGCATTCATGACATTTTCCATAAGTTGTCTCCTTAAAAGCCTTGCTCCGTCCTGGCGATGATATCATCCTGCAGTGATCTTGACAAAGTCGTAAACAGCGCGCTGTACCCCGCCACTCTGACTACAAGATGTTTATAATTTTCCGGATGCTGCTGCGCATCTAACAATGTCTCTCTCGATACCACGTTAAACTGCATGTGCATACCCTTCTGGTCAAAATAGGAACGGATCAGGCTGACAAAGTTGTTCAGACCCTCTTCACCGCTCAGTGCGGAGGGATGGAATTTCTGATTGAACAGCGTACCGTTGCTCGCGATGCCGTGATCCAGTTTCGCCACGGAATTTGCCGCCGCCGTAGGCCCGTGCACATCCTTTCCGGAGGAAGGTGAAACGCCGTCCGCCACCGGCCTGTGCGCCAGCCTGCCATCCGGCGTAGCGCCGGTCTGCCCGCCCAAAGGCACATTTGCCGATACCGGATATACGCCCGCCTGGAACATACCGCCTCTGGGATTTTTATATTTCTCCACAGGCCTTGTGTAAGTATAGGCCGCATCCCTTGCCAGCGCGTCCACATCCTCGATATCGTTACCGAATTTCGGCAGCGCGTCGATCATATCATACAGATTATCGCACATTGCCTGGTCCGCGTCGGAGAGCTTTGTATCCATGATCGTCTTCGCGATCACCGCGATATCCTCATCGGAAACATTTCTTCCCGCCTGCTTTAATTCCGCTACGATCTGGGCTGTCATCTCCGCCACGGTGATCTCGTCAAAGCCTTTGCCGTAGTTTAACGCCAGCGCCCGCTTGAAATCTCCCAGCGTCGCCTTGTGCTGGTCGAATACCAGCGTCTTGATCGCATAGAGGGAGTCAGCCACATTCGCGATACCAAAGCCCTGGGGTCCTGTGAAGTTATAAACTGCCCCGCCTTCCTGAAGAGCCATCCCTCTCGCCATACAATCATCCACCATACAGGATTCAAAGGGCAGCGGGCATCTCTCCATATGTGCCTGATCGATGGCGTTGTCCGCATTGACCAACAGTGAGATCTGGTATTCCATCTGTTTTTTATAGGCATCATAGAATTCGTCAAATGTCCTGAAGCTTTCCACATCCCCTGTCTGGATGCTTGCCAGTTCGCCCTTGTCGTAGCCGTTTGTGAATACAAACTCCAGCGGACGGCACATATTGAAGAACGCCGCGTCATGCCAGCCTTCGGTCTTTCCGGCTTTCTGCGGTTCCACGCAGCCGATGATGTTGTAGGTTCTGGCATCTTCCAGCGTCAGCCCCCTGCTCATCAGCGCCGGGATGATCACTTCGTCATTATAGTACGCCGGCAGGCCGATGCCCGTCCTGGTCAGCTCCGCCGCATGGATCAGAAGATCCTGGGGCGATCCGTTCCACACCCTGATGGATAAGGACGGCTGCGGCAAAAAAACATGCATGGAACAGGTGATGCACATAAAGGACAGATCGTTTGTCACATCCTGCCCGTTTTCATCCTGTCCGCCCACAATCAGATTCTGGAACAGGCTGTAGCCCGCAAACCCTTCCGCGCTCGCCGCGTCACGGCACTTGTTTAAGTCGTTTAATTTTACCCAGATGCAGTCCATCAGCTCCTGGGCGAACTCTCTGGTGATCGCACCCCTGTCCAGATCCTTCTTAAAATAGGGATACATGTACTGGTCAAACCGGCCCGGCGAGATGGAATGCCCGCTGGACTCAAGCTGCAAAAGCTGCTGTACAAACCAGAAGCTCTGGCAGGCTTCGTAGAAGTTCTCCGCCCCCTTTCCGGGTACCTTTGCACAGTTTGCGGAAATCTTCAAAAGTTCCGCTTTCCGCTGCGGATCGCCGCATCTGTCCGCCATCTGCGCCGCCAGTTTCGCATAACGCTGTGCATAACGGATCACAGCCTTACAGCTGATGATCACAGCCTGCAGGAAACGGGAACGCTTCGCGTAATCGCCGTCGCCCACCCTGCAGTTCGCAAGATGTTCTTCCGCGATCTTAATGATCCCCTCAAATCCGATCGCCAGCACCTGCTCATACTTTACGGTGATATGGCCTACGCCGTTGTAGAAATAGTTGCCCGGCGTAAATACGTTGTGCGCCATCGCCGTCAGGGTTTCCGGCGCCATATAAGCCGTGGCAAGTTCGCTGGTGGTCTTCCCTTTCCAATACTGATTCGCCTCATGCAGCTTTTTCTTCGTCTCGTCCGAAATATAGAACGGATCCGCAGTCCTTGTCGCCACCGTCTCGAACTCCGCCTCCAGCCACTCCCAGGAAAACTCCGGGTAGGTCTGGCAGCCTCTGGGCGCGATCGTCGTGGAACCCACGATCAGTTCTTCATCACGGATGATGATCGGAATGTTGTCCAGAATATGTTCAAACGCTTTGGCGCGCCTGATGATCATCGGCTCATTTTCCGTTTGCTGATAAGACTCTGTGATCAGCACAGCTCTCGAAGCTTCAATTTCCGGCATTTTCGCGTAGAGATGTTCCACTAATCTGGTAATTCTCCCGCTCTTCGGAATTGCCTTCGAATAATACCTCATTTTCTGCTTCCTCCTTCTTCTCAATTTTTCTAAATCAATATCAGGCATAAAATTTCAAGCTTGTTCTCATTATACGCCCCATACCATATGAAGTCAATAAAATAGTCACATTTTTTTGAACGTTTTTTTGGTTTTTGAAATAATTTTTGTGGTTTTTTGTTTTTTTCATTGACAAACCACAGATTCGGGCGCATACTGGTATTAACCAACACCTGCACGCTCCGCGAGCAGGCTTATGCTAACCAACACCTGCACGCTCCGCGAGCAGGTTTATGCTATGGGAAAATACGCGGAGAGGCCCGCGGCATCTTTCCATTTTACAGTGGGGGCTTTTTATGATCCGGCTTGATGTACATACCCATTCTATCTCCAGCGGACACGGCACCGCCTGCACCATAGCGGATATGGCGAAGGCGGCAAAAAAGCGGGGGCTCTCCCTGCTCGGCATCTCAGACCACGGTCCCGCCACATTATGTGCGGGGACTCCTTCCTATTTTAAAAATCTGCAGATGGCGCCGAAGATGCGCTGCGGAATACGAATGCTTTACGGTGTAGAACTGAATATTCTGGACTATTCCGGCAGAGTCGATCTGGAACAGGGCATTTTAGGCGGCATGGACTATGCCGTTGTCAGCATGCACACGAAAAATATAAAGCCCGGCAATATGCTGGAAAATACCAACGCCTACATAGGCGCCATGGACCAGCCGAAAGTGCGCATAATCGGGCACTGTGATGATGTGAAGTTTCCTGTGGATTATAAGGCTCTGGCGGAAGCTGCCGCAGCCCATCATGTGATGATGGAGATCAATAACGCCTCCATTATGCCCGGCGGTTACCGGGGCAACACGATCGAAAACAATATCCAGATGCTGTATCAGTGTATGCGCTATGAAGTGCCCGTACTGCTCTCCAGCGACAGCCACGGGCCGAAGAACGTCGGGAATGTGAAAGGTTCCGAGATTCTTTTAGATGCCTGCCGGGAAGTGTTTGATTTTCCTGACTGGCTGGTGATGAGTTATGATGCGGAGAGGTTTCTGGAGTATATCAATATATGCTGATCGAGCAAGGTGCGGGCAGCTTACGCCGCCTCCTTTCTCTCCGCACCGCGCGTATATAAAAGAGCAAATACTCATCTCACTTTGGAGTATCTGCTCTTTTTTGATTTCCGTACAGTTTACTGCACAATATAGTCTATGATATTTTTAAACAGCAGATCATAGCCTTCCCAGTCACAGAACTCCTTCGGCGCCCAGTGCGGGGAACAGTCGCTGGAAAATACCCCCGTTCTTCCCTTCCCGCAGTTTCTGAATGCAATAAACGGATCTCCGCAAATAGTTGCCACAAGTTCTGAACCTTCTTTCAGAACACTCTTATTGTATCCCAGTACCGGCGGCCACTCTCCCTGTATCCCTTTTAAAACAGGATGTTCGTTATCCACGACCTCTGCCGTGACACCTTCACAATGCTCCATCCTGTCATCACAGGTAAGCAGCTGCACCGGCAACACATCCTGAACCGGCGTCGCCCACCATTTTCCCTGGCCTCCGATACCGGTGAATGTCATATAGCCGCCCATCATCAACAGTCCGCCGCCCTGAAGCACATAATCTTTCAAAAGTTGACAGCGGTTCGGAAATCTCCTGCCCATGGAAAAGGTCTCATTCGGGATCAAAAGAGTATCCGCACCGATATCGGACAGCACAACGCATGCATATTCCTTCAATTCTTCCATCGTAAACGGAAAATGATCCGCCGCTATATGGCCCGGCATATAGACAAACTCATACCCCGCCTTTTCAATGGCTTTGTCGATCCATCCCAGCCCCGTCTCATATTTCGACGCGGAAAACGCGTTAAAGCCTTTTACCTCAGTAACCGTCGCCGTCCAGGATTCACCCGCAAATAATACTTTTTTTGCCATAATGTATTAACCTCTCATTATATGTTCGGATTGTCCATCAACTCTAACGGATAGTCTCCCAGATGCTTCACTTTAAAACCGTTCGCCTTATATTCCTCATAGTCAAAAGCATTGAGCTCATCAACTGCCAGTTTATGGAATTCATAGAAGTTCGGCCACCATTCATAGGTATCGCCCAGATTGTGTGTCAGATACGCATCCGCAATATCCTTCCCCATCTGAGGTGCCACATAAAATGCTCCCATAGCGAGCACATTCACACCGTTGCCGGTAATCGCGCGCAATGCTGCCGGAACGCTTTCCACCACGCCTGCATGCACACCGGGACATTTGCTTGCCGCAATGTGGATTCCCATGCCTGTTCCGCAGAAGATCAACGCTCTCTCGAACTCTTTTTCAGTGATCATGCTGCCTACCCGCAATCCGATGCGGTGGAACATCAGATCCGTATCATTCTCGTCACTGTCTGCACGAACACCTACATCCGTCACAGTCCAACCCTTATTCTTTAAATGCGCCACTACTGCTTCTTTCAAAGGATACCCCGCAAAGTCTGCTCCCACCAATATCTGTTTGTCTTTTATTGTCTTCATTCTTTTCCCTCTACTCCATATAAAATATAGTTTTCATGTCCTCATAAAACGCTTACCCAATCTCCTCTGTTTATGACGTTGCCTTTTTCTTAAATATTTTAATATGATTATCTGAAAAATAGTTCAATACCATAACAAACAGAAGAACCGCGCCCCACACCAATGAAATATAGTAACTGCTGATCTGCGGAAAGCGGTTGATACCCGTCTCCAGAGCACGCACCAGGAAAATAGCAAGAAGAACACCGCTGATCTTTCCCTTTCCGCCGTTAGGGCTCACACCGCCAAGCACCACGATCATAATGCACTGAAGCGTATAGTTTGAACCGTAATCCGCCCGGGCAGAATTGTAATTTGCCAGCATGATCATACCGCCAAGTGCAGAACAGATACCTGAGATCAGATATGTCTTTATCAAAATCCAGTCCACCTGAAGACCGCTGTATTTTGCCACGTTCTGGCTGCTGCCCATAAGAATGATCTTCTTGCCATACGTTGTTTTCTTCATCAAGAACCCTACGACAGCAGCTCCTATCGCAAAAACTATAAACTGCACCGGAATTCCCGCCACCCTGTTATTTATAATAAAGGCATAGGTTTTCGGGAAATCGCTGATAGCACTGCCGTTTGTCAGAACAATTCCCACACCGGTCAGCAATTCGCTTGTTCCAAGCGTTGCCAGAATCGGCGGTATCTTACATTTTGCCACTAAAATGCCATTCAATGTGCCCGCAATGGCACCCATAACGATTGCAAGCAGGAATACAACCGGAATCAGTCCGACCGCAAGCTCCCCGCTTTCATTCGCAAGGCTTCTCATAAAAAGCGCCATAGTAATAGATGTAACATTCGCAACGCCGACCGTCGACAGATCAATACCACCTGTTATCATACAAACCATAACACCCAGAGACATCAGCCCAAATTCAGGAAACTGGGCAAACATGGTCTGGAAGTTAACCACAGAATAAAATTTGGATCCTTTCGTGATCCCTATGAAAACAAACCATACCAGCATAATCACAATAAGCCGCCAGATATGAACATCCTGTTTCATAGACTTTTTAATCTTTTCCGCCATTATGCCGCCTCCTTTGTTTTCTTATGATGTCCCATGCCGGAATGAGACGACTGGTAAGCGCTGATGATCGTTCCGATCACAATAAGCAATCCTACAAATACGTTCTTCCAGACTACCGGCACACCGATCAGGATCATGGAGTTTTCTACCAATACGATCAGTAATGTTCCCAGAATACAGCCTGTCATAGTTCCCTTGCCGCCTACGATAGCCGTCCCGCCAAGGACCACGCCAGCAATAATGTTCATTTCCATCCCCAACATATTGGTGGGATGACACTGCTGCATCATACATACCCTGATGATTCCCGCGATACTCGCCACGACCCCCGCAAATACATACAGTAAAAACTTTGTCCATTTTACACGAAATCCTGCGTTATAGGCCGCTGATTCATTTCCGCCGATGGCATAGATCCCTCTGCCAAACATCGTGTATTTCAATATAAAGAACGCAATGATGATCACTGCCACAAACATCAAAAATGCCATCGGCAGTCTGGATGAGAGGCCGCTCTGCGAGTTGGTCGCCGTATAGAGCGCTACCGTCCCAAAGTCCTTCATACCCGTCGGGATCACCGCTAACTGTTTGGATTCCAGCGTTCCCTGCATGAATCCCTTGAAAACACTGGACGTCCCCAACGTAACGATCATTGCCGGGAGATTCAGATATCCAACGAAAAATCCGTTAATAGCGCCTAAAACCGCACCAATCAGAATCGCCACAACAAGCGGCAGAAACACGCTGCCCTCATACCCCATATCAAGGAACATCTTTGTCGTAGCATAGGCCGTCAGAGAAGCAAGCGCCGGAAAGGATACATCAATACCACCTGAAAGAATTACAAGAAATTCTCCGATGGCAAACAATCCGGGCACGATCATCGCTGACATGATATCCACTATATTATTAGAAGTATAGAACTGTCCCGACCGTATCTGGATCAAAAATGACAGAGCTAAGATGATCAAAAATATGTAGGTTTCATTCTGCTTTAACAGTTTATTTGTTTTTAGTTGCATCCATCCACCCTCCTACATCATTTTGTCCAGAATCTGCTTTTCAGTTGCTTCGGCAGCCAAAAATTCTCCGGACATTTTTCCGTCTTTCAAAATCATAATTCTGGAACAGTTTTCCAGAATTTCCGGCAGATCATCCGAAATAATGATAACCGCCATTCCCTTTTCTGCCAGAGACTGCAAGATAGCATGGATGTCATGTTTTGAGCCAATATCCACACCCACCGTCGGGCCGTTCAGTATCAGCAATTCAGGCTCACACGCCAGCCATTTTGCAAGTACGATACGCTGCTGGTTTCCGCCTGATAATGTAGAAGCCGCATTGTTTGCATCCGGTGTTGCGATGGAAAGTTCCTTCACCCACCGATCGATCTCCTCCTGCGTCTTCTTTCTGTCTACCAGCTTTCCTTTCGTCAGATTATCAATCTCCGAAATAATAATATTATCACCAATACTCTGCGATAAAAACAATCCTTCGCTCAGACGGTCTTCCGGCACAAAGCCGATCCCTTTTGCGATGGCATCCTGAGGACTTTTCAGTTCCGTCTCTTCCCCGTGAATAAGTATCTTTCCACTGTCAGCCGGTTTTATTCCAAACAGCGATAATGCCAGTTCTGTTCTTCCCGAATCCAGGAGCCCCGTGATCCCCAAAATTTCGCCGCCCTTTATCGAAAAATCGATGTCGCTGTAATGTCCCTCCAGACATAACTTCTTCACTTCCAGCACCGGCTTTTCGCCTATCTTCTTCGGCTCAAATATCTTCTGCTCAAACTCTCTGCCTGTCATATAATACGTGAATTTCTTATCATCCAGATCAGCAGTATTACCTGTAGCTATCAGTTTTCCGCTTCTGAATACCGTAAAGCGCTCGGATATTTCGAAAACTTCATCCAGTTTGTGACTCACAAAAAGAATCGAAATATTCTGCGCCTTCAACTGCAGGATCACTTTGAAAAGAGATTTCACTTCCTTTTTGGTCAGCGCCGTCGTCGGTTCATCCATAATGATCAGTTTTGCGTTGAACATTAAGGCCCTGCAGATCGCCACCATCTGTTTTTCCGCCACGGAAAGATCTCCAAGGCGCGCATCCAGATCCACCTGAAAGCCGATTCGTTCTACCGCTTCCTCGGCAATCTTTCTCATATCTTTCCAGTTTACCAGTTTCTTCTTTGCTACAAGCTGACTGTTGATAGCCAGATTCTCCATCACACTCAGGTTCGGGAAAATAGAAAAGTCCTGATAGATTACCTGGATTCCATTCTCTATCGCAGAGAGCGGTGTGATTTTCTGCAGCTCCTTCCCCTCAAATTCTATGGTGCCGGAATCTCTTTGATATACACCTGAAATAATTTTGATCAGTGTGGACTTACCACAGCCGTTTTCACCTGCAAGACAATGGATCTCGCCCGGTTTGATCTCCAGGGTAACGCCATCCAACGCTTTTACGCCGGCAAAATATTTTCGTATATCAACAGCCCGGAATAAATATTCCGCCATAAATTTCCTCCTTCTCCTTGCCTTTATCGAAGCTGTGCCGGTCGAAAATTTCGCCCGGCACAGACTTTCTGCCTATAATCTACCGCAAAGCTTTAGAATCCGAATGAATCCACGTTTTCACCGTCAATTACGATCCAGCCTTCACCTTCAAGAACCGTGCTGCTGCCTTCACGGAACGTCATTGCCTCATAACCCTCTACGCCAAGGTCTACCGGTGCGCCGATCTCTTCGCCGTTCAATACTTTAACAGCCAGACTGATCATCGCTTTTCCTGCGATAGCCGGATCCCAGAGTGTCAGGGATTTTACGGTGCCGCTCTTCAACAGAGCCGCATTGTCACCGGGCATACCTGTTCCGGATGTAAATGCCTTATCCACCAGACCAAGCTCATCAATGGCACGTGCAACACCCGGTGCATCAAAGGAGGATGTTCCCATAATACCTTTCAGATCAGGATATTTCTTAAACAGCTCTTTCGCCACATTGTATGCCGTATCGCCATTATCATGGGACTCTACTCTCGGCTCTGCCTCCAGAAGCGTCATGTTCGGGTAATGCTCCTTCTGCCATTCCACACCTGCGTCAGCCCACTCATTATGGGAAGCATTCGTCACATCTGCCACCATTGTTGTATAAACGCCTTCTTCTCCCATCGCCTCTGCCAGGTTATCCATAATAAACGCGCCGTAACCTGCATTGGAGAAAGCTTCGATATCATAGTTTACATTTTCAAGGCTTGCACCTTCATGGGCGATCACTACAATCCCTGCATCCATAGCCTGTTTCAGAACCGGTTCAAGAGATTCCGGGTCAACCGGTACAACACAGATAGCATCTACGCCCTGCGCGATCAAATCCTGTACAAGCTGTGCCTGCTTGGTCGCATCGATCTCATCTGTTCCTTTCTGGTATACATTTAAACCGGTCTCTTCCGCATATTCCTTTACGCCGGTGTCCATACGTACAAACCAGGGATTTGATGAATCTTTGGGAACTACCACGATCTCATAATCGCCTGCTGCTGCCGGTGCGCTTTCCTCTGCCGCGGGTGCTTCTTCCGCAGGAGCACTTTCCTCTGCTGCCGGCGCCGTCTCTTCCGCTGCCGGTGCGCTCTCCTGCGCACTGTTACCGCATGCAACAACTCCCCCGAGTATCATTGCTGTCGCCATAAATAAAGCTGCAAACTTTTTCATATTCTTCATAACTACCTCCATTCATTATTTTTTATGCCTTTTATTTTATCCTTATATCATTAAAGCGTTTTAATCCCGCAAAACCTCCTTTCCCTGTTTATTTTTTTTATGATTGCAGATGATTAAAACGTCTTAATATCACATACCTCAACAGGACTCCCTTACAACCAGTTCCTGCTCCAACATAATATTCTTTACCCTTTTTCCCGTGCGGTAAGCAGTCACCTGCTTCCACAATTCCTGTGCAAGCCGCATCTGATCCTGCTTAATGGTGGTAAGCGGCGGCTGCAGATAAGCGGAAATCTCCAGATTATCACAGGCTACAATGCCAAAGTCTTCCGGAATCCGATGTCCTGCTTCGGTGATAGCTTTTATCACGCCTATTGCCAGCATATCCGAGGAAACGATAAACACCGATGGAAGGTCTTCCTTTCTATGATCCTCCAACAGTTTCTTCATATAGAAGTAACCGTTCTTCGCATGGCCATGCCGGAACTTTTCCGAAATATGTACATATTCTTCCCGATAGGAATATCCATATTTTTCCAACCCCGCTTTATAACCCATAAACCGATCCCACAGATTATTCAGCGCTAACGGCTCCGAGATAAATCCGATACTCCCGTATCCCTTCTCCTTTAAAAAGCCTACGATCTTTTCTGCGGTCGCCACATTATTATAAGCCACATAGGAAATTCCTTTTTCATCGCTTCTGCGGTCAGCCAGAATCACATGAACCCCCTGCCCCACCAGTTCCCGTATATATTCCTCATCATCATGGCCATTTGCAATAATAATAGTCTTTACATTATTCTGCAGCAGATTATACAGTACCTTCCGTTCCTGTTCCAACGAGTATTCATAACCGCATATCATCATGGTATAATGCTCTTTATCCGCTTCGTACATAATCGCGTTAGCCATCTCCGAATAAAACATATTCGTCAGTTTCGGAACCAGTAGTCCAAGCTGGCGATTCTCTTTGCGCCGCATATTCTGTGCTGCTGCATTCGGGATATAGTTCAGTTTTTCAATTGCTTCTCTTACCCGGACTGTAGTTGCCGCAGAGATGGTAGCCGTTCCATTGATGACATGAGATACCGTTCCTATTGTCACACCGGCCATCTGCGCAACGTCCTCCATCGTACTCCTCTTTTTTACTCTTTTTGTATTTTTCATCAAGCCATCCCTGTCACCAACTAAAACGTTTTAATTTCTTTATTATAGACTTAAAACAACTTTGTGTCAACATTTTTTCTAATTTTCTACCTTTTATCTAACTATTTTTATAAAAATAGCACAATCAAAAAATACAGATTCCAGTAATCACGCAGAAAAAACCGTAATTTTTCATAATATACGTTTGCTTATTTATTTCACATTTTATATATGCTCTGTGAGATACCCATACTACTCTTTGGTGCGGCCCTCCCGGGACTTATATATGTCAATATCAGCAGATCATAAAAAGAGCAGATACTTATTTTACTTTGAAGTATCTGCTCTTTTAGGTTTACATCACCCTTCTCACCGCCAGGATCGGCCGGTACTGCGCGTTGCTGACCTTGATGCCGGTCCTCTGGGTACTGGCGTGGACGATCATGCCTCCGCCAATATACATCCCTACATGTCCCTCATAACAGACGATATCACCGGGCTGTGCCTCAGAGTAGGAGACCTCGGTGCCCACACTCCGAAGCTGGGACGAAGTCCGGGGAACCCGATAGCCGTAGTCCGCGTACAGCCGGTATATGAAGCCGGAGCAGTCCGCCCCGTTCGTCAGGCTGGTGCCGCCGGAGACATAAGGATTTCCGATAAACTGACAGGCGTAATTCGCAATGGATTTTCCGTTGCTGCTGCCGCCCGACTGCGCCACAACAGCCTGTGCCGCCTCTATCGTCTTTGCGGAATTGGGATTTGATGCGGTAGTCTTTGTACCGCTGCCGTTCTGCGCCGCCAGCCTTCTGCGCTCCTCCTCCTGAATCTGCTCAATCTTTTTCGTATCCGCCGCGATCTGCTGCTTAAACTGCGCCGCCCGGTTCTTTGCCGCCGCGATCTCCGCGTCGTAGTTGGCGCTTATCGCCTTTTTCTGTGCCAGAATACCGTTTAAGTAGCTCTGCTGCTCCGCAAGGGACGCTTTATCCGCCTCCAGCGCTTCCTTCTCCTGCACCAGCGCTTCCCTGTCCGCTTCCAGTTTCGCCTTCATATCGGCCACTTTCTGTTTGATCGCCTGATACTCCGCCAGCATCTTATCATCGTAGGCCGAGACTTCCTCTATGAATTCCGCCCGGTTCAGCAGTTCACTGAAACTCCCGCTGGATAACAACAGCTCGATATAAGAACTCTCACCCTGCTCATAGGTGAAGCGGATCCGCTCCTTCATCGCCTCGTACTGACGCTTCTCCTCCGCTTCCGCCGCCTCGAACTCTCCCTGCGCCACTTCGATCTCCGCTTCCTTCTCCGAGATCTTCCCTTCCTGTTCCAGGATCTCGTCCTCCAGCACACTGATCTCCGTATACAGGTTTACCAGCTCCGCATCCAGATCGCTGATCTCCTCCTCGATCAGATCCTGCTCATCCTGCAGACCGGAGATCACTTCATTCTCACTATTCAGTTGGTTCTGGCTCTCCTCTATCTGCTGCCTGAGCTCCTCGATCGTCACAGCCTGAACGCTCCCGCTGCTCTCAAGGAACAACAACAGACACAACAGCAGACATATCGTATTTCTGACTCTTTTTTTCATTTACTTTCCTGTCTTTTCTATCTCAAAACAATAATCTTATCCGACAACCAGCCGGGAGGAAAATCAAATCCTCAAGGAGCCCCTGCAGCAACGTCGGCACTTGGCGAGGTATTTTCGAGCCTAGTACCGCTACGTTGCAGCCAGCTCTGTTTCTCAAGAGCTTGAGCGACGAGCGTGGCGACGGAGGATTTGATTTTCCTCCCGGCGTCCTCGTTATTTACATTACAATTCACAATTTTTAACGGTTCTCGGGAACGGCAGCACATCGCGGATGTTCGCCATTCCTGTCAGATACATCACACAGCGCTCAAAGCCAAGCCCGAAGCCCGCATGGCGGACAGAGCCATACCGGCGCAGATCCAGATAAAAATCATAATCCTCCTTTTTCAGGCCCATCTCTTCCATCCGTCTCTCCAGCGTCTCAAGGTCATCCTCCCTCTGGGAGCCGCCGATGATCTCACCGATGCCGGGCACAAGGCAGTCCATCGCCGCCACGGTCTTTCCGTCCTCGTTCAGCTTCATATAGAAAGCCTTGATCTCCTTCGGGTAATCCGTCACGAACACAGGACGCTTAAATTCCTTCTCCGTCAGATAGCGCTCATGCTCCGTCTGCAGGTCGCAGCCCCAGGAAACCTTGTAATCAAATTCATCATTGTGCTTTTCCAGAATGGAGATCGCCTCCGTGTATGTCACATGGGCAAAATCGGAATTTGCCACATGTTCAAGACGCTCGATCAACCCCTTGTCCACAAAGCTGTTAAAGAACTTCATCTCCTCCGGCGCGTTCTCCAGCACATAGCGGATGATATACTTGATCATGGACTCCGCCAGAACCATATCATCCTTCAGATCCGCAAAGGCGATCTCAGGCTCGATCATCCAGAATTCCGCCGCATGGCGTGTAGTGTTGGAATTCTCCGCACGGAAGGTCGGTCCGAAAGTATATACATTCTTAAACGCAAAGGCGTAAGTCTCCACGTTCAACTGCCCGGAAACCGTCAGATTCGCCTGCTTTCCGAAAAAGTCCCCGTCATAATCGATACTGCCGTCATCCTTCTTCGGCAGATTTTCCATATCCAGCGTCGTCACCTGAAACATTTCGCCCGCGCCCTCACAGTCAGAGCCGGTGATGATCGGCGTGTGCACATAGACAAACCCTCTCTCCATAAAGAAAGTATGGATCGCATAGGCGATCAGGGACCGCACCCTGAATACCGCCTGAAAAGTATTGGTTCTCGCACGCAGATGAGGGATCGTCCTCAGATACTCAAAGCTGTGGCGCTTTTTCTGCAGCGGATACTCCGGTGCGGAAGCTCCTTCCACCAACACTTCCTCCGCCTGTATCTCAAAGGGCTGCTTCGCCTGCGGTGTCGCCACCAACGTACCTGTCACAACGATGGCAGCGCCCACATTCAGCCTGCTGATCTCCTCAAAGTTCTCCAGCTTATCGCCGTAGACGATCTGCAGCGGCTCAAAAAAGGTTCCGTCGTTTACCACGATAAACCCGAAGGTTTTGGAATCTCTGATGCTCCTGATCCAGCCTCCCACCGTTATCTTCTTTCCGATATACTCTTCCTTGTTCCTGTACAGTTCCCGAATTTCTGTTAATTCCATGTCCTTGTCCTCCTATTCCAATTCCGCATCTGTCCTTCTGTCATTCAGTTGACGCCTCTGCCAGCTGGTAAGCGTCCGTTTCCATTATCCTAATGACACTGCATCTATCCTCCTGATGCCCATTATCCCTACTCTTTATAAATGTCCACCATAAATTCATACACCTTATCGTTCAGAAGATTCACTCTCACGTTCTCCTTCTCCAGCTCTTCCCCTGTATCACCCACCACTGCAATATATTCCGCGATCGCCGCATCCACTTCTTCGTCCGACACGGAGATTCCCTCCTGATCGGCGATCGCCTGCAGCGCAAGTCCTTCCTTCGCACACCGCTCCGCAATCGTCCTGATCTCCTCATCTATGGAATCTGCAGAGGTATAGTACGTATTTTCCATATACTCTTCCAGGCTCATCCCCGCTCTCTCCGCCTCGTTCTCAAAATCCGTCCTCAAACTGCTTTGATAATCCTCAATCAGGGACTCCGGTATCTCCTGATAAGTGCTTCCCGCGATCAGACTTGACACAATACTGACTCTCAGTGTTCCATCATACTGGTACTCCGTGAATTCTATCAGATTATTTCTGGCATCTTCCCGGTAGGTCTCCGCACTCTGATATCCGGCATCCAACATATTCACATTCTCGTCCGTCAGCTCTGACAAAATATAATTGATCTTTACCGCAAAGACACAATCCTTCCCCGCCACATCCGCACTTCGGTAGTTGTCCGGGAACTTCAGGGAAAGCTCTTTTGTCTCTCCCACATTCGCGCCGATCAGTCCTTCCTCAAACCCTTCTATAAAACTGCCTGATCCGATCTCTAAAAGCTGTCCCTGTGCCGTGCCGCCCTGAAACGCCGTACCGTCGATGGTACCTGCGTAATCAATATTCACAACATCCCCGTTTTCCACGGTCCCTGTCAGCTCATGCAGATCGCTCACCGCATCGATCCGGCTGTTAATATAGCTTTTCACATAGGCATCCGTTATCTCCACTTTCGCCGGCCTTTCCACCTGCAGGCTTTTATAGTCCGGAAGCGTTACATATTTTTCCACTTCCACATCCTTCAGATCCGCGATCTTAATATCTTTTTTCCCGCATCCCGTCACGATACCGATCATGCAAAGCAGCATAAGTGCCGCCGTCATTTTTTTCTTCATACCAAATATTCCTTTCCCAGATAATGATAAGATAAAACATGTTTTTTATTTTATCACAACTTATGCGTTCTTACAAAGTATTTCCCAAAAATCTCTGTTGAAATCTTGCCATTGCACGGAATAAATGCTAAAATACTTTTATTGCGTACACGCAGGGTACGCGCAAGGAGGAGATTTCATGAGCACAGGAACCATTGTACTGATCGTCATACTCGTTATTTTAGTCGCTGCCATCGTTGTCCTGTATTTTCTCGGAAAAAAGGCACAGAAGAAACAGGCGGAGCAGCAGGCGCAGATCGAAGCCTATAAGCAGAATGTGAGCATGCTGATCATAGATAAGAAGCGGATGCGGCTGACTGAATCCGGACTGCCTCAGGCTGTCATCGACCAGACGCCGAAACTGATGCGCCGCTCCAAGCTTCCCATCGTAAAAGCGAAAGTCGGCCCCCAGATCGTTTCCCTTGTGGCGGACGAAAAGATTTTCGATGATATTCCGGTCAAAAAAGAGGTAAAGGCTGTTGTCAGCGGTATCTACATCACCTCTGTAAAAGGTATGCACGGCAAGAACAACACGCCGCAGAACACCAAAAAGAAAAGTAAATTTAAACAGCTTCTTGAAAGAGCACAGGAAAAAGCCGGTGTTGGCCAGGTAAAATAGATATTACCGGATCTCGATCTCCAGTCTGCAGTCCGCCTGTTTTTTACCCTGTATAAAAAGGGCGTAGGCGAGCTGCAGGCTGGTTTTTTCTTCTCTTTTTTCCAACTTGACCGTCCGGGTCTCTGCTCCGATCTCCAAGGCACCGTAGGGTGTATGGTATTCCGACTTTTCATATTTTCCCTGTTCGAAGATCATTTTCCACGAAACCGCGCCTGATTTTTTCAGGCTGACGCGGAGCGGCTCTTTTTCTATTTTCAGCAGATTTTTGATGACTGCCTTCCCCTCAGCCTCTTCCTCGTAAAGTACATAAAGGACGCCCTCCCTCCCGGAAAGCCGCCCCTTACTCTCTGTCTTCATGATCTGCTCTTCGCCATCTGTATCTACCTGATGCGAGGTAACGCATACCCTGCATTCTCTGCTTTTTTCTTTCATCATAACTGTCTAATATTCCTCAATATGGATCACTTTCGCGGACAGGATACCGTATTTTAAGATGGAATTTGCAAAAATCTGGAACCGCTCCGCCGCATCGCTGACAAAAAACCTGTGCATGTTCGTGCCGAGTCCCGGCGCCTGTTCATTCAGGATATCATGTTCTCCCAGCAGATTCTTTAATTCCCTGGCAGTCTCATAGGCGGGATTGACCAATCGCACATTTTCCCCCATGATCCGCTGCACGGTCTTTCGTATCATCGGATAGTGCGTACAGCCCAGGATCAACGTATCGATGCCCACATCGACCAGATCCGTCAGATAGCGCTTTGCGATCTCCTCCGTCACCGGATCTTCCCAGAGTCCTTCCTCCACCAGATGCACGAACAGCGGACACTCTTTTCCGATCACCTCCACATCAGGATTTAACTGCCTGATATATGTAGTATAGGTTTCGCTGCCAATCGTCCCCCGCGTGCCGATCACGCCTATTTTGCCGTTTTTTGTGGCTTCCACCGCCATTTTAGCCCCCGGCTTCACCACACCGATGACCGGCACATCCGCCGCCTGTTCTATCTCATCCAACGCATAGGCGCTCGCCGTGTTGCACGCCACCACGATCGCCTTTACTTTCTGCGTTTTCAGAAAGCGTACGATCTGAAGTGCATATTTTGTGACGGTTTCTTTTGTTTTATTGCCGTAAGGCACCCTCGCCGTATCCCCGAAATAGATCACCTTTTCATTCGGTATCTGATACATGATCTCCTTTACCACCGTCAGTCCGCCCACTCCGGAATCAAATACACCGATCGGCGCTTCCTTCCTGTTGTCCATTGCTGTACTATATCCTTTCTTTATCCGCCGGGTCTTTCTGCGGATGTTCCACACGCTTTATCTTTTTGCCCATTCCAGAATACTTATCCTGACTTCGATCTGTTCCGGTCCGGCTTCGCTGATCTCACAGTAGAGATTTTTGTCATCCTCCGCTTCCTTAGTGACATCCTGCCCCTGTTCATCTACTATCCTGACACAGTCCCCCGTAAGAAGGTACTGCGGAAAAGCAATCCCCCAAAAGCCCAGAGAAAGCAGTAGTCCCCCAAATGTGACCGCTGCCCGTGTAAAAAATCTTTCATTTTGTTTCTCTATCATATAAACCATACTCCTTATCGTCTTTCTAAGAAGTATGGTCGTTTTTTCGATCTTTAATCAGCGTTCCAGCTATGAAGCTGGCTCATGATCGCCGCTTCCTGATTGTCGATATGTTCTTTCGCGAAATGCGCCGCCGCCTCCCTGTCACACTTTATAATGCTCTGGTAAATTCCCTGATGCTCTTTTACCAGCGTTTCATATCTGCTGTCATCCTTCAGATATTTCACGCGGTAGCGGTACATCTGCTCGGACAGGTTGCCCACCATCTGCTGCAGCACCCTGTTCCCGCTGGCTTCTACAATAATATTATGCAGCGCCACATCTTTCTGTGCGATATCGCCCAGATTCCCTTTTTTTATCGCCCCTTCAAAATCACGGCATGCCTCCCCCAGCGCCTTCTTTCCCGCCTCATCCATCCGCTCACAGGCAAGTTCCGCGCTGAGCATATCCAGCACCCGCCGCACTTCCAGCACATCTTTCAGGCTCTTTTCCGTGATCTCCGCCACGATGGTCCCCCGCCTCGGCAGCATGATCACAAGCCCTTCCAGCTCCAGCTTGCGGATCGCTTCGCGGATCGGTGTGCGGCTGACCCCCAGCCTGTCCGCAAGGTGGATCTCCGTCAGCCTCTCCCCCGCTTTTAATTCCTCCAGCAGAATCGCTCTGCGCAGTTTTTTATAGACTACATCCCTAAGAGGCAAAAGTTCGTCCACTTTTGCATCAAATCCCTGATACGACATGCCATATCCCTCTCTTTTTACCTGCTCTCACGCAGCCTGCCTATTCCGCCCGCCCATCATATCTGAATGTTGAAAGAAATACTTCCTCCGCCAGCCTCTGCGCCCTGATCTTCTCCACAGCATTTTCGGCAGCTTTCGCCTCCTGAAACATTCCGAACACGGTAGGGCCGCTGCCGCTCATGATACCCGCCAGCGCTCCCGCCTCTTTCATTATACGTTCAATCTCCCCGATCACCGGATACTCTTTCCCTGTTACGCTCTCCAACACATTTTCAAGCTTCCCGCAAAGTCCTTCCAGATCTCCCTCTTCTATATCCCGCATCATGCCGTCAATATCCGGGTGCCTCTTCAGCATATCCAGTTTCAGATTCTCATACACATATTTCGTGGAAACATCTATATCCGGTTTTGCCAGCAACACAATGCAGGACGGCGGTTCCTTTAACGGTGTCAGCACTTCACCGATCCCCTCAGACAGCGCACAGCCCCCCATCAGACAATAAGGCACATCCGCCCCCAGTCTTACGCCGATCTTCTGCAGATCTTTCAGGGACAGTCCCAGTCCGAACAGCATATTCATTCCCTTCAGCACCGCCGCACAGTCTGCGGAACCGCCTGCCATTCCCGCCGCCATCGGAATATGCTTCTCCAGAAAGATCTCCACACCATCCGAAACAGCGTAACTCTCCTTCATCAGCTTTGCCGCCTTATAGGCAAGGTTTCTCTCATCACAGGGCAGACCTTCCTTATCAGTCCCGATCACGATCTTATCTTCCGAAAGCCGCTTCATCGTCACAATATCTGCCAGTTCCACGGACTGCATGATCATCCGCACCTCATGGTATCCGTTTTCAAGCCGCCTTACCACATCCAGCCCCAGATTAATTTTTCCATATGCCTTTAAGACCAGTTCCTGTGCCATATCTTCTGTTCCGATCCCGTTTATTTTTATCATCCCTCTGCCATGTTTTTGCATTTATCATAAATTATTGTATCTAATTATATACAATCCGCTCTTTCTAGTCAACTTTTCTTCCCATATTCACCGTAAATCTTAAAACGTATCTGTTACTGTTTGCAGCTCGAAAGTCCCACACAGCAACGGTTCGGGGCGATATTTGGAAGTTTTGCTTCACAAAAACCGCCCCGAACCTGAATCATATTCCTGCGGAACACGCAGCAAATGCGCCTTTCTGTCCCACGAAAAGTAATATATTGCCTCTTTTTGTCAGCGTATGATCAATATCTTCTCCCCCGCATGCACTTCATCTTTCGCCAGATGATTCATCTCCTTCAGGCTATCCAGCGAAACCATATACCGCTTCCCGATATCCCACAGGCTGTCTCCGGATTTCACCACATATCCGACCATCCCCGGCGTCCTTCTGTACTTCTCCGCGTCCGGCTCGCACAGTTCGACCTCCCTGATCATCTCCTCTTTTCCTCTCTGGAAAACAGCGACCTCAAAGCTCAGTATCCCCTTTACTTCCCAGACATCTCCCGCCGCTGCCACCGTCAGGTTTTCCAGACAGATTTTCAGATTGCCAAAGTCCGCCATTCCCCCTGATGTTTCCAGCAGATACTTAAACGGGATTCCCGCATGCAGTCTGTAGAACTTTTTATCCCCTTCGTCCTGCAGCAAAAAGTCTGCCTCCACGGCGCCGAGGATCTCTATCCCTTCCTCCGTCTGCGTCTGCCCCTCCTTCTGAACCGACGCCTGATAGTGCAAAAGCTTCACACCGCCGGGCACGCCCTCGACGGGCACCTCCTCCGCCAGCCTGTATTTTCCGCCGCAGCGCAGCATCTTTGTCCTGTATTCCGTCTCCTGCCTCTCCAGTTTCACCTCTTTCTGCAGACCGTAACAATCCGAAAGTATCTCCGTCTTTTCTTCTTTATATAATTTAATGTACAGATCCAGCACCATCTCCAGTGAGATGACCCGTCTCTCCCCATCGAAATCCTCCTGAATCTCAATGTCCTGCTGGCTGATCTGATAGCGGATATCCGTGATCAGATCTTCCATGCATCCCTGACAGTCCACGGAACCGGATATCGGGATAGAAGTGCTGAACACCTGCACATTCCCCTCCTCGCCCTGGGGCACATAGAGGAAAAACGCCTTCGCCTCCCCCTTGACAAAGATCTTCTCCTCCACCGCCTTAAACTCCAGTGCCGATAACTCAATATCCTCCCAGATCAGATTTCCGATATTAGGGCAGCTCTGGGGCAGTTCCATCTCCTCGCGGATCCGGAAAATATCCTTTTTCAGGACGCTGATCCCTGCCACATCCAGCACTTTTTTCCGGCATTCGATCCCGGTGTCGGAAGGCATTTCCACAAGTTCCACCGGTACCTGCTCCTCGTACAGTTCCTCCACAAAAAGTTCAAAGCACGCCACCGCCTGAACGCTCAGCTTACGGGAATTGATCATCCCGATCGTCATATCGTCCAGTTCCCACCTTGCCTGCACCAGTTCTTCTGTACCGATGCCGTCCATATGTACCTGCTCCTCAAAAGGGATGCTCCCTTCCACAGAGCAGATCTCCTGTCCTTCGTCCGACTGGTAGAGCACCTTATAAAACAGCTTGCCGCGCATTGTCACATGGTCCGCCGCAGGTTTCAGCTCCTCCAGACGTATATAACCTTTCTGCCCCAAGATACGGGCAATGTCCGGTTTATTATCCTGCAGGTTCCGGTCGTCCTCCAGTGCGATCTGCGTCCCTGCCCTGTACTTCATGCGGTCCATATAAATCTTTCTCTTCTCCAGCTCCATTTTTCCCACGAAAACCTCCCACTCCTTTTTCCATAACTGCCTGACCGGCAGAATATGTCCTCTCCGAGAGACGCAGGACTCCCCCTGCGCTCTTTCTTTTATATATAAGTATGTGGATGGGCACATATTTATGACGGGGATTTATGAAGGCGGACGCCGGGATGGCGATAAAATTCTCCGTCGGCACGCTTGCGTTGGCTCTGTTCTTCAAGAGCCTGTGAAACAATGCAGCGGACACTAAGCTCGTGAGAAACCTCGCTAAGTGCCGGCGTTTTTCAAGGGCACTCCTTGAGAATTTTATCGCCATCCCGGCTGGTTTATGAAATAGCCCCGATCAGTTCCGTGTGCCCGTTGTTCCTTACTACTATTTTACATTGCAGATCATATGCCTATCTGCTAAAATGATTCCAGATTTTTTAAATTACAGGGAGTGTCATAGTATGAAATTTGAGATATTACCGACCGAAAAGGCGGTTGCTTTGCGCAAAGCCTTTATCCGGCAGTTCGTCGACACAACAAGCGATTATTATCAAAGGCATATTGCAGCTTTATCCCGGGATACGGACGGTTTTTGTTATGACGGGTATTTATGGGATTGTCTGCAGGATAATGAAAATTGGAAAAAAGAATGCCGCATGGAGGATGCCGCTGCATTTTTGAGAGATAAGAAAAACGTACTTTTTATGTGGGATCTATTCGCTAAAAAAAGATTGTCGGGCAGACGGTTTTCTTCAGAATATCCAAAAAACACCGTCATAAGTATAGAAGGCAGTCTGCTCGGTCAAAAAATTGTGGAGGAATGGAACCATGAACTGGATGCATGGACATCAGGTTTTCAATGTCAAGGTCTGTGGTTTCCGGAGGACATATATTGCTTTGATGAAAGCTTGAGCTGGTATGCTGTTTTTACACACGAAGGCTTGGATAGCTGTACAGATCCCGAATTGGATGAAGATGCTTACATCAGAGTCTGTTTCCTGAATACCCAAACGCAGTAAAGAGACAAGAAAAGCCGCCCTGTTTTCAAGGGCGGCTTTCTGTGTAATATAATGGTTTTCATCTAACTAACGGAGTTTTTATGAAACGGCTCCGATCAGTTCCGCTATATTTTCTATATGATGCCGCTCCATATACTTTTCGATTCCCTGTACGATCTCAACCGTTGTATAAGGATTGATAAAGTTTGCGGCGCCTACCGCCACTGCGCTTGCGCCGGCAAGGATAAATTCCAGCGCATCCTGCGCTGTCATGATGCCGCCCATTCCGATCACGGGAATTTTGACTGCGTGGGCCGCCTGATAAACCATGCGCACTGCCACCGGTTTTATGGCGGGGCCGGATAAGCCGCCCGTTTTATTGGCAAGCACAAACTGCCTCCTCTCCACATCGATCTTCATACCGGTCAGCGTATTGATCAGGGAAATACAGTCCGCCCCTCCTGCCTCCGCCGCTTTTGCCATCTCTGCAATGTCCGTCACATTGGGACTCAGCTTCATGATCACCGGCTGCTTCGCCTTCTTTTTTATCGACTGTGTGATCTGGTAGAGCGCATCCGTCCTCTGTCCGAACGCGATCGCCCCTTCCTTTACATTGGGGCATGACACATTGATCTCCAGCATATCGATCTTTTCATCGCCGCACCGCTCCACCACTTCCAGATAATCTTCCACCGTCTTTCCGCAGACATTGACGATGATCTTCGTATCAAACTGCTGCAAAAACGGGATATCCCTCTCCAGAAATACATCGATCCCCGGATTCTGCAGGCCGATCGCATTCAGCATCCCTCCATAGGTTTCAGCCACTCTGGGCGTGGGGTTTCCGGGCCACGGGACATTCGCCACTCCTTTTGTCACCACCGCTCCGAGCTTGTTCAGATCCACAAATTCGCTGTATTCCATTCCGGAACTGAAGGTCCCGGACGCTGTCATAACCGGATTTTTTAACGTAACACCTGCTATTTTTACTTCTGTATTCATATCCTGCTCCTTTTATCTCCATTCCGCTATTTTGCTCCTCTAACAGTCTCATCCCGTCAGATATCCACATCCTCCGCCAAAAATACCGGGCCGTCCGTACAGATCCTCGCATTGTGCACATGGGAATGTGCATCCTCCTTCACTGTCTTGCAGACACACCCAAGACAGGCTCCCACACCGCAGGCCATCCGCTCCTCCAGAGAGATCCATGCCGGAATCCCCATTTGTGCCGCATATTTCCTGATCGCCCTAAGCATCGGCATGGGACCGCAGGAATAGATCAAATCCGCCTGTAAGCCGTTTTCCCTCACCGCATCCAGCACATTTCCCTTCGTCCCCACGCTTCCGTCCTCCGTGGCAATGTATACCTCCCCGTATTGTTCCAGATCCTGCTTTAAAAAGAGATTCCCGTCCCGGTAACCGAGAACGATCCGCACTTTACATTCCATGACGCTCAGTTCTTTCGCCAGCTCCAGAAGCGGCGGAATGCCGATACCGCCTCCCATCAACAGCACTGCCTTTCCCTCCGCCCGATCAATCGGATACCCGTTTCCGAGCACTCCCAGAATATCCGCCGTGTCACCTTTTTGATAAGAGGAAAACTCCCTTGTCCCTTCGCCCGCCACACGGTAAACGATGCGCAGTGCTCCCCTTTTCACATCCCTTTCACAGATGCTGATGGGCCTCGGCAGGAGTGTCGCTCTGTTTTTCGGATATAACGCGATAAAACGCCCCGCCCCCTTTTCCTGCACCATATCTGTCTCAAGCCACATCTCATAAATGCTCTCCGCCAGTTTCGCTGTTGATAACACCTGTACTTTTTCCTTTTTCTTCGATAACATTCGCTATTTTCTCCCTTTCCTCTTCCATCAAATGCCAGCTTTCGCACTGTCTCAAAGGCGGCATATCATCCGTCATCAATCATCCAGCGCGGACATACTCATATTTTTAATGTACGCCACCTTCCCCGCGCAGATCGTATACTCGATCTCTGATCTACAGGTTCTTCCTACAAAGGGACTGTTGGATGCCTTTGACATAAATTTCCAGAAGGTCTGGCTGCAGTCCGGATCAAAGATCACCATATCCGCCGGTCCCCCCTCTGCCAGATAGCCCGCATCTATCCCATAAAGCTGTGCCGGGTTCCATGACATTTTACAGATCAGTTCCGCCATCGTCAGCTTCTTTTTCTCTGCCAGTTCTGTGATCCCCAGCGCCAGCGCCGTCTCCAGCCCGATGATCCCGCTGGGCGCTTCCGTAAATGGCTTCCCTTTTTCTTCCTTCGTGTGGGGCGCATGATCTGTGGCGATCAGATCGATGGTACCGTCCCGCAGTCCCTCGATGATCGCTTCTCTGTCCTCTTCCGTTCGCAGCGGCGGATTCATCTTGGCAAGCGTTCCGTACTTTCCCACCGCTTCTTCTGTCAGCGTAAAATGGTGGGGCGTCGCCTCTGCATGGACATCCGCGCCTTCCGCCTTTGCCCTCCGCACCAGCTCCACGCCCTCCTTTGTGCTGATGTGCTGGATGTTCACGCAGGCTCCGGTCTGCACAGCCAGCCTGATATCCCGCTCGATCAGGCTGATCTCCGCCTGTCTGTCCGCGCCAGTCAGCCCCATCGCTGCCGCCGCTTCCCCTGCGTTCACGCCGCTTTCCTCAATGTATGCGGGATCTTCCTCATGGAAACTGATGGGCACTCCCAGCTCCTTACATTTCTTCATCGCCTCGGTCACAAGCCCCTCACTCATCAAAGGCTTTCCGTCATCCGTAAAGCCGACCGCCCCCGCCTCCTTCAGCGCCTCCATATCCGTCAGTTCTTTCCCCTCCAGATTCTTTGTCACGGCTCCGCAGGCATATACATGGATCAGCGTGTCCTTTCCCTTTTCCAACATATAGCGCAGCGTATCCGCCTGATCCGCCGCAGGTCTCGTGTTCGCCATCATCACAACACTGGTGAAGCCGCCCGCCGCCGCCGCCGCCGCCCCCGTCAGGATATCTTCCTTTTTCGTAAATCCCGGATCCCTGAAATGTACATGTACATCCACCAGCCCCGGCGCCACGATATAGCCTTCCGCATCGATCGTCTGAATCTCATGCCGCGGAAGCTTTCTGAATTCTTCGGCTTCTTCCAGACATTCCCCCATTTTTAGGATCCTGTCTCCCTGTGTTAAAATATCACAGACTTTCTGCATTCCTGATTTCGGGTCGATACATAGGCCGTTTTTGATATAGAGCATTGGATTTTCTGTCCCTTCTGATAGATTTTCGATAAAATTTGTTTTCCCTGAATTTCCTTTTACAAAACTGTCTCAATGTAAACAGTTTACTATCAAATCATCCGATGTTTCAACAATAAATTTCAGATAATCTGCCGGACACTCTGTCTGCGTAAAATCTTATACGGCGTATTAAACGATCCGCCGGAGAAATCTGGATCTGCTATATATTCAAGAAGAAGCTGGGCAGCTTTAACACCTGTATCCGGCGTTGCATGGCGAATGGTCGTAAGGGAAGGGCGGATCGCGCCTGCAAGATTTGTATCATCTACACCGGTTATCGAAATCTGCTGTGGAACCTGAATGTTATTATCGTACAAAAATCCGATAGCTCCAATGGCCATGTTATCACTGGCACATATGACGGTCGTCGGAAGCAGGGCAGATGTCTCATAGATCTGTTTCATTCCGTGATAGCCATCTTCAATAGTGAAAGCCTCCTCGAAAGTCATCATATCCTGACGGATTGTTAAATGACATTCGTGCATGCCTTCCATATATCCTTCATATCTTTTTTTGCCCGCGGAAAGATCATGCATTGGCCCGCCGATAAAGGCAATGTTCCGATGCCCCATATCATACAGGAAGTGGACCATGTCGCAAATGGCCTGCTTGTTGTCCATGTTTACAGAACTGCAGGGGACTTTCATGCTGAATTTTGGAATATCCTGACACACATAGACTATGGGAATATGTTTCTTGCGGACCCACATCATATGATCCTCGGGAATGTGAATGTTTGCCATGATGACGCCATCCACCTGCTTATCTTTTAATACATTGAGGAAATGGATCTCCTTTTCCAGATTTCCATTTGTCTCGCAGATAATGAGATTATATCCAAGGGATGTGACGACATTGTTGATGCCCTGCATGATCCTGCCGAAAATATTATTCGAAATATCCGGAAAAAGTACGCCGATGAGTTTGGTGGACTTAGGGGCATGTTTCTTCGCAGAAATGTTCGGAACATATTCTAATCTGCGCACAACTTCCATGACGCGATGATATGTTTCTTTTGAAACCGTAGTACTTTGATTCATTACCCGGGAAACAGTTGAAATGGACACACCGGCAGCTTCTGCCACATCATTGATCGTAACCACACAAATACCTCCGTATGAAAATAACATGAAAATAAGTCTTTACTTTCAAAAAACCCATGAAAACAGTATCATATTTTTATGAAAAATGCAAGAAAATAATCATTTGCACAATCTCAATATGAAAAAATTGTAATGTTTGCGAATTGTATTTTGATCAAATTGTAGGTATCATGTAGTCAATCAAATTAAGAAAGGGGAATCGTTATGAAGGGAGTTTTCTACCAGCCAAAGGATGGATGGATCGGAGACACAATTCCATTTGCACACGACGGTAAGTATTACATATTTTATCTCCATGATAAACGAAATGGAAATTCGGAAGATGAGTATGGATATCGCACCGGTTGGAACCTTCTGGTCACAGACGACGGCGTCAACATTACGGATTACGGAGAAGTTCTTCCGGCAGGAGAATATGATGATGCGGACTATGCCTGTTACACCGGTTCGGTTATCATGGGAAAGGATGGAAAATTCCATATTTTCTATACTGCGCAGAATAACTATAATCCCGGATATCATAAAGAAGGCCGGCCGCTGCAGTTTGTCGCGCATGCCGTCAGTGATGATCTGATTCACTGGACCAAGATCCATGAAGATACTTTCGGTGCAGACGAGTCTGTCTATGAGCCCTGGGACTGGCGGGATCCATTTGTTTTTTACAATGAGGAAGAGGACTGTTATTATATGCTCCTTGCGGCGAGATTAGCCGGTGCCAGTGAGAAAAATGGCGGATGTGTCGGTTTATGTCAGTCAAAAGACCTGATCCATTGGGACGCGAAGGAACCTTTTTTTAATCCGGGATCATATATGACGCATGAATGTCCGGACCTCTTCCGTATGGGCGGGAAATGGTATCTTGTCTATTCTACTTTTTCCGAAAAGTTTGTAACGCATTATCGTTATGCTGATTCCATACGCGGTCCGTGGCTTGCACCAATTGAAGACACATTTGACGGCCGGGCATTCTATGCGGCAAAAACAGCAATGGTCAATGGAGAACGTTTTGCCTTTGCCTGGGTGCCTACAAAACGTGGTGACAGCGATTTCGGACAGTATGAGTGGGGAGGAGCATTGATCACTCACAAAATACGGCAGCAGTCTGACGGAAGGCTGACCGTTCAGCCACCGGATGCATTGGTTTCTTCCTTTCAGGCAGACATCACGCCGGAGAAATATGCTGGAGAGATGCTGTCTATAGAGAATTCAGAAGGTAAAAAGGGCGTTGTTATCGGGGAGATGCCGGGTACCTGTATGATAGAGGCAGACATTGAATTTTCGGAGAACACGAGATACTTTGAACTCGCAGTGAGACAGAATGAAAGTCTTGCGGAAGGATATTACCTGCGCCTGGAACCGTTCCACAACCGCGTCATTGCAGATATGTGGCCCAGACGTGTCCCCGGCGTGAACCAGTGGTATATCGATGGTGATACCCCATTCTTAATTGAATTGGAGAGACCGTTAGATTATAAAAAACTACAACAGAGGAAAGTCCATCTGCGGCTGATCGCGGACGGTTCGATCCTCAGCCTGTATGTCAATGATGAGGTTGCGCTTACCACCAGAGCATATTCCACAAAGCATACACACTGGGGCTTTACGGTGGATGAGGGCAGTATCAAAGTTACCAATATTCACATGTATCAAAACAGCTGAAGAGCAGCTGACAAAGGAGGATATCATGAATTTAAGAAAAATGAACACGATCGGAGCAGCGGCACTTGTCGCGGCTGCAGTACTTGTCGGATGCGGCAAGGAAGCAACATCAACAGCACCGAAAGCATCGGAGACAGTTTCTGACGGCATGCGGGAGATCCATTACTTCTCTTCCAGATCTGCATCGGACGATACTATGGTTACTTTGCAGGAAATTACAGAAGCTTATAATGCACAGGGCGGCAACATCAAACTTATCATTGACAGCAATGCCGACAGATCGGCTTATGATCAGAAGCTGCGTACCATGATCGCTGGCGGTCAGATGCCGGATATGTTCGATCTTGATGCTACTCCGTATGCCGTGGAACTTGGGGAGCAGGGAATGTTGACAGATATGGATGCTTTTCTGGATGAGATCGGCGAAAAAGACAACTACATTCCGCTGGCACTGGACTATGGACGTACCGCTGACGGAAAACTGTATACATTGCCGTTGGAATTTTCAACAGAGATGATCTGGTATAATACAGACATGTTCGCTGACGCCGGAGTGGAAGCGCCAAAGACTCTTGATGATCTTCTGGCAGCATGTGAAGCATTGCAGGAAAAAGGATATACACCGTTTGGTATCGGCGGTGCTGACGGATGGCCGCTTCTTCGTCTGCTGGCAACCTATCCTTTCCGTATGTCCGGCAATGATTTTCTGAATCAGTTGTCATCCGGCGAAGCAACAATGTCAGATGCGGAAGGCGTTGCAGCCAGCGAATTTATGGCCAGGATCGGCCAGTATTTTCAACCCGGATTTACAACAACTGACGTTGCAACCGGCCTGAATCTGTTTCTGAGCGGAAAATGTGCAATGTATCCGACCGGAACATGGGAACTGAACTATTTTACCGATGAAAACCGCCCGGAAGAATTAAATGTCAGCTATTTCTATATGCCGACATGTGATGGCGCTGTAACAGAAGCGAATGAGTATTGGGCTTTCGGAGGAATCGGTCTCGCAGTAAATCCGGAAAAATTCGATGATGAGTATAAAGATTATCTGTCATTCATTGTAAAGAATTACAGCTCGGCTTATTTTGCACATCAACATCTTGCACCACAGAAGGTAGATACAGACGATGCTTCTGATTTTGATCCGCTGTTCCTTCAGGTCATGGATGATGCTGCAAAAATCGGAGATACGGCGGCCCGTCCGTGGGATGTTGTCTTGAGTGAAGATGTGATCGCTACGATCAACGATAACCTTCCCGGTCTGTGCATGGGAGAAGAAACACCTGAAGAGTTCGTGGCGGCTGTCGACGAGGCACTTGAATTAAATAAATAGTAATACCAGTTAACTGATACATGCAACTTGTAAGGGATGGCTGTATATAAATTATGCGGCCATCCTCCAAATAGGAGATGATTTGATATATGAAAGTCTTACGTGATAAAAAAGCAATTGCATTCTTTCTGCTTCCGGCTTTTATCGTCTATACCATCCTTGTCATGATACCTATTGTAGTTTCGCTCTACTACAGTCTGATCGAGTGGGATGGTCTTGGCGCGAAGAAGTTTGTGGGGATCAGCAATTTTACGAAACTTTTCGGAGACGCCGTATTTCTAAGGGCGTTTGGCAATAATCTGGTATATATTGTGATCGTCATGACATTACAGTTGGGATTCGGTTTTATCATCGCTGTATTACTGACATATCTGAAAAAGGGAAGAGGTTTTATTCAGACAGTATACTATATCCCGTCCGTTATCACAGTTATCGCGATCGCACAGTTGTTTACGTGTTTTTACTCTTATGAGCCGCTGGGCCTGTTCAATATTTTCCGACAGTTATTTGGGTTGGAACCACTGGCGTTTTTAAGTGAATATAAAATGGTCCTGCCCGCTGTTGCTTCTGTAGAAGGCTGGCAGTATATCGGTATCTACATGATCATTTTCTATTCTGCCCTCTCTTCCGTATCTCCGGATATTTTGGAAGCTGCAAGGATAGATGGTGCGACGGAGCTTCAGCTTCTTTTCAAAGTCCGGATCCCGGCGATCGCAAATGTTATCATGCTGGCATGTATCCTGAGTCTTGTCGGCGCTTTGCGGGGTTTTGCCGCTCCGATGAATATGACAAAGGGCGGTCCGAACCATAGGTCCGAAATTCTTGCAACATACATGTACAAGAAGGCCTTTACAAGCCGCGATTATGGATACGGAAGTGCTATAGCGGTAGTTATCGTTGTTTTGAGCATTATCGGTGTTCTTTTGATCAGTCGTTACATGGATAAAGAAGATGCTTAAAGGAGAACAGGTATGGATTATATATTGAGAAAAAGAATTAGAAAATGTGTTTATTGGTTTGTCATGATCGCGTTTCTGATCATTCAGGCATATCCGATCATCTGGCTTCTCCTCGCCGCATTCCGGCCCAATATGGAACTGCTGACGGAGCCTTTCAGTTTTCCTAAAATGTTAACACTGGAAAATTTTCGAACAATTTTTGCGACGAGCCATATCCTTACTTATATCAAAAACAGTGCCATTATCTCTGTAGTTTCTTTGTTCCTCATCGTTGTGTTCAGTTCGATGGCATCCTTTGCGATTGCCAAAATGGTCTTCAGGGGAAGAAAGAAAATATACAGGTATTTTCTGATCGGCCTTACCATTCCGTATGCGGTAACGTTAATTCCATTGTTTACCATGTTTGCCCGTATCGGCCTTGTGGATACCAGACTCAGTGTTATTTTGCCGTTGCTTGCATTTCAGCTGCCTGTTTCGATCATGCTGTTTGTCAGCTTTTATTCCTTCATCCCGGATGAGATCATAGAAGCAGCGATCATTGATGGTACAAGCATTTACGGAATATATACAAAGATCATTGTTCCATTATCCCTTAATACGATCCTGACGGTATTGGCAATGAACTTTATCACCGTGTGGAATGACTATACGTTCAGTCTTGTCTTCATCAACAGTACAGAACTCAAGACCATTTCCATTGGCCTCACCGATTTTATCGGACCGAGAGGACTAAAAGACTGGGGTGCCACCTATGCGGCGATCGCACTGTCTATCTTGCCCACACTGGCAATCTATTTCTCATTAAATAAAAAAATGACTGCCGGTATGACTTTGGGGGCTGTGAAGTCATGAATACAATTGTTCGACCCCAGAGACACTTTGCATTACAAAAGGGATGGATCAACGATCCAAATGGACTGGTATGGTTCAAGGGACAATATCATTTGTATTTTCAGTGTAATCCATACAGCAATGAATGGGATAAAATGCACTGGGGTCATGCGGTCAGTCAGGATCTGGTACACTGGAAAGAATGTGGATTGGCGCTGTTTCCTGACCAGCCTTATGAAGACTATCAGCGAGGCGGTTGCTTTTCCGGTTCCGTTGTAGAATATGAGGGCAGAATATATGCTTTTTATACTGCTGTGGCTATGCAGGATGAAAAGATCATTCCGACGGTATGTATGGCTTATTCGGAGGATGGATATACATTTGTAAAGCCAAAAGATAATCCGATCATCGCGGAATGCCCCTGTGAAAGCCGGGATTTTCGTGATCCAAAGGTCATTTTTTATAAAGACCGATGGCAGATGGTTATCGGAGGCTCCAGCGGTGATGCCGCTGATCTGAAAAGTCATGGCCGTATATATTTATATCATTCCCTGGATCTGTATCACTGGACATATGACGGTATATTGTATGAGGCACAGGACGGGGAAGGGACAATGTTTGAATGTCCGGATCTTTTTAAAATTGATGGGCAATGGGTCATTACGGCTTCACCGATGAACCGGACAGATTTCCGGCCGACAATATATATGACGGGTATATTAAATTTCAAAAACTGTCTGTTTTGCAGGGAATATTTCGGGACACTTGATTACGGGCCATATTATTACGCTTCACAAATCTATTACGACAAGCATGATCGCCCGGTATCCATCGCATGGCTGGGAGGCTGGGAATGGATGCCCTGGATTCACGATCACGGTCCTTCAGAAAAAAACGGATATCGAGGGATCATGTCATTTCCCCGTCTGGTCGGTATGGGAAAAGATGGAAGATTACAAATGATCCCTTACGCAGAAGAGGAAACAGAAAGCTTGTCCGGTAAGGAGAAGTGTAATGAACTAAAGCATGGTATTCAGGCGGCGAAAAATGTGATATGCAGGGCTGCCGGCGAGCTTATGCCTGTGGATGCAGAGCATACGGTGTGGCATCTGCAGGGCATACTTACAAGAAAGAAATCAACATCTGAAGTTTCCTTTATCTTCAGTGATGGAGACGATCACAGGATCAGGATCACAATGGATTTTTTGTTCGGGAATCTGATCACAGATTTCTCTGAATCAGATCAGTGGACACGGAACGGAATCCGGATCTATAGAGTAGATATTGAAAATGAAGAAGAAATTTTATTCGATGTAATGCGGGATGGAAACGTTATTGAAATATATCTGTTTGACGGAAAGTATAATGTTACCACCTTGTTCTATCCAACAGACGGAAAGGTTCAAATGGCAGTCCATACAAAAGGTGCGGGAGTTAAGATCAGATACCCGGAACAGAAAACCAAAGGATTTACATAACAATTACGGCAGTCACGCATAACGCGTGCTGCCGTATTATTTTACACTCTCACACTCAAAGACAACTCATGTCAAGGTATATTTCAGCCCCCTGAACAGCTATTCTTTATAACAGCATTCACTTGCTCAAAAACCTGATCCGGGTTGTATTCCGGCGCAAATTTTTCAGCAATATTATAAATCGGTTCAATAACAGCTGTTTCTTCCACCAAATCTTCCGCAATCTTTTCAAGCGGCTGACCCATTTTCATCTTTTTGCAGATTTGAACTGTCAGCCTGTGAAGATCTCCGGCTGTCTTTCCTTCTTCCCAGCATCTTTCACTGATTCGGTTTAATTCTTTTCTGGTTCGGTTAATTTCCTCCTGCCTTTTCAAATATCCGATCATATTTCTTGCTATCACCTCCGGATCATTTTTTACTGTCTCTACCATTCTATGTATCTCATGCAGATCTTCATTCACCGCATTCTCATATGTGGTATTTTCCAGATAGCTCAAGAGCTGTTGCAATCTTTCATTTGGCACGCCATGTGTTCCTCCTGTATATAAGAACACCGTCTCTGCCCCATCCTCATACTCCATCTCCGGCACTTCCACACACATATTCTTCACAGTATATATCATGCGGTCCAGACCAAACGGGTCGTAAGGCATGATCATAATGATGATCACATTTTTCAGTTCATCATAATCCGCTCCGGCACTCAGGCTCCTCGCCGTAATCTTCGCATGATAGAATCGCATTCTGCGCGGCAGCGCCCTTTTATCTTCCGCGCTGTCCCTTCTGTCGGGCTCCATATCATAGACTGTAGCCTTCCCCTCCGAACTATCTTCTATTTCCGGCTCCAGATATACATCCAGCCTTGCCCCATGCAGATTTGTATCTGTGCCGTAAAACACTTTCTGTGCCGTCACCGATAAATGTTTAAATTCCCTGCCAAAAATAATCTTCAGCAACATCCTGACAAACTGTTCCCCGATGCCCGGATATGTCACCATCGCGCCGAACAGAAAATCATCCAGCAGGCCCATCTCTGCCAACCGCTTTCTCGCCGCTTTTTCCTCTGCCTGTTTTCCATCCGCAGTTCTTACATTTACAGCCCTTTTTGTCTCATCATTTTCTTTCATATAGTTCTCCTTTCGCATCAGGCGGAAAGAAGAGTTTATATGATAACTTCAAACAGGGCTTTCCTGTCACCATTTCTCTGCAATCCGCCATATTCTTTTCTCATACAGGGATCGTCAACCGAAATGGTATAAGATGGTTCATCAGATATTTCCCAGATATGTATTACTATTATAGTTGGTAATATAATAAAATGTCAATAGAAATATACAATAATATTCAAATAAGTTTTACTTGTCCTCACCGCTCCTTATATAGTAAACTATATAGCAGAGACAATTGGAGGATATTCAGATATGCGCACTGTTTTAGTTGTTTTATTTGTTTTCTTTTTTCTTGTATTGACTATTCCGGTCATGTTTGTCGAATGGATCATCGGAAAATTTAACCAAAATGTAAAAGACAAAAGTTCCATAAAAATCGTACAATGGGCCTTCCGCTGCGTACTCTTTTTAAGCGGCACAAAGATCACCGTGATCGGTGAAGAAAATGTTCCGAAGGACGAGCCTGTCCTCTATATCGGGAACCACAGAAGCTATTTCGATGTGGTGATCACATACGCCAGAGTCCCCGGACTGTGCGGCTATATTTCCAAAAAGGAGATCGAGCGGATCCCGCTTCTCAATATCTGGATGAGATATCTGCACTGCCTGTTTCTCGACAGGGATAACATAAAAGAAGGCCTTGCCGTTATCCTGACCGCCATCAATAAAGTGAAAAGCGGCATCTCCATCTGCGTTTTTCCGGAAGGCACCCGCAATGATACGGAGGAAGATTTTCTGCCTTTTCACAGCGGCAGCCTGAAGATCGCGGAAAAAAGCGGATGCGCCATCATTCCCATGGCGTTAAACCACACGGAAGATATTTTTGAGGCACACATCCCATGGATCCGTAAAACCCATATCGTTCTGGAATACTGCAAGCCCGTTTATCCGAAAGATCTTCCGAAAGAAGAGCGGAAAAAAATATCCGACATCGTTGAAAAAAAGATCAAAGAAACCTATTATAAAAATCAGGAACTGGTCTGACCCGGTTCCTGATCTTTTTATCCTATCTCTCGAAATCCGATTTTTCAAAGGGAATCGCAAAAGCCTCCGCCGCTTCCCTGATCCGCTCCGGCTTCCCTGTCCCGTATAACGGCACGCACGGGAAATCCTGCACAGTAAAGAATCCCAGCAGGATCTGTGTCGTATTTGCGCTGTACTTCTCTTTCAGCATTTCAAGGCGCTTTGCTGCCTGAAGATTCTCTTCCGTATAATAAGGGCTCATCTTCACAGCCTCCGCCCCTTTCTTTTCATAACTGTGGAAGAAACCGCTGCAGATCCCCATATAGGGCATAGCCAGATTTCTTCTGTTCTCCTCATGGTATCTGTACACCTCGTCATCCATGATGCAAAGCGTATCATCCTCCATCTCTTTCATATATCGGCTGCCGTAATTAAATAACATCTGATCTGCAATGAAGCCCCTGTATCCCTTTTCCCTGCAGTACAGATCCGCCTCTTTCATCCGCTTTGGCGTCCAGTTAGAACAGCCGTAGTACCGGATTTTTCCCTGCCTCACAAAATCCTCCATCACTTCTATCGTCTCTTCCACCGGAATCGTTATATCGTCCCGGTGATAAAAATACAGATCGATATGATCCGTGCGCAGCTTCATCAGGGAACTGTCCAGATCCTCTATCATATCTTCGCGCCGCATACGGCTTTTATGCATGTCCGGTTTCTCTCCGAGCATGGAAGGATGTCCTCCTTTTGTCACCAGCACGATCTCATTTCGCTTCTTTGTCTTTGCAAGCCAGTCTCCGATCACCCGCTCGCTTCTTGCGATCTCAGGAGGCACCCAGTCGGAATATACATGAGCCGTGTCGATCATATTTCCCCCCAGCTCCAGATACGTTCCGAAAATACGGTCTGTATCCTCCTCCTTCCATGCCACTCCCGCATCCGCTGTTCCCAGCCCAAACGGGGATACCCATAGTTCTGTGTCTTTAATCTGCTTTCTTTCCATCACATTACCATCCTTTCTATTTTAAGTCCTGCATGATTTCCTGTCACACACTAAACCTGCGTTCCCGCAAATCATGCTGTTATAAATTTTGCATGCCTTATACATTGTCTCACACCTGTTTCAGCTTCTCCACAATCTCTGCAAATCCCATGCCGTGGGATGCCTTCACAAGTACCGTATCCCCCGGCTTTATGATATCCTTCAGTTCCCGCAATAAATCCTCCTTTGCGGGATAATAACGGATCTCGCTTTTTCCGGTATTTGCCGCTTTCGCATCTCCAGCCATCTCCGCCGAGAGTTCTCCCACACAGATGATCACATCCAGCCCCAGTTCGGCCGCATACCGCCCCACATCTCCATGCAGCTTTTCGGCATTCTCCCCCAGTTCGAACATATCCCCGAGAACCGCCGTTTTTCTGGTGTCCGCCTGTGCCAGCAGATCCAGTGCCGCGCACATGGAGACAGGATTGGCGTTATAGCAGTCGTCAATGACCACTTTGTCCCCGCATTTTATCAGGTTGCTTCTGCCTGCCGTCGGTTTTACCGCCGAAATGCCGGCCGCGATCTCCTCCGCTGACAATCCCAGCGCCTCCCCGGCCGCCGCCGCAGCCAGTGCATTATACACCATATGTTCTCCGGGCAAAGGTATCCTGACCTGAAAACTGCCCGAGGGCAGGTGGATCACTGCGCTGCTTCCCAAAAGCCCCATTGAACGGATATCCGTCGCATAACACAAGTTATTTTTATTTTTTCCAAACGTGACCGGTTTATGACTGTGTACTTCCTTTATCGTTGATAGCATATCATCATCGCCGTTTAGGATAATGGTCCCGTTTTCTTTCATAAAATCAAAAATTTCAGATTTCGCTTTCAGGATTCCCTCTCTGGAGCCCAATGCTTCCAGATGGCAATCTCCGATATTTGTCATCACCACAATGTCCGGCGCCGCCATGCGGCTCAGTCTGTGCATCTCCCCGAAATGATTGATGCCCATTTCCACGACCGCCGCTTCATGTTCCTCCCGGATCCTGAGCAGCGTCAGCGGTACGCCGATCTCATTATTATAATTTCCCTGTGTCTTCAACACTTTATACTTCTGCTCAAGAACAGCGGCAATAAATTCTTTTGTGCTGGTCTTCCCCACGCTTCCGGTAATCCCCACGACCGGTATATCCAGTCCGCTCCGGTAGAAAGCCGCAATGTCCTGCATCGCCTTTTTGACATCCTCCACCAGAATATAAGATCCTGCATATTTTCCCGTCTCCTCCGTTTCCGGCAGCTTCTCACAGACCGCACAGGCCGCGCCCTTTTCCATCACCCGCGGGATAAACCGGTGTCCGTCCACCCGCTCCCCCTGAATGGCAAAAAACAGAAAATCTTTCTCGATCTGCCGGGAATCCATCACGGCCCCCGCTATCTCCAGATCCTCCCTGCCGCCGAACAGCTTTCCTCCGCAGGCTCTGGCAATATTCTTCAATGTCATATTTTTCATATCCGCCTCCTGTCTCTGCCCGCTTTACTCCCTGCCGCGCAGCGCCGCTTCGATGATCTTTTCACACAGTTCACCATAAGATATGCCTTCCGCCGCCGCCTCCTGAGGCAGTAAGGAAGTCGGCGTCATTCCGGGTAGCGTGTTTGCCTCAAGGCAGAATATCTCCCCCGCCTCATTCATCATAAAATCCATGCGGGCATAGTTCTTCAGCCGAAGCACCCGAAAAGCTTTTTCGGCCCACTTCTGCATCTCCTTCGTCTTATCCTCCGGAATATCAGCCGGACAGGTCTCCACCGTGCTCCCCGCCTGATACTTGTTTTTATAATCATAAAAACCCTGCAGCGGTGCGATCTCAATGACAGGAAGCGCCCTGCCCTCCATAACGCCTACCGAAAATTCTCTGCCCTTTATGTATTGCTCAACGATGACTTCCTCGTCATACCGGAACGCATCCCGCAGCGCCTTCTCAAATTCCTCCTCCCGATCAACCATATAGACACCCACGCTGGAACCGCCGCAGCATGCTTTCACAACAAGGGAAAACCGGATCGCGCCGCCTTCCTCCAGCGGAACATCTTTGTCTGCATTCTGCTTCCTTTTCTGTAAATATGTTTCCAGCGCGCTTTTTTTCAGCCGGAAACCATAGGGCGTCGGAATCCTGTGGCAGGCAAACAGTTCCTTCGCCAGCCCCTTATCCATGCAGAGCGCGGAACTGACATAATCCGTCCCCGTGTAGCAGATTCCCATCAGATCAAAAAATGCCTGTATCCTGCCGTTTTCCCCGTTTTCCCCGTGCAGCCCCATAAATACCACATCCGCCGCCTGACAGGCCGCGATCACATTGGGGCCGAAAAAATTTTTTTTCCAGTCCGGCCGCAGCGCTTTGATCTGCTCAATGTCCGGATTATCCTCCGAAATATGTCCTACTTCGGCAGCCCAATCCTCTTCTTTTTCAAAAATATCTTCTATGTCCTCCCCTTCATACCCCAGAAAGGCATCCAGCAATACCGCCTGATGTCCCCGCTCTTTTAACGCCTTATAGATCAGGCTCCCCGAACTCAATGACACGTCCCGCTCGGTACTGATCCCGCCTGCCAATACTACAATTTTCATCTTATTCTTCCTCTCTTTCCGCCTCTTCCACTATCTTCTGCTCTGCTTCCAGCACACTGAGCAAAAGCAGCATACCTGCCGCCTCTTTGTCTTCGGGATTTTCCACCAGAATTTCTGCCTCCCTGTTTCTGCCCATCAGATAATGCACATGGTTTTCGATCACCGTCACATATTCGTGGTTCATGATCGCGTAATTTGCCAGCGCCATCACCGACATATTCCATAAAATATCCTCAGGCTCCTCTTCACCCACCAAAAACAGCCCTTCCTTCGCCTCTGCCGATATGCGCTCCGCCGCTCTCATCAGCTCCTCAATGATCTGTCCGCACAAGGCATGATCCACTTTTCTTCTGGCAGACAGATAGGTGACTTTCCCCATCAGCAGATAGAAATCATTTTCCCGGTTCAGCATAAATTCCTGATTCTGTAAAATATAATTATGATACGTCATATCATTTGATGCACGGTAAAGTTCTGAAGCCGCATAAAACATTCCTGTCGCCGCACTGTCCTTTGAGGACGCCGCTTCCGCTTCTTCTATGTTCCATCCTGCCCCACTTGGCCGGCTGCTTGAATACCGCCATGCTTTTGCCGCCGCCTTCAGACAGATATTCGCATAATCCCAGTCATACTGCTGATACAGATAGCTGAACTTTGCCATGACGCCCGCAAAGGCAGCAGTCGCCTCTTCACCGATCTCTGCGCTGTCCCCCTGTCCACCCTCTTCCCCTGGAGAAAGCACGTACGCATGTTTATAAATGCCGCCTGTTTTTTCATCCTGCAAAGCTAAAAGCCCATCTGTCTCCTTCCTGATCATCCGGAAAAATCCTTCTCCGACTATCTCCGGTGTCTCACTGCCTTCACCGGCAGGTTCCCATATTTCGGCGAAAAGTTCCGGATACATCTCATAAGTCACCAGAAGATAACTGATCATCACACAGATATCTGCCGTCTCTTCCCCGTTTTCTTTCCGGACACCCTGCGCCGCCCCGTCCTGCATTCCTTCTATCGCTGTTACCAGCTCCTGCGCCGTTTCCAGATATACCGTCCTCCCGATATCAAAATAATAGGAACAGCCTATTGTATCACATTGGATGTAATAGCGGCCCTCCTCCTTCACTCCTGTAAAATTCCCGTATCCTGTCAGAATGTGGTCAGCACCGTTTTCTTCCTGCCTCACTTCCCCTTCGTATACGCACTCCCCCGATTCTTTCTCTATGACCTGAAAGCGTTCCGGCAATTCCTTTCCCTGAAAAAAGGCGATCTTTGTACTCTCAGGCCGATATCCCAGCCTGTCTACCTGAATATTGGGTGTCTCCGCCTGCCGCTCATATGAAAAATCCGGCTCCAGTCCCAGCGTTTTCGCTGTATATTCGGTTTCCTTTGTCTCTTCATCCTTATCTATAAAAGGAATATTCCCGGCACACCCCGACAAGAGCAGACTCATCGCCACGGTCAGCGCGATCCGTGAAAAGCTCTTTTTATCCATGTCATACCATTTCACTGTCTCATCTCCTATGAAGGCCGGATACATTCTGTTCTCAGCCATACTATAATAATAAAAAAAGAATCCTGCTTTGGCAAGAGCAAGATTCTTTTTTATCTGCGACAGTCTTTAATATACTAGATTAATGCTTTACCGCTTTGCCGCACACTCCATAAGAGGAACTTTGCGACTTTACCGTCCCGTTCACTGCAGTGCTTCCTTCGCCGCCTTTGCGATCCCTTCCGCATTCAGCCCGTAATAGTCAAACACCTCTTTCGATGTCCCTGTTATGACGGGCGTGTCAGGAAGTGCCAGGTTGACCACCTTCTTCGGACAGGACGCCCCTATCACCTGGCTGACCATGGAGCCTAAGCCGCCGAAAGGCGCATGTTCTTCCACCGTCACCACCGCTCTTACCTTCCCCGCCGCTCTCAGCAGTCCTTCCGTATCCAGCGGTTTGACACAGTACATATCCAGCACCGCCGCGCTGATGCCCTGCTCCTTTAACCGCGCCGCCGCATCTATCGCCGGGCGCACCATCTCCCCGCATGCCACGATCAGAACGTCTCCGCCTTCCGCCGCCACAGTCGCCTGGTCCATCGCAAACGGGCAGTCGTCCTCCATGTAGATATCTTCCACCGGGTTCCTTCCCACACGGATATACGCCGGCTTCTCATCCTGCAGCAGCGCTTTGACCAAACATGCCGTCTGGAAACGGTCGCTGGGCAGGTACACCCGCATATTGGGGATCGCAGACATCGCCGCGATGTCCTGCGCGGAATGGTGGCTCATCCCCAGCGCGCCGTAGCTGACGCCGCCGCTGATGCCGATCAGCGTCACGTTGGTATTGGAGTAGGCGCAGTCCACCTTCGCCTGCTCGTAGCTCCTCGTGGACACAAAGCTGGCGGGGGACGCCGCAAATACCTTCTTGCCGCACTTTGCAAGGCCTGCACCGATGCTCACCAGGTTCTGTTCCGCGATGCCCACCTCCACAAACTGTTCCGGAAACTCCTTCGCAAAAGGCGCCAGGGAAGCGCTCCCCCTGGAGTCGCTGCACAGCACCACGATATCCTTATCCTCTTTTGCCTGCTCCATTAACACTTCGCAGATCGCCTGCCTGTTCGGTATCTTGTTCATGACAGCGCCTCCTT
>JAETSN010000140.1 GCA_021769625.1 [Clostridium] symbiosum | reverse complement strand
ATGGTCTATCTGAATCTGCTGTGGCTGGTCTGCTGTCTGCCGGTCGTCACGATCGGGCCGTCTACCACGGCGCTGTACTATGCGATGTTCAAGGTGCTCTCCGGCGACGACAGTGATCTGACCAGGCACTTTTTCCATTCCTTCCGGCAAAATCTGAAGCAGGGCATGGTGCTCGGAATGATCGCCACCGCGGCAGGAGTCGTCTGTGTCATCGACTACATCTACTATATCGTGGCTCCGGGGAAGATCGACTCCGTCATGCAGGTATTCCAGATCATCATCGTGCTGCTCTATCTGATGATCCTGACGTGGCTGTTCGGAGTCCTCGCAAAGTTTGAGAACACCTCTCTGAACATGCTGCAATTTTCATTTTTCCTCTCGTTTAAGCATTTTGGGTACACGCTGATGATGCTGGTCATGGAAATCAGCATTTTCCTGATCGAATTTTTCTATGTTCCACTGCTTGCACTTTTCGGGATGGGACTGATCAGCTTTGTGAAATGCATCTGCTTCCGAGCCGTGTTTCAGAAATATGTTCCGGAGCCGCCGGAGGAGATTCTGGATGAGACAGAAGATTCAGAGGATTGCGAAACTGATACGAAAGACACGGCAACGTTCTGACCAAGAGAAACGTTTACTCCAAGAGAAGCGATTGCTCCAAAAAAACGATTACTCCAAAAGAAACGATTACTCCAAAAGAAACGATTACTCCAAAAAACGATTACTCCAAAAGAAACGTTTTCACCAAGAGCAACTCCCCAGAAAAACAATAAGCGTCAGCCCTGAAAAAAGCACAAAAAAGGGGGCTGCAATACAGCCGCCAGCCGCAATTCCTGATGTGCGATGAATCGCACAATGCCAGGAAGCATGGCTGCACTGCATATTGCAGTCCCCTTTACAACACCCTTTTACAATACTTTCTTCGTAATACCTTCTTTGTAATACTCTCTTTGCAATACCCTCTCCGCAATACCCTCTCTTCCTACCACCTCGCGGGCGTGTCCGGGCAATGGCGGTGGACGCTGGCTGCGCGGATCTCCACGAAGCAGCCGCAGAGCCGGCAGGCCCCGTTTTGCAGGTAGGCGCACTCCTTGCAGTGCCCCAGACGCTCCTCATAGTCCGCATCCGCCGCCCGGTCCTCCGGCAGCATCGAGTCCAGATAATTCTGAACATACTTCGAATAAGCGCTGTCGCTCATCTCCCGGAACAGGCATCTGCGGCAGGCATCCCGCGCGTTCTGCATCTCATCCAT
>JAETSN010000005.1 GCA_021769625.1 [Clostridium] symbiosum | reverse complement strand
ACTACCTGTGATATCGCCAGTAAATCTTCATTTGTAAGTATCATAAGAATAACTCCTTTCTGTGTAAAACATCTGTCGTTTTGATTTCATTTTTTTTATTGATTGTCAATTATAAATATTTTACACTTTTACATAAGCTGTCGGATTAATTCAGGACATGAGTTAAATATATCATATCTGGTAAGTAAAGTCTATTCTTTTTTTAAAACTTTAAAGCCGTTTTGCAACGGTTCAGGCAAAGGCTGAACTGTTAGTGCGGTTTTACAGGGGCAGATATACGGAAAAAATAGAACCCCTTCCCGGTTTAGAGGAAACTTTCATATAACCTCCTTCCATCGTGATGATCTGCCGGGCGAGAAACAGACCGATTCCTGCGCCGGGCTTTTCATGGACGGATTCGGAACGGTAAAAACGCAAAAAAATCTTTGCATGTTCCTGTTCGGGAATACCGATACCGGTATCCGCAACCTGAATACAGAGAAACATTTCATAGGGTATTACCGATAATGTGATACTGCCGCTCTCCGTATATTTTATGGAGTTATCGATCAGGTTGCCGATGGCTTCCGTCGTCCATTTTTCATCAAAAACGGCAGCAGGATCTTCCGTATGTTCATCTGTATTTGATCCGGCATTTAATATGGAAAGAGCAAGATTTTTTTCTTTTGCAGAAGGAGTGTATTGTCCTATCAGATTATCTATCATAGGAAAAACAGGGGTCTTTTTCGGTGACAGGGTGAGGATTCCTGTCTCCAGACGGGAAAGCTTTACAAGGGACGTGACCAGAAATTTCAGCTTTTCTGCCTGCGAGGTCAGGGAAGATACATATTCTCTCGATTCAGGGGACAGATCCTGCTCTGACAATAATTCTGAATACAACAAAATATTGGAAATGGGAGTTTTGGTCTGATGGGAGATATCAGAGATCATTGTCTTGATATTATTTTTTTCAGCAGCTATATTTTTGTAGGAAGTTTCGGATGCGGAAAGATATTTGGCAAAATTGCTTTCTAAAGCGGAAAGCCTGCTCTCATCAAAAATCTGTTCCGTAAAAGAACCGTCAATGGCGGCATTTACCATATTTTCCAGACGGTTCATGATTCGCAGGGTGTGTAGATGATAGAAAAAGATGATAAGGGATGATATGATGAAACACATAACTGCAATAAAAATGATGACAGCAAGATAAGATTCTTTCATTGAAAACGACCATGTCCTTTCAGTAATCTGCAAATTTTTCCGTATGCCTTATGTGTATTACACAAAAAAAATCATTCTTTATTATTTTTCCAGACATACCCGATACCATAAACGGTTTTAATGTGATCCTGCGCTTTCAGTTTATCCCGAAGCCGTTTTATTGTAACAGAGAGAGCATTTTCATCCACATATTCGGCGCCGTCGGTCCATACCGCGTCGATCAGCTTATCCCGGCTTAGCGTAATTCCGGCATTTTCCACCAAAAGCCGCAGGAGCTTTTGTTCTGTCTTACTCAGTTCCGTTTTTATTCCGTCACAAAAAAATTCCATTCTGTCAAAATGAAAAGAATAACGGTCGGTCAAGAAGGGAACCGCCGGTTTTTCAACACTTTCCCTGCGCAGGGCGGCATTTACCCTCGCCCGCAGAACGGCAAGGGAAAAAGGTTTTGTAATATAATCATCCGCACCGAGTTCCAAACCCGCTACAATATCCGCTTCCATATCATTGGCTGTCAGAAGAATGACAGGAGTCAAAAATTTGTCCTTTATTTCTTTCAGAAAGTCAAAACCATTTCCGTCCGGCAGATTTACATCCAGTAGAATAAGAGCATAAGTCTCTTTTTGAAGCATACATCTCGCCTCCCGAAGAGAATGACACCCGGCAGTATAAATTTCATCAGATGAAAGAGCCCTGCAAAGTCCTGTTGTTAAAGCAGAGTCGTCTTCTATGATAAGAATATTTTTCATACAACAGATAATTCCTTTCCATATAAAACTGTTTTATCATGTTATAAAGAAAATCACAATCCTTTAAAAGCGGTCAATTATTAAATAACACAGAAATCTGCATAAATTTACATAATAAAATAACCTGTCACTTTCATTTTATCGTATAAATTTGCAGAAAATTTATGGAAATTCCATGAAACATTGGACATTGTAAAATTTTTGTGTTATTGTAAACTAATATGATAAAGTATTAACATGCCATAAATATCGCTGCATGTCGTATATATATTATGGCAAAAATAGCAAAAAACAAGATGATAGTAAAGGAGTTTTAACCATGTTTAAGTACATTGTTAAAAGAATCATTCTGGGGATTGTAACGATATGGGCCGTTGCAACACTCACCTTTTTTCTGATGAATATGGTGCCAGGCGGTCCGTTTTTATCAGAAAAAGCGATCAGTCCTCAGGCAACAGCTGCGCTGGAAGCGAAATACGGCCTGGACAAACCGATGTCCCAAAGATATCTTACCTATATGACGGATGCTTTACACGGGGATTTCGGCGACAGTTTAAAACAGAGGGGACGTACGGTCACATCTATTATTATAGCAAGATTTCCGGTATCTGCCAGGCTTGGCCTTTCCTGTGTTATGGTTTCCCTGATCCTGGGAATTCCGCTCGGATGTATTGCAGCATTAAAGAGAGGAAAATTTGCGGACAGTCTGATCAGCGTTGTGGCGACCTGTGGTATTGCAGTGCCGAGCTTTGTGATCTGTACGGTACTGATGTACTTTTTGGGCGTGAAGCTGGCGATCCTGCCGACGATCGGACTTCAGACAGCGAAACATTATATTATGCCGGTGGCTGCTCTTTCTTTCTATCCGACAGCTTATATTATGAGGCTGATGCGCTCTTCCATGCTGGATGTACTGGGCCAGGATTATATGCGCACGGCACGGGCGAAAGGACTTGCAGGTGGTATTATTCTGTTTAAACATGCCCTCCGCAATGCGATTCTTCCGGTAATTACATATGTGGGGCCGATGCTTGCCTATACGATCACAGGCAGTTTTGTAGTGGAGAAGATCTTTGTGATTCCGGGCCTGGGCGGAGAATTCATCAAGGCGATCAACGGACGTGATTATACGATGATCATGGGTACGACCATCTTCCTTGCAACGCTCGTTATCATTATGAACGTATTCGTAGATATCGCCTATAAGATCGTGGATCCGAGGATCAAGCTGAAGTAATGGGAATGGTTGCTTTAACGCTGTGGTGCAATTAAATTAACTCAGAAAGGCATAATGATAAAATGAAACAGAATCCTTTAAGTTTTCAGTTAAAACTAAATCCTGAAGATTTTCTCCCCGCTACAGAAGAGGAAAAACAAAGTCAGGTTATTATGCGTGAGAGCGTAAGCTTCTGGAAGGACGGCATGCGCCGTCTGCGCAAAAATAAAGTGGCGATGGTCTCTTTGATCGTCATCATTCTGGTTATGATATTTTCTTTTATTGTTCCGATGTTTTATCCCTATTCTTACGAGGAGCAGATCAAGAAGGCGAACAACTTAGGCCCGATGGAATATTCCGCGGAGGAACAGGCGCGGATCGATGCAGGCGAAAAAGTATTCCCTCACATTTTCGGCACGGATAAGATGGGGCGTGACTACGCGATCCGTGTGATGATGGGAAGCCGCATCTCATTGATCGTCGGACTGGTTGCCACAGGCATCATTCTGATCATCGGTTCCATTTACGGTTCTGTGGCGGCTTTCTTCGGCGGCTGGGTCGATCTGATCATGATGCGTATTGTGGATATCATCTATACGATCCCGGATATCCTGCTGATCGTTCTGTTAAAGTTTGCGCTGGACGATCCGCTGAAACGGCTGGCTATGGTGCCGGGCTTTAGCTGGATCAATGTGATAGGAACGAACCTGATCAGTATTTTTCTGGTGTTCGCCCTGCTTTACTGGGTAGGTATGGCGAGAATGGTGCGAAGCCAGATATTGACATTAAAAGAAAGCGAATATGTTACAGCGGCGAGGGCGTTGGGCGTCGGGAACGGCAAGATCATCAAGAAGCATCTTCTGACGAACTGTATCGGCACGCTGATCGTGACGACGACTTTGCAGATCCCGTCTTCCATCTTTACGGAAAGCTTTTTGAGCTTCCTCGGTATGGGTGTGGCAGTGCCGCTTCCTTCCCTGGGTTCACTGGCGGCCGATGCGATCAACGGTATGGGTACTTTCCCGCATCTGCTGTTTATTCCGGCAATTCTGATCAGTTTGATCATCCTGAGCTTCAACCTTTTCGGTGACGGCCTGCGGGATGCATTCGATCCGAAGCTTAAGAATTAATCAGGGAGGAGAACGAAAATGGCAGAGTATCTTGTTGATATAAAAAATGAACGGCTTTCTTTCTTTACTCCCGCGGGGGAAGTAAAGGCTTTAAATGATGTTTCCATTCATTTGAAAGAAGGCGAAGTGCTTGGGATCGTGGGAGAGAGCGGTTCTGGTAAGTCTGTCACGGCTTACTCCCTGATGGGCCTTACGGCACATCCCGGAAAGCTGCTCGGCGGGAATTTGAATTTTAACGGACATCAGATCGAAAATATGAGTGAGAAGGAGATGCGTGGAATCCGCGGAAACGAAATTTCCATTATCTTCCAGGACCCCATGACAAGCCTGAACCCGGTCTATACGGTGGGCAACCAGATCACGGAAGTGATCCGTCTCCACACCGATAAGACGAAACAGCAGGCAAAGGAACGCGCGAAAGAACTGCTGGAGCTGGTAGGCATCAATGAACCGGAAAAACGTTTAAAACAGTATCCCCACGAACTTTCCGGCGGCATGCGGCAGCGTGTGATGATCGCCATCGCTCTTGCCTGTGAACCGAAACTTCTGATCGCGGACGAACCGACGACAGCGCTGGACGTGACGATCCAGGCACAGATTCTGGAACTGATGATGGAACTGAAGGATAAGCTGGGTATGGCGATCATTATGATCACCCACGACCTCGGCGTGGTGGCGAGCATGTGCGAGAGGATCGCGGTTATGTATGCCGGAAGAATTGTAGAATACGGCACGACGGACGATATTTTCTATCATCCGAAACACCAGTACACCAAAGGATTGATCCGTTCCATCCCCAGACTGGATACAAAGGAACATGAGAGGCTGATACCCATCGAGGGGACGCCTGTTGATATGCTGAATCCGCCGGAGGGCTGCCCTTTTGCTCCCAGATGTGATGCAGCGATGAAGATCTGTCTTCGTGAGATGCCGCCTGTCACAGAATTCGGTGAAGTGCATTATACGCAGTGCTGGCTGAATCAGAAAGAAGAAATGGAGAAAGGAGCATCTCATGAGTGAACATTTTGTTGAAGTAGAACATCTCCGGCAATATTTTTCGGCGGGAGGTTTCGGCAGTAAGAAAAAATTTGTGCGTGCGGTGGATGATGTCTCCTTTTTTGTGAATAAGGGAGAGACCCTCGGCCTGGTGGGAGAATCGGGCTGCGGCAAGACCACGACGGGACGTACTATGCTGCGGCTTTACGAACCGACGGACGGCAGATTTACATTTGACGGCGAGATAGTCTTTGATGTAAAGAAAAAAGAATTTCCGAATATGCTTCCTTTCAGAAAACGGATGCAGATCGTATTTCAGGATCCCTATGCAAGCCTTGACCCCCGTATGACGGTGGGCGATATCGTGGGGGAAGCCATAGATGTCCATAAGCTTGCGGCGAATGATAAAGAACGGTATGACATGATCATCCAGATGCTGGAAAAAGTGGGACTGAACTCTGAACATGCTAACCGCTATCCCCACGAGTTTTCCGGCGGACAAAGGCAGCGTGTGGGCATTGCGAGAGCGCTTGCCGTGAGCCCGGAGTTTATCGTCTGTGATGAGCCGATCTCCGCGCTGGACGTATCCATTCAGGCGCAGGTCATCAACATGTTTGAAGATCTGCAGGAGCAGATGGGGCTGACGTATCTGTTTATCGCACATGACCTCTCTGCGGTAAAACATATTTCCAACCGTATCGGCGTTATGTACCTCGGTAGAATGGTGGAGCTTGCCGACAGTTATGAATTGATCGACCGCCCGCTTCATCCTTATACGAAGAGCCTGATCTCAGCGATCCCGATCGCAGATCCGAAGAAGGCGAGAAAGAGCAGCCGTATCGTGCTGGAAGGAGATGTACCGAGCCCATTAAATCCGCCTTCAGGCTGTACTTTCCGGACAAGATGTCCCTACGCTACGGCGGAATGCGCGGAAAAAGTACCGGAATGGAAGGAAATAGAGAAAGGCCATTTTGCAGCCTGTCATAACATAGATAAGATAAATTAATTGTTGACAAATGCAATGAAATATGGTAACACTGAAAAGTGATACACTTTTTTTTAGAAATTTAATAAATTTTAAGGAGGAAACATTATGAAAAAAAGAGTAGCAGCTCTTTTTCTGGCAGCGGTTATGGTTGTCAGCGTAACGGCTTGCGGCAATTCTTCATCTGAAGAACCTGCAGCACCGAGCGAGAGCACAGAAGAAGCAACAGAAACCGGCGATAATGCGGCAGCAGAATCTGACGGGGGGGCAGCTTCCACAGGTGAGAAAGTTCTTTCCGTACAGATTGGGCCGAACCCTGAGACGCTTGACCCTGCATTGAACAGTGCAGTTGACGGCGGCAACATGATCTTACACACATTTGAATGTCTTCTGACAGTTGATCAGGAAGGCAAACTTGCTCCCGGACAGGCTGAAAGCTGGGAAGTATCTGAAGATGGCCTGACATGGACTTTCCATTTAAGAGACGGCTTGAAATGGTCTGACGGTTCCGACCTGACAGCTAACGATTTCGTTTACAGCTGGCAGCGCGTATGCGATCCCAATACGGCAGCTCCCTATGCGGAGACAGTTCTGAGCATGGTTGAAGGTTACGAGGATGCTATCGCAGGCGATATCACAAAGCTGAATGTGGTAGCGGCAGATGATACTACACTGGAAGTACATCTGTCCTCCCCTTGTCCTTACTTTGGTTCTCTGGCAGCATTCGCAACACTGAGCCCTGTACAGCAGGCAACAATCGATACAAACGGCGACGCATGGGCAGTTGATGCAGGTACTTATGTCTGCAACGGTTCTTTCTACATTTCCGAGTGGGTTCCCGGTTCTTACATTATGTGCACGAAGAACCCCAACTACTGGAATGCAGATGCGATCAAACTGGATGCGATCAAGTTTAATCTGATCGAGGATGCCAACGCTTCCTACAGCGCATACCAGACAGGCGAGGTTTTGTTTATCAAGGACGTTCCTACAGAAGAAATTCCTTCTCTGGAAGGCAACCCTGAGTTCTACGTTGATCCTATCATCGGTACCTACTACCTGAGCTTAAATACACAGAAAGCTCCTTTTGATGATGTAAATGTCCGTAAGGCACTGAGCCTTGCAATTGACCGTGACTATGTGGCAAATACCCTGATGCAGGGAACTTATTCACCGGCATCCAACTTCATGGGTCCGGGCTGGATCGATACAGACGGTTCCCAGTTCATGGATAACGCAAACGGCGGACAGCCTTATATCGATGTGGCAAACTATGAAGCAAATCTGGAAGAGGCAAAACAGCTCCTTGCAGATGCAGGATATCCGGATGGTGAAGGCTTCCCGGTTATCACATACAGCACAAACGATGCAGGTTACCACAGAGTTGTTGCAGAGTATCTGCAGCAGGCATGGGCTGAACTTGGCATCACCCTGAACGTAGATATCGTTGAGTGGGCAAGCTTCACACCTATGAGACGTAACGGTGATTACGAAGCATCCCGTAACGGCTGGGTAGGAGACTACTCCGATCCTTCCAATATGCTGGATCTGCTGTACTCCACAAACGGCAACAACGACGGTAAGTTTGACAATGCGGATTACGATGCGGCTATGGATGTTTCCAGAACAACTCTGGATACGGCTGAGCGTTCCGCAGCACTGCATGAGGCAGAAGATATCCTGATGGATCAGGCGGCATGTATCCCTGTAGCTTACTACAATGACTTCTGGCTGCAGAGCGATAAGATCACAGGTATGTGGCATTCCGCATATGGTTACTGGTACTTCATGTACGCTGATATTACTGAGTAAAATAAAAATTTATAGAAAATAAATTTTTATGCTACTACACATTTTGATACAAAATGTGTAGGTTCCCGTATTATTTTACGGTAAAGTAAAATATAAAAGCCCTGCGTTTTCGGACGCAGGGCTTTTTGCTGTGTCTGGTAAAGCGGGAAAAAATGCATCCGGATAATTTTCGGTACATTTTTAGAGAATATAAAGTTGTTATACTTTATAGGTATATGCTAGAATGAAGACGAAAGATCAAAATGATGAAGGGAGAAGTTTTATGGAACAGATTAAACTTGGTACGATAGGTTCCGGCTTTATTGTACATTCCATATTGGATGGGGTAAAGGCCACGGATGGTATCCGCCTTGAAGCCGTCTACTCCAGAACGGAAGAAAAGGGCAGGGAACTCGCCGGGAAGTATGGAGCTGAAAAGGTATATACGGATCTGAATGCTTTATTGTCGGATGAGGAAGTAAACTTTATCTATGTGGCATCTCCGAACAATATGCACTATGAACAGGCAAAGGCCGCACTGCTGCATGGGAAAAATGTGATCTGCGAAAAACCCATGTGCCCCAGAAAGGCGCAGGTGGAGGAATTGATCGCGCTGGCGGAAGAAAAAGGACTTTTTCTGGTTGACGCAACGCCGACTGCATTTTTGCCGAATTTGAGCATTATAAAAGAAAAACTTCCCGAGATTGGGAGGATACGGCTTGTGATGTCCTCCTACAGCCAGTATTCGAGCCGTTATGACCAGCTTCTCGCAGGAAATGTGACGAATGTATTCAGCCCCGATTTTGCGGGCGGGTGTTTGCAGGATATCAATTATTACAATCTTTATCTAAATATAGCGCTGTTCGGGAAACCGGAAAAGGCAGTATATTATCCGAATATCTGTCATACGGGTGTGGATACTTCCGGTATTGTCATCCTGCAGTATTCTGATTTTGTCAGCGAGTGTACCGGGGCGAAGGATACCTGGGGGGAGAATTCTGTCCAGATTCAAGGAGAAAAGGGATATCTTTATGTGGAAGGAGGCCCGAATGGATTGAATAGTGTCCGTCTTGTGACAAAGAATAGCGAAACATCTTATAATCTGCAGGAAAATCCGGACAGATGGTTTTATGAAGTCCAGAATATGACAAAGATGCTGCTGGAAGAAGATTACCATACCATACAAAAAAAGCTGGAAACTACGGTAAATGTTATTGAGATAATAGAAACAATGCGGAAAGAGGCAGGTATTCTTTTTGAAGGGGATATGTAGATGGACAGACTGTATGAGCAGATGGAGTACGACGGTATCAGGCCAAGAGAAGCGTATACTGCAGATGGAACCTTCATTGAGATGAATGAAGAGAATGTCTATGTGACCCACACTTCCAATTCGGATTTTGAGATCATCAATCAGAGGCACACTTCCGTTGAGATTCTTTTTTGTGAGGAAGGTGAAGCAGACTATAAGATAAATGAGGAAATATATTCTGTCGGTAAAAATGATATCCTGATCATCGGGGCGATGGACTTTCATTTCCGCAAGGTTACAAAGGTGCCGTTTAACCGTTACGGACTGACAATGCTTCCCACCTATATGAGAACGATCCCTGCCGTCAATGATTATCTTGGCATATATGAAACCCAGAGTCCCGAAAACAGTATGCTCCTGAAAGGGCTCAGTGACAGGGAGTTTGCGGAGTATGTCCATATTTTGAGACATTTGAGGGAAGAGACAAGAAACGCAAAGGCGGACAGTTCTGAGATCGTTGCGGCATATATTCATATACTGACCCTGATGCTGAAAAGAAAACTGCATTTTCAGAATATGAAGTTCAGCCATTCTCCCCTCCATCAGACCATGCTGCAGATCAAGAGTTATATCGACCTGAATTATAAAGAAGACCTTAGTCTGGAAAAATTGGGAGAACTCTTTTATTTCCAGCCCGGCACGATCAGCAAATATTTTAAACTGGAATTCAATACCAACATTAAAAAATATATCAATACTGTCAGAGTATCAAACGCCGTGCGGCTTCTGGAAAAATCCGATATCAGCATAGAGGCTCTGGCTATAGAAGTGGGATTTGCGAACGTGAACACATTTCTTCGCCAGTTCAGTGAAATGATGCAGATATCCCCTCTGCAATACAGGAAGAAACATCAGGCTTATCTGAAAAAGCACTGCATAATCGATCTATCTTGAAAAACTGATTAAAAGAAGGGGATACAGATGTACAGAATATTTGAACAGATAGAATATGACGGTAAAAGGCCGAGAGAAGCGTATACTCCGGACGGAGCCGCTTTTATCGAGATGAATGAAGAGAACGTCTATGTGACGCACACTTCTGATGCAGGTTCAGGCATCATGAATCACAGGCATAATTCTATAGAACTTCTTTTCGGGGAAAGCGGCGGAGCGGAATACAAAATAAACGGAGAAACTTATACGATCGGAAAAAATGATATTCTGATGATAGGTGCCATGGATTTTCATTTTGCAAAACTGACGGAAGTTCCATATAACAGGTACGGGCTGACAATGCTGCCGGTCTATATGAGGACGATCCCTGCGATCAGTGATTATCTGGACATTTACCAGACATTGAGTCCTGAAAAAAGTATGCTCCTGAAAGGGCTGCCGGACAGGGAGTTTGCCGAATATATTCATATTTTGAGGCATTTAAGAGAGGAGACAAGAAATCCGAAAAAAGACAGTGCGGAAATAGTGGCAGCTCATATTCATATGCTGACACTGATGCTGAAAAGAAAATTAGACTTTCAGAATCCGGAAAATGTCCATTCACCGCTCCATCGGACCATGCTGCAGATCAAGAGTTATATTGATTTAAACTATAAGGAAGAGATCAATCTGGAAAAACTGGGAGAGCGTTTTTATTTCCAGCCCGGTACGATCAGCAAATATTTTAAGCTGGAATGCGGGATCAATATCAAAAAGTATATTAATACGGTCAGGATATCCAATGCAGTGCGTCTACTTGAAAGATCTGATATCAGTATAGAAGCGCTCGCCGCCGAGGTAGGGTATACAAATGTCAATACGTTTCTTCGTCAGTTCAATGAAATGATGCAGATATCCCCTCTGCAGTACAGAAAAAAACATCAGGCGTACCTTAAAAAGCGCAGGTCAATCGATATGTGATAAAAACCACCATTTTCCAAAAAATGGTGGTTTTCGCTTTTTGTATAAAAAATGATGATTTTTGAGACAAATTCGATGACATTTGACTTCTGATATATGTTATTTTGTAAATATGTTAGGAAAAACGCAAAATATACCGGTATAAATCCATTTTGAATTGTGCATGATTCAAAATGGAAAGCAGTTAAACTTAACGATTCCATAAAAAATCACATAAAAAATTGGGAGGAGTCAAATGTCTAAGAAAATTTTAGCAGTTATTTTGTCACTTACCATGGTGGCAGGAACTTTGATAGGCTGTGGGAACAGTGCTGATGATACACAAGATACACCGGATGCTCCAGCGCAGGAGGAAAGCGCGGAAGCGGCAGAGGAACCTGCATCAGAAGATCGGGGGGGGTACGGCATTAGGTGACGAAGAAGTTACCGTTACTATTTTATGTGCATACGCAAGTGAAGATCCCCACGGGCAATACATCTATGAATATGCAGATAAATTTATGGAGCAATATCCTAATATTACTGTGGAAGTGACAGCGATCAGCAGTAATGATATCTACACAAAGCTTGCGGCAATGGCGACTTCGCCGGATGATCTGCCGACACTGTTCTTTACAAGTGTTGATCAGGCGCCGAGCCTGTTTGATTTAGGCCTGATGGAAGACCTGAAAGGTCAGTTGGATGACGAGACACTTAATACCTTTGCGAATGGTATTATAGAAGCCTGTACATTGGATGACCAGATGGCATTCTATCCGATCGATGTACAGCCCAGTGCCGTTATCTACAGAAAAGACAGATTTGAGGAAGCCGGACTTTCCGTTCCCAAAACATGGGATGAGTTTCTGGAATGTGCAAAAGCACTGACAGTGGATTCCGACGGTGACGGCGAGATAGACCAGTGGGGATTCTCCATGGTCGGTTCCAACAACTCTTCAGGACAGAGCCGCTTCCAGAGCTATTTATGGAGCCAGGGCTTTAAGCTGGTAGATGATTCCACCGGGGAATGGACGACAGATATCGGTTCTGACGGATTCTTAGAGGCATTTACTTTCTGGACAAACATGAACAATGTTGACGGCGTGGTTCCGACAGGTATCACGGAAGTGGACTATGCTACGGCGGCAAACTATTTCGCTATGGGCTACACAAGTATGATCCTCTCCGGTTCTAACGCTTTGGGCGTTGCTTACGCGAATAATCCGGATCTCGAAGGAAAACTCGGTTCATTTCAGATCCCGGGCGATTATCCCGGTACAATGCTGAACGCGGAAGGTTATGCTCTCTGCAGCCAGGCAGATGATGCAGAAAAAGCGGCGGCAGTGGAATTCCTGAAATTCTTCAGTGTCAATGATCCGGAATATAAATTCTGGCAGTCCAGCGGAAAGATTCCTTCTACAGTGGAAGGACAGAAAGTTGAATATATTACGGGTGATGATTATGCCGGTTATCTTGCTACAATAGATGCAGGTTGTATCGATGTGATCAACTTCCCCGGCATGAGCGCATTGAAGACAGTGCTCGGCGACGCTTACTCAGCAGTGTTCAGTGGTGACAAGACCAATGAACAGGCAGTGGATGATCTTGTAAAAGAGATGGAAACGCTGCTGGAAGAGTACAATTAAAATATGGGCTATGCTTTCCTGCCCTTATGTTCAAGCAGAACAAGTGAGGAAGTTTCCTCACTTGTTTTGTAAGAGGGAACGGATGAACGCTGCGCAGCATATGATCGTTACTTGGGAAAGAAGGAAGTGAAATGGGAAAAAGTATATCAAATAAACAAACAAAGAAGGGCAAGGTAGAAAAACGGCAGTCTATAGGGTATGCATTTATCGGTCCTGCAGCCTTTGCCATGATCGCCATGATCATCTATCCGATGGCGTATGGCCTCTACATCAGCTTTTTTAACACAAATCTCGTAACAAAATGGAAATTTGTCGGACTCAGATATTATATTCAGGCATTCACCAATTCGGAATTTTATTCTTCCGTGCTGTTGACCTTTAAATTTATGATCCTTGTTGTGATCGGGCATTTTGTGCTTGGATTTATCCTTGCCTCGCTTTTGAATACGGAATTTAAAGGCAGAACGATCTTCAGGGTGATCTTTATGCTGCCCTGGCTGTTCCCGGAGAGCGTGATCGCGCTGCTCTTTACGTGGATCCTGAATCCAATGTACGGTGTGTTAAATGCTATTTTAAAATCTCTGGGACTGATCAGCAGCAATATGTCATGGTTAAGTTCGGGAAGCCTTGCTTTTCCGACGATCGTGTTTGTCTGTATCTGGAAAGGTTATCCCCTTGTCATGACGATGATCCTGTCCGGCCTGCAGAGTGTTTCGAAGGATCTGTACGAAGCGGCAATGATCGACGGAGCGACTAAATGGAAACAGTTCCTCCATGTGACTGTACCGGGACTGCGGCCTGTGCTTACTACAACGCTCATTTTGGACAGTGTGTGGTGGTTCAAACAGTATACACTGGTCTACACGATGACCGGCGGCGGCCCGGGCAAGGCGACGGATCTGGTCAGCCTGAGCATCTACGGCACGGCGTTCAACGATCTGCAGTTTGGCAAGGCATCTGCATGGGGTATCATTGTATTTGCGATATGTTACCTGATCAGTAAAATATACAGACTTATATTGAAGGAGGAATAGGCGGATATGAAAACAAAAAAGAGACTGCTGGCAGCAGGAAGATATCTGATCCTGATCGTGTTGGCGCTGTTTATCATCGTTCCCGTGTTGTGGATGGTTTCCACCGCATTTAAGGGAGAGGCGCAGACCTATTCCCCTACGCCTGTCTGGATCCCGAACCCGATATCTCTGGATTCTTTCAAAAAGTTTTTCGGTCTGTACAGTTTCGGAAAAATGACAAGAAATTCACTGGTAACCTGTCTGGGTTCCATGGTGATCTGTACTGCCTGTGCCTGCCTTTCAGGATACGGTGTGACAAGATTTAAATTTAAAGGGAAAAAACAGTTTATGGCATTTTTGCTGGTGACACAGACTTTCCCGAGCGTTATGCTGGTCGTTCCGTTTTATGCGGTGCTCAGCACCTATCATATGACAAACTCCCTGCTGGGATTGACGATCGTTTACGCGGCGACGAACATCGCGTTCAGCACCTGGATGATGACTTCCTATTTTGAGACGATCCCTCTGGAACTGGATGAAGCGGCAAGGGTGGACGGGGCAAACAGCTTTACGATCTTTTCCAAAGTTGTGCTGCCTCTCACGATACCCGGTATTGCAGCGGTTGCCATCTTTGTGCTGATCAACGGCTGGAATGAATATATGTATTCTTCTATCCTGATCTCGAAGGATTCCCTGAAAACGCTGACGGTGGGTATTGTTTCCCTGAATACACAGAATCAGGTACATTGGAATGATATGATGGCAGCATCCAGCATGTCCTGTCTTCCGCTGATCATCCTGTTTTTATGTTTCCAGAGATATTTCATCGCAGGTATGACAAGCGGTGCGGTAAAGAGTTAATATAAATATAAATGATATGGTTATTACAAAACAGGCGATCGGATAATAACCAGGAAAAGGTGGATCATGAAAAACATTACAATCAGAGACATAAAAACAATTATCACAGCACCACATGGAATCAATCTGGTGGTGGTAAAAGTCGAGACATCGGAGCCGGAACTCTACGGGCTTGGCTGTGCGACCTTCACATGGCGGTATAAAGCGGTCATCCCTGCCATTCAGGAATATCTGCGCCCGATGCTGATCGGGAGATCCGTATACAATACGGAGGATATCTGGCAGACGATGATGGGAAGTTCCTACTGGAGGAACGGTCCTGTTCTGAACAATGCGATCTCAGGCGTTGACGAAGCGCTCTGGGATATCAAGGGAAAGATCGCAGGATTGCCGTTATATGAACTGTTCGGCGGAAAATGCCGGGAAGGGGTCGCTGTCTACAAACATGCGGACGGAAATACAATAGAGGAAGTGATAGAAAATCTGCGTGCTCTGCAGGAACAGGGTTATCACTATATCAGATGTCAGATGGGAACCTACGGGGGAACCATGAACGGTGCGCCCCAGAAACTGAACAAGACAGAAAATGCGCCGGACGGCATGTATTACAGCCCGAGGCTTTATATGCAAAATACGGTAAAGCTTTTTGAAAAAGTCAGAAACGATGTCGGCTGGGATGTGGAACTCTTACATGATATCCATGAAAGATTGACGCCCATCGATACACTGAATCTCGTAAAGGAGTTTGAGCAGTTTAAGATGTTCTATGTGGAAGATGCGCTGCGTCCGGATCAAGTGGGTTATTTTGAAAAACTCAGGAACCATACGACAACGCCTCTCGCCATGGGAGAATTATTTACAAATTCCCTGGAATGGAAAACGATCATCCAGAATCAGTGGATCGATTATATCCGGGTACATATCAGTGATATCGGCGGCCTGACGCCGGCGAGAAAGCTTGCGGCATTCTCCGAGGCTTACCAGGTGAGGACCGCATGGCACGGCCCGAATGATCTCTCGCCTATCGGTATGACGGCGCAGATGCATCTGGATCTGTCCTCCCCCAATTTCGGCATACAGGAATTTGCCGGCTTTAATGAAGCGGAGGAAGAAGTATTCCCGGGATGCCCTGAGGTCAGGAACGGTTATGCTTATCTGAATGAAAAACCGGGTATCGGCGTTGATTTTGATGAAGAGAAAGCGAAGAAGTATCCGGCTGTCGATACGATGGATTTTAGTTGGCTTTATAGCAGGATAGAGGATGGGACGGCGGTTAGGCCGTAGGGTTTTGAGGTTAAGCGGACGCCGGAAAGAACATAAAATACTTCGTCGCCACGCTCGCGCTGGCTCTGTTTTTCAAGAGCCTGTGAAAGAACGCAGCGGACACATAAGGCGCTAAAATACAGCGCCTAAGTGCCGGCGTTTTTCAAAGGACTCCTTCAGTATTTTATGTTCTTTCCGGCTGGTTGTGGTTTAAGCATCAGTCGGTTGTGTCCAAATCAATATGGAGGTATTTTTATGTATGATATTGTAATAAAAGGGGGGAGGATTGTTGATGGAAGTGGGGAGGTTCCTTTTATTGGTGATATTGGTGTTGTAAAAAATAGGATCGTGAAAGTTGCCAGAGAGATTGGTGGATCGGCGAAAAGAGTTATTGATGCGAGGGGGAAGACGGTTACGCCGGGGTTGATCGATGGGCATACGCACTCGGAACTGAATGTGATGTACAACAGGCAGCAGCCCCATGCGGTATATCAGGGGATTACAACGATCGTGACCGGGCAGTGCGGTCTGGGGTTTGCGCCGACCACACCGGAGGGGTTGAAGCGTTCCCTCCGTATGAATGGGGGTATTTTTGCAGATCAGGGGAAATATCTTCCGGCATGGAGCAGTTTTGCGGAGTATCTGGAGCTTCTTGGCGGCGCCGCGGTGAATGTGGCGTCCAATGTATCCCACAATGCCATCCGGGAATACGCCTGTGGTTTTGTGGATCAGAAACTGACGGGGGATCGTCTGGAGATGGCAAAAGAAGAGCTGGAAAAGGCGATGCTGAGCGGCGCTGTGGGGCTTTCTGTCGGGCTTTCCTATTATCCGGGAGGCTTTTCGGATACGGAGGAGATCATAGAGCTCTGTAAGGTCGTAAAGAAATATGACGGAATCTTCTGTGTCCATCAGCGTTTAAATGACGGACAGATACCGCGGACTTCTCTGGAAGAGGTTGTAAAGGTGGTGGAGGAGACCGGGGTGCGGCTGAATATGCTGCACTACAGGACCGGCGGCTTAGAGGATCATCGCAGTGTGTTTGAACCCTTTGCCGAACTGGAAAAACAGGGTGCGGAAATACATTACGAATTTTATCCGTATCTGGTGGGAGCAGGGCTTCTTCTGGCATTATTGCCCGGATGGGCGCAGGAGGGCGGTTATGAAGAGATCATGGAGAGGCTGTCGTCTGCATCGCTTCGGGATAAACTGCTTGCGGATATGCGGGAGAGACACCGGTATTTCTTTGCGGAGGGACAGACCGCCAGAGTTGCCCTGACAAAAGACAAATATGCGGATTCGATCGGGAAGACGCTGCGGGAGATTTCGGAGGAACATCAGGAGACCTTTCAGGAGACCGTGATTCGGCTGCTGTTGGAGAACGAGTTGGAAGTGGGTTTTGTGGGTGTGGAAAATCAGACGGAGGAATTGAAGGAAAAGCTGTATGATGACCAGTACCGCCTGTTTACGGACAACCGCTATACCGTGGGGAGCGATACGATCCCGGAGGGCGTTTTATGCCATCCGAGGACTTTCGGAGCCTTTTCGAGGACAATTCGTGTGATGCGGGAGAGGGGAGTGCCTGCGGAATATATTATCCGGAAGCTGTCGGCCCTTCCTGCGGAAATATACCATATCAAAGATCGCGGCTTGCTAAGAGAAGGAAATTATGCAGATATCTGTATCATGGATTATGAAAATGTAAAAGATCAGGCGGATTTTGAGAATCCGAGGCAAAGGGCAAAGGGGATAGAGACTGTGCTGGTGAATGGTCTTCCTGTGCTGGAAAACGGCGAGATGACGGGAATTTTAAGCGGAGAATGTGTAAAAAGAGGACAGGTTTGAGAATATGAGCTGTTATGAGACATTACATATAAAAAGAATCATAAATGCCAGTGAACCTTATACGAATCTGGGCGGTTCATTGATGGAAAAAGAGACGGTGGAGGCGATGGCGCAGGCGGCGGAATGCTGCATCGATTATGAAGCGCTGCGGGATGCGGTATGTGAAAGGGCGGCGCAGCTTACAAAAAACGAGGCGGCTTTTGTGACAACCGGGGCTTCCTCCGGGCTGGAGCTTTCTGCCGGTGCCTGTATGTGTCTGGGGCAGGAGGAGAAGATGGATATGCTGCCGGATACCTCGTCTTTTTCCAGAAATGAGATCATTGTTCTGGATGGGGATGTGCTGAATATCATCCCATACTGGAAACTGACCGGACTGACGGGGGCAAAGATCGTGAAGGTGAGACCGGATGCGGAATCCGTCAGGAGAGCGGTCGGTGAGAGAACGGCAGCCTGTGTGCTGTTTCCCGCATCTTTTTATGAGAAAGGAATTCCAACCTGTGAAGAGATCATTCCCGTATTGAGGGAAACAGGGGTAAAAATTATCGTGGACGCCGCCGCACAGCTTCCACCCGCGTCCAATCTGTGGTATTATACAAAGGAGCTGGGGGCAGACTTGACAATCTTCAGCGGCGGAAAACATATCAAGGGACCACAGAGCACGGGACTGGTCGTGGGGGATAAAGAACTGATCCGCCTTTGTAAGATGCTTGCGAGTCCCAACCCGAGGCTGGGGCGGGCATTTAAGACCGGAAAGGAAGAGCTTGTCGGCTTCATTACGGCGTTGGAGCTGTTTGTGGCGGAGGATGAGGAAAAACGGTTTAAAAAACAGGAAGAAAAACTGCTGAAAATCGCGGAGGCTGTGAGGGAGAGGACGGGAATCCGTACCGAAATGCTGCGTCAGGGAAGGCTCGGTACATATCAACCGCTCCTGCATCTGTATCTGCCGGAAAATATGACGGCGAAGGACTGCAATGAGTATACAAGAAGCCTGACCCCGGCGGTGGATGTCGGCGTTTATCCGCCGGAATTTCATATGGAAAAAAATGTGGTGTTTATCAATGCCTATAACCTGAAGGATGGGGAAGAAGCGATAGTTGCGGAAGTGATATGCGGCTATATTCTCGGACATTGAAGCGGCGGACAGCCAGATTTTTGGGCAGGGAACGGCAAGATAGGGTGACGGAGAGCAGGTTGGTCACAGATAAAGCCTTGGAGAAGGATCAGATCAGAATCTGAGGTTGCGGATCTTGGTCAGAACAATCAAAATACACAGGGAGATGACAGAATGGACAAATTGCGGATCGGCTTGATGGGAGCCGGAAAGATCGCCGGTATGATGGCGAAGACAGTGAACGGGATGGGAGATGTATCTCTTTATGCGATCGCATCCAGAACGGAGGAGAAAGCGAAGGCTTTTGCAAAAGAGTATGGTGTGGAAAAGGCGTACGGTTCTTATGAGGCGATGCTGCAGGATGAAAATGTGGATCTGGTCTATATCGCCACGCCCCATTCCGAGCATTATGATAACGCCATGCAATGTATCAGGCATAAAAAGCCGGTGTTATGCGAGAAAGCGTTTACCGTGAATGCAAAACAGGCGAGAGAAGTGCTGGAGTATGCCGAGAGGGAAAAGGTCTTTGTCACGGAAGCCATCTGGACGAGGTATATGCCGATGGTCGGCATGATAAAAGAGGCGCTGGGGCAGGGGCTGATCGGAAAGCCCAGGATGCTCTCCGCAAATCTGAGCTATTCCCTGGAACATGTGCAGAGGCTGTATGACCCTGCGCTGGCGGGCGGAAGCCTGCTGGACCTGGGCGTTTATCCGATCAATTTTGCGTCGATCTTTTTCGGGACGGATATCGAAAAGGTGTCTTCCTTCTGTACCTATGCGGAGACAGGCGTGGATAAGCAGGAGACGATCACGATCCAGTATAAGGACGGCAGGGTGGCGTCCCTGACGGCTTCCCATTGCTGTATCGGCGACAGAAAAGGCATCATTCAGGGGACGGAAGGCTTTATGGTCATTGAGAATATCAATAATTATGAAAGTTTTACCGTGTATGACAGGGAGCGCAATAAGATCCTCTATAAAGAGGCGCCGGAGCAGATCACGGGCTATGAGTACGAGGTGGAAGCCTGTATAAAAGCGCTGCGGGAAGGCGCTCTGGAGTGCCCGGAGATGCCCCATGCGGAGACGATCCGTGTGATGGAATTTATGGACGAGCGGAGAAGAGAGTGGGGGATCGTGTATCCTTTTGAGGAATAAGGCAGATCGTATTGCCGGTAGGACATTATTGTCTGCCGAATGATATCGGAACAGGACGGAATGTAGGATAAACGGTATAATAACAGGATGCCGGGGTTAAAGATATCCCGGCATCTGCGTATGCGGATTCTGCAAGGAACAGCAGGTCTTCTTCCTTTATCGCTTCCAGTTTGGAAGGAATGTCATAGCATGGGAAAAGGGGAGTGGAAAGAAAAACTTGTCTATAAATTAAAAAAGCTTGACATAATGTTTTAAAAGCGATATTTTATATTCTATCAGATATATTCTTATCTTTTTTCATTTGTGTGTTTCTCACAGTCGGCAATTTCTGCCAGAAGTTACCATTTATTTAAAATTATTATTTTATCAGAAGGAGGATTGTTTATGGCAGCAGAGTTAAAAAAGTATTTTCCTGCGATCAGGGAGCGGAAGGAGGTATTGGAAGAGATTGCAGAAAATGAGATTCTAAGTAAAAAGTTTGATGGTTGGGAAAAAGAGCAGCAGGAAGATTTTTTAAATATCTGTACAGGGGTAAAGGGATTAAGATTTCTGTACGATGGTTTCTTTAAGGAAATAATGAATCCGGAGATCGTGCCAGAAAGATTAAATGATTTTCTTTCTCATATGTTGGAGAAGAAAGTGAAGGTACTTCATGTTTTACCGAATGATTCTTCCAGGATTGCGGATGAAAGTTCTTTGGTGATCATGGATATTGTGATAGAGCTGGAAGATGGAAGTATTGCTAACGTAGAAATGCAAAAAATCGGTTATCTGTTTCCGGGACAAAGATGCGCCTGTTATTCAGCGGCCTGTTGCTGCGGCAGTATAAAACGGTGAGAAATGAAAAGAAAAAGAAATTCAGTTACCGGGATATCAAAGACGTATATACGATAGTATTGTTTGAAAAAAGTTCCAAAGAATTTCATGATTATCCAGAGAATAGTTATCATTTTTTTGAACAGAAATCAGATACAGGATTGCATATAGAATTCTTGCAGAAATACTTGCTCATTCCCCTTGACATCTTTAAGAAAAAACAGCAGAATAAAGGCATAAGCAATAAGAGAGATGCGTGGCTGACACTGTTTTCATGTGATGAGCCGGAAACAATCATTGAACTGATCAGAAAATATCCTGAATTTCGTAAGATATATGAAGCGGGTTATGAAATTTACCTGAATACAGAAAGGGTGATGGAGATGTTCTCGAAGGAATTGTATGAACTTGATAAAAATACAGTGCAGTATATGATTGATGAGATGCAGGAAACGATAGATGCGCAGAAGGAAGAACTTGATATCCAAAAAGAAACTATAGCGATTCAGCTTAAAGCCATCGATAAGATGCAGAAAGATCAGGAAAAAGCAGCAGTTAAAGGTTCAATAGAGACTTTACGCAGTTTGAATATGCCAGAACAGGATATGATACAGAAAATTTGTGACCAGTATCGGATAAGTGAGGCGGAAATACAAGATTATCTATAATCATCATTAAAGCTGTCAGGCAGCGGAACGGAGGAGAAATTTGAAGATCGTCATTTTAGAGAGAAACAGCGTGGGGCTCGATATCGATGTGGAGCGCCTTAAGGAATTCGGGGAATTAAATATCTATCCGAATACCGTAACGATAGAAGAGGTGGCAGAGCGAGTGAAAGACGCGGATATCGTGGTATCCAATAAGGCGCCCATCAGAGAGGAAACTTTAAAGGACGCAGAAAATGTAAAGCTGGTCTGTGAGTTTGCGACAGGATATGATAATGTGGATGTGGAGTATTGTAAAAGCAGGGGCATTTTAGTCTGCAATGTCAGGAATTACTCCACGGCGATGGTGGCGCAGCACAGCGTGGCTATGGCGCTGTTTTTGATAGAAAAGCTGCGCTATTATGATGAATATGTGAAATCCGGCGCCTATGCGGCGCAGAGCCGTTTTTCCCATTTTGACGAGCCGTTCTGGGAATTGGAGGGAAAGGTCTGGGGCATTGTCGGCATGGGAAATATCGGCAGGAAGGTTGCGAAGATCGCGGAAAGCTTCGGGTGCAGGGTGATTTTTTATTCCGCTTCGGGAAACAGCACCTGTACGGATTATGAAAAGGTGGATCTGGACACTTTGCTGGAGCAGTCGGATGTGCTTTCCCTGCACTGTCCTTTGAGCGACCGGACGAGAAACCTGATCGATCTGGCGGCGATGAAAAAAATGAAAAGATCGGCAGTCCTGATCAATGTGGCGAGGGGGCCTGTGGTGAACAGCACCGATCTGTACACCGCCCTGACAGACGGGGAGATCGCGGCGGCAGGGCTGGATGTGCTGGAGAAGGAGCCTATCACGGACGAGAATCCTCTGAGCAGGTTTACGGACAGCCGCCGCCTGATCATTACGCCCCATATGGCGTGGGCGAGCCTTGAGGCGAGGGAGCGCTGCGTGGACGGCGTATATCAGAATATCAAAAACTTTCTGGCGGGAACGCCGATCAATGTGGTGAACGGATAGCAGATGGTTTATATCCGTTATGAAGGAAACTGTTTCGTACGTTCAGTTTAGGAAGCAGATTTTACAGGATAAACGAAATGCATAATTTTACAGGAGGCAGGAAAGACCATGGGAATCGTATTAAAAAATATTCTGGCACTTTTGCCGGAAGGTGACAGGGATGTCATTCGTGAGACGGATATTTATATTGAGGGGAGCAGGATCGCTTCCATCGGCAAAAGGCCGGAGGGATTTTCGGAGGATAAGGTGATCGACGGGAAGGACAGGCTTGCCATACCGGGGCTTGTGAACTGCCACACCCATTCCTATATGTCTTTTATGAGGAATGTGGCGGATGATCTGAGCTTTATGGATTGGCTGTTCGGGACGATCGATCCCATCGAGCAGCAGATGACGGATGAAGATACCTACTGGGGCGCCTGTCTTGCCATTATAGAGATGATGAAGAGCGGGACGACCTGTTTTAATGATATGCAGATGAACATTCATCAGACCACCAGGGCGGTGAAGGAATCCGGCATGCGCGCCGTGATCAGCCGCGGATTAGTGGGAAGCGGCAATGACGAGGCGGGGCAGATGCGCCTTAGACAGGCATATGAGGAGAGGGATGCGGCGGCGGACTGCGACAGGCTGGCTTTTATGCTGGGACCCCATGCGCCTTATACCTGTGACGATGGATTTATGCGCATTGTATCGGAGGAAGCAAAGAAAAACAATATGCGGATCCATGTACATCTTTCCGAGAGCGAGAGTGAGATAGAGCAGATCAGGGAAAAATATCACTGCACGCCGATCGAGATGGCGGAGAAAAACGGACTGTTCGATGTGCCCGCCGTGGCTGCGCACTGTGTGCAGATCACAGAGAGCGATATGGATATCCTGAAAGAAAAGAATGTCAGCGTGGTCACAAACCCTGCCAGCAATATGAAGCTGGGGAACGGTTTTGCGCCTGTTCCGAAGATGCTGGAAAAGGGGATCAATGTTTGTATCGGTACGGACGGGGCGGCTTCCAACAACAGCCTGAACCTGTTCCATGAGATGAGCCTGCTCGCCCTGATCCACAAGGGCGTTGCGAGAACGCCGCAGTGCGTCAGCGCCGGGGAGACGATCCGCATCGCCACGATAAACGGTGCGAAGGCGCTCGGCCTGGAGAAGGAGATCGGCTCTCTGGAGGAAGGGAAGAAGGCGGATATCGCCATTCTCAATTTAAATACACCGTCTCTGACACCGCGGAATAACCTGATCGCGGGGCTTTCCTATTCCGCAAACGGTTCCGAGGTGGAGACCGTGATCATCGACGGAAAAATCACGATGGAGGACCGAAAGATATTGACGATGGATGAGGAACTGGTGTATAAAAAGATTAACGAGATTATCGTTCGGATGGGACTGGATAAAAAGCAGTATTGAGAGACTGATATATCCGGGGATCTGTGCCGATGCGATCAATTTATATGCGGAGATATTGTAAGAGCAATATCGCTGTGTCCCAGTGATGATAGGACAGACGACCATCACTATAATAAAAATTCGGCTGAATATCTCAACATTTTATTCCCGCGAGCAATGAGCCGGATGGCATGCTGGCATGAGAATCTGGCGAATGACGCGAGGGTCTGATACCTCGCAGCTTTTCGCGGGGTATCAGACTGGAGGAAAAAAAATGAACAGTGAAATCAGAGACTTGAGTTTAGCCGAATCCGGCGAAAGAAAGATCGAGTGGGTAAAGCGGAACTGCGACCTGCTGCGTACTCTGGAAAAAGAGTTTTCGGAAACGAAGCCCTTTGCAGGGAAGAAGATTGCCCTCTCGGTGCATCTGGAAGCAAAGACCGCTTATCTGTGCAAGGTGTTGAAAGCGGGCGGGGCTGATATGTATGTGACAGGGTCCAATCCCCTCTCCACACAGGATGACGTGGCGGCTGCGCTGGTGAAGGACGGGCTGGAAGTCCATGCCTGGTACAACAGCACGCCGGAGGAATACGATTCCCATATTCAGCATGTACTGGAGGCGGGCCCCAATATCATCATTGACGACGGCGGAGATCTTGTCAATATGGTTCACACAAAGATGCCGGAACTGATCCCGGCGATCATCGGCGGCTGTGAAGAGACAACCACCGGTATCATCCGTCTGGAAGCGATGAACCATGCAGGGGAATTAAAGTTCCCGATGGTGCGCGTAAACAATGCGGACTGCAAGCATTTCTTTGATAACCGCTACGGGACGGGACAGTCCGTATGGGACGGCATCAACCGTACCACAAATCTGATCGTTGCAGGAAAGATCGTGGTGGTTGCCGGCTACGGCTGGTGCGGCAAAGGAACTGCCATGAGGGCGAAAGGGCTCGGCGCGCGGGTCATCGTCACGGAGATCGATCCGATTAAGGCGATCGAAGCGGTGATGGACGGCTTTGATGTGATGCCTATGAACGAAGCCGCTAAGATCGGTGACTTCTTTGTGACTGTCACCGGCTGTGACAAGGTGATCGATGAGGAAGATTTCGCGGTGATGAAAGACGGCGCGATCCTGTGCAACGCGGGACATTTTGACTGTGAGATCGACATGGCGCGCCTTCGTGAGATCGCTCTGGAAACAAGGGAACAGAGAAAGAACATCATGGGCTATAAGCTTCCCACGGGGCAGTGGATCTTTGTGTTGGCGGAGGGACGTCTCGTGAATCTGGCAGCAGGGGACGGGCATCCGGCGGAGATCATGGATATGAGCTTTGCGATCCAGGCGCTGTCCGCGAAATATCTGGTGGAGCACGGCAGCGAGCTTACGGAAAAACTGATCGATGTACCCAGGGAAGTGGATATCGATGTGGCAAAGAGAAAACTGGCATTTCTCGGAAAAGAGATCGATGTGCTGACCGAGGAGCAGGAGAAATATCTGAACAGTTATACGCTGGCATAAGTCAATAATCCCGCGGCAGTCGCCAAATATACGTGCGGACACATCTATTTGGCTCGTTGTCCGCGGAAATGAAAAATGCGCAATACAGAAAACCGCCGGAGCAGCAAACATAAAAGACTGCTCCGGCGGTTTTATATGCGCACGGGTGCGGAAAAAAAGATGAAGCATAAGCTGTCCGCACTCTGATCAATTTTATGCAAAACTTCTGATAAATTCTACAGTCAGTTTTGCGCAGTGTTCCGCCGCCTGCTTTTCAAAGGTCGGAAAATCGATCTCGCCTGCGGAATCATCCGCTTTATCGGAGATGGCGCGGATGATGATAAAGGGCAGTTTGTTTAAATAGGAAACCTGCGCAACGGCGGCGCCCTCCATCTCGGCGCAGTCCCCGTGGAAAACGGTGACAAGCCTGTCCTTTGCTTCTCTGCTGGAGATAAACTGGTCGCCTGTCACGACAAGCCCTGTGAGGACATTGATGTCAGGGTTTACCCGCCTGCAGGCCAAAACCGCCGTATCGATCATTTTCCGGTCCGCGGGAAAAGCGAGAACATCGATATCCGGGATCTGGCCGGGCGCAAAGCCCAAAGGGGAGGAATCCATATCATGCTGCAGGGCTTTTTCCGAGATGAGGATATCGCCGATATCCAGCTTTGGATTTAAGGAACCGGCCACGCCGAGGTTGATGATATGGGTCACATCGAACAGATCCGCCAGAATCTGTACACACATCCCGGCGTTAACCTTGCCGTATCCGCACCGCACAACGACCACGGATTTTCCGCTCAATGTACCGTCATAAAAACTCATCCCGGCTTTTTCGGTGACTGTGTTTATCTTCATTAAATTTTTCAGCGTGGCGACCTCCAGTTCCATCGCGCCGATGATGCCTGTTTTTGTCATGGTGATCCCTCTTTCTGTAAATGTTTTTCTGTCAGCAGTTCCGTCTGTAACCGGACAGTGAATCTGCAGGACTGTCGTTTACTGTATCATTCATTTTGCAGTTTTATTCTGTAAACATAATTCTATCATGCAGAATTATTTGGAACAAGAGATATCCATGAAAAGAAAGAAGAAAATTTGTCATATTGTAGTTGAAAACATGAGTGGCCGCCATATTTTTTGATGCGTTTTGGCGTGGAATATGATAAAGTAGACATTAAGAAGGCGAGCGTGAAAAAGGATTTTTCACCTGCGGAAAGGTATGAGGAATGATTATGAGGTATTATCTTGGATTAGATAACGGCGGGACAGCGACAAAGGCCGCTATTTTTGATGAAACCGGAAAAGAGGTGGCGGTTGCCGGAATGGATACGGCAATGCTCGTGCCGAAGCCCGGTTTTACTGAGCGGGACATGGACGAGATGTGGGAAGCCAACTGTGAAGTGATCCGGAGAGCGATCGAAAAGGCGGGGATCTCCGGTGAGGAGATCGCCTGTGTGGCGGTCTGCGGCCACGGTAAAGGGCTTTATCTCTGGGGGAAGGATGACAGGCCTGTCAGAAACGGTATCATTTCCACAGATAACAGGGCGTGGCGTTATCCTGTGCAGTGGAAGGAAGATGGGACGGAGGAGAAAGTGTTTGAGCGTTCCTGCCAGCATATCCTGAGCAGTCAGCCGGTGTCTTTGCTTGCGTGGTTAAAGGACAATGAGCCGGAGACGCTGGAAAAAACACAGTGGATCTTCGCCTGCAAAGATTATGTGAGATTTCGTCTGACGGGGGAAGCTTTTGCGGAGCGCACGGATTATTCGGGATGTAATCTGGTCAATCTTCACACCGGGGGGTATGATCAGGAGCTCCTTGACCTGTTCGGACTTTCCGGGTGTATGGAAAAACTGCCGCCGCTTAAGTATTCCACGGACATCTGCGGACATATCACGGAAGAAGCGGCAGGAAAGACCGGACTGAAGGCCGGAACGCCGGTGGCAGGCGGGGCTTTTGACATCGATGCCTGCGCGGTGGCGGTGGGTGTCACGGATGAAGAACATATCTGCATGATCGCGGGAACCTGGAGCATCAACGAGTATATCGGCAGGGAACCTGTAACGGACGGCAGTGTCATGATGAATTCGTTTTTCTGCCTGCCGGGGTATTATCTGGTGGAAGAGTGCAGTCCGACTTCCGCGGGAAATAATGAGTGGTTTATGAAAAATCTGCTTCCGGAGCTGCGTGAGGAGTGCAAAAAGAACGGGACGAGCGTTTACGAACAGATGAACGCGTGGGTGGAGGAGATTCCGGCAGAGGAATTCTGCCCGGTGTATCTGCCGTTTCTGATGGCGAGCAACGTGCATCCCAACGCCAGCGGAAGTTTTGTGGGAATCAGTAATTTCCATACAAGAAAACATTTGCTGCGGAGCGTGTACGAAGGAGTTACTTTCTGCCACAGGTATCATTTGGAGAAGCTTCTGAAGACCAGAAAAGAGCCGGTGAGATCCATCCGTCTTGCGGGCGGCGCGGCGCGCTCGCCCATGTGGACGCAGATGTTTGCGGATGTGATGAAGCTGCCCGTGGAGAGCGTGCAGGTGAACGAGACGGGAGCCTTCGGGTGCGCGCTGATCGGCGCGACAGCCAGCGGGGCTTATGAGGATATCACAGGCGCGGCAAAAGATATGTGCCGGATCTCGGCACCGGTTCTTCCGGATATGGAGAGGGCGGCCGTCTATGATAAAAAATATGAACTGTACTGTAAGACGATCGAAGCGCTGGACGGGCTCTGGGATTCGATACAACAATATAAAGATGAGCATTAAAAACAGCTTGTAAGATTTTCCGGCAGCATTTATGATAGAAGAAAGGGAAATGGAATCAGCAGAAGACCGGGGACTGTGTGAAATGATTTTTAAACCATATATACCGGGAAAACTGCGGAAAAGTAAAAATGGAGGGTAATCATTATGGGCAATGCAAAAGAACTGATTCAAAGCGGAAAGGCGGTACTGGGTATCGAGTTTGGCTCCACGAGGATAAAAGCGGTGCTGGTGGATGAAAAGAACCAGCCTATCGCATCCGGCGGCCATGACTGGGAAAACCAGCTTGTGGACGGCATCTGGACCTATTCTCTGGATGCGGTCTGGGCGGGTGTGCAGGACTGTTATAAGAGCCTTGTGGAGGATGTACAGAAACAGTACGGCGTGGCGGTAAGCAGCTTTGCGGCGATCGGCTTTTCCGGCATGATGCACGGCTATATGGCGTTTGATAAAGAAAATAACCTGCTTGTACCTTTCAGGACATGGAGAAACACGATCACAGGACAGGCGAGCGAAGAACTGAGCGAACTGTTCGGTTTTCACATCCCGCAGAGATGGAGCATCGCTCATCTGTATCAGGCGATCTTAAATGAAGAGGAACATGTTTCCGAGGTGGCCTTCTTCACCACGCTGGCGGGTTACATCCACTGGAAGCTGACGGGAAAGAAAGTGCTCGGCGTCGGCGAGGCTTCCGGTATGTTCCCTATTGATATCGCGACAAAGAAATTTAATAAGAATATGATAGCGCGGTTTGATACTCTGATAGAGCCGAGAGAATTTGACTGGAAACTGGAGGAGATCCTGCCGGAAGTATTGGTGGCAGGTGAACATGCGGGAACACTGACCGAGGAGGGCGCGAAACTGTTAGATCCGAGCGGCGCTCTGCAGGCAGGTATCCCGATGTGCCCCCCGGAAGGGGATGCAGGCACGGGTATGGCGGCTACCAACAGCGTGGCAAGGCGTACCGGCAACGTGTCCGCCGGGACATCCATCTTCGGTATGGCGGTGCTGGAAAACGATCTGTCCAAACCATATGAGGAGCTTGATATCGTGACAACGCCAAGCGGCGATGCGGTGGCGATGGTGCACTGCAACAACTGCTCTTCCGATCTGAACGCATGGGTGGGCATCTTTAAGGAGTTTGCAGAGAGCTACGGCATGGAAGTGGATATGGGTAAACTGTTCGGCGTGCTGTTCAATAAGTCTCTGGAGGGAGATAAGGACTGCGGCGATGTGCTCGCTTACAACTATTACTCGGGAGAACATATCACCGGTTTTGACGAGGGAAGGCCCCTGCTGGTGCGCAGACCCGACAGCAAATTTAATCTGGCAAACTTTATGCGCGCAAACCTCTACACGACAATGGGCGCGTTAAAGACCGGTTTTGATATCCTTACCAAACAGGAGGGCGTAACCCTCGATAAGCTGCAGGGACACGGCGGCCTGTTCAAGACAAAAGGCGTGGCGCAGAGCTATCTGGCGGCGGCGACCAATACGCCGGTATCGGTTATGGCTACCGCAGGGGAAGGCGGCGCATGGGGCATGGCGCTGCTGGCATCATACATGATCCAGAAAGAGGATGGGGAGGATCTCGGTACATATCTGGATAACAAGGTGTTTGGAGATGCGGAAGCTTATGTGATGGAGCCAGATGCGGCGGATGTGGAGGGCTTTGAGAAATTTATGAAACTCTACAGCACGGGGCTTGCGATCGAAAGAGCGGCAGTGGATCATATGAAAAGCTGAATACATATTATTTTTTGGAGCAGGTATCTGTACCTTTACAGATACCTGCTTTTATCAGCCCTTTGTGCAAATGTCCTAAATTTTACATCTGATTTTGAGGAGTTATTCTTGGCTACAAAATCTTGACAAGGGAAAAAACGGTGATACAATATATAGTAGACGTCTCAAAATTAAGGGAAAGGCGTCTGCCACAGGGGGAATCATACGGGGAGCCCAACGTAGGATTTTGTGAGAAGACGGGCAAAAAAAGGATAGTAGTAAAATATGAAGATTATTAAAAGAAGCGGCCAGGAAGTAGCCTATGATATTTCCAAAATTATTGCGGCGGTCAGAAAGGCAAACAACAGCGTTGTGGATGCCGAAAAAATGACAGACCGTCAGATCGACGTGATCGCTGACAATATGATCCGTCAGTGTGAAAAAATGAATCGTTCTCTTTCCGTAGAAGAGATTCAGGATATGGTGGAAAACGAGATCATGAACCAGCGTGCTTTCACGGTGGCGAGAAGTTATATCACCTATCGTTACAGAAGAGCGCTTGTCAGGAAGGCAAACTCCACCGACGAACAGATCTTAAGCCTGCTTGAGTGCAGCAATGAGGAAGTAAAGCAGGAAAATTCCAACAAGAACCCGACTGTAAACAGCGTGCAGCGCGACTATATGGCGGGGGAGGTCAGCAAGGACATCACAAAGCGTTTCCTGCTGCCGAACGATATCGTGGAAGCCCATGAGAAAGGGATCATCCATTTCCATGACGCGGATTATTTTGCGCAGCATATGCACAACTGTTGTCTTGTCAATTTAGAGGACATGCTGCAGAACAGCACAGTCATCAGCGAGACGATGATCGATAAACCGAAGAGCTTTTCCACTGCTTGCAATATCGCGACACAGGCGATCGCTCAGATCGCGAGTTCCCAGTACGGCGGACAGAGTATCTCCTTATCCCATCTGGCGCCGTTTGTGCAGGTGAGCCGTGAGAAACTCCGCAAGCAGGTAAGGCTGGAGTTTGACCGCGCGGATCTCCCGATGGACGAAGAGAAGATCAACCAGATCGCCGAGATGCGTGTGAAAGAAGAGATCAACCGCGGTGTACAGATGATCCAGTATCAAGTGATCACACTGATGACCACCAACGGACAGGCGCCGTTTATCACGGTATTCATGTATCTCGATGAAGTGCCCGAAGGGCAGACAAGGGATGACCTTGCCTCGATCATCGAGGAAATGCTGAACCAGCGGATCAAGGGAGTGAAAAATGAGAAGGGCGTGTTTATCACACCGGCATTCCCGAAACTGATCTATGTGCTGGAGGAGGATAATATTCACGAGGACAGCAAATACTGGTATCTGACAAAGCTAGCCGCAAAATGTACAGCGAAGAGGATGGTGCCGGATTACATCTCCGAGAAGGTGATGTTAGAGTTAAAGGGCGATGTGTATGTCTGCATGGGCTGCAGGAGTTTCCTCACTCCAGACAGATTTACGGATAAAAATATCGGAAATCTGGCAAATGCCGGAAATTATGACCCGAAAAAACATAAATATTACGGAAGATTCAACCAGGGTGTTGTGACGTTGAATCTGGTGGATGTTGCCTGTACTTCGGGCGGCGACAAGGAAAAATTCTGGAATATCATGGACGAGAGGCTTGCGCTCTGCCATAAGGCGCTGATGTGCAGGCATGAGAGGTTAAAGGGAACGCCCTCGGACGTAGCGCCCATCCTCTGGCAGAACGGGGCGCTGGCACGGCTGAAAAAGGGAGAGACGATAGATAAGTTGTTATATGATGGCTATTCCACGATCTCTCTGGGCTATGCGGGACTATGCGAATGTACCAGATATATGACGGGACGCTCCCATACGGATCCGACAGCGACGCCTTTTGCATTGGAAGTGATGGAGCACCTGAATGCGGCGTGTAAAAAATGGAAAGAGGAATCCAACATTGATTTCAGCCTGTATGGGACACCGCTCGAGTCCACAACCTATAAATTTGCGAAAGCGCTGCAGAAGCGTTTCGGTATCATCAGCGGTGTGACAGATAAAAACTATATCACAAACAGCTACCATGTACATGTGACGGAAGAGATCAACGCCTTCGATAAACTGAAATTTGAGGCGCAGTTCCAGGCTCTTTCACCGGGCGGCGCTATCAGCTATGTGGAAGTGCCCAATATGCAGGATAATCTGGAAGCGGTGTTGACTGTGATGCAGTACATCTACGAGAATATCATGTATGCGGAACTGAACACAAAATGCGATTACTGCCAGAAATGCGGCTATACCGGGGAAATCCAGATCATTACGGATAAGCATGGCAAGCTGGTGTGGGAATGCCCGAACTGCGGAAACCGCGACCAGGATAAGATGAACGTGGCGAGAAGAACCTGCGGTTATATCGGAACCCAGTTCTGGAATCAGGGAAGGACGCAGGAGATTAAGGAGAGGGTGCTGCATCTTTAAAAGGGACCCTCGATATAAAGCGGGTTTGCAAAAAGTAAACAGCAAGCGGGGTGACAGCAGGTGGGCCGTTGCCCCGTTGTTTTTTACTGTGGGAAAGGAGTATAAATGAATTTTTTAGAACAGCAGTTAAAGGCGGCCGGATTTTATGAATACGGTCTTGTAGATATTGGGGATATCCGTTTTTCACAGGAAGTGCGGAAAATGTGTGAGGCGAACACCTGTCAGAAGTACGGGAAGACATGGGCCTGCCCTCCGGCGGTGGGAACGGTAGATGAATGCGCGGAGAGGATCCGTGCCTATGAGAAAATGCTGGTGCTCACCGGAAAGTATGATCTGGAGGCCAATGGGATTTTTGTGAACGAGCTGGCAATGTCGGCGCAGGTCAAATACAATAATGGGCCGAATACGGTGACATACTTCGGCGCGCTGCTCTGCAATCTGGAGGATTTAAAGCGGCTGTATGGGATGGATCCGGTATAACAGGAGGAATTTGCCAGCCGGATAAGAGAAGACACGCTCCCGGAAATGTTGGATGCCGTTACTGTAAAAAAGGGGATGTGTTGTTTACTCCACAAAATCTTGACAATAAGAAAAACAATGCTACAATATATAGTATATCTTAAGAAGATGGGAGACAATTATGCATTATGCTGAGATCAAAAAATGTGATATTGCGAACGGTCCCGGTATACGGGTGACGCTTTTTGTCAGCGGCTGTACCCACAGATGCCAGAATTGCTTTAATGAAGAGACATGGGACTTCAAATACGGCAGCCCGTTTACCGCAGATACAGAAAATGAACTAATAAACACTTTGCGCCCCGGCTATGTAAAAGGACTGACTTTACTGGGAGGAGAACCTTTAGAGCACAGCAACCAGCAGGGGCTTCTGCCCTTTATCCGCCGGGTGAAAAAGGAGCTGCCGGGAAAGGATATCTGGTGTTATACAGGCTATACCTTTGAGAGAGACGTACTGGAAAGAATGTGCGCGGAGTGGGAAGAGACGAGGGAACTGCTTTCTTATTTCGATGTCCTGGTGGACGGTGAGTTCGTACAGGCATTAAAAGATCTGGGGCTCCGCTTCCGGGGTTCCAGCAACCAGAGGATCATCGATCTGCCGGAATCTTTACGGACGGGGAAAACGGTGCTCTGGGAAGATACATTCTGATAAGTGAATAAGATTTATTGAGCCGGCCATGACCGCTGTCAGCATGTCATGAGCCGGCAGATTTATTCTCGCGGGCAACGAGCCAAGTGACTGCTTGCAGGCATTTGGCGACTGCCGCGAGGGTCAATACCCCGCCCTTTGGGGCGTATTAAATTCCATGCCCCGCTGCTTGCGGCGGGGTTATTGACTCCCGCGGGCTATGAGTACCAGACAGGCAATAAAAATATTGACAGGCAAAAAAGAAGTGGTAAAATGGTAGAGGTCAAAAAAATACAGCATAAATGACTTACGGAGGCAGAAAATGATACAGATATCGGAAACGGCAACTACGTTGCTCATGTTGGGCTTTGCAATGTTTCTCGGGCTCATACTGACCCGTGCGGTGAGAAATTTCGGAATTCCCGCGGTGACAGCTTATCTGGTAGCGGGACTTTTGATAGGGCCGAGCCTGATCGGGAGGCTGGGAATAGGATTCCGTACTTTTGAGGATGTGGAAAGCTTTGGAATCCTTTCGGATGTGGCGCTCGGATTTATTGCCTTTTCCATAGGAAATGAATTCCGGTTGAAAGAGTTGAAAAAGACCGGGAAACAGGCCACGGTGGTGGCTGTCGTACAGGCGCTTGCGGCCACTGTACTGGTGGATGTAAGCCTTATAGCGATCTATTACATATTTGATCTTGGCAGCAGTATCGGGATTCCTACCTGTGTCTGTCTGGGAGCGATCGCGACGGCAACGGCTCCGGCGGCTACATTGATGGTAGTAAACCAGTATAAGGCGAAAGGACCTCTTACCAGCATACTGCTTCCGATTGTAGCGCTTGACGATGCGGTCGGATTGATCGTATTTGCGATATCCTTCGGGGTGGCGAAAGCGCTTTATTCCGGGGTTGCGATCAGTGTGATCACGGTGCTGGTGAACCCGATGCTGGAAGTGGTCGGATCGCTTCTTTTGGGATTTATCATGGGAGTGATCTTCACAATGCTGGAGAAATGGTTCCATTCCAATACAAGGCGAATGGGCATTTCCATCACTTTTGTGGTGCTGACGGTAGCGCTTTCCATGGTAAGGATGGAAATTCCGGGAACGGAGATCGAGCTTGGGTTTTCGAGCCTGCTGGTATGTATGATGCTGGGAACGGTATTCTGCAATATCTGTGATTTTTCGGCGGATATCATGGACCGTGTGGATAAATGGACGGCGCCGCTCTTTGTGGTATTCTTTGTGCTCAGCGGTGCGGAGCTGGATCTCAGCGTATTTTCCAACGTGACGGTGATAGCGATAGGTGTGATCTATATCATTGCCCGTTCCGGCGGGAAATATATCGGGGCTTCGCTCAGTGCAAGAGCAATGAAATGCGAGCCTCAGGTTTGTAAATATCTTGGCATCACGCTCCTGCCCCAGGCGGGCGTGGCGCTCGGCATGTCCGTGACGGTTGCCCAGGAACTGGGCGAGGAGGGCGCGATCATCAGAAATATCGTGCTTTTCGCGGTACTGATCTATGAACTTTTCGGACCGATGCTGACAAAGATCGCCCTGACAAAGGCGGGAGAGATCACACCGAGACCGGAGGGACAGGACAGGTCGAGGTTTGCGCCGGCGGAGTGAAGTTAGTTACTGACGGCGGACGCGGGTAAGAACATAAAATACTACGTCGCCACGCTCTCACCGGCTCTGTTCTTTAGGAGCCTATGAAAGAACACAGCGGACACATAAGGCGCTAAAATACATGTGAAATTTTCATATTTGCCTAAGTGCCGGCGTTTTTCAAAGGGCTCCTTAAGTATTTTATGTTCTTACCCGCTGACTGAAGAATTAACTTAATGATGCTAATATCGGTTAAATGCGTTAGAAGGAGCATATATTCTGTGACTTCCACAGGGTATATGCTCTTATATTTCTTAAAATTACATTATCTTTTGTATCGAAGGATTGAGTTTCTCATAAATATCATATACTATGATAGAGGATGTACAGGGATTTATCCGGTTGGCGTAAGGCGATGTATGCGTCCGCCGACCGGTCAAGTGTATCTCCTGTGCAGTGGAATGTGAGGGATTATGAAGAAAAAGCTGTGGATAGGGGCGGCTGTTCTGCTGTTGTTTGATGCCATATTGTTTGGTTTACTGATCTATCAGGGAAAAATAACGATAAACCATCCTTCGGAAGCGGATTATCCGATCCGGGGTGTGGATGTATCCTATTATCAGGGGGAGATCGACTGGGAAGTTCTGGCTGAGGAAGATATAGATTTTGCGTTTATCAAGGCGACGGAAGGCAGCAGCCATATTGATGTAAGATTTGAGGAAAACTGGGAACGGTCGGGAAAGACGGGACTGAAGAGGGGCGCATATCATTTTTTCAGTTTTGAGAGCGAAGGTGCGGCGCAGGCAGAACACTTTATTTCCGTGGTGCCCAAAGAAGAGGGAATGCTCTCGCCGGTGATCGATATTGAATTTTACGGGGACCGTTTCTATAACAGGCCCGATGTGGAAGAGACGAGGAAGCAGCTGCAGAGCCTTTTGGACAGACTGGAGGAACATTATGGCGTAAAACCGCTGATCTATGCGACGGAAAGCTCCTACAGCACTTATATCAGAGGAGCTTTTGACGAATATCCGCTCTGGATAAGGAATGTATATTTTTCCCCGAACATGGGCATGCCCGGAAAGTGGACTTTCTGGCAGTATGACAGTGAGGCGAAGCTGCAGGGCTACAGCGGGGAAGAGGAGCATATCGATCTCAATGTCTTTTATGGTTCCGAGAGAGATTGGATGAATTTTTTGGAAGATCATACCATTTCAGGAAATTATGATACAACTATGATACAAAATCGTTAAAAAGTTGAAAATAATTTAAACAAAACTTAAGAGAAGAGCATCTTGAAAGTAGGAAGGAATACAGATATGTCTAAGAAAGCACTGTATGACTCTCTGGTGAAACACATTGTGGAAAATCAGAACCAGTTTTACCGTGCCGCTTTTTATTATGTGAAAAACAGGGAGGCGGCGTTGGATGTGGTGCAGAATGCCATATGTAAAGCGTTGGAAAATTATGAAAAACTGCAGAGCGAAGAGGCGATGGCGAGCTGGTTTTACCGTATTGTGATCAATGAAAGCCTGATGTATCTGCGGAAAGAAAAAAAATACATAGCATGGGATGAGTCGGATAATGATCTTTTGGAAGGAAGCTATGAAGAGCCGGCCTATGAACCTAAGATAGAGATTGTCTCTAAAATTTCCGAATTGCCGACAGATATGCAGATCGTGATCCAACTGCATTTCTTTGAAGAAAAAACATTGAAAGAGATTGCGGAGATTACGGATACCAACCTGAATACGGTAAAATCCAGATTGTACGCGGCCTGTAAGAAGCTGGGGAAAGAACTGGAAAAAGAAGATGAAGAACTTTTAACGAGATATGGAAAATCATTAAAAAAGGCGGAGAGGGAAAGCCGGAATGAAGCATAACTATTTTCAGGAAGAAAAACTGAAATATGAAGATATAGAGATACCGGATGAGCTTTTGCTGATGGTAAGACAGACGGTCGCTGCGGACAGGCGTAAAAAAGCGGCTGCCTGGCGTAACCGTGTCATCAGGATGGCGGGTTCTGTTGCGGCTATTCTGTTTTTGTGCCTGACGATAGGGGTGAACAGTTCCTATGCATTCGCGGAGACAGCGATAAAGATACCTGTGGTAAAAAGCGTGGCGAAAGCAGTGATCGTCAGAAGCTATAAAGCGGATATCATTGCGCTGGATGAGGAAAACAGCAAGGCAAAAGAAGAGAAGCAGGTCACGGAACAGGCGCCGGAGGAGGCGTTGCCTTCTGTGAGCGATAATGACACCGTCTCGGAGAATGAGGCATCGGAGCAGCCGGCGGAGCAGGAACCGGAAGAGGTTCTTGAGGGAATTGATGCCTGGAAAGCGGAAATGACGCCGGAGAAATTGAAAGAGGTAACGGAAGTTTATACACCCGATATGGAAGAACGCTATGCGGATACACCGGAAAAGCTTCGGACGATCCTGCTGGCGGAGCTGCCGGAAAAAGATGTCTCCCTCTACGGATATCACGAAAATGGCAGGGTAATGGGGACTGCCCTCCGGGTGAAAGATACCTGTCAGTATTATGACTGGAATTATATGAACAGCACGAAAAAGCTGCCGGAGCTATCTTTTGCGGATGCGGACGGCGACGGGGAGGAAGAACTGGTCATCCTGCTGTACAATGGCGAACCGCAGATGGAAATGATATCAAAGGAAGATATAGAGGGGTTGGATAAAACAGCGGGAGAAAACGGAGAATCTTCAGAAAACACGGACAGCAATAAAAATAAAGAGGCGGCGGAAGAGACAGCATCCGGTCAAGATAAGACTGCGGCAGGCGATACACTGGAGAAAAAGGCTGCGGAAACCGGGGCAGAAAATACATCAACAAATAAAACGTCGGAAAGCATGGAAAATACAACGACAAGTAAAGTGGCAGAAACGCCGGAAAATGCATCGACGAATAAAACAGTGGGATCGTCGGAAAATACTGCGACAGGGAAAGAAACAGATCCTGCGGATGGCAAAAAAGCAAAATCTTCTGCACAGGAAGCGGCGGGAAGCAGCGCACAGGAAAGCGCTTCCGCAGGCAATACCGACAAAACGGCTGCAGAGAATGATAAGCCGGCCGTCTCCGGAAATGACATAAAGGTATCCGAAGAACCGGAAGAAGTACCGGTGCAGCAGGCGGGAGAGCTCTGGATCATATCCCTGCAGGAAGAAAACTGGTCTGCCAGTGTCCTCTCCGTCAGCGACTATGAGAGTCAGATCATACATCAGTTAAAAGCGGAATACGATGAGGCTTTAGGCTCTGTCCAGCTGTATTTAATGGAAGATACTTTTGGAAAACCTGAGGAACTGCCGGACGAAGCAAGGAAAAACCTGATATACGAGGCAGTAAATCTCGCCCCGGAAAGAGAATTCGCAGCAGATAAAGGACTTTTCCTGTACTTTGGAATGGAAGCGTCTTTTGTAAATGAAGACGGCGAAGAGGTGAGCTTTCCGCTGAGCATCAAACTGAAAGCTGAGATCCATCTGGAAGATGGCTCTCTTGTAATTGAGAATATAAAAGAACGATAAATTAAATTAGTGCTTATCTATAACCAGCTGGTAGAATAATAAAAACCTCAAGGAGCCCCTTAAAAAGCGTCGGCACTTAGCGAGGTATTTCACGAGCTTAGTGTCCGTTACGCTTTTTTGGAGCGAAAGCGTGGCGACGGAGGTTTTTATTATTCTACCAGCGTCCGGATAATAATCTTTTTAACAACTCTTTTTCAGGCAGTCGCCTCCTGGATCAGCTTCATAATGGAACTGATAGAACTCATCTGCATAGAACTGTTCATCGCATCGATATAAATCTGCCTCGTAAAATACAACTCCTGCACTTTTTCCACAAGAAGCTCCGGTGTCAGATCTTCCTCCTGGATCACCATACTGTATCCCTGCGATTCGAAGGAAGCAGCATTTAAGAGCTGGTCGCCGCGGCTTGAGCCTGCCGGCAGCGGGATCAGCAGGTTTGGCTTTTTCAGGGCCAAAAGCTCACAGATCGCGTTGGCGCCTGCCCGGGAAATGATAACGTCCGCCATGGCAAACACATCTTTCAGCTCCGTCTTCAAATATTCAAACTGTTTATAACCGTTGACATTGAGCAGCAGATTATCCACTTTATCCTTACCACAGATATGAACCACCTGAAAGTCCTGCAGCAGCGCATCGAGGGCATCCCGCACGACCTGATTCACGCTTGCCGCCCCTAAAGAGCCGCCGATGACCATGACGACCGGCTTGGAGACGGTGAATTTACAGAGCTCCAAAGCGGCGATTTTATTTCCGCTGGACAATTCCTCGCGGATCGGGGAACCGGTCAGCACAGCCTTTTCTTCCGGCAGCATTTTTAAAGTTTCCGGGAAGTTGCAGCAGACCTTCTGCGCGATCGGGATGCAGAGCTTGTTAGCAAGCCCCGGCGTCATGTCGGATTCATGGATGATGCAGGGGATATGCAGGGAAGCCGCCGCCCTGACGACGGGTACGCTGACAAAGCCACCTTTGGAAAATAGAACGTCAGGTTTTTCACGCTTTAAGATCTTTTTTGCTTCGGCAAAGCCTTTTATCACTCGGAACGGATCAGTCAGGTTCTTAAGATCCAGATATCTCCTGAATTTTCCCGTTGCGATACCGTAATATGGAATTTCCGGAAAATCGGAAATTAATCTTTTTTCTATTCCCTCATAGGAGCCAATATAAACTATTTCATAGCCTGCTTCCTTCAAATGGGGAATCAGTGCAATATTCGGCGTGACATGGCCGGCAGTGCCGCCGCCTGTTAAAATAATTTTTTTTGACATGAAAACGACCTCCGCATTTACTGACTGACAAGTGCTGCTTCCAATGCTTTTGCCAACTGGTCGGGGCAGGAAGTAGGTTTAAATCCGCATTTTAACCCTTTGAGCCGCCGGATGGCTTCTTCTGCGGGCATTCCTTCGATCAAAGCCGCAACGCCCTGCGTATTTCCGCTGCAGCCGCCTGTAAAACGAACTCCTTTTACAATGCCGTTCTCCAGTTCAAAATCAATCCCCTGGGAACAGACTCCTGATGGTTTGTAATGCATGTTCCATTCTCCCTTCTGTACTGGTTCCTGCCGCTTTCAGATCCGTCCGGCGGATTTAGCGGAAGAGCCGTTGATTTTGTTATCAACAAAATTATTTTATTAAGAAGAAATTATAGCAGAAAATAATGTCGTTTTCCAGAGAAAGAGTAAAAATGCCCCCATATTTTGTAAAAATACAGCGAAGAGTTTTTGTTGAGCGAGAGACTTTTTCCGGATTATACTGAAACTGACATAAACGGGAGAAAGGAGCCTGTAACATGAAAAGCCTTTTTACAGAACATAAAATACTTGCCGGTGTAATATTAGTATTGTTTATTTTCAGTCTGCTATGCCAGATCATAACAGGTTTTCTTTACCAAAATATGATAAAAGAGACATATAATATGTCATCTACAAAAAACAAAATGCTGAAAACATGTAAATTGAAGTTTACCAACCGATATGAACTGCATGAGAAAGTAGTGAATATCCCTGTTTTTGTGGACAAGTTCCTGCATGGCATTAAGTTCGGCCCGCTGTCCGCAAAGAGCATAGAGCATCTGGGGGGACAGCTCCTTTTGCTTTCCATTTTTATAACGGGGGCCGGAGCCTGCCGGGGCATTATCGTGGGAGAAACGATCGGGGAGATCCTTGCCTATTATCTGTCTGCTTTTGTGATGCTCTATGCCTATTTTTCCATTTCGGCGGCGGTGGACCTGAAGGGGAAAAAGGAAGTTTTAAAGACCAATTTAATAGATTATCTGGAAAATAACATCAGCGTGCGGATTCCCCAGTCAAAGAAAGAACAGGAACGGCTGGACAGACTGGAGGCGGAGGGAGGAGAGGACGGTATTCGTCGGGAAGAGAATACCGGCCCGGAAAAAGAATACATAAAAAGAGCAGATGATCGCAGAGAAGGATATGGAAAAAGAATAGAAGACAGCGGTGGTGATAGCGGAAAAGGAGATACCGGAGAGAAGTCTGTAAGGGCAGGGGAAAAATCGACGGAGATCGCGGATTTTACCGCGCACAAAAAGAAGGGGGAGGAGAAAAAACTTGCGCCGGAAGAAATGAAGGAGTTGGAAGGACTTTTATTGGAATTTGTTTATGATTCTTACTGAATTTCTGTTGAAATTCTATTGAAAGAAAAACGGTTCTTTGTTAAACTGAATCTAGTAAATTCAGTGACTGTCTGAACTTTCAGATAAGACAGGGCAAAAATTGAGAAAAGGAGCAAAACAATGAGCAAAGTAACATTTGACTATTCTAAGGCGGCACCCTTTATCGCGGAACACGAAGTAGAAAATATGAAAAAACCCGTGTCGGATGCAAGAGAAGTTCTGGTCGGCAGAACCGGCGCAGGAAATGACTTTTTGGGATGGATCGATCTTCCGGTGAATTATGATAAGGAAGAGTTCTCCAGGATCAAAAAAGCGGCGGAGAAGATCCAGAGTGATTCCGAGGTACTTCTGGTGATCGGTATCGGCGGTTCTTATTTGGGGGCAAGGGCTGCGATCGAATTTTTGCGCCACAGCTTCTATAATATAGTGGACAAGTCTGTCAGGAAGACACCGGAAATTTATTTCTGCGGCAACTCCATCAGCTCCACTTATCTGAAAGATTTAATGGATGTGATCGGGGATCGGGATTTCTCCATTAATATCATCTCCAAATCCGGCACGACGACAGAGCCTGCCATCGCTTTCCGCATCTTTAAAGAGATGTGCGAGAAGAAATACGGCAAGGAGGGCGCGGCGAAGAGAATTTACGCGACCACCGATAAGGCGAGAGGCGCGTTAAAGAAACTTGCGACAGAAGAAGGATACGAAACCTTCGTAGTGCCCGACGATGTGGGCGGCCGTTTCTCCGTACTGACGGCGGTGGGCCTGCTTCCGATCGCAGTATCCGGCGCGGACATTGATAAACTGATGGAAGGCGCGGCAAGCGGCAGGGAAGCGGCGCTTAACAATGCGTTTGAGGAAAACGATGCGCTGCAGTATGCGGCGGTCCGCAATATCCTGCTTAGAAAAGGCAAAGAAGTCGAGATCCTGGCAAACTATGAACCTGCGGTCCACTATATTTCCGAATGGTGGAAACAGCTTTACGGCGAGTCCGAGGGAAAAGACCAGAGAGGTATCTTCCCTGCCAGCGTAGATCTGACTACAGACCTGCACTCCATGGGACAGTTTATTCAGGACGGCGCAAGGATCATGTTCGAGACAGTGCTCGATGTGGAGAAGAGCAGGGAAACCCTCACGATCGGGGAAGAGCCTGTGGATCTTGACGGTCTGAACTATCTGGCGGGCCAGACGGTTGACTTTGTAAATAAGTCCGCGATGAACGGAACGATCCTCGCCCATACCGACGGACAGGTGCCGAACCTTATGGTGAAGATTCCGGAAGTAAACGAGTTTTATCTGGGACAGCTTTTCTACTTCTTTGAGTTTGCCTGCGGCGTATCCGGCTATCTGCTGGGTGTGAATCCGTTTAACCAGCCGGGCGTGGAAAGCTATAAGAAGAATATGTTCGCACTGCTCGGGAAACCGGGGTATGAGGAGCAGAGGGAAGCGCTGTTAAAGAGGCTGTAGGATATGGGATAAAACTGTACTTTTTAGGAGCTGCTGATAAACAATGAGTAAAAAAATTCGTATCGTTTTAATAATAGTATTGTGCATCATCTTTTTTTCCTCATTGGCATTTCTTCTGCAGATCATGATGGGATATCGTATGACGGACAAGTTATATGAAGAGTCTGCATCAAAATTTACCGTGGAAGCGGGAAAAGAAGGAAGTTCAGAAGATACGGGGAAGGATCCGGAAGAAGGTACAGAGGGCGTGCCGATCACAGTGGATTTTGCGGCGCTGCAGAGTGTGAACAGTGATGTGGTAGGTTGGATCTACTGTGAAGGGACGGCTGTCAACTATCCGGTGCTGCAGGGAGAGGATAATGATTTTTATTTAGGCCATACATATGACAGGGCGGCGAACCGTGCCGGCTCCATATTTGTGGAGGCGCTCAACACACCGGGGTTTGCAGATTCCAATACGATCATCTACGGGCACCATATGAAAAACGGTTCTATGTTTGCGACGCTCAGAAACTGGGCTGATCAAAATTATTATGAAGAACATCCGGTGTTCTGGCTTTTGACGCCGGAACAGGATTATCAGATAAAACTGTTCAGCGGATATACAACGCCTGCTACTTCAGATACCTATACGATTTTTCAGGGACCCTGTCAGGAACTGAATGATTACCTGCAGATGGCGCATGCCAACTCGGACTTCAGTGCGGATATAGAGACGGATCCGAACGGGAAGTATGTGCTGTTATCCACCTGTGAATATGATTATGAAGATGCCAGATATGTGCTGCACGGGATGTTGGTGCCGTTTGAGGAGGATTAAGGATAATAAAGCATTTTACTGAAAATGCTGATAATACCGGAGAAAATAAGGATACAAAACATATAAAACCGCGCTTTATAACGATGGAAGCGCGGTTTTATAAATATTTTTGGTATGTTAAGTGATATCATCACGGAAGCCGGCCGCATTTTCCATTATCATGAAGCCATAAAAGAAAATGGGAGGTACAATAATGGGATTTTTAGACTTTTTCAAACAACCGGATATCAATCAGGGAGTAAAAGAATATAAGATGATTCCGGGCGCAGTCCTGCTGGATGTGCGCACCCCGGATGAATACCGGGAGGGGCATATTCCCGGCAGCGTGAATGTGGCGCTGCAGAGCATGGACAGAGTGGTTTCTGTGGCAAAAAATAAAGAGACGCCGCTGTTTGTATATTGTTATTCCGGTTCCCGCAGCCGTCAGGCAGCAGCTATGCTGCAGCGGATGGGATACTCCAATGTAAACAATATCGGCGGTATCGCCGCTTATTCAGGAAAGGTGGAACGATAGCATGAAGGTTGTCATTGTAGGAGGTGTGGCAGGTGGCGCCACAGCAGCAGCAAGAATCAGAAGATTGGATGAACAGGCCCAAATTATTGTCTTTGAGCGTTCGGGATATGTTTCCTACGCAAACTGCGGGCTGCCGTACTATATAGGCGATGTGATCACTGACCCGGAGGATCTGACTTTGCAGACGCCCGGGAGCTTCTTTTCCCGTTTCCGTGTGGATATGAAGGTACATCATGAGGTGACAGCCATCCATCCGGAACGCAAAAGTGTTTCCGTAAGGAATCTGGAAACCGGCGGGGAGTTTGAGGAGAACTATGACAAGTTGATCCTGTCACCCGGCGCGAAACCCACACAGCCGAGACTGCCTGGTGTGGGGATCGACAGGCTGTTCACCCTTCGCACTGTGGAAGATACCTTCCGGATCAGAGAGTATATCGACAAACATAGTCCCAGATCCGCGGTATTGGCAGGCGGCGGCTTTATCGGTCTGGAACTGGCAGAGAATCTGCGGGAGATCGGTATGGATGTGACTATCGTCCAGCGCCCCAGACAGCTCATGAATCCTTTTGACGCGGATATGGCGTCCATGATCCACGGTGAAATGCGCAGACACGGCGTGAAGCTGGCTTTGGGGTATACTGTGGAGGGTTTCGAAGAAAAAGAGGAGGGTGTGGATGTCCTTTTGAAGGACAACGAACCCCTCCACGCGGATATGGTGGTGCTGGCCATCGGCGTTACGCCTGATACGGCGCTGGCAAAGGAAGCCGGTCTGGAACTCGGCATCAGGGGCAGCATCGCGGTAAACGACCGGATGGAGACTTCCGTGCCCGATATCTACGCCGTGGGCGATGCGGTGCAGGTGAAGCACTATGTGACCGGTGAGGATGCCCTGATCTCTCTGGCGGGGCCGGCCAATAAACAGGGGCGCATCGCTGCGGACAACATCTGCGGCGGAGACAGCCGTTATCCTGGCAGTCAGGGCAGTTCTGTCATCAAGGTATTTGATCTGACAGCCGCCGTCACCGGCATCAATGAGACAAACGCGAAAAAGGCAGGTCTGGATACGGATACAATCGTCCTCTCTCCCATGAGCCATGCGGGGTATTATCCGGGCGGCAAGGTGATGACCATGAAGGTGGTCTTTGAAAAGAAGACTTACCGTCTGTTGGGAGCCCAGATCGTGGGCTTTGAGGGTGTGGATAAACGCATCGATGTACTGGCAGCCGCCATCCATGCAGGCATGAAGGCAACCGGGCTGAAAGATCTCGATCTTGCCTACGCGCCGCCCTATTCTTCCGCAAAGGATCCTGTGAATATGGCGGGCTTTATGATCGACAATATCGCCAGAGGGCTGCTGAAGCAGTGGCATCTTGCCGATATGGAGAAATTGCCTTATGACGGCAGCGCGACTTTGCTGGATGTGAGAACAGGTGAAGAATTCGTAGACGGGCATATCGAAGGCTTTATCAATATCCCGGTGGATGAACTGCGGGAGAAGCTCGGGGTGATCGAAAAGGAAAAACCGGTCTATGTCATCTGCCAGAGCGGCCTGCGCAGCTATATTGCCTGCCGGATCCTGGAGGGCAGCGGCTATGAGGCTTACAACTTTTCCGGCGGTTTCCGTTTTTATGATGCAGTCATGCATGACCGTGCGCTGATCGAGGCGGCGTATGCGTGCGGAATGGATAAATAGACAATCTTTTACATATCCTGCAGTGTTTCCAGCTTTTCCCTGTTCAGGATGGCAACTTTCCCGCGGGACAGCCTGACCATTCCCTCGTTCTGGAAATAGTGGAGCATTCGGGTGATGACCTCCCGGTGGGAACCGAGATGATTGGCAATGGCCTCATGGGTGATCTTTAATTCATCGGTTCCCTCGATGGAGGATTCTTCCAGTAAAAATGCCGCAACGCGTTTATCAAGGCTTCTCCACATGATCTGTTCGAACAGCCACATCACATCGGAAAAACGGGTCGCCATCAGCTCGTTGGTGTAGTTTGCCACCGGTGCGGATTCCTCCATGATTCCTTTATAGATATCCGTCGGGATGACCCATAGTTCCGTGTCCTTTTCCGCCTCAACGGTCACCTCAAACTGGATGGAACGGACCATGCAGGAGGCGGAGAACAGGCAAAGATCCCTGTCAAACAGGCGGTAGATCGTGATCTCCCGCCCCTCGTCGGAAAGGATGAAAGCGCGAAGCTGGCCCGTTCTGACTAAAAGCAGGCCGGTACAGTCCATGCTGCCGTTGTGGAGCATCGTTCCTTTTTTGACCTGCCTTGTGATCAATCCGTCCAGAATGCGGTTTCTCTGGTCTGTATTCAATTTATCCCAAATGGGGAAGTAAGATTCAAAACTCATAGTATATCCCTCTCTGTTACATGGATAATTCATTATATCCATATTTAGGGCATATGTCAACAAATGTTATTGACATATGCCCTAAATAAAATTATAATAGGTTAGAGTGAAGCAGACGGAAAGGAAGCAGGTTTATGCCAAGACCGGTGAAGCGCAGAAAAGTATGTCATTTTCCGCAAATACTGGAATTTGCCCCAGTCGATGCGGCGGTTAAAAAAGAGCCGGTGATCATGAAGGTAGACGAGTATGAGACGATCCGGCTGATAGACAGAGAGGGGTTCGATCAGGAAGAATGTGCCGTACTCATGGAGATTGCCAGAACAACGGTACAGAGGATTTATGAAGCTGCAAGGAAAAAGCTGGCGGACTGCATTGTGGACGGACGTCCCCTTCGGATTGAGGGTGGGGACTTTCTGTTGTGTGATGGACAGGGCATAAATTGCGGATATGACGGATGCTTTAAACAAATGTACTATCAGCAGTATAAAAAGGAAAAAGGAGATCTTATCATGAGAATAGCTGTTACCTATGAAAACGGACAGATTTTCCAGCACTTTGGCCATACCGAACGGTTTAAGATCTATGATGTGGAGGACAAAAAGGTGACTTCCTCAGAGATCGTGGATACGGGCGGCAGCGGTCACGGCGCGTTGGCAGGAGTCCTGAATGCCCTGAATGCGGATGTCCTGATCTGCGGCGGTATCGGCGGCGGCGCACAGGCGGCGCTGGCTGCGGCGGGCATCAGGCTCTGCGGCGGGGTTTCCGGCGATGCCGATGCGGCGGTGGAGGCTTTTCTGGCTGACCGGCTGGAATTTGACCCCGATGTGCAGTGTGATCATCACCATCACGATGAAGGGCATGCCTGCGGCGACCACGGCTGCGGCGGCGCACATCACTGCGGCTGACACGGGTAATATGGTGATTTTGCTGCGGTGGGACGTATGCGGATCATCCGGTGAAACCAACGCCTGCACGCTCTGCGGGCAGGCTTATGCTAATGCAAGGGAACGCCCCAACCAGTTGTCGGTTCGGGGCGTTCTTTTTTGCGGTTCATTTTCCGTTCACCTGATCAAATACTTTCGTGATCTCCTCCTCCGGCGCCGGTGTCAGCAGGCTTACGGCCACATTGAAGATACAGCCGACGATGAATGCGGGGAGCAGTTCATAGATATGGAAGACATCGCCGAGTTTCGCTATGCCGAATTTCCAGACAAAGATCATGATACCACCGGAAACCATACTCGCCAGCGCACCCCATTTATTGGAACGCCGCCAGAACAGTGCAAAGAGGACCACAGGCCCGAAAGTCGCGCCGAAGCCGGCCCATGCGAAGGATACGATCTGGAATACGGAACTGCCCGGATCCCTCGCCAGAAAGATACCGATCACGGCAATGGCGATCACGGTGCATCTTGCGATGGCCATGGCTGTTTTTTCTTTCAGCTTAATGCCGAGGAAATCCTGCATGATATTCTGGGAAATGCCGGAGGCTGCCGTCAAAAGCTGGGAGTCCGCCGTGGACATGGTGGCTGCCAGAATGCCGGCCATGATCACACCCGCCAGGAGCGCGGGGAAAATCCCGAATTTACTTAAGAATCCTGCGATTTGAATGATGATGGTCTCGGAATCCTCGAGAGCAGGGATCACGCCTGCCTGCGTCATGCTGTAACCGATGATACCGATCAGGATCGCGACAGCCATGGAGATCACTACCCAGATGCTTGCCACTCTTCTGGATAGCGCCAGTTTTTCTTCATCTTCGATCGCCATGAAGCGGAGCAGGATATGGGGCATGCCGAAATAGCCGAGGCCCCATGCGAGGGTGGATACGATGGTCAGCGGCGTATAGGGAGCGGCGCTGCCGGTGCTCGCCACATAAGTCTGTGTAAAACTTAGGTAACCGGGCAGGGCTTTCGCGTTTTCGATCACCGCGGAAGTGCCGCCCGCCTGCACCACGCCGAAACCGATCACGATGAACAGAGCGATGGTCATGATGATGCTCTGGATCAGGTCGGTGGTACTCACCGCAAGGAAACCGCCGAAGGCGCAGTAGGTCACGATGATGACGGCGGATACGATCATTGCCACCATGTAATTCATGCCGAACAGCGTGCTGAATAATTTACCGCAGGCGGAAAAGCCGGACGCGGTGTAGGGAATAAAGAAGATGATAATGATAACGGCGGCGATGGCTGTCAGTATATTTTTCCGGTCGCCGTAACGCTTCGCAAAGAAATCCGGTATGGTGATGGCGCCCACCGCATGGGAGTAGCGGCGGATCTTTTTGGAGACGATCAGCCAGTTTAAATAAGTTCCCGCAGCAAGCCCGATCACGGTCCAGCCCACATCGGCGAGGCCGGAGAGATAGGCGAGCCCGGGAAGGCCCATCAGCAGATAGCTGCTCATATCGGAGGCCTCTGCGCTCATGGCGGTGACAAAGGGCCCGAGAGTCCTTCCGCCCAGATAGAAATCATCCGTGTTGGAGTTCTTTTTGGAAAAGGAGATCCCTATGTAAAGCATCCCGCACAGATAGACCACAATGGCAAGAACAATACAACTTTGTGTCAGCATGATAAATTTTTTCCTCCTCATAATAATTCATTTTATTGAATTTTTATACAAATCTTCACCAGTTTAGCACACGAAAGGATATTTGTCAAAATCTCGCGGTTGCATTCGGGGAAACCACTTGATAAAATGAACATAAATAAATGAAAGATCCGGTAAGCAGAGACAACACCGGTCCCGACTGCGGCGAAATACCGGCGGAGAGATAATATTTATGTACAATAATATTGGCCGAGGAAATTACTATGACTGCTGAAAATATAAAATACCCACTGAAAAACAAGCTGATCATACTGGTGCTGGTAGCGATGGTGCCGATCCTCTATATTACGATCTATCTGATCATGGCGCTGTTGAATTACAGTCGCGCCTACGACCAGATCGTCAGCAGCATGACCGTGGCGAATAATTACAATATCAATTTCAAGGAGGAGATGGATGAGAGCCTCTATAAACTGGTGGTGAGCAACGTTACGTTTGATACGATCGAGGAGGACGGAACTTTTAAAGACCCGTATAAGCTGATCGAAGAGCTCAGGGCGGGAAGCAATAACCTGCTGGCGATGACAACGGACAGGGAGAGCCGGATATGGCTGCAGAGCCTTCTGCGGAGCATCGACACACTGGAAGATCGGGTGAACGACATCAAGCTGAATAAAGAGGCGGACGGGCAGTATGAAGAAAGCATCGATATGCTGTACAACGATATCTATATCCTGACGGAACTGATACAGGATGATATCCAACAGTATATTTATTATCAGACAAGAAGCATCGAACAGTTGAAGATCCAGTTAAACGCGGAAGTGGAACATGTCATTTTTATCAGTATTCTGTTCGGTGTATGTATTGTGGTTGCAGTGATCCTGATCGCAAGCGCGCTGCTGAACAGCATCACAAAACCGATCCAGGAGCTGTGCCGGATCACCAGCCAGATCGCGGAGGGAAATTTTTCGGACAGGGCCAAAATGCAGACAGGGGACGAACTGGAGGTATTGTCGGACAGTGTAAACGATATGTCGGAAAATCTGGAAGTCATGGTGCATCAGATCAAGGAAGATGAGAGAAAGATGCGGCATGCGGAACTGCGGCTTTTGCAGGAGCAGATCAATCCGCATTTTCTGTATAATACGCTGGATACGATCGTCTGGCTGATAGAGGGAGACGATCCGGATAAAGCGGTGGATGTGGTCGTGGCGCTCTCGGAGTTTTTCCGGCTGGTGCTGAGTAAGGGAAAGGAATATATTTCCATCCGGGAGGAAAAGGAGCATATCCGGGGGTATCTGGAAATCCAGCAGGTGCGCTATCGGGATATTCTGGATTATGAGATCGACATAGACCCGGAATTGTATCAGTATAAAATATTGAAACTGACACTGCAGCCGCTGGTGGAAAATTCCCTGTATCACGGGATCAAATACAAGCGGGCAAAGGGAAAGATCTGGATCACGGGAAAGATGCTGCACGGAGAAAAGGACAAAGAAGACAGGATCCTGCTCTGTGTGCAGGACAGCGGCGTGGGCATGGATGAAGAGGAATTAAAAAGGCTTCGGGAGGAGATCAGCAGGCCCTGCAAAGAGACGGAAAAGGGCTTCGGGCTTGCCAACGTAAACGAGCGTATCCGTATGAACTTCGGTATGGAATACGGCATGACGATCGAGTCGGAAAAAGGGACGGGTACAAAGGTCAGTATTGTCATTCCGGCGGTGGAGCTGCATGAAAAGCTGCCGGGGGAAACTTTGCAGGGGACGATAAAAGCAGATAAAAAAGAGGAGAGCGCATGAAGAAAATAGTGGAAAAAATAAAAGCGATGATTTTCGGACATGTCGGCATTTTTATCTTTCTGCTCTGCGCCGTACCGCTTCTCTCCATCAGCCATGAAATATTCAGGGATATTGAGATAGAACAGACACCGGCCGATTCGGAAGCGGAGGATCTGATCGTGGTGGGGGTCTCTCAGCTGGGCAGCGAGTCCGGCTGGAGGACGGCGCATACCCTTTCCATCCAGAATGCGCTGACCAAAGATGCGGGCTATTTCCTGATCTTTAACAACGCCCGCCAGATGCAGGAAAACCAGATCAAGGCGATCCGCAGCTTTATCTCCCAGCGGGTGGATTATATCGTGTTTGCACCGGTGATAGAGAGTGGCTGGGATACGGTGCTGCAGGAGGCGAAGGATGCGGGGATCCCGGTGATCGTCATCGATCGTATGGTGGATGTGAAAGATGATTCCCTCTATACGACGTGGATCGGAACGGACGCCAAGAGCGAGGGGGAAAAGGCGGGGAGATGGCTGGAAGGGTATCTGCGCGAGAAAAACCGGCAGGATGAGGAGATCAATATCGTGGTGCTCCAGGGAACGATGGGTTCCACGGCGCAGATCGGCAGGACGGAAGGCTTTGAGGAGATTGCGGCAAACCACGAGAACTGGAATATCCTGGAGTCCGCATCCGGAGATTTTACTGCGACAAAAGGAAAAGAGGTCATGCGGGGTATGCTGCGCCGCTATCCGAAAATCGATGTACTGGTATCCCAGAATGATGATATGACGATGGGGGCGATCGAGGCGATGCAGGAGGCGGGCGTCAGTTTCGGGGAGTACGGAAAAGTAAAGATCATCTCCTTTGATGCCATCCGCGACGCGCTGGAGATGGTGGAAGAGGGAAGGATCAATGTGGATATCGAATGCAATCCGGTACAGGGAGAATATATCGATAAGATCATCCGCAAGCTGGAAAACGGGGAGGCCGTAGAAAAAAGTTATGTGGTAAAAGAAAATGTATTTATCAAAGAGAATGTGGCGGAATTTCTGGATGACAGGACATACTGAATCTGATTTGGAAGAGGGAAGATAAATGCTGAAAGTATTTTTGGTGGAAGATGAAAGCATCGTCAGGGAAGGATTGAAAAACAATATTCCCTGGCAGGAGTACGGTTACCAGTTTACGGGGGAGGCGAGCGACGGAGAGATGGCGCTGCCGATGATCAGGAAGATCCGGCCGGATGTGCTGATCACGGATATCAAGATGCCTTTTATGGACGGACTGGCGCTCAGCCAGATCGTGACACAGGAGATACCGGATATCAAGATCATCATTATCAGCGGATACGATGAATTTGAGTATGCGCAGCGCGCCATCCGTGTGGGTGTAGAGCAGTACCTTTTGAAGCCGGTTACGAGAGGGGCGCTGCGGAAGGTTCTTCTGGAGATCCGGGAAAAGATCGAGACGGAGCAGGAACAGAAAAACTATCTGGAGACTTTCCAGAATGAGATGAAAGAATATGAGGAGTATTCCCGCAGAAATTTTCTGGAGAAGGTATTTGGGGGGGTTCTCTCCGTGCAGCAGATCTATGAGGAAGCTGCAAAAATCTCTCTGGAACTGGACGGTCCCTGCTATAACATCGTGCTTTTGAGCCTGCAGGTAAAACGCCGGAATACAGAAGCCATGATACAGGAGCCGGAGGGGTTCGACAGGGTGAAGGAGGCGCTGTTCCGGTATTTTATGCGGTTTCCGGAATATCTTGCCTTCCGTTGGAATATCAGTCTTTACGGTGTTCTGATCAAGGGGGAGGCAGGACAGATGGAGGAGATGAAAAGTAGATGCCTTCAAAATATAGAAAAAATCTGTTCGGAAGAAGAATTTTCCATGGAATGGCATGCGGCGGTGGGGGAACCGGTGGAGCGGCTATCCCTTCTTCCGGAATGTTACGCCAAGGTAAACCATATACTTGCGCACCGCTTTTTTAATCCGCAGCAGCACATCCTGACAGAAAAAGATGCGGAAGAACTGATGCCGGGAAAGGATATCAGAAGTTTTGAGTCTCTGGACAGTTCCAAGGTGGATCCCGAGATTATTCAGGGATTTTTGAGGGAAGGAAAACAGGAGGAGATAGGAGATTTTATAAGCGGCTATCTGGCGGGGGTGAAGGAAGCGCTGGAATCCAGGCTGTTCCGGGACTATCTGCTGCTGAATATACGCTTCACTACCGTCAACTATATGGAAATGCTGGGCATCAGCCAGCAGGACCTTCTGCCGGAAAACGACCATGACAGGATAAGGGAAGTGTCCTTAAGCAGCGCCGGGATTTATGATTATATGCGGGAGCTGTTGGAGAGGGCGCTGATGCTCCGGGACCGGGAGAACGAAAATCAGGGCAAGCGCGTACTCAAAAAGGGGCTGGAATATATTGAGGAAAATTTCAGCGAAGATTCGCTTTCCCTAAACAGTGTGGCAGGCGTGATCGGTGTCAGCGGCAACTACTTCAGCAGCGTGTTCAGCCAGGAGATGCAGATGACATTTATCGAATATGTCACAAAGAAGCGGATGGATAAAGCAAAAAAACTGCTGCGCCAGACGGAAAAGCACTCCGGGGAGATCGCAGCGGAGGTGGGCTATAAAGATCCCCATTATTTCAGTTTTGTCTTTAAAAAGACGACGGGCTTGACGCCCAGGGAGTACCGGAACGGAAAATGAACATCAGGCGGGCGCAGGGCCGGCGCTGCGTTTTACGGAGAGATGCCAGGGGAGAGTCTGGGAAGAGACGGAGAAACCCTTCATCAGTTTCAGTATATTTTCAGCGGCAGTCACGCCCATCTCATGGTTTTTATGGGACAGCGAAGTGATCTGTACAGGAGAAAGTTCGCATAAATAGGAATTGTCGAAACAGACAATGCTGATATCCTCCGGAACCCGCAGATTTTTATAAGTCAGTTCTTTGATGAGCCAGTAGGCGATCTCATCGTTATAACAGACAACGGCAGTCGCGTCCTTTAACTGCTTCTGGGCAAATTCAGATAAAAAGCCGGTATCCTGCTTTTTCTGCAGCGCGTCAAGCTGTGCGGTATCGAAGCGGCTGATACAGTCCTCACAGAAAGGGATGTCTTCATCCCGCAGGGCTGATAAAAGGCCAAAGCACCGTTCGCTGCCCTGTATGTCATCGGCTTTGAAGATACCGGCTATTTTTTTATGCCCGAGGGAAGAAAGATATTTTCCGAGATAATACCCGCCCCCGTAATTGTCATCTTTTACGGAGGGAAAGTCGGGCAGATTGGCATAGTTTCCGTGGAAAAACAAAACGGAAGTGCCCATCTGTCCCAGGCGGTTATACAGATCGTGATTCGGTGTCGGGAAAACGGTTTTGCAGCCTTCGCTCAGAATACCGCGCACAGGATTTTTCAACAGCTGCAGCAGGATTTCCCTTTCTGCGGACGCCTGATTGTTCGTGACATGGACTGTGGAAGAGAAGCCCGCTTCCTGCAATGTGTTCCGCAGATCCGCGAGGACGCCGGGATAGATATATTCCGTGTCGGAGCAGATCAGGATCGCTACAGTATCCTTTCCCGCCCGCCCTGAGAGTCCCGTGGCATAGGAACCGCTGCCCTGCCGTTTTTCTATTAAATGTTCCGCTTCCAGAACCGAAAGGGCTTTTCGGACAGTCTGGCGGCTGACGCCGTACTTCTGGCAGAGGGCGGCCTCTGTCGGCAGTTTGAAGGTGTCGCCTGCGTTTTCCTCTATTAAATTTTTTAACAGGCCGGCAAGCCAGACGTATTTTGCGGACATAGTGTTTCCTTATTTAAATATTAGGATAGTCGGACGCCGGGAGGAAAATCAAATCCTCCGTCGCCGCGCTCGCCGCTCAAGCTCTTGAGAAACAGAGCTGGCTGCAACGTAGCGGTACTAGGCTCGAAAATACCATGTGAAATTTTGCTTTTTAAATTTCACATTTGCCAATTGTGCCGACGTTGCTGCAGGGGCTCCTTGAGGATTTGATTCCCCTCCCGGCTGGTTGAGCTGTAAACTAAATGACATTGGTGGCTGAACAAATATGAACTATCCGTCTCTCTATTAAAATAATATAAAAAGTGAGAGCCCTCCGGAAAGGTGAAAAATTACTTCTTCTCCGGGAGAGGTTTAAAATATTCAATATTTTTCGGGATATATTTCTTATTTTGGTCAATTTAACATATACTTTACAGGGGTGATAAGCCTGGAAAACTTCCTGTGATTCTTCAATAATCTTAAAAATTCCTACAAAATCTTAAAATATCCAACAAGAAAAGCAAAATTTGTATCTAAAAATGTCATATTATACAAAAAGTTGTATTGTTTAGATGAACGAAATTAGGTAAATTGCACAAAATTGAATTGATTTTGAAAAACAGATGGGTTAGAGTAAATTTACGGAAACAGAAAATACTGTTCCGGCGCAAAAAAATAAAATTCATTAGGGAGGAAAGAAAATGAAGAAAAAAATTGCGTTATTATTAGTTGCTGCAATGACGGTTTCCAGCCTGGTTGCATGCGGTAACTCCGCAGCTCCTGCGGAAGAGGCGGCAGCTCCGGCTGAGGAAGCGGCTCCGGCAGAAGAAGAGGCGGCTCCGGCTGAGGAGGAAGCTCCCGCAGAGGAAGCGGCTCCGGCAGCAGACGGCGAGCTTATAAGCGTAGGTTTTGCGCAGGTTGGCCATGAGTCTGACTGGCGTGCAGCTAACACAAAGAACTATCAGGATACTTTCAGTGAAGCAAACGGCTATGAATTGTCTTTCGTAGACTGCGATAACGACCACGCAGTTCAGATCGAAACAGTCCGCGGTTTCATCGAGCAGGAACTTGATTACATCTGTATCGCTCCGATCCAGTCCGCAGGCTGGGACACAGTTCTTCAGGAGGCACAGGATGCAGGTATCCCGGTTCTCATCGTAGACCGTGCGGTAGATGCGGATCCTTCTCTGTACACAACGGCTCTCGGCTGCGACATGATCGCTGAAGGTGAAGCTGCCGGCAACTGGCTTGCAGAGTACTTAAACGGCGAAGATGCAAATATCCTTGTGATCGAAGGTTCCGTTGGCGCATCCGCAACTCTGGGACGTACGGAAGGCTTCAACAATATTGTAGCCAAGAACTCCAACTGGACGGTTCTTGATTCCCAGTCCGGTGACTTCACACAGGCAGGCGGCCAGGAAGTTATGGAATCTTTCATCAAGACATACGGCGCAGGCAACTTCAACGTAGTTGTATGTCAGAACGATAACGAAGCATACGGCGCGATGGACGCGATGGATGCAGCGGGCATTACATACGGTGTTGACGGCGATGTACAGATCATCTCCTTCGACGCTACACACGACGGACTTCAGTATACACTGGACGGCAAGATCACATGTAACGTAGAGTGTAACCCTCTGCAGGCAGGTTTTGCTGAGGAAGTTGTTAAGAAGCTGGAAGCGGGCGAAGAAGTTGACGCCTGGACACTGGTTGAAGATGAAGCTTTCGTAGCACCCGGTATTGAGAGCGCTTATGCGATCACCATGAGCCAGGAAGTTCTGGACGGCCGTGCTTACTAAGAGGCAATAGAAACAGTAAAAGGAATTTAATGAAAACTGTAAAGGGGGAGAATATCCCGGGGAAACTTGGGGTTTCTCCTCTTTACGCATTATGACGGAAATTGCCGGTTGCTGCAGGGGATAGCAGGGCGGTAACCGGGTCGTTACCTGAGAAGAAAACTCTGGAGGGAGACGTCTGCATGGAAAATAATGTTGTTTTGAGTATGAAAGGAATCTGTATGACTTTCCCCGGTGTAAAAGCGTTGGAAAATGTGGATTTCCATCTGAAAAAGGGTGAGATCCGTGCACTCATGGGAGAAAATGGGGCCGGGAAGTCCACGCTGATCAAATGTCTTACCGGGGTAAACAAGTTTGAGGCGGGAGAGATCTATCTGGACGGCATCGATGGTCCGATCGTGAATAAGGATACGATGGATGCCCAGAAAAGAGGGATCTCCACAGTTTATCAGGAAGTAAATCTTTGTCCGAACCTTTCCGTGGCGGAGAATCTGTTCATCGGCAGGGAGCCAATGACAAAGATCGGGACGGTAAACAGAAAAAAAATGAATGAAATGGCGGCAAAGCTGATGAAGGACCTGGCTCTGGATGTGGATGTGACACAGAATCTGGAAGAATATTCACTGGCTCTGCAGCAGATGATAGCGATCGCCCGGGCGGTGGATATGGACTGTAAAGTCCTTATTCTGGATGAGCCCACCTCCTCACTGGATGACAACGAGGTGGCAAAGCTTTTCGGTATGATGAGAAGGCTTCGCGGGCAGGGCGTCGGTATCGTTTTCGTAACCCATTTTCTGGAGCAGGTTTACGAGGTCTGTGACGGCATCACGGTGCTTCGAAACGGTACACTGGTAGGAGAATACAGTATCGAAGAATTGCCCCGTGTGAAACTGGTTGCGGCAATGATGGGGAAAGACTTTGATGATCTGGCAAATATCAAGCCGGAATGCAGCGGCGATAAGTCGAAGGAGCCTCTTGTGATCGATGCGAAGGGACTGAGCCATGCCGGCACGATCAAGCCGTTTGATCTGGAGATACATAAAGGGGAAGTGATCGGCCTGACCGGGCTTCTCGGAAGCGGCAGGAGCGAGCTGGCGCGCGTGATCTACGGCGCGGACAGGGCGCAGACCGGTACGCTGAAAGTAAAAGAAAAAGAAGTGACGATCAAGAATCCGATCGATGCCATGAACCTCGGCATGGGACTTCTGCCGGATGACAGAAAGGCGGAAGGCATTATCGGGGATCTGTCCGTGCGGGAGAATATCATTCTCGCGATGCAGGCAAAACTGGGCATCTTTAAGAAGATACCGATGGCGAAACAGATTGAGATCGCAGACAAATTTATCGAAATGCTGCAGATCAAGACTGCCAGCAGGGAAACCCTGATCAAACAGCTCTCCGGCGGCAACCAGCAGAAGGTCATACTGGCGAGATGGCTTGCGACAAATCCGGATTTCCTGATCCTCGATGAGCCCACCCGCGGTATCGATATCGGGACAAAGACAGAGATCCAGAAACTGGTGATCAAACTGGCGGAAGAGGGAACGAGCGTTATCTTTATCTCTTCCGAGATCGAGGAGATGCTCAGGACCTGCAACCGCATGGCAGTACTTAGAGACGGCTCCAAGGTCGGTGAGATCAGCGGTGAGGAATTGTCTCAGGAAGGTGTGATGAAAGCGATCGCAGGAGGTGCCAAATAATGGATAAGATAAAAAAGATTACAAAAATGAAACTGTTCCTGCCGATCTTCAGTATGATCCTGGTGATGATGATCAATGTGATCTACGATATCGCCAGCGGGAATCCGCCCCTTAGTTTCTTTACGATCAGCATCAATAACGGCATCCTTTACGGACGTCTGATCGACGTATTGAACAGGGGCAGCGAAGTGGCTATTCTCGCGATCGGCATGACCCTCGTCGTATCGGCTTCCGCCGGTACGGATATCTCGGTGGGATCTGTGATGAGTCTGTCCGGCGGCCTGTGCTGTATGCTGCTGGCAGGTTACGGCGTGACGAACGTAAGTGAATATAATGTGCCCCTCTGGGTGGGCATGCTGGCAGGCATCGCGATCGCATGCGTCTGCGGCCTGTTCAACGGGTTTTTGGTGGCATATATGAACATCCAGCCGATGGTAGCGACGCTGATCCTCTGGTCTGCGGGCAGGGCGATAGGACTTCTTCTGTGCAACAGCAATATCGTGTATGTGCGTGTGCCCTCCTTCCAGTTCTTCGGCGGGTACTGCGGCATTATCCCGACGCCGATCATCATTGCGGCGGTCTGTGTTGCGATAGCAGCTGTTGTTTTGAGGGTGACGGCACTCGGCACATATATCCAGAGTGTCGGCATTAATAAAAAAGCTTCCAGAATCTCCGGATTCAACTCCGCGAAGATCATTCTTCTGTGCTATGTGATCTGCGGCCTGTGCGCAGGTATTTCCGGCCTGGTAGCAACCTGCAGGATCTACTCTGCGGATACCAATAACATCGGTCTGAACATGGAGCTGGACGCTATCCTTGCGGTGGCACTCGGCGGCAACAGCCTTGGCGGCGGCAAATTTAATCTTGCCGGTTCCATCATCGGCGCCTACACGATTCAGGCGATCACCACGACACTGTACGCGCTGGGTGTTTCCTCCGCGCAGGCGCCTGTATTTAAGGCCATCGTGGTCATTTTGATCGTAGTCATCCAGTCTGAGCCCGTGAAAGCATATTTCAAAAAACTGTCCGCGAAAAAGGCAGCAGCAAAGGAGGCGGTACAGGCATGAAAAAATTGAAAATCGGTGGAAATAATATATTGCTTGCCATTACGGTGATATTGTTCGTCCTCATGTATCTGGGCGGCTGCATTATATATGCAGACAAGGGATTTACCCATTTTCAGACATTTTTGAACGTGCTGATCAACAATGCGGGCCTGATCGCTGTCGCGGCAGGGATGACCTGCGTGATGCTGACAGGCGGCATCGATATCTCCGTAGGCTCCCTGATCGCCATGGACTGTATGTTTCTGGCGGTGGGTATGGAGACATGGGGTATGAAGAGTCCGGTGCTCATGATCATGGTACTGATCATCGGCGTTGTATTCGGCCTGGTGCAGGGATTCTGCGTGGCTTATCTGGAGATCCAGCCCTTTATCGTGACGATGGCGGGAATGTTCTTTGCCAGAGGCATGACGGCTGTGATCTGTAAGGATCAGGTGAGTATCGTTTCAGATCAGCTCTTTACGGCGATCTCCAACGCGAAGATCAATATTCCGTTCGGCGGATATGAGAACAAGAAGGGTATTTATCAGGTGCCCTTTATCCGCCCGACAGTTGTGGTGGCTCTGCTTGTAGTAGTTTTGGTTTATCTGATGCTGAAATATACGAAATTCGGCAGGAGCATCTATGCGGTGGGCGGCAATCAGGTCTCCGCGACGCTGATGGGGCTGAATGTGAGAAAAACAAAACTGCTCACCTATACGCTGAGCAGCTTTCTGACATCCATCGGCGGCATCTGCTATTGCTTAAATACCATGTGCGGTACGACGACGCAGGCCACTGGCCTTGAGATGGATGCGATTTCGTCCTCGGTCATCGGCGGAACGCTGCTGACCGGCGGCGTGGGCAACGTGCTCGGCTCGCTGGTGGGCGTGCTGATCAACGGCACCATTTCAACCCTGGTGAAGACCAACGGCAAGCTGGTAAGCTCCTGGGCAAATATCATCACGGCTATCCTGTTATGTTTCTTTATTCTTCTGCAGGCAGTGTTTGCCAAAATTAAAGAAAGTAAGAAGGCATAAGAGTGGCAGCATAACATTATTTTCCTGTGGGGACCTGCTTTTTTCCGGGCAGGCCCTCACCCTTTTGGGGAAAATGCCGGGGACGGGAAAAAAACTCTGAAATATCTATAAAATCCTTGACAAACAGGGGAAAAACCACTATAAATATGTAGAGACGTTTTTTCCGGGAAAAGCTTTATTTTAAGGGAAAAATTTCAGAAACCAATTGTAGTTATAATAGGAGGATTTAAAATGAACAAAATGGAGTTAGTTGCAGCAATTGCTGATCAGGCTGAAATTTCCAAAAAGGATGCCGAGAAGGCATTAAAAGCTTTCACAGATGTAGTTGCTGATGAGTTAAAGAAGGGCGGAAAAGTTCAGCTTGTAGGTTTCGGTACTTTTGAGGTATCCGAAAGAGCTGCCAGAGAAGGCCGTAACCCTCTGACTGGTAAGGCTATGCAGATTGCTGCATCCAAAGCGCCTAAGTTCAAAGCGGGTAAGGCATTAAAGGACATGCTGAACGCATAAATTGCTGGAGAAGATGTGTAATTTGTGCACACTGAAAAAGCCCGGGCAGCAGCGCTGTCCGGGTTTTCTGTTAGGTGATAAGGAGAACTATTATGAGGCTGGATAAATACTTAAAGGTGTCGCGGCTTATTAAAAGGCGCACCGTGGCAAATGAGGCCTGCGATGCAGGGAGGGTGCTGATCAATGACAAACCTGCCAAGGCAGGTACGGCGGTGAAAACAGGAGATGTCATCACGATTCAGTTTGGTTCTAAAGAGGTTAAGGTGGAAGTGCTTGATGTGGCGGAAGTGGTCCGTAAGGAAGAGGCAAAGGAGATGTACCGCTATATATAAGCGCCCGGAAAAATCTGTAAAATTCTGGTATCAGATGGACGTCCCGTTCATATATTATGTCAAGGGGAGATCAGGCGGCTGCGTGACAGATATATCAGGCTATGCAAAGCGCGGCTAGGGCGCAGCGTCTGGATTTTCGAGTTTATATCAGGGGAGGAACGGGATGGAAGATTTAAGCGGCAGCTTTAATAATAATAACGGACATGGCAGCAGTTATGCCAGAGGGCAGCTACGGACCCATAAGATCGTGCTGACCGGAAGAAAAACCTGTACGATCACAGGTGTCAATGATGTGCTTTCCTTTGATATCAATGAAGTGTTGCTTGAGACAGAGCAGGGAATGCTGATGATTAAGGGGTCGGAACTCCATGTCAGCAGGCTTTCTTTAGATAAAGGCGAAGTGGATGTGGACGGCAGCGTGGATTCGCTGACTTACTCGGATACATCAGGTGCGAGAGAAAAAACGGAGTCCTTTTTTGCCAGATTGTTTCAATAAGGAAAAAGGGGAAAGCCGATATGAGTGAACTGGTGACGACTGAGTTTGTTCTGTTCCTGTATGCTGCTTATTTCGGGATTGAAATAGCTTTTGCTTATGATCTGCTCCGCATTTTCAGGAGAGTGGTGGGACATAACGGGCTGGCCATGGCGTTTGAGGACTTTTTGTACTGGCTCTGGGTGGGGGTCAGGGCGTTTCTAATGCTCTATGAATACCATAACGGGCATCTGCGTTTTTATACGATACTGGGGGTGTGCATCGGGATTTTCCTCTATACGGTTTCCGTCGGAGCCTTTTTTGTGAAATACAGCTCAAAACTGCTGAATAAAACAAAAACCGGAGCCTTCAGAGCCGCAGAAAAAGCCGGAAAAAAAGCAGGGGGTGTTCTGGAAAAGCCGAAGAAAGCCGCAGCATCGAAATGTTATGCCCTGAAAGTTCTTTTAGGCAGGAAATGCAGGTTTTTTTACAGAATGATAAAAAAGAAGTTGACGGTGTTTCGGAAAATGATTAGAATATTATTATGTAAACATTAAGGGTGATCTGTATTTTTGTTCAGTCGGGAACAGGATGGAGGGAGAGCAGGATGGCACGCAGACGGGTGGCATACCAGAAAAGAAAACAGAATAAGTTTGCCATGATGCTCGTCACGCTGGTACTGCTCATGCTGATCGTGGTGGTGAACATCCGAAAAGGAGAGCTGAGGGAAAAACAGGCGGTTTACGCGGCAAGGCAGGAAGAGCTGCAGGAGAAGATAGACCAGGAAGAGGCAAGGGCGGAAGAGATCAGAGAATATGAGAAATATACACAGACTCAGAAATATATTGAAGACATGGCAAAAGAAAAGTTAGGGCTTGTGTATGAAGATGAGATTGTTTTTAAGACGGAAGGAGAATAAGCTGTTCGGCAACGGACAGCTTTTTTAATGGAAAAATACCCTTTCATAATGTTCTGCATGAAGTTCCTGTGCGGTTCTTGTCGGAAAAAACCCGAAAGTCCGGGTGCGATTTTGACAAACATCGTGCCGGGAATATGTCTATAATCATCACACAAAAAACAGGAAGGAGTGATGATGATGGAAACATCCATGATACAGGACTATGAAAGGCAGAGGCTGATGGAATATGCGGATTCATTCCGGGAACTGGCGGATACCTTTCAGAGCTTTACGACAGAAGCGGAAAGTGAAAAAAAAGGATATACGGAGGGAGAGAGGCAATTGATCCTGTGGGAGAGGCAGCTCTCGGAACAGAGGGCGGTATTTGCCGGACAGCTTCAGGAAATGTCCCGCATGCTTTCCGACATTGCCGGGCAGGAGAGGAGCGTGGAGAGGATCAGCGAGAAAAAATACCGGCAGCTGGTGCGGGAAATGAGGACGGAAGGTATCCTTGTGGGAGATCTTTTTTACATACGGGCGGGAGACGGCCACAGACAGTACAGTATACAGCTCAGGACGCTGAAGGCAGTCAGTATTTCCTCGGAGGATGCGGCGGGGCTTTTGTCGGTACTTCTGGACATGCGGCTTGTACCCCATCGGAACTGCAGTTTTTTCCTGTCCCAGGAGTGGGGGACTTATCTGTTTCAGGAGGAACCCTCCTATCATGTTCTGACCGGAAGCGCAAAGGCGATCAAGCAGGCCGAGACGGTTTCCGGGGACAATTTTGAGAGCTTTGAGCATGGGGAGGGGAGCGTGGCGATCCTGCTCTCCGACGGTATGGGCGCCGGGGAGAGCGCGCTAAAGAGCAGCGCCACGGTGGTGGATCTGATGCAGCGCTTTCTGGAGGCGGGATTTTCCGCGGAGGCTGCGATACGGCTTGTGAACGGCGTCCTGCTGACCGGCGGTGCAGAGCAAAATACGTCCACGATAGATTGCTGCAGTATCGACCTGTACCGGGGGACCTGCCATTTCTGCAAGGTGGGGGCGGCGCCCTCCTATCTGAAACGTGATAACCTGGTGGAGCAGATCTCCTCCCGGAATCTGCCGCTGGGGCTGATCGAGGAGCCGGAGAGCGAGTCGGTGACCAGATATCTGGAGGACGGGGATTATATCATCCTGCTGTCGGACGGCGTGGTGGATGCTTTGAATCAAGGAGTCGGAGAGGCGGCTCTGCCGGAGATCATCAGCCGGTTCCAGAGCAAAAATCCCAGTGAACTGGCGAATGATATCCTGGGCTATGTGCTGGGGCAGTGCAAGGGGGAGGTGCGGGACGATATGACCGTGCTGGTGACCGGATTTTGGGAGAGGACGAGGTAAAAGATGAAGGGGACTGAGTACTGTAGGAAATGCTTGCTTTTTTGGGATGTTTACTATAAAGTTAAGGAATGGGTACACGGGAAAAGGTTAAGGAATTTATTGAAAGAGAAAAGTTGATCCGGAAGGGTGACAGGATTTTGCTGGGGTTGTCCGGCGGCGCGGATTCTGTCTGTCTGTTCTGTCTGCTTCTGGAGCTGAGGGAGGAGCTTGGGTTCGAACTGCGGGCGGTTCATGTCCATCACGGCATCCGCCGGGAGGCGGAGGGAGATGTCACCTTTGTGAGGGCGCTCTGTGAGAAGGAGGGTGTGCCCTGTTATGTTTTCCGGGAAGATGTGCCGGCTTACGCGAAGGAAAAGGGACTTGGAGAGGAAGAGGCTGGAAGGGTTCTGCGGTACCTCGATTTTCGGAAATGTCTGGAGCGCTGGGAGGAGGAAGAGGCTGCAGGTTCCGGACCGGAGGAATCTGGGGCGGGCCAGAGTCGGCGGCAGGCAGAGGATTCGGGGGAATCTGATGCAGGTCAGGGGCAGCGGCAGGCAGAGGGCCGGGAAGAGGCAGACGCAGGGAATAACTGTCAGTTCCGATTTAAGATCGCCACGGCCCACCATGAAAACGATCAGGCGGAGACAGTCCTGTTTCAGCTTTTCAGGGGCTGCGGGCTTTCGGGACTGCGGGGGATCCTGCCAAAGAGGGAGGATATCATCCGCCCCATACTCTGCTTATCGAGAGAAGAGATCGAGGCGTATCTGAGGGGAAAGGGTATCGGCTGGCGCGAAGATGCCACAAACGCATCGGTAAATTACAGCAGAAATAAGATCCGGCATCAGATCCTGCCGCTGGCGGAGGCTGAAGTTTCCCGGGGAGCGGTTTCCCATATCGGAAAAACGGCACAGATCCTGCGGGAGGCGGAGGGTTATATCAGGCGGCAGACAGAAGAGGCTTATGAAAAGATATCCATCCGGCAGGGCGACCTTTTGGTTTTTGATACTGCGCTCCTGCTGACGGAGGATGTTTTTTTACAGAAACAGGTCATTCTGTACGGGCTTGGAAAAATGCTGCCCGGCCGGAAGGACATCGGAGCGGTGCATGTGGAGGATACTTTGAGGCTGGCAGGGAAGCAGGGAAACGGACAGATTATTTTGCCGGGCGGCGTGCGCGTGCAAAAGCTTTATCAAAAGCTGCTATTCTTCCGGGGGAGCGGAGAGGGAAATGAATCTGCCCTGTCGGAGCTTCTGCCAGAGACCGGCGGATTTTTATGCGGGGAGGAACCGCCTTTGTTCAGGGCGGAAATAATAGATCTCTCGGATGAAACGGCGGTGAAAAGGCGTTTCGGGATCCGAAATCTTTCGGAAATCATGGAATGTATTCCGGAAAAAACGTATACGAAATGGTTTGATTATGATAAAATAGAAACATCGTTCTCCCTGAGACATCGGCAAAGCGGGGATTATCTTTCGATTGACGGGGCGATGAACCGTAAGAGTCTTCGGCGCTATCTGATCGGGGTGAAACTGCCGGTTTCGTGCAGGGAGCGGCTCTGGCTATTTGCGGATGCTTCCCATGTGATGTGGGTGCCGGGAGGACGGATCAGCAGTTATTATAAAGTGACCGGAGAGACAAAAACCATTTTGCAGATCGAGATCTGCACAGGAGGATAGCAAAGGAGGAAACATGGCAGAACATGTGAGAGTTTTATTGACGGAAGAAGAAGTTGACAGGCGGATCCAGGAGATCGGCGATCAGATCAGTAGAGATTATGAAGGAAAGCAGGTACATCTTATCTGTGTGTTGAAGGGCGGCGCTTTCTTTATGTGTGAGCTGGCAAAACGGATCACTGTGCCGGTATCGCTTGATTTTATGTCGGTATCCAGTTACGGCAGTTCCACAAAATCCAGCGGGGTGGTCAGGATCGTGAAGGATCTGGACGAGCCGCTGAAGGATAAGGACGTACTTGTGGTGGAAGATATCGTGGATTCCGGGAGGACGCTGAGTTATCTTCTGGATATGCTGAAGGACAGAGGGCCGAGGAGCGTAAAGCTCTGCACACTGCTTGACAAACCGGAGAGACGGGTCGTGGATGTACATGCGGATTATACCTGCTTCCAGATTCCGGATGAATTTGTGGTAGGCTACGGGTTGGACTATGACCAGAAATACAGAAATCTTCCGTATATCGGCGTTGTGGAATTTGACTGATTCCGTATAGACGGGCAGAGGGCTGCGGATCATAGTAAAGCCTGTTATAAAAGAAAAAGGAGTAAGAGATTTTGGATCAGAACAATAAACCTAACAGAGGAATAACGGGATATGTATTGCTTTTGGTGATTCTTCTCGGCGTTTTGTCGATGGTAAGTTTTTATTCGGGAAAAAGGGGCGGATACACCATCCAGAATATGGAGGAAGTATTGTCCTCAGGACTGGTGAAGGAAGCCAGGATCACGCCCAGCCAGACACCGCCTACCGGATCGGTGGAGCTTACGCTGTCGAACGGCGGACAGATGATCGTCCAGGTGACGGATGTGGCGAAAGCGGAGGAGATGCTGAAAGAATATAAAATATATCCTGTGATAAATAAGGCGGAGGGCGAGAGCATCCTGACGACGGTGATCCTGCCGTTGGGGGTCAGCATGCTTGTGGTCATGGTGGTGATTTCCATTATGAACAGAGGCGGCGGCGGTGCCGGCAGGATGGCGAATTTCGGGAAGAGCCGGGCCAGATTGTCGCTGGGGGATGACAGTGTCACCTTTGACGGTGTGGCGGGCCTGAAGGAGGAAAAAGAAGACCTGCAGGAGATCGTCCAGTTTTTGAAAAACCCCGGTAAATTTATCGAAGTCGGGGCGAGGATCCCGAAGGGCGTTCTGTTGGAGGGGCCTCCCGGCACAGGTAAAACTTTACTGGCTAAGGCGATCGCCGGGGAGGCGGGTGTACCGTTTTTCTCCATTTCCGGTTCGGATTTTGTGGAAATGTACGTGGGCGTCGGCGCATCCCGTGTCAGGGACCTGTTCAGTGAAGCCAAAAAGCACGAACCTTGTATCGTATTTATCGATGAGATCGATGCGGTGGCAAGGCAGCGCGGTACCGGTATGGGCGGCGGACATGACGAGAGGGAACAGACGCTGAACCAGCTTCTGGTGGAGATGGACGGCTTCGGCGTGAACGAGGGCGTTATCGTCATCGCGGCGACGAACCGTGTGGATATACTGGACCCGGCGATCATGCGTCCGGGCAGGTTTGACCGGAAGATCGTGGTGGGAAGGCCCGATGTGGGCGGCAGGAAAGAGATTCTTCTGACCCATGCAAAAAACAAGCCTCTGGGAGACGACGTGAATCTGGAGCACATTGCCCAGACTACGGCAGGGTTTACCGGTGCTGATCTGGAAAATCTCCTGAATGAAGCTGCTATCGTGGCGGCGAAGGACGAGCGGAAATATATCTGTCAGGAGGATATCAACAAAGCTTTTGTCAAGGTGGGTATCGGTTCCGAGAAAAAGAGCAGGATCATCTCCGACAAGGAAAAGAAGATCACGGCCTACCACGAGGCGGGACATGCCATCTTATTCCATGTGCTGCCCGATGTGGGGCCTGTCTATACGGTCTCCATTATTCCTACCGGGGTAGGCGCAGCGGGTTATACGATGCCCCTGCCGGACAAGGATGAGATGTTCCTGACAAGGGGACGGATGGAGCAGGATATCATGGTATCTTTGGGCGGGCGTATCGCGGAGGAGATCATTTTTGACGATATCACCACAGGCGCGTCCTCCGACATACGCAAGGCGACAAAGGAAGCCCGTATGATGGTCACAAGATACGGGATGTCGGAAAATATCGGCGTGGTCTGCTATGACGATGATGATGACGAGGTGTTTATCGGCAGGGATCTCGCCCATGCGAAGAGCCACAGCGAAAATGTGGCGGGAGAGATCGATAAGGAAGTAAAGGCGATCATAGATAAATGCTACAAAGAGGCGAAGGAGATCATTTTAAGTCATGAGCAGATACTGCACAGGTGTGCGGAGCTCCTGCTGGAGAAGGAAAAGATAAACAGAGAAGAGTTTGAAAATTTGTTTGTGCAATTTCAACAAATTTGAACAACGAAATTTGTGAAATTTGTGAATTCTAAGTCTTGTGGACAGAGGGGTGGTATGTTATTATACTACTTGTAACCCCCCAATACATTATATAGTTTTTTGCTATACCCCATAAGAAAGAAATACCTTCTCTAAAAAGGACAGTCGAAAGGCTGTCCTTTTTACTTTATGCGAATCTGCATGATCTTCCCCGAAAACTTTATAGTAGCTACAAGGTTTATTTTAACAGAAAATGTTTTCATTCTGAGAAACGAAAAGTAAAAAAGAAGGGTATGAATATCAGGTTTGGTTTGTTGATAAAAATATGACGGAATGTGCCCGCAAAGATTATTAGGAAATTATGATAAAAATGTGTCTTAATTCTTGTATATATTTACAAGAAAAAAATACTCCTTTTTAGATTGACTTTATAGCAGCTACAAAGAGTACCATAAGAGTAGTTGAAGAAATCGACCCTTTAGTGAGCGGAGGGTTGAATAAATCTTATAAGAAAAGGGAAGGAGAAAAGTATATGGATTTATCATCAGCTAAAATTAAAATCAACCGTTGGTTGATAGTAGCGATTTTGGGGCTTACATGGGGATTTTCATATGAGCCGCCATATATTCGCTATACATTTCATGAGCAGTTAGTTGATTTGTGTGGTTATACGGATGTTCAACTTGGCCTAATGCTCAGTGTATATGGAACGGCAGCTCTTGTATTCTATGTTATAGGAGGGGTAAGCGCAGATCGTTTTTCATGCCGTAGTTTGATCGTTGTTTCTTTGTTGGCAACCTCTTTCGGGTGTGGCATTATGGCTCTTTATCCTCCGTTCTGGGTAGCTCTCTCAGTAGAATTTTTATGGGTAGTTACTACAATAGCTTTGCTTTGGAGCCCTGTTGCTAAAGTTGCAGCCTTGTTGGGAACGCAAAAAGAGCAAGGGAAAATATTGCCTATGGTGAGCTCCTTTGAGGGAGTCGGCGCATTTATTACAACATTTACAGCTACATTTATCTTTAGTAAGATTGGTGCGAATGCAAACCCGGACAGTCTGCGAATAGTGTGGCTTGTTTATGCGGCATGGGGTATTCTGATCGCTCTTGCATCTTATTTGTTTATCCCTGCTAAAATGCTTCATGAAGACAAGGCAATTACGGAAAAAGTAAAACTGACTGATGCAGAAAAGGAAAATAAGAAAAAAGAAAATCGTAATGTACTGGGCCAGGTTTTGAGAAATCCAATGACATATATAGCGGCATTTATTGTGTTGGGCTCTTATATTGTTTATTCCTGCTTAACATATACGCAGTCGTTCTTGTGTGATATTTACGGTATGGATATGACGACGGCATCTTACTTTTCTATCATCCGTAATCAGGTAATGAAGATAGTTGCCGGACCGCTCTCAGTAGTATTAATGTCTACGGCGGTACTAAAAAGTTCGCCGACAAGACTTTGTATTGTATCCGGTTTCTTAAGTGTTGTCGGGCTTATTGCGACAATGCTCATGCCGGCAAATCCAGCGATACTCCCAGTACTTATGGGGGTAGCGATCATCTTGAGTTTATTTGCGCTTCTGGGCAAGGCAAATAATTTTTCATGTACAGGTGAAACGGGTGTTGATCCAAAGATTTTCGGAACCATGACAGGAGTAGTATCTCTTATAGGCTATTCGTCAGACACATGGATCTATACGGTAATTGGATCATGGCAGGAAAATCTGGCACCAGAGACAGCTTACAATCGCATTTGGATTCTTGCCATTTTCGGTTGTGTATTGATGGCGGGCAGCGGTTTGGCTCTTCTGTATAGATTGAAAAAGAGCCAGCAGGCAGAAGTGACAATTTAATTAAAATTATTGAAAAGAGATGGGAATCTGGAGCTTTAATATCATGCTCCGGGTATCATCTCTGGTAGATAAAAACTCACTTACGACCTCGCAGATATAATCACCGCATATTGTATAGCCATTTTTATCAATCTCATTTAGCAGACGGTTTATAAAGGCGGTTTCATTTTTAGAATCATCGCAGATCATACATAAGTAGGTATTGGCGGCGATAGTGTCACAGGCGATAAAACGGTCTTTGTCATTTTCATTTACGAAAACGAACAGATCCGTAGTAAAAAAATTACGGGCAAGAAGATTATTTTTGCTCATGATACTGCTGACATTATAAAAATATACATCCGGCACATTCTGCTCACGAAGCTTGTTTTTGAAAACATGAAGCATATATTCATAATTTGCAACCGAGTTTTCATTATAATAATAGTTTATGGATGTGTCGTATCGGAAAATCGTCCTTTTATTCATAGCTTCTATAAAGGGGATGCCGGATTTGGGGAGAATAGCATGGTTCTGGTAATCCAACAATTTACGAACGATAACGGCCTGCGTATCCATAAGAAGTTTAATCTGTTGGGAAATGTGGTTCTGCTTTTCGATCAGTGTGTTCAGTAACCATTGGCTGTCATTTGAATCAAGGTAGGATTTGATATCTTTCAGAGAAATTCCGAGAGATTTTAAATGATTGATGATATCTAAATTAGCACATTGGGTAATATTGTAATAGCGGTAACCGGTTTGATTATTCTGTGATGCAGGACGAAGTAAGCCAATTTTATCATAATAACGAAGGGTCTGTTCAGAAATATTATTAAAGCTGGCAAACTGACCAATTGTAAATTTGTCATTCAGGTTATCCATGATTATCCCTCCGGCAGAAATCAAATATGGATATATTATATCATATTAATTTTTAAATTTAAATCTCAGTTATGCGGAAAATGGAAAAGGAGGCAACTATGAATATTACACAAAAAAATACGAAAGAATTGTTGAAAGCGATCACGGATTCTTTTGAAGAGCATAGAGAGGAGCTCTGTGGATATGATCGTGCGATTGGGGACGGGGATCATGGGGACAGCATGGCACGGGGGACAAAAGCGGGATATGAGGCGATATGTGCGCTGCCGGATGATACATCCGTATTTGAATATTTTAAGGCTTACAGCAGGGCAATGCTGGCAACGATAGGAGGGGCGATAGGACCAATTTTTTCCACTGTGATCATGGAAATCGGCAGAAGTGCAAAGATAAGTGGTGAGATCGGTGCAACGGAATTTGTAATCAGCCTTAGGAAGGCTGCCGATAAGGTTATGGATCTTGGAGGAGCTGTTCCTGGAGATAAAACATTGGTGGATGCACTTGTGCCCGCAGCAGAGGAAGCAGAGAAGAACAGGGAAAAATCTTTCGGGGAAATTGCCGAAGCGGCACAGCTTGCAGCAAAAGAAGGTGTTGAAAATACGATCAATATGCAGGCAAAAATGGGACGCTCTCATTTCCTTCGTGAAAAGTCCGTGGGTCATCAGGACGCAGGAGCAACCTCTCTTTATTTTATGCTGAAATGTATCTGTGAATTTGTGAAAAAATCTTAGTATTTAAAATGGAGGAAAAAGGATGAATAACAGGGCAAAAAAGATCATAAACGAACAGGAGAACATTGTAAAAGAGACAATAGCCGGATATTGCAGGTTCCAGCAGGATAGAATTCATCAGATACCCGGAACCCAGGTCATTGTCAGAAATGAACTGGACAAGGGCAAAGTGGGTGTTGTTATGGGCTATGGGGCGGGACATGAACCGGACGCCATCGGCTATATGGGAAAAAATTATATGGATGCACAGGCTATTGGCGGCCTTTTTGCAGCACCCGGGCCACAGCCGATCTATGAGGCTTTGAAGGCTGCAGATACCGGAGCAGGATCTCTTATTTTAATCAGTAACTGTGCAGGCGATGTACTGAATGCAAAGATGGCGTTGGAAATGTGTGAGGATGATGATATCAATGCAAAGGGAATCCTGCTCGGAGGGACAAATGTGGCGGACCCATATACAGGGCGTCGCATGGATCGCCGTATGGGAGTTGCTCTTTTTGAGACAAAGATGATATGCAGTTATGCGGGTATGGGACATACGCTGGAGGAAGTTATCGAATTTGGAGATTTTGTGATTGAGAATGTACGTGCTATTACGATTGGGATTCGTCCGGGAACTTCGCCTTCCACAGGGGATCTGATGTACGAGCTGGCGGATGATGAACTGACATTGGGGGCAGGCGGACATGGAGAAGCCGGAGCTGAAAATATTCCTATGTGTACATCCAGAAAACTGGCAGAAGATGTATTGGAAATGATCATTAAAGATAAACCCTTTGTACCGGGAGATGAACTGAGCTTTATCGTAAATGGGACAGGAGGGACAACGATGATGGAACTTTTGATCTTCTATAATGATGTTTGGAATATTCTGGAGGAAAGGGGATTTAAGGTATTCAAACCGATCGTAGGAACTCTGTCAACGATTCAGGAGAGCTCAGGTATTGTACTGGATGTCTGCCATATGGCAAGTGAAGAAATGAAAGAGGCATGGCTGCTTCCGACAGATGCAACAGCATTTCCGGCTTTGAGAAAATAAAAAGACAATATTGTATCAGGGAAAGGAAATAGAAAATGGAATTTGTAATGTCAGATTTGTTATATAGGGCCTATAAAGGGTGCTATGCGATTCCGGCAATCTGTGTCAGCAATATGGAATCTGTACTGGCATGTTTTATGGCGGCTGAGAAAGCCAGATCACCGGTCATTATTCAATCAGCATTCTCCCAGATGAATATGCAGTTTATTACGGCAGGGGATCTTGCCGGGATCATCAGAACGATTGGGAAACGATATGAGGATATTCCTTACTGTATTCATCTTGACCACGGTATGACGGAGAAAGAATGCATTTCGGCGTTGGAAGGCGGCTTTTTGTCAATCATGTATGACGGTTCAGGCGAAAGCTATGAAAATAATGTAGACGTGACAAGAAGATTGAAAAGAATTGCCGGACCGCATCGATGCGTAGAAGCGGAAGTAGGACATGTAGGCGGGGAGGAAGGAAAAGGAACGGATGCGGAGGCATCAATCATTGAAAGTGATCCGGAACAACTTGTGGATTTTCTTGAAAAAACAGGTGTTGATGCTATAGCGGTTTCTATCGGGAATATTCATGGTTGCCATGGAGCTGTGAAACGGGCTCCAAGGCTGCATTTTGAACTCTTGCAGAAACTACATGATTCCTGCAAAATTCCTCTGGTACTTCATGGTGCTTCGGGAATACCGGAAGATGATATAAAAAAAGCGGTTACAATGGGAATCAGTAAAGTGAATTATTATACGCAGCTTTACAATGTTTATATGGATTGTGTCAAAGAAAATATTGAATTCACAATGGAAGAATGTATGGGAAAGGCTACAGAAATACTTGTAGAAGAGATCGTAAAGCTGATGGATATGTGCGGTTCTTCAGGTAAGATTTGATAATAAAATTTAAGAGAAGCGAAGGAGAATAGGGAATCAATGAATCATGAATTTTACATACCAACAAAAATATTTTTTGGCAGGGGATGTCTGGATAAGCTTGGTGAAGTAAAACTCCCGGGAAAAAAGGCAATGATTGTAACAACGGCTGATAAATGGATCATAGAAGCGGGGCATCTTGCCCGTCTCAAATCCTTGCTAAAGAAAAATGGGGCAGAGAGTATTCTTTATAATAAAGTCCATCCTAATCCGGGGAAAATTCAGGTAGAAGAAGCAGCGAAGATCTGCAAAGAAGAGGGCTGCGATATGGTACTGGGATTCGGCGGAGGAAGTAGTATTGATACTGCAAAGTCAATTGCATTATTGTCTACTAATGATGGAGATTTCTGGGATTATGTGGCTACGGGATCCGGAAAGGGATGTAAGATCAAAAATAAACCATTGCCTGTTATCGCGGTACCTACTACGGCAGGAACAGGAACAGAGGCAGATCCTTGGGTGGTGATCACCAAGGAGGAGACGAATGAAAAACTTGGTTTTGGAGCACCTGAAATGTTCGCGACGTTTGCATTTGTCGATGCGGAACTTATGCTGTCCGTACCGCAAAAATTGACTGCTTTTCAAGGGTTTGATGCATTATTTCATGCTATGGAAGGCTATATTGCGACAGTTGCGACACCAATCAGCGATATTTTTGCATTAAAGAGTATTTCCCTTTTAGGGAAATATCTGGTGGAAGTGTGCAGGGATGGACAGAATATTGAGGCAAGGGAGGCGGTTGCTATGGCAAGCTCACTTTCAGGTATTGTGGAATCCCTTTCAAATTGTACTTCAAATCATTCTATTGCGCAGGCTATGGGGGCATACCATGATAATCTTCCGCATGGCGCGGCATTGCTTATGATAGCAAATGAATATTTTAAGAGCTTCGAAACAGTCATACCGGAACGATATGCTGATATGGCAAGAGCGCTTTCAGGAGACCAGAAAGCGGAGGCGGAGGATTTGGTCAAAATACTGTACAAAATGGAAAAGGAATGCGGTGTTGAAAATCTTCGTATGTCGGAATATGGCATTGAGAGGAAAGAACTGGAAATAATCTGTAAAAATGCGGTTGAATATCAGGGCGAGTTGTTTGAAATAGAACCCAAACCGCTTTCGAGGGAGCGGGTCATGGAAATACTGGAGAGTTCATACCAATAAAGGAATCTGGAAAAGGAGGTCTGATGAAAAACGAAAAGAAAGGCAGTCTTGAAAAAACAGTATTTTTTCTTTCAATCGGATGTATTGTAATTATCACCGGACTATTATTGCTGTTTCCAGAAGAGGGTAAAATAATAGTTGATCAATTGATGTTTATTTTTACACATAAACTGGGTTTTTTCTATATTCTCATGTATGTGATACTGGTAGTTTTTCTTGTCTGTCTGACGTTCAGCAAATATGGAAAAATAGTGCTGGGTGATCCGGATGAGAAACCGGAATATGAGAATTTCAGTTGGATGGCTATGATGTTCTGTACAGGAATCGCCAGTTCCCTGATGATTTTTTCCTTTATTGAGCCGATCTATTATCTTACGGATACTCCCTTCGGTATCGAGCCGTTATCAGTGGAAGCTTTTGAATATGCACATATGTATGGACAGTTTCATTGGGGTCCCAGTGCGTGGCTTTTTTATACACCGGCAACCGTTGCCATAGCATACAAGTTGTTTGTCAGAAAAGGAACATCTGTGCGGCTTGGGGATTTGTGTAAAGAATCCCGTTTGGGCGGTCATAGATTTATATCCAGAGCGATAGATGTATTTACGGTTTTTGCCGTTTTAGGAGGGATAGGAACATCTATGGGGCTTGCAGCCCCGCTTGTCTGCCAGATCATCAGCAGGACATTCCATATTCCGAATAATGAAATGTTGTTAGTAGGCATTTTTGTTTTGTGGTTTGCGATTTTTTCTACAAGTGTCTGGAAGGGCTTGGATAAGGGGATAAAGGTACTTAGTAATATTAATATTTATATTGCCGTGCTTTTTATAGTTTTTGTGATGGTGGTTGTTGGAATAAACCGGGTGGTAGATGTGGAAATAAACAGTATCGGTCTGTTCATCTCAAATTTTTTTCACATGAGTTTTAATACAGATCCTTTTGGGCAGACCGGATTTCCGCAGAGATGGACAGTATTTTACTGGGGCTGGTGGCTTTCTTATATACCGATCATGGGATTGTTTACAGCGAGAATTTCCAGAGGAAGAACCATTCGTCAAGTTATCTTGGGTATGATTGGCTATGGATCTTTGGGCTGTCTGCTTAGTTTTTCTGCATTAGGCTGTTATTCTCTTGATCTCCAGTTGAGTGGTAAAGCTGATCTGGTAACGATTCTTGCAACACAGGGTAAGGAAGCCGCTTTGATCGCAATACTTGATACATTGCCGTTTCCGATGCTGACAGGTATCGTGTTTACTATACTTACGATCATCTTTATGGCGACAACAATTGATTCGTCAGCATATATTCTGGCATCAGCCACTACGAAAAATCTGGGAGGCAGTGAACAGCCTCCTCGTTGGAACAGACTGATATGGGCGGTAGTATTTGTTGTGTTTGCGTTGGCGCTGACAAGGATCGGCGGCTTGGAAACGATGCAGACAGCCAGTGTGCTTACTGGTCTGCCGATGATATTCGTATGCGGTTTAACCCTCTGGATATTATATAGAATGCTGAGAGAAGATAAAAAATAAAGTCAAAAAGTGTAAAAAAGACAGTAAGGCAGGGAAGATTTAACCTTCCCTGCCTAATCTATGTATTTTTTACTTGAAAGCACAGGATAAACATAATAAAATAATATAGTACAGGAATTAACAGGAATATAGAAAGGTTGTGACGGTATATGAGTTATGGATTTCAATCTTCATTTTATCCACAATATTATGTTTCAACGATGCGTCCTGTTTTTAATAAACGGGCTTTATACTCAGACAACACGGAAAATTATCTCTATCCGGCGGAACCCGCGCCTTACAGCGAGGTAACAATACGTTTCCGTGCGGAAAAAAATAATATTGACAGGGTTTTTCTTGAGTGGAAAGGAACGTCTCATCTGATGGAGAAGACAGAGGAGACAGATCTGTTTGAATATTATGAACTTGTGCTGGAACTGGAGGATCAGAGTATCCCATACTGTTTTAAGGTACAGTCGGGCAAGATGACGATTTATTTTGATCAGCGGGGAGCGGTAAAGGAAGCTGATCCGGATTATTATTTTACGATCATCCCCGGTTTTAAGACGCCGGACTGGGCGAAGGGGGCGGTCATGTACCAGATCCTGATCGACCGTTTTTATAATGGGGATAAGAGCAACGATGTACTGGATAAGGAATATTTTTATATAGGGGATTACTCTGCGCGCGTGCCGGAGGAACAGTGGGATAAGTATCCCGCGCAGATGGGGATCCGTGAATTTTATGGCGGCGATCTGCAGGGAGTGCTGGATAAGCTGGACTATCTGGAGAACCTCGGGATCGAGGCGATCTATTTTAACCCGTTGTTTGTATCTCCCTCCAACCATAAATATGACATTCAGGATTACGAATATATTGATCCCCATATCGGAAAGATCGTTTATGATGAGGGTGAGCTTCTTCAGGACGGTCAGAATGAGAACAGATTCGCGTCCCGCTATATCAATCGTGTTACAGATAAGCGCAATCTGGAGGCGAGCAATGAATTTTTTGCCAAATTTATTGAGGAAGCGCATAAGCGTGGCATCCGCGTTATCATAGACGGCGTATTCAACCACTGCGGTTCTTTTAATAAATGGCTGGATCGGGAACGGATTTACGAGGAAGCGGCAAATTATGAAAAAGGGGCCTATGTCTCGGTTGACAGCCCTTATCACAACTGGTTTTTATTCCATGACCAGAATCCGAATAAATGGCCCTATAATCATACCTATGACGGCTGGTGGGGGCATGATACGCTTCCGAAGCTCTATTATGAAAATTCTCAGGAACTGATGGAATATATTTTGCGGATCGGGGAAAAATGGGTTTCGGCGCCTTATAATGCGGACGGATGGCGGCTGGATGTGGCGGCGGATCTGGGTATGTCACCGGAGATGAACCACCATTTCTGGCAGGAATTCCGCAGGCGTGTGAAAAATGCGAATCCCGACGCGCTGATCCTGGCGGAGCAGTACGGAAATCCGAAGCCCTGGCTGAATGGAAAAGAATGGGACAGTGTTATGAACTATGACGCGTTCATGGAGCCTGTCACATGGTTTCTGACCGGCATGGAAAAGCACAGCGATGATTTCCGGATGGATATGCTGGGCCATGCGGATAGCTTCTGGGGAGCGATGAAATATAACGGTGCGCGGCTGATGGGGCCTGCGAGAATGGTGGCGATGAATGAACTCTCCAACCATGACCACTCCCGATTCCTCACAAGGACAAACCGGAAGGTGGGGAGGACGAATTACCTGGGACCGGAGGCGGCAGAGAGGGATATCAACAAGGCTGTGTTCCGCGAGGCCGTTATGATCCAGATGACCTGGACAGGTGCGCCCACCGTGTATTATGGGGATGAGGCGGGTGTCTGCGGATTCACCGATCCCGATAACAGGAGAACCTATCCGTGGGGGCACGAGGATAAAGATCTGGTGAAGTTCCATCAGGAGATCATCAGGATCCATAAATCCCGCCCGGAGCTGAGAACAGGTTCCCTGAAGCCTATTATCGGAGAATTCAATCTGATAGCGTTCGGGCGTTTCAGCGACAGTTCCAGAACGCTGACCGTGGTCAATAATAATGATCATGAAATAACAAAGAAGCTGGAAGTGTGGGCGCTTGGCGTTCCGAAGGAATCGAAGATGATGCGCGTCATGCTGACAGATGAAAACGGATTTACGGCAGAGCCGGTGGAGTATACGGTAAAAGGCGGAAGGCTGGAAATCACTTTAGGCAGAACTTCGGCGGCAATTTTCTGTCAGGAAGATGATGTGCAGAGAAATTATGCCGATAAAAAGCGTGAAGGAGAAAAGAGCAGCTCAAGTATTTATGAACAGGAGCGGGAGAGTGCGTCTGCAGGGAAGTCCGGAAAATCCTTTTTTGGAAGGATTCAGGAGAGAATGTCCCTGTAAGCGGATGAACCAATATCATTTAGTTAATGGTGCCGGACGCTGGCAAGAACATAAAATACTTCGTCGCCACGCTCTCGCCGGCTCTGTTTTTCAAGAGCCTGTGAAAGAGCGCAGCGGACACTAAGCTCGTGAAATACCATGTGAAAGTTGTTCTTTAAATTTCACATTGGCTAATGTGCCGGCGTTTTTCAAAGGGCTCCTTAAGTATTTTATGTTCTTGCCAGCTGACTAAGGTGTTAATTAAATGACATTGGCGGATGAACGGTTTACGGGCTTGAGGCTGCAGAGGTGATCATGGTACCAGACAGATTATATACTGCCAAAGATATGGCAAAAATCGGTTGCAACGGCTGTCAGGGCTGTTCTTACTGTTGTCAGGAGATGGGGGAGTCGGTTATACTGACTCCCTTTGATATCTGTGAGTTAACGAGGAATCTCGGGAAGAGTTTTGACGAGCTGATGGAAGATAAGATAGAACTTTATATGACAGACGGCATGGTGATGCCGAACCTGAAGATGGCAAAAGGGACGAAGGTCTATGGAGACAAGGAGGTCTGCGGTTTTTTAAACGATGAGGGCAGATGCAGTATCCATGCGTTCCGGCCGGGGCTCTGCAGGCTGTTTCCGCTCGGGAGAAATTATGAGGTCCGGCAGGTTAAGACGAAGGACGGCGTGCGGGAAGTGAAGGGATTTCAATACTTTATCGTAAAGGATTCCTGTCCGAGGATGAACGGGACGAAAGTGAAGATCGAGAAGTGGCTGGAGATCCCAAACCTGAAGAAGAATGAGGAGTTTATCACGAAGTGGCATTACTTCTGCAGGGATTTTCAGGAGGAGATGCAGGCGTTGCTGGATGCGGGGGAGGATGAGAAAGTGAAAAAGCGCAATCTTGCCATGCTGGAGCTGTTTTATCGGAAACCTTATGGGGAGGAGAGGGATTTTTATGAGGAGTTTGAGGAGAGGATGGGGAGTATAAAAAAGTAAAAACTTCAGGTGGTCTATCTTTTGGCAGGCGAGGAAACGATTCAGCGTGAATTTGGTGCTTATAAGCCAATTGCAGACGCATCACTCAAATATGTAATGTCTCTGGATAAAATAGATTTGAGCCGTGATGGGATCGTTCATATGAATATAGCAGACTTTCTTTTGAACAGGCGGGGTCTGATGCTGACATAACTCTTCCCGGCGGATTATAATATTTGCATCGATACACTTGCCGGAGTGAATGGGAGGGAATAGATCAATATAATGACAGAAAACTTGAGAGTGCAACAGAAAACGCCATTAGCATAGACACCAATGACGTTTCAGCACATCCTTCTACAACATGGCAGATGATTATATATAGTATATGATATGATAGGCAAAAGTCAATTGTGACGGAAAAAGAGGTATTTTGCGTCACAATGGCAAAAATCAGCGCCTAACCCGGCTTCCTGAACAGCTTTGGCATCCCTGTATCCATTATGGAAGAGCAGATCCGCCACAGCATTTTCAAATAAAGGGGCTTCCATATTGTCAAGTTTGTTCTATTGTATAACGCATATGTAATCTCCCGGATATCTTGTTTCTATTACGGATTTAGTATAATATGTTCATTTACAAAATCTTCACCGGTCCAGTTATCCGAATCATAAGCCCGGAAATTCATTTCTATCTGAGTGACATCCGTGATACCGTTTTCTTCAAGGGCTGTGCCGGACCAGGAGATCGAACCAGATGCCGATTTTCCCGCCGCTACGGATTGGGCATAAAACGGATCGATCATATATCCGTTTATTGAGGATTCATCCACACTGAACATGATGTTTACGTCCGTTTTGTTGACTAAATACAAATTGGCGGTATAACCCCAGATAGCGTCTTCTTCATACCCTGTAACAATGACCGTGACATATTCGTTATCAAAAAGCGTATTGTCTGTGGACTGTGCCTGGCGCTCAAAGATTTCAGCATTTTCTTCCCCCAAAGGATAAATATGGATCGTTTCTTCGGCAACTGCGTCTGCCATCCAGTCGTTTGAATCGTACACTTTAAAAGAGAGCTCAATATCGGTGAAATCTGTAATACCATTTTCCTCCAGCGCTGCGGTGGGAAAACTGATCTCATTATTGGATTTTTTTCCAGCGGCAACTTCTGTTGCAAAAAAGGGATCGCATTCTACACCATTGATAGACGCATTTGTTACAGAATACATATATGTCTTGTCGGTCGATTTATTTTCCAGATATACTTTTAAAGTATACCCCCATAGATTATCAGGCTCTATTCCTGTGATTTTAATGGTACATTCATTATTGTCGGCAACGGTCACCTCTTCAAAAGATATGTCGTTTTCTTTGGTGCTGTCGTTTTTTTCGGTACTGTCGTTTTCTTCAGACAAAATTTCTGTATTTTGTTCAGGCTGGCTTTCTTGTGATCGGGCTGTTGTTTCAACATCTTTTCCTTTATCATCAGATGAATTTGTGCCGCATGCCATTAATAATATTGCAATTATTCCGAGTATGAACAATCCTTTTAATTTTCTCATTATTTATATCCTCCATTATGTAAAACTACTTTTAAAAATTAATCCAGTTTTTTATCTTTTTGTTTTACCCCGGTAAGAATGAACACGGTTCCGAAAATAAAAGAAAGTACAGACCAGATGATCAGATCACTGTAGGACCCTGCATTAGCGATGCCGACCAGACCACCGAAAAAATAAAAAACACCCGCTACAATACTTCCCGTTTTTGATCTTCTTGCAGAAACGCCGATGATACCAGCGATCATCATACATAGAGCAAGAAAAAAACCTGCGCTTCCGCTGATCTCTCCGTTATCAGCCAGAGCATTTCCGATTCCTGCCGCGCAAGATTGCAGGGAAATAATAACAAATAAGACCATAGAGATAATACCGATTACCAGACGTGCTGTTTTCATTTTGGATTTTCCTCCCTTGTTTTTTTAAAATTTTATTTTGCAGTTACTTTGGTATCAGTACAATTATACTATTGTTCTCTTTTTATAGCAACTATTAGTTATTTTTATTAAAACTAATAGTTTGTTATATCTTTTCCGTCCAATAGGTACAATAAAAGAAAACGCATCATAGATTGGAGTTTTCATGGATCGTATTGCATTGGGAAAACGGCTGCGGGAAGAGCGTATTCAGTGTGGGATGACGCAGGAGCAGGTTGCCGAATCCGTTAATGTTTCCACCACATATATAGGACTCATCGAGCGCGGGGAGCGGTCTGTCACATTGGAAAAACTGGCGCTTCTGGCAGAATGCTTTCATGTAACGATCGATTTTTTGCTGCAGGATTCTATTGTGCCGACGGATACCGTTCAGGATAAACAGTTGATCTCACTTTGGAATACCGCCACAAAGCAGGAGCGAGAGATGATCCTGTCTGTCATCCAGTCTATCGTGAAAGGTTCCGATCAAAAATGACTTTGTTCATACCAGTATAAACAAAGTCATTTTCTGTTTGGTCTGCTGTCAGCAGACAAAGGAAGATATTTTTGAGATATGATGATGAAGAGATGATAATTTCGTATTGCCTTGTCAGGATGTATTGTGTCAGTTGTTTGGGGTCAGTCCCATCATTGTATATTTTACATAGCTTTCCAACGAGGCTCCCGCATAAAATAGAATGAACCAGAGAACGATGCGGAAAGAGATCATAAAAGAATGTGGAAGTTTATAAAAGGGAAAAATTTTTTGGTCCCAGTTTCCGATATTGAAGGCAAGTAATGTTGAAACCCACAGATAAAGAAACACGGCGAGCAGTTCCAGCAGAAAGGTTTCTGCCGAAGATGCATAGTTTTCATCAGTCATCATGATATAGGTACATAGTGTTAGAAAAAGATACCCCCACATTGCGATAACATTTTTCCATGTTTTTCCCGTTCGGAAGCCCGGAAGCCATGAAATCGTTATGCCGCTGGAATTTTTTGTTTGGCGGTTTTGGGTAAAAGCTTGTAAAGACTGCGGTGTAGCGACTGCTCTCTGTAGTTGCTGCACTGTCTGAAAACGTTGTCTTGGGTCTATTTTGATACATTTCCTGATAATACGTCCCAGCCTGCCAAAGCTGTGACTTTTTTCCCGCAGAGAGTCAGGGGGAAGGAGCTCCCCGGTCAACAATTCACCCATAACGATGCCGATCGAGTAGATATCGGCTCTGATGTCTGTCTGGGAAAAGCCGAACTGTTCCGGCGGCGCATATTCTGCTGTCCCCAAAAGGGCAGTGTCCTGAGGGCTTCTTTCTTTCAGCATCCTTGCGATACCAAAATCGATGATCTTCAATACACCGTCATTGGAGATCATGATATTGTCCGGATTGATGTCCCTGTGTATGATGCCCAGACAGTGGGTCTGTGACAAAGCGCTACATATATCGCAGACTATCCGGCAAAGATTTTGCCGGTCCGGAAGGCCGTATATCCGGGTAAACTCTCTCAGGGTATGGCCGTTAATAAATTCCTCTACGACAATACCTTCTTTATCATCGAAAGCAGTCTCATATACGGTTGCAATATGTATATTGGAAATGCTTTTCAGTTTTTCATAGACGGGGCGTACTGTTGGAGAAACATATTTTTTGACAACAATTTTTCCGTTTCTTTTATCTTTACAGAGAAAAACGCGTTTGGAATCCGACGTTCCGAGAACGGTGAGTATCTCAAGCTGTGATTCCAGATATTTTAATTTTAAACCGATGTTTTCAGTCATTGACATTATTCTCCTGTAAGAATTATAATAATCATATTATATCTTACCAAAGAGATGGATTGCAATGAAAAAAGGTACCGGCGAACTGTTGGAGTGTCTTAGAAAAGCTCCTGATTTGTCAGCTTACATAAAAGAGGCATCAGATGATATGATAGAACCCGTTCCGCTTTCTGATTATTTGAATCAGATGCTGGAAAAACAGGGGCTGGAAAAAAGACAGGTTATTTGTGATTCAGGGCTGGATCGAAAATACGGTTACGAGATCTTCGGAGGTGGGAAAAGACCGTCGCGGGATAAGGTGCTCGCACTTTGTTTTGGCATGAAGCTGACCTGTGATGAGGTGCAGGAACTGCTTAAGAGAACAGAGTATATTCCACTATATCCGAAATATGAGCGGGACAGTATCATTCTGTTTGGCTTTTGTCAGAATCTGTCATTGCGTGATGTCAACGATCTTTTGTATGAGATGGATCAGCCGATCATAGATGATAAAAGTACAAAGTAACTATTAAGGTTTTTTATATGAAGAAAAGGGGGTATCAACATGAGACCAATCACCATGGAGCGCGTGGAGCAGACGCGCGCGGAAATTCTTGAAACAATAAAGAGTCCGGTTCTGACACATGAACAGAAAGTGTGCACGATGGCGAATAAAGCGGATTCTTTGATGGAGGTGCTGGATCTGCCGGAAGGGCTGGATGAGCTGTTGAATGCGGCGATCGATACGAAATGCATCTGTGACCTGAACGAAGGGCATGCGCCGGTGCGCCCGAGGTACATCATTCCGGACTATGCAAAATTTATGCGGGAGGGTTCAAAGTTTTTACAGCTCGACCCGCCGAAAGATCTGTTTGAGGCGCTGAACAGCCTGCTGATCTTCTATAAACATGTGCCCAGCGTGACGAATTTCCCGGTTTATGTGGGTGCGCTGGATGAACTGCTGGAGCCGTTTATCGATGATGTGGACGAGGAGACGGCGAAAAAACTGCTGAGACTCTTCCTGATCCATGTGGACAGGACCGTGCTGGATTCCTTCTCCCACGCAAATATCGGGCCGAAGCCGACGAAAGCAGGAAGGCTTATCCTGGAAGTGGAAGAGGAACTGGAACAGGCGGTGCCGAACCTGACTTTGAAATACGATGCGGAGATCACGGACGATGATTTTGCCCTGCAGGCGATCAAGACTTCCCTGCGCAGCGCAAAGCCGAGTTTTGCAAACCATAAGATGTTTACTTCCGAACTGGGAGAGGATTATGTGATCGCGAGCTGCTATAACGGTTTAAAACTGGGCGGCGGTTCCTACACGCTGTGCCGTCTGATTCTTTCCAATATCGCGAAGCGTGCGGATTCCCTGAAAGATTTTCAGGAAAAGCAGCTTCCCTATGTGATGGATATCATGGCGCGCTATATGGATGCGCGGATCAAATTTGAAGTGGAGGAAAGCGGCTTTTTCCAGAATAACTTCCTCGCAAAGGAAGGCTTTATCTCTCAGGACAGATTTACGGCGATGTTCGGCATGGTAGGGCTGGCGGAGTGCGTCAATATCCTGATGGAGAAGGAAGGAAAAGAAGGGCGTTACGGTCACAGCAAAGAGGCGGATGAGTTGGGCGTTGCGATCATGGAACAGATCAGTGATTTCAATGAGCAGCATGTAAATCCTTATTGTTCTGTGACAGGCGGACATTTCCTGCTGCATGCGCAGGTAGGCATTTCCGATGATAAGGATGTAAGTCCGGGGACAAGGATTCCGATCGGGGAAGAGCCGGAGGAGCTGTTTGATCACTTGAAACACTGCAGCTTATTCCATAAATATTTCCCCTCCGGGACGGGCGATATCTTCCCGATCGATATGACTGTACATAAAAATCCGGAGTTTCTGCTGGATATCATCAAAGGTTCGTTTAAGGAGGATCTGCGCTATCTCTCCTTCTACGCGGCTGACAGCGATGTGATCCGTATTACCGGTTATCTGGTAAAACGTTCGGAGATCGAGAAACTCAGAAGCGGCGTTGCCGTACTGCAGGATACCACGGCGCTCGGCATGGGTGCGGCGGATAACTGCAAGATCGAGGAGCGGAAGATACGGTAATCCATATTCTGGTGAAAAAACAGATCTTATTAAAGTGATGGTCCTGAGAACAGGACCATCATTTTTAGTTTGCGCGCCATGGGCGCGCTCTAACGGGTGAAAGTCCCGAACACGCCTAGGCAACGAGGAAGTGTATAGCTGAACAGCAAGGGTGTCCATCGTGAGATGGAATCTGAA
>JAETSN010000001.1 GCA_021769625.1 [Clostridium] symbiosum | reverse complement strand
TTAATGTTGCCCTCCGTTCCAGTTTTGCCCTGTATATTCAGTGTATCATTTTATGCGTTTTTATCCAATGGATTTGATGTTAAAATTTTGTAAATATTTCCCTACGGATATCATATCTTTTTTCTCCCTTTAAAGCAATAAATTTTTATTCCGGCATCTCGAAATCCTTATCATTTTGTGGTATGGTATAGTATGAAGTTTTTAATGTCGGACGCCGGGAGGGAAATCAAATCCTCCGTCGCCACGCTTGCGCTGGCTCTGTTTTTTCAAGAGCCTGTGAAACAGCGTAACGGACACTAAGCTCGTGAGATACCATGTGAAATTTTGCCTTTCAAATTTCACATTGGCTAATTGTGCCGACGCTTTTTAAGGGGCTCCTTGAGGATTTGATTTCCCTCCCGGCTGATAATAGGCATCCGTGAAAAAATGTAACAGGAGGCTTTCATGGAAATTGAACGCAAATTTTTGATAAAACATATACCGGAAAATCTGGACAGTTATTCTTTCCATCTCATTGAACAGGCATATCTGTGCACAGAACCTGTCGTGCGCATCCGCAGACAGGATGATGAATATTATATAACTTACAAAGGCGGCGGCATGATGAGCCGGGAAGAGTACAATCTTCCGTTAAATAAAGACGCTTATGGCCATCTGCTGCCAAAAGCTGACGGCAATGTCATATCCAAAAAAAGATATCTGATTCCACTGTCAGATAAAGAAATAAATCCTGAATGTCTCTCACTTTTAAACGGGGCATCCCTCACCATTGAGCTGGATGAGTTCGCCCCGCCCTTTGCGCCGCTCCTTCTGGCGGAAGTGGAATTTCCAAACGTGGAAGCAGCGAACGCTTTCCGGATGCCTGACTGGTTTTCCGAGGATGTGACGCAGGACGTCAGGTACCACAATTCCTATATGTCGAGGCAGGTATTTCCTGATAAATGACCAAATCGAAGGGGAACTGCCTCGCTTTCTGCGAGTTGCCGATCTGAGGGCGGGCATCCTTTTCTCCCTTCAGATTCCTTCTATCCCCAGATCCTCAAAACTCGCCTCCAGACAGTTATAATATCTCCCGGAAAAGGTAATGATCCCTAATCCGTCCTCTGTCAGGTAAAAATAGGAGTCATACTCGCTGAGCGGCTCTTCCTCCTTTAGTCCTCCCATCATTTTCACTTCGTCGATCCACTCCTGCGTCGACTGGCCTTCCCATGAGAGCAGGCTCTCAAAGACTCCGCTCTCCAGCAATGATTTTACCGACTGCTCCTTCCCTACTACATCCTCCAAATGGAGCACCTCGCCTGTCTTCAGGTCAACGGTAAATCCCCTCTCCCACTCGTTCGGATGGTTGGCGCCACGTGCATAATTGCCTTCATAAATACAGACTGAAAAGTATCGCTCATCTTCCCTGGTGACCGAATAGGTTCTGCCGATCGAAGTATATATTGCCGTTTCCGGATGCAATCTGTCCTCCGAAAAATAGCCATAGAAAAAAGCATCTCTCACCTCTTCATTGATCCGCTTCTCCAGCTCCTCATCCGCTCCATCCGACAGCAAAATTTCCGGATATTCTATGGTGATATCAATATCCAGCCTTTCATCCTGATAAATATAGAGCACCGGCCGCACATAGTAACCGTAACCGGATACCATATCCCTGAAAGGAACTTCCTTCCATATATCCCTTTCGATCGGCCCGCCCTCCGAATCGTAATGGACAGATGCCGGCAGATCCGTCCTGCCCGCGATCCTGACTTTATATCTGTAGTTTTCCTTTAAATCCGCGACAAAGGAATCCTCTTCCCTCAACATCCAGAAGGAATCTCCGGAAAAGAGCGGCTCATCCTGTCCCTGAAATGTATACCAGACATTTTCCTCATCCATCGTATAGGAAATATACTCACTCCACAGCTCGCCCTCCCCCTCCAGCAATATATCACAGGAAAATAACCCTTCCTCCTCTTCAATCGGACCAAAATACGCCTGGTAAGCCTCCTCGATCCCATAAATGCGGAATCCCTCCTGAATATAGAGAGCCATCTGTTCATAGGCGTCCGTCTCTGCTGCAGATAATCCCGGGGCGGCTTCCAATACTTTTTCCGTTTCCGCCGCCTGCTCCCCGAAGGACCCTTCCATCTTCCCCGCCGTCTGTTCTCCGGCGGGTTCCTCCATCTCCGCCGCCTGCCCTCCGGCTGATCCTTCCGTCTGCTCTTCCGCGTTACCGGTCGCGTTTTCCCCGGTCCTGTTCTCCGCACTCCCGCATCCCGCCATGAAAATCCCGGCAAATATACACAACAAAAACAAATCTACAGTTTTCCTCACACGAGAGCTTCTACACCCGCCGCCATTTTGCTGCATCCTAAGACCTCACTATTTATACAGTGCTTCCCACACATCCTCTCCGCACTGCACCAGAATCTTTTCATAGGCCGGTGCATACCCCTGATGCTCCAGCGTCACGGAAACTTTTCCGTCCTTCCATGCCACATGGTACAGGTTGTACTCCCCTTCCCGGTACGCGAAATCCTCCCCGTTGTCCTGATAGTGGAAGTACTCCCCCTCACCGGGATACACTTTCAGAATCAGTTCCCTGTCCTTCTCTCCGGACACATGATCCATCTCCGGATAGCAGGGAATGATGCTGCCCGCCTTCACGAACAGAGGACACTCATCCAGCGCCGCTTTGCGGATCACATACTGTCCACCCTCCAGCTTTTCGCCGCTCCAGTAGTCATACCACTCGCCCTCGGGCAGATAGACCATCTTTCTCGTCGCGCCCTGCTCCACCACCGGCGCAGCCAGAAGGCTCTCCCCGACCATAAACTGCCCGTTCATATTCCGAGTCTCCGGATCCTTCTCATACTGTAGCACCATGGGGCGCATCAGCGGCAGCCCGCTCTCCTCCTCCTGTCTAAACAGATCGTACAGATAGGGCAGAAGCGCGTAGCGCAGCTTCAGGAATTTCCGGTAAATATCCAACGTCTCCTCATCAAACGCCCAGGGCTCCTGTGCTCTGTTCGCAAAGGAGCAGTGGTTTCTGCAAAACGGGGAAAGGCTCCCAAGCTCGATCCAGCGGCATAGAAGTTCCTTTGTGGTATCCGCGCCAAAGCCGCCGATATCCGAGCCCACATAGGGCATACCGCTGAGTCCCAGATTGCAGATCTGGGGGATCGCCATCTGCAGATGCGCCCAGAGGCTCTGGTTATCCCCGGTCCACGCCATGGTATATTTCTGTGAACCGCTGTAACATGCCCTCGTGATCACGAAGGGACGCTTTCCGGTCAGTTCTTTCAAACCTGCATAAGTTGCCCGCGCCATATTGTGCCCGTAGACATTGTGGATCTCGCTGTGGCAGGCTTTTCTCTCCTCCGCATAAAACACCACATCCTCCGGCAGTTCCCCGTTAAAGCTGGCGGGCTCGTTCATATCGTTCCAGATACCGTCAACACCGTTTTCCACCAGATATCTGTGATTTTCCCCCCACCACTCCCGCACTTCCTTCCTGCCGAAGTCGGGATATACCGCCGCACCGGGCCAGACTACATTCTCATAAACCTCACCTTCCGGCGTCTTCGCAAAATATCCTTTCTCCACACCCTCGTCATAGACAGAATACCCCGCATCCTTCTTGACGCCGGGATCAATGATCGTCACAAGGCGCATCCCCGCCTTATGCAGATCCTCCGCCATGCCCCTGAAATCCGGAAATTTTTCCTGATCCACCGTAAACACCCGGTATCCCCGCATATAATCGATATCCAGATGGATCGCCTCGCAGGGGAGTCCGTGTTTTTTCATGTTCTCCGCAATGCGGCGCACATCCGCCTCACAGCAGTATCCCCAGCGCGACTGGTGATACCCCAGTGTCCAGAGCTGCGGCAGGGGTGCCGTGCCGGTCAGGTATGCATACCCCTTCACCACGTCCTGCATGGAAGCTCCGCCGATAAAATAGTAGTTCAGATTGCCCTCATCCGCGGCAAAAAAGTAGTAGTCATCGGATTCTTTTCCGAAATCAAAGTAAGTTCTGTATGTATTGTCAAAAAAAATGCCGAACACGGCGTCCTGCTTCAGTGTGATAAAAAACGGGATGCTCTTGTACAGGGATTTATAGGAGTCCACATGGGGGTTTGGATCGTCGGTATTCCATGACACATACTCATACCCGCGCTTGTTGATAAAGCCTGTCTTGTCCCCCAGCCCGTAGAAACAGTCCCCCTGATCCATCTTTTTCAGCACCTGGATCCTGTGGTCCGCCCCGCTGTCCTCCACAGTATGTCCTTCCTGCTCCATAAGCTGCCGCATCTGGTCGGAGAGGCGCTCCGCCGCTTTTCTTTCCCCGCGGTAATCCATGCAGAGGACGTTCCCGTCCTTATCATAAAAGTCGGTCTTTGCCCCGTCCCCTATTTTTACGATAAGCTCCTTCGTAGAAATTGTGACGCCGCCTTCCTCCTCCCGCACTATGACATATATGTCATTTTTCTTGTTCCCTTCTATTGCAAAAGATGCCGGGCGCACACCCGACCAATCCGAAAACACCCGAATTATAAAATCGGTGTAAGCGCACACTTCCAGCTCTCCGTTTTCAAATGTGATGAAAACCGTCGAACCCTCCTGTCTGGCTTTCTTTATTTTTCCGTAAGATATGCTTCTCTTTTCCATCATAGCATTCCTCTTCCCTTTCCTCTTTTATCATACAGCCCGCTGATTTCAACCGGAAATTCCCGCAAAATGAACAAACAACGCGATAACACTCTCTCCGTATCACCCTTGTTTCACCACTTTGCGAAATTTCGCTGTCTTATCAATTCCTGCCGTAGAGCTCCACCATCCCGCGCATTTCCTCCGCAAGCTCCTCTGTCAGCTCTCCGGGCAGAAGCCTCCACTTCCAGTTATCCCCCAGCGTGGAGGGCAGGTTCATTCTGGCACAATTGTCAAGTCCCAGATAATCCTGCATCGGGATCACCGCCGTATCCGCGGTGGAAGCCAGCGCCGCCCGGATCATACCGGGACGGATATCCTTTTTCCGCTTCACGTTCAGATATTTCATGGCATAGGAAACATCCGCCCGCTTCGCGCTCCTGATCCATCCTTCGATCGTATCGTTGTCATGGGTTCCCGTGTAGACCACAATGTTCTTATCATAATTGTGGGGCAGATACTCGCTGGGCTCCCCCGCGTTAAAGGCAAACAGCAGCACCTTCATCCCGGGATAGCCGCTCCTTTTCACAAGCTTCACCACCGAGGGCGTCAAAAGCCCCAGATCCTCCGCGATCACTTCCCGTCTCCCCAGCTTTTTCTTCATCACCTGAAAAATATCATAACCGGGTCCCTCTTTCCAGCATCCGAACTCCGCCGTCGGATCGCCGTAGGGGATCGAATAATACTCATCAAAACCCCTGAAATGATCGATGCGCAGAATATCATACAGTTCGTAACACCGGGATATCCGCCTCATCCACCAGTCGTACCCCGTCTCTTTATGGTACTCCCAGCGATACAAAGGATTACCCCAGAGCTGCCCTGTGGCGGAAAACAGATCCGGCGGACATCCCGCCACCCCCGTCGGCAGTAAATTTTCATCCAACTGAAACAGCTCCGGCGAAGCCCACACGTCCGCCGAGTCATACGCCACATAGATCGGGATATCCCCGATGATCCGAATTCCCTTTTTATTGGCATACTCCTTCAGCGCATACCACTGCACTGCAAACAGGAACTGCTGGAACCGGATAAATCCGATCTCCTCCGCACACTCCCTGCGATAGCGCTCCACCGCCTCGGGCTTTCTGAACCGGATATCCTCATCCCACTCACAGAAACTCTTTCCGCCGAAAGTATTTTTGACAGCCATATACAGTGCATAGTCGTCCAGCCAGTAAGCGTTTTCCTCACAGAATCTGCGAAACGCCGCATCGTCCTCTATCCTGCTCTTCTCATACGCTTTTCTCAGGATCACAAACCGGGTCTCATAGATCCTCCCGTAGTCCACGTATCTTTGTTTTTGCGGGAAAACTTTTTCGATATCCTCCCCCGGATTTTTTCCTCCGGAAGCACTATCCCCGGCAGTCCGGTCTGTGACGGACTCACTCGCCGCATTTCCGTCTTCATGCCTCTCTGCCGCCATATCTCCTCCGCAGTCCTCCTCCGTGATCCATCCCGCCTCGATCAGTTTTTCCAGATCGATAAAGTAGGGATTTCCCGCATATGTGGAAAAAGACTGATAAGGCGAATCGCCGTACCCGGTGGGTCCAAGAGGCAGGATCTGCCACAGAGACTGCCCTGCCCTTTCCAGAAAATCCACAAACTCATAACATTCTTTTGAAAATCCGCCGATCCCGTACTTCGAAGGGATACTCGTGATCGACAGCAATACGCCGCTTCGCCTCATATTTCACTCCATTCGATAATCTCTTTTATCTCTGCATTTGTATCCGTATCCATAACAGAAGGGGTAACCGTAGCCATGCCGTTACCCCATTGATATTCATCTGCTCAGACTCATCCGGTCATTCCATCTTACTGAGGTGCCAGATATCCCTGTTGTACTCTTCGATCGTCCTGTCGGAAGAGAAAAATCCCGCCTTCGCAATATTGTGCAGCATCATCTTCTTCCACTTTGTCCTGTCCTCATAATCCGCAAAAGCCTGGTCTTTTACCCGGATGTAATCCTCCAGATCCAGCAGCGTCATGAACCAGTCCTTGTTCAGCAGTTCGTCGTGAAGGCGCTTTAAGTTCTCCTTATTCCCCACTGCCATAGCCTGTTTTCCGACGATAAAATCCACCGCCTCTTTGATCACACTGCTCTTTTCATAATACTTTTTCGAAACATAGCCGGGTTTGCCCATCTTCTTTTCTTCATAATACCCGATGACCGTATCGGAATCCTCACCGAAAATATAAATATTGTCGTCGCCGACCAGCTCATGGATCTCCACGTTGGCGCCGTCCGCCGTACCTAACGTCACCGCGCCGTTCAACATGAACTTCATGTTGCCCGTGCCGGAAGCCTCTTTGGAAGCCAGAGATATCTGCTCAGAAATATCACAGGCGGGAATGATCTTCTCCGCATAGCTGACATTATAGTTTTCCACCATCAGCACTGTCATGTAAGGGCTGACATCCTTGTCATTATTTACGATCTCTTCCAGCACCAGCAGAAGATGGATGATATCCTTCGCAATTACATAGGCGGGCGCAGCCTTCGCGCCGAAAATAAAGGTCAGCGGCCTCTCCGGTTTTTTACCGCCTTTGATCTCCAGATATTTATGAATAATGTACAGTGCGTTCATCTGCTGCCGCTTGTACTCATGAAGCCTCTTCACCTGGATATCAAAAATGGAATCCGGATTCAGCTCCACATTTTCCATCTCTTTTACATAAGCCACCAGTTCCTGTTTTTTGATCCGTTTAATCTCGGCAAGCTTATCGAGCACCACCGGATCATCCTCAAAAGCAAGCAGTTTTTCCAGCTCATTTGCATCCTTCTTATACCCCTTCCCGATCAGGCTGGTGATATAGGCGGCCAGTTCCCTGTTGCAGGACAAGAGCCAGCGGCGGAAAGTGATGCCGTTCGTCTTATTGTTGAATTTCTCCGGATAGAGCTTATAAAAGTCGTTCAGTTCCGTATTTTTCAGGATCTCCGTATGGATCGCAGCCACGCCGTTCACGGAAAAACCGTAGTGGATATCGATGTGTGCCATATGCACCTTGTCGTCCTTGTCGATGATCCATACATTGCTGTTGTCCGGATATTTCTCCCGCACTTTTCTGTCCAGCTCCCTGATGATCGGCACAAGCTGCGGCACAACTTTCTCCAGAAATTTAAGCGGCCATTTTTCCAGCGCCTCCGCCAGGATCGTGTGGTTCGTGTAAGCACAGGTTTTGCTTACCACATCGATCGCCTCATCCAGCGTAAACGCCTTATCCTCCACCAGGATCCGGATCAGTTCCGGAATGACCATGGTCGGATGGGTATCGTTGATCTGGATCACGCAGTAGTCATACATCTTTCTCAAATCCTGCTTCTTCTCCTTCATCTCCTGCAGGATGAGCTGCACGCCGTTGCTGACCATAAAATACTGCTGATAGATCCTTAAGAGATTGCCCGCCTCATCGGAATCGTCCGGATACAGGAACAGCGTCAGGTTCTTCTCGATTGCTTCCTTGTCAAAGCTGATGCCGTCCTTCACGATACTCTCATCCACCGACTCAATATCAAACAGATGAAGCTTATTGACGCCACTGTCATATCCAACAACATCTATGTCATACAGCCTGGACTTCACCGTCACATCCCCGAATGCAATATCAAAGGTAGTTTCCGTCTTGTTCAGCCAGCTGTCCTTCTCGATCCACTCATTCGGCTCCGCCTCCTGCAGCTTATCCTGAAACACCTGCTTAAACAGTCCGAAGTGATAGTTTAAACCGATGCCGTCGCCGGGCAGTCCCAGTGTTGCGATGGAATCCAGAAAACATGCCGCCAAACGGCCAAGCCCGCCGTTTCCGAGAGACGGTTCCGGCTCCACCTCCTCGATCTTTGAAAGGTCCTTTCCATGCTTTTTCAGGATCTCTTCCAGTTCCTCATAGATTCCGAGATTGATCAGATTATTTGACAAAAGCTTTCCGATCAGAAATTCCGCCGAAATATAATAAAGCTTCTTATCCCCCGTGATCTCCTCCGTGACCTCAGCCATCTCCTTTGTCAGCTCCAGCACGGAATAATAAAGCTGTTCATCCGTACACTCCTCCAGCTTCTTTCCATACTTTTTCTCCGCCAGCATCGCAAGCTGGGTCTCCATATTGAGCTGTAAAACTTTTCTTGGCATCTGTAATTCTGTCATAATATGATCCTCCTGCATTTATTTTTTATAAATTCGCTTACTTCCCTCTGCCCCCTATAAATCTACCCTTAAACGTCCTCACATATCCGAATATTATCCCAATCCCCTCTGCCAGTACACACCTTCACAGATTTCCCTATCTGCCTTCCACCCCATCCTGCCAACCGGTACATATCCGCATAAAACATTTCCCGCCTTACTCCCTGCCGGCACATATCTGCACAAAACATTTCCCGCCTTACTCCCTGCCGGCACACAGCCCGGACAGAGTATATATATCCTGTGAAGACTGTCAAGAAAACGCCAGTACTTGGCGAGGTCCCTCACGAGCCTAGTACCGCTGCGCTTTCTTCAAGCGGAAGCGTGTCTGAACAGGATATCTATACTCTGTCCGGGCGTCCGCCTCCGCATCACGCAATAATATCCAAATACTTCATCCGTATGATCCTGTGCGGCAAAACAACCCCTCTCCCTTCCCCGCCGCGCAGAAGATACTGCAGTTCTTCCACTGCCGCGGAAGACACACCCGCAAAGTCCTGCTGCACCGTGTTCATCTGCTTCCCGGCATATCCCATCAGCACGAGGCCGTCGAACCCGCAGACCGGGCGGAAGATATCCATCTCGATCAGCGCCCTCATCGCCCCGATCGCCATCAGGTCCGAGCCGCAGACGATAACGTCCCTGCTCTTCGCATACTGAAAGGTCAGATTCCTCGCCTTCAGTTCGCTGAAATCCCCGTAACGGACAAACAGCTTACAGGAAAGTTCTTCCGCCAGTTCTTCGATCCCTTTCAGCCGCTCCGCTCCCGGGTAGGAATTCTTTTTTCCGGCAATATACAGGATCTTTTTCGACTTGTTCTCCAATATCGTCTTCCGCGCCACATCGATCTGCGCCTGCCTGTGGTCGATCCCGATACACGAGACCGATGCCGCATGGTAAGACACATCCACCAGCACCATCTTAAAGGCCCCCGTTTCCACCAGTTCCCAGAGCACCTTATCATGCGGGGAGATGCCGTAAACGATGATGCCCCCGATGCTCTGCGCCTGAAAATACCGGATGATCTCATGCACCGATTTCCCCTTCAGCATCGAGAAAAACACGGTGATCAGATCCAGCCTCATCTCCTGCGCCTTCTGGATCGCCCCTGCGATATACTGCATGTCGATCTCATCGATCGCTTTGGTCTGGGTATTCAAATTCATCAAAAGCGCAATACGCCCTGTCTGCTTGGAAGAGAGCGCAGCCGCGATGGAGTTCGGCACAAAATGCAGCTCCCTTGCCGCTTCCTGCACCTTCTTCCTCGTCGCCTCGCTGACGCCCGAATATCCGTTCAATACCTTTGACACCGTGGAGATCGCCACGCCTGCCTCTTTTGCCACATCCTTGATTGAAACCATTTCCGCTCCTGCTTCCTTTTTTCCTCCTGCGTTTTATATCTGCCTGATATCGATACGAAGGCCGGCATCTGCCGCCCTTTCCACAATGTATCATCACGCCGTTTCGCAGGATGTCAGGTCAGAAAACGTTTTCCATCGATACTATAGTACAAATGCCATATGGTGTCAAGAGGTTTTTGACAAAAAACGGTATAGCAATCAACCAGAAATTAACTATACCGTTTCCCCTCTATTTTCCTTGTGTTTTTATTTTCAACTTTCTTATCTTGCCGCCAGGATCTCCTGATAATCTTTATAATTCTTTTCCAGCAATGTCGGCGTGTCCAGCCCGTACGGGCATTTCGACTTGCACTTTCCGCAGTGCAGGCAATTTTCGATCCGCTTCATCTTCTCCTGCCACTCAGGCGTCAGCCACGCCTCCGAAGGCGCCCTGCGCAGCATCAGGCTCATGCGGGCGCTGTTGTTGATCTCGATCCCCACAGGGCAGGGCATACAGTACCCGCAGCCGCGGCAGAACTCCCCGAGCAGTTCGCTCCTGTCCTTCTCGATCAGCGCTCTGATCTCCTCCGTCATGACAGGCGGATTTTCTATATAGGATAAAAACTCATCCAGCTCACTCTCCCGCTGTACGCCCCAGATCGGCAGTACATTGTCAAACTGCGCGAGGTACGCATAAGCCGCCGCCGAATTGGTGATCAGCCCGCCGGAGAGCGCCTTCATCGCGATAAATCCCATGTCCGCCTTTTTGCAGGCTTCCACCAGCTCCAGATCCCTCTCCGTCGCCAGATAACAGAACGGGAACTGCAATGTCTCATACAGGCCGCTCTCTATCGCCTCCTTCGCGATATTCAGCCGATGGTTCGTGATGCCGATGTGCCGGACCATGCCCTTCTCCTTCGCTTCCAGCATCGCTTCATAGAGCCCGCTCCCGTCGCCGGGTTTCGGACAGAACGCCGGATTGTGAAACTGGTACAGATCGATATAATCCGTCTGCAGATTGCGCAGGGAAGCCTCGATGTCTTTCCAGAATCCTTCCGCTGTCGTGGCGCCGGTCTTTGTGGCTATGATCACCTTCTCCCGCATGCCTGCGAAAGCCTCCCCGACTTTCTCCTCGCTGTCCGTATAGAATCTTGCGGTATCAAAAAACCTGACGCCATTGTAATATGCTTTTCGAAGCAGCTTCACCGCTTCCTCCCTGCTGATCCGCTGGATCGGCAGCGCGCCGAAGGCGTTTTTCTCCACACAGAATCCTGTCTTTCCCAATGTTACTTTTGCCATAATCTTCTCCTTTTCCTCTGCGGTTCCCGCTATTCCCGGCAACCTCTTCTTTTTCGTCGTTATCACATATTTCCCACTGATACGCTTTACTGCGGTTTTTGTGCTGTTATGCCCAAGCCAACGTCCTTCCTGTTTTTTTCATTCATATGTATGCAACCGTTTCCACTGTCCGCATCGCTACAGCATTATCTCCATCCCTGTATAGATCTGCTCCACCATATCTCCCAGCTCCCGCCTCAAGATCTCCATCGCCCGCTCCCCGGTGCAGTGTCCGGTATATATCTTCTCTATCCCCGTCTCCCTGATATCCGATACGAGCTGTATTACCTCTTCCTCCGAAGCTTTATACAGATGCAGTCCCCCGATCAGCGCATACACCTTCCGGCCCGGATAAGCCTGCTTTGCCTCCTCTATTATATTGCCGGCGCCGCCGTGACAGCAGCTGTTACAGATGACCAGTCCCTTTTCGGCCTCAAACACAAGGCTCTGCTCATGGGAAAAATCATCCGGTTCCCAGATGCCGTCCCTGAAACGATACATACCGACCTTCTTCCCCAGCTCACAAAGCCCCTTCGTCCTATGGGGCAGGAGCCTTACGCCCGGCAGCAGTTCATACTCCCCCTCTATCCGGATAAACCGATCCGCGAAAGCCTCCAGAAGACCGCTTTTGATACCGATATATTTATCCTTTATCCGGTCATAGCAGTCCTCCCCACAGCAGCTTCTGATATAGCATTTTGCCTTTCTGTTCTCCTGAAAAAACCGCTCCAGGCCGTCCGCATGATCGTAGTGGGCATGGGAGAGCACCGCAAACTCTATCTCCTCCGGCGCGATCCCAAGCTGCCGCGCATTATCCGCAAAAATGCCGGTTGTCCCCGCATCCAGCAGGATCCTGTGCCCTTCATATTCTATAAAAAGCGACAATCCCCATTCCGCCGACAGGGTGTCCCTCGTGTTATTGTCTACTAAAATTTTTATATGCATTAATGTTTCCTCTTCACCCGAAGATACGGCTCATCTTTTTGTTTCAGCCAACGCTTTTTCCAGTTCAGCGATCCTGGCATCTTTCTCCTGTATTGCTACCTCTTTCTCCTGTATTGCTACCTCTTTCTCCTGTATTACTACCTCTTTTTCCTGTATTACTTTCAGAGCATCCTCCTTTTCTCTGATCAGCCGCGCTTTCACTGCCTTTTCCTCTTCATAACGCCGGCAGGCCTCTCTCTTACTCTCATCCAGCATCGCCTCATAAATTGCATCCGCAACATCCGCATAAACAGAATTATCCGCAGCCAACATACGAAATTCCTCCCATGTATCAGCGAGGAAGGCAGCAGCCCATTTGTCAAGCCCCCACTGCTTATCCTCCTCTGTCGCCAGTTCCCGATGCTTTAAGTTTAACACGGATAAGTATAATTTGTCACTATATATCTCGTGAGTTTTAGGATTCATCATATAAAAGTGACTGTAAAATTCTTTGGACAGATGCGGCAGAGCAAAATCCAGAATTCCTATATGATGCGCCGGTATCACATCGATATAATCCGCGCCCTTTTTTATATTGTTAAAACATCTGCACAGATATATCAGTGAACGCTCAGGCCAGTCATGCCGGTCAATATTCTGCATTTCCAGATTGATGATCTTCCTGTTATTCAGCAGAACCTTTATATCCAGCATCGTTGTTTTCTCATCAGCTTTACTCCCCAGAATAATCGGGTTTGTAATCCTTACCGATATGATCTCATCCTCCTTCAATTCTAACAGGCTGCATAATAAAGCGCGCAGAATATTTTCATCAGCTTCCATCACCGCTTTAAAAAGATAATCATTTTGAAGCGTATAGGGCAGTTTTCCGGTTCTTTCAGCCAATGACAGATAGTTTCTTCTTTTTTTCTCCATAGGTAAAATTCCTTTCCGAAATGTGTTTAGACGCTGCCGGAATGCTTTTATACTATTACTCACAGTAAAACCCCCGGTAGCAATTAAGATAAATGTGTAAATTTCGACCGACCGGCCAGAATTTCAGAAATGCTTTTAAGAAAGCATACCCAAAAGCAGACAGAAACTGCTTTTGAATATGCTTATTATACATAAAAACTACAACAAACACAAGACAAATTGCCTTTTTATTTTCTTTACTATTCCTTCAAGCCCACCGCATATCTATCTCAGATACACCGCCACAGCCTCCCAGTTCCCTTTCGGATAATACCGTAGCACACGGTCTCACCCATCTGCTTTCGCAGCAGCTACAAATCTTTCGCTCTTATGACACTCCTTCCCGCCCCCGCTCAAACATGCAGAGCCGTCTCAAACATCTCCGCACAGCGAAGGGTGTCATTCCAGGGCATCACTTCACTCTCTGTTCTGCCGGCTCTGACACACCGGATCACTTCTTCAATCTCATACTCGAACCCGTTTTCCACAGGTGATAATACTCATGAACATGGGGCCGCATATCACTGGTGGCATTGCTGTGCCCTGCTCCGAGAAATACCGTTGATTCCTGTCCCATCTGCATCTGTACTCCCTTCTGCCCTTTCCAAAAAAATCAGGAACAGGCCGGATGGCCCATTCCCACAGTTAATCCTTGCAACATATATAAATTTTAACAGAGAAGCCTGAATTCTGTCAACGCATCTGCATATTACATTAAAGTGTCTTTAAAACCCGCAAAGTTACCCGCGTCCCACATCCCTCTTTACTTTCCAGTTCTACACCGCAGGAATCTCCATAGCAAAGTTTGATCCGCTGGTGTACATTCCGCATCCCAAATCCTTTTTCCTGTCCGGATTCCGCCACCTCCTGATTCATCTGCACTCTCAGCTGCTCCAGGCTTTCCCTGCTCATTCCACCTCCTGTGTCTTCCACTATAAGCAGAAGATAATCACCGTCTTCTTCCACTGAAAGCCTGATACATCCTGCGCCATCTCTCGATTTTATTCCATGATATATGGCATTCTCCACAATGGGCTGCACAATAAACTTAATGATCTTATATTCCATTAAGTGAGAACTCACATGCATTTCCCATACTAATTGATCATCAAAACGGAATTTCTGAATTTTCAGATAATACATTACATGCATTATTTCATCACGGACCGTTACCATATCCTGCCCTTGATGAAGTCCCAGCCTAAACAGTCTCGATAAATCCGTTACCAGCTCTGCCACTTTATCATCTCCGTTTTGACGAGCTAAAATATTAATGGAATCCAAAGTATTATAAAGAAAATGCGGATTGATCTGATAAACCATGGCCTGCAGCTCCAGCTTTCTGCTTTGCTCCTCCTCCTTTTTCACACGGCTGAAAAGTTCTGAAATCTGCTCTGACATTTGATTAAGCAATCTGCCCAGACTACTGATCTCATCATTTCCAATTATTTTTACCTTCGCCGAAAATTCACCTTTTCCATACCATTCCATCGTTTTCTTCATCTCTTTTATCGGCTTTGTGATCCGTTCTGCCAACAAAATGCTGATTCCCAAAGTAACAAACAGGGCTGCGACCAAAACTACGACCAGCTTTTTCAACGCCTCCCTGGCCGGTCCTAAAATTAACGTTTTGTCACTCCAAGTGCGCAAATGCCAATCACCAAGTTCAATATCTGTATGCAGCAGTTCTTCATAATTATCATAATATCGATAAAAAAAGCCCTGTTCAGTCACTTCAAAACCATTGCGGATTCCTTTTAATGAAAATCTCTGACTATTCTGAAAACGAAACTGATTAAATAAACTCAATATCTGTTCATTCTCTATTTGCAGAAAAAGATACATCGCCTTTCCATCTTCCTGATTGCTTTGTATTTTCCCAAAAACCATCATACTTTTTGTGTCATAGCCGCTATCCCATACAATATCCCCTGCATACCTCTCTGCCGTACTGATCCGGTCAATTAAATACGTCCGAACCTTCTCTTTGTCATTCCTCGTTCCAACAATTTCATATGCCTGATCTATCAGAAACATATCATGTACCCAAGTTTGCTCTTCTTTATATATTTTCATCCAGCGTTCCAGTTCCTGCCGTTCCCCTTCCTCCTTTGAAACTGAAAACAGATCAGCTATTTCTTCCCCCTCCAACAGCTCGTTGACTGCATCCTCCACATTCTGCCGGAAAAAAAGAATGGATGAACAAAGAGATTCCGCCAGTTTTTCCTGACTTTCCTGCTGTATATCAATTTGGTAGTCAGAAAGAACCTGATAACCGATCACTCCAAAAAGAAGGAATAAGACCATAATCGCCCCGCTAAAACAAACAATAATTTTTGATTTAATCGTTCGAAACATCTTTCCTCCCCATTCGTTTCCGATACTGTCCCGGCGTCTCTCCCGTCTGTTTCTTGAACTGCACGCTAAAGTAATAAACGTTAGAATATCCAACTGCCTGAGCGATCAACTGATGTTTCATATCTGTATGCTCCAAAAGTTCCTTCGCACGTTCGATTCGTTTTTGTGTCAGATATTCTATACAGGTAATCCCCATTTGCTTTTTGAATATCCTGCTCAAATATCCTGCGCTTACGTGAAGACGTTCTGCCAGATCATTTACTCCGAATTCTTCCTGGCTCAAACACTCTTCGATCAACTTTATTGAGCGAAACACCAGATTTTCCCCCTCCATCCCTACATTTTTAGCGGCTTGCAAAATGATATCCGCATCATTCATAGAAAGAGAAAGTTCCCTCCAATCCCTCACCAAACGCCCTGCTGCAACCTTCACCTCCTGATGGATTTCTGTCCCTAACAGATATGAAAAAAGAAGGAGCCGGGAAGAATCTGGCTGATATGTCAGTAAGAGAACCATCTTTTCCGGCTCCACGCGAACTGCGTCCATATATTGTGAAAAAGCGCTTTTCGCTGCCTCAGCGGTCTTTTTTAACAGTTCTTCCCAACCAAGGTCTTCCTGTCTTTCCCATATTACGGCTACGCAGCATAAACCGTCACATGGGAACTGGTCAATCCCGATCAAATCCTTCCTGCGCTTTAAATCTCTTTCATCAGAAAGTTCATTTTTTAATAGTGCACGCCAAAAATCTGCAGCCAGCTGCGGACGAAAAATGTGAATAAATTCTTCTGACTCCTTCACTTGTTTTTTGATCTGACGATTTGTTTGGGCCTGCTGGATCGCCTGCTGTACCGCGTTCTCCAATTCCATCGGTATAATCGGTTTCAGCAGGTATTTACATACTCCGGCCTCTATCGCTTCTCTGGCATAATCAAAATCCTCATAACCAGATAAGATAATGATCATGATCCAGGGCCAGGAGGTATGAATTTTTTTCGCCAGCTCAATTCCGGTCATTTTCTGCATATAGATATCCGTTATTACCAGATCAAAAGATTCTTTTTCCAAAATTTCCAAGGCTCTGGTTGCATTTTCGGCCATTACCAATTTTTGACATCCAATTTTTTCCCAATTAATTATGGATTTCATACCTTCCCGAATAACTTTTTCATCATCAACAAACAGTATATTCATGACTCCTCTGGCCTCCCTGCTGCTAGTATAACGGAATCTGCCACAAGCTTCCAGTATTATTGATTTCCTTTTTTTAAAAATTTATCAGCATAAACCGCCAGAACTAAAATGATCCCCTTGATCAGATTTTGATAAAAAGAAGGAACATTCACCATATCTAAACCGTTATTTAATACCGCCAGAAAAGTAACGCCAAGCAGCGTGCCCATAACGCCGCCACTCCCTCCTGCCATTCCTGTACCACCTAAAGCCACTGCGGTAATAAAATCCAGTTCATAGCCTTTTGCCGCTACCGTAGATGCGCTGGAAAGTCTTCCAACTAAGATCAGCCCACTTAAACCTGCCATTGCCCCACATATTGTATAGCATAATAAAAGGATTCGTCCCGGTCGTATTCCAGCTAATCGGGCAATTTCCTGATTTCCTCCGACAGCATAAACCATACGCCCGGTTTTCGTATATTTCAAAAATAAATACAGACCTAAAAATGTCATTAAGAATAGTAATAATTGAACCGGAACCGGTCCAATATGCCCCTGCCCCAAAAAACTATATCCGTCATCCATAAAGGTGATCGGTGATCCTGAAACACCCCTTACAACAAAATCTGCAACAACATAAACCAGGCCCCTTGCTATAGACATCATCGCAAGTGTGGCTACAAACGGTGCAATATGCAACCGCGCAACACAAAGTCCATTGATCCACCCAATCAACCCGCACCCTGCAATTGCAATGATCAGAGTCAATATAAAAGGCAATTTGATCGGATTTTCTGCCCCAATGCCTTTTCCCAACAGCCCTGCTCCAATCACTCCGGCCAGCGCCATAACCGAACCTGCGGAAAGATCCGTTCCGCCGGTCAGGATCACCATGGTCATCCCTAATGATGCAATCCCATATAAAGATAATGTACAGAGAATATTATCAATACTTCTGGCTGCGGCAAATTCTGAGCGCAGTAATGTAAACCCGCCAAACATGATGACCAATAAGATCAATATTAATTTCTGCTGATCCAGTTTCCATTTTCTCTTCTCAGCCATGTTCATTCTGCTGCTCCTCCTTTTATTTTTTTAACCTTCTTACCTGCTGTCAAATTATTTCCTCCGACGGCTAAAATAACCACCAAGCCTTTGATCAACAGCTTATAGTATGTAGGAAGTCCCATAATGTTCATACCGTTTTCAATAACGCCAAAAATAAAGATGCCGATCACTGTACCGGAAACAGATCCTTTCCCGCCTGACTGCAACGTACCGCCCAGTACTACCCCTGCAATAACATCCATCTCGTAAGAGTCCCCTGCCACTGCAGATGCCGATGCCACTCGTGAAGTCATTATTATACCAGAGAGACCTGACATTAGTCCCATTAACATATAGGTTAAACATATATTTTTCTCAATCTGTATTCCTGAAAGTCTGGCCGTCTCCCGATTTCCTCCGATTGCAAATAAAGACCTCCCATATGCGGTATATTTTAGTAACCATCCCCCGGCCAGCGCCACCAATATAAACAAGACTGCCGGTGCCGGAATGACCCCAAGATATCCTTTCCCATACCATGCAAAATTATCAGGAATTGGTTTAAAATTAATCGGATAACCTCCTGTATACAGGTACGTTAAGCCCCTTGCAAAAATCATCATAGCTAATGTAGCAATAAACGGTTCTACCTTCAATTTTGTAATGATCAGTCCATTAGCCAGCCCGATACACGCTGAAACAGCCAGCCCGATCATAATAGCTACATAAGTCGGACATTTCAACAGATTGCTGGTCACATAATCACTATATCCACCAACGATCAACGATGCTGTCACTGCCCCGGAAAGAGCAAAGGTGGAACCTACAGACAGATCAATTCCTCCTGTCAGCAATACAAACGTCATCGCGATAGACATGATCCCTTTGATCGAATTGAGCCGGATAATATCAATCAAATTTCCTTTTGTCAAAAAATTCGGTGCAATAAGGCTCATAATTCCAACCAATAGTATTAATGCAAATAAAATAATCCGGTTATCCTTTCTCCACATGGTATTCCCTCCCTCTTTTCTGTCCGGCAGCATACGCCATAATGGTTTCTTCTTTGAATTCTTCACGGCATAACTCTCCACTGATCTGTCCCTCATACATAACCATAATTCGATCACAAATACCGATCAATTCCTGCATCTCCGAAGAAATAATGAGAATCCCCATCCCTTTTTCAACCAGATCCTTAATAAGCTCATAGATTTCCACTTTTGCTCCGACATCAATTCCTCTGGTAGGTTCATCAATGATCAACAGACTGCAATCTGCAAAAAGCCATTTTCCCAGCACAACTTTTTGTTGGTTCCCACCAGAAAGATTTGAAACGGTCTCATGAATTCCCGGAGTAACAATATGAAGTAGCTCCCTGTAATTTTCTGCCGCCTGTACTTCTTTTCTCAAATTTAATTTTCCCCATTTTTGCAGCTTTTTTAAATTTGCAAGGGTATTATTTTCTTTTACATCCATCATCAAAACCAATCCCTGATTTTTCCGATCTTCTGGTACCAATCCCACTTTACAATGAATCGCATCTTTAGGGTTTCGGATTTTTACCTTTTTTCCATTAATCTCAATATCACCAGATATAATATCATCTGCACCGAATACCGCCCTGGCAAATTCTGTTCTGCCAGCTCCCACTAACCCGGCAAGTCCCAGAATTTCTCCTTTATGGACAGTCAGGCTGATATCCTGAAGCTTATCTTTTGTGGAAAGATGCCGGACATTAAGCACTGCATCTCCAATTCTCACCTCCGCTTTCGGATACATATCCGCCAGTTCCCGCCCCACCATCATTCGAATCATATCAGAAATTTCTACATCTTTTACCTGCGCTGCTCCTACATAACATCCATCCCTCAAAACGGTAAGCCTGTCGCATATCCTTTTGATCTCTTCCAGATGATGGGAGACATATATTACTGATACATCGCGTTTTTTCAACGTCTCTATCACATCAAATAAATGTTCTATTTCTTTCTGCGTTAAAGCGGCACTCGGTTCATCCATAATAATCAATTGTGCCTGTTTTGAAAGTGCCTTGGCAATTTCAACCATCTGCTGCTGAGCTACTTTTAATTGGGAAACCGGTGTTTTCGGATTGATATCCAGTCCCACCTGTTTTAAAAGAGTTTTACTCTCTTCATAACATTTTTTCCAATCTATCAATCCTGCTTTTTTCTGCGGCTGTCGTCCCAAAAAAATATTTTCTGCCACACTAAGATGGGGTAAGAGTGTAAACTCCTGATAAATAATCGAAATTCCCAGATCTTCCGCTAATTTAGGAGTTAATTTTTCTACTTTTTTTCCATCAATATAAATTTCACCTTCATCTTTTGTATAGGCACCTGCAAGAATTTTCAGCAGCGTCGACTTACCTGCTCCATTTTCTCCCAAAAGGGCATGAACCTCCCCGCGGCGAACTTCCAGATCCACCTGTGAAAGCGCCTTTACCCCCGGAAAGGATTTACTGATCTTAACCATGCGAAGATAACTGTCACTCACTGTTTTCTTTCCTTTCTTTTATTGTTTTCCAAATCCTCTTTTACTTATCTCTGCTTCCAGTTCCCACATCTTTTCTTTTTCCGGCGCCTTCACGTCCGGCAATTGATAAATTTTTTGAATATTTGCATATTTTCCTCTTCCCAATCGATGATAAGGAAGAAGCTGATAATCCGAAATTCCTTCTAAATTTTCCCTGATCCAGTCTGCAATCCCCCCGATTTCTTCCGGGCTGTCATTTACTCCTGGAATAACAGGCGTTCTGATGGCAAACTTCAGAGAATGATCTGCACAATAAGATGATATCTTTTTCATATTGTTCCGAATTTTTTCTGTTCCAATCCCGGTATAAAAACGGTGTTTTTCTTCATCCAGAATCTTAAAATCCATAAATATAAAATCAATATCCGAAAGACAAGCTTCTATCTGCTCCCATTCAGCATACATACAAGATTCTATTGCTGTATGGAGCCCGCATTTTTTTGCTTCCTGTAAAAGTTCCCGTAAAAAAATTGGCTGCGCAAAGGGCTCTCCTCCAGTTACCGTAAGACCCCCTCCACTGCTTTGATAAATTCCTTTATCACGTATCACTTCATCTAAAATCTCTTTTACCGTAACTTCTTTGCCCATTACCTCCAAAGCTTCCGCATAACATCCTTTACTGCATAAAAAATAATCTCCCCCACCCTTTTGTTCATAACAATGTTGACGACAGATCTGAACATCGATTTTTAAAGTTTCATTAATCGTCTGAATACCTCCATACGGGCAATTTTTCAAGCAGCTTTTACATCCGATACATTTATCCTGAAAAAATGCCAGTTCAAAACAACTTTCCTGAGACTCCGGATTACTGCACCATTGACATCTCAATGGACATCCCTTGAAAAATACATTCGTCCGAATCCCCGGTCCGTCATGCAGACTCCAGCGTTGTATGTCAAAAATCTTCCCTGTCAGTTTTTTCTCCATACTTATTCCTTCTCCTTCTCCAGAATTGCTTATTCCTATATTTTCAACGTAGAAAAGGGAATCCGGAAAGCCGGACTCCCTTGCCACTCCGGGACCAATATAGTATTTCTATGTAAAACAATTAAATCCTCTCTTCGGTCCGTTCAATAATATCCTGCTGCACCTTCTTTTCCAGGTTCACAAAATATGCCGAATATCCGGCTACCCGCACAATTAAATTCTGATATTTCGCCGGATCCTGCTGTGCCCTGAGCAAAGTATCCCGACTTACCACATTAAACTGCATCTGCATGCCTCCCAGCGAAAAATAATAATCGATCAAATTGACCAGACGAAATAATCCTGCATTTTGTTCCACTCTCTTTCCCTCCTTCCTTCTCCAACCGCCTCGTTATATCAGTCTTTTAAATCCTGAGGCAAAAGCTTTAAGTTATAAAGTGAGCCTTCCGACAAAATAATATTTTTACATTTTGATACAGATTGCACCGCAGCGGTCGGTCCTTTGCTGTCTGTACCTCTCATCGGAGACTGTCCATCGGAAAGCGATATTCCACCCTCCCTTCCGTCCGGTAAAGAGCCTGTCAATAGCCCAAAAGGCGTATTGGAAGAAACCGTAGTTGTCGATGCCTGAAAAATACCTCCAATCGGTCCCCTTCCGTAACGGGTATTTTTATATTTGGGAAGTTCTTCGCAGACAGATTCCAACACCTGGCTCACCATCATGTCTACCTCCTCCAAATCATTTCCATATTTTGGAACATGAAGGCAAAGCTGCTGGATCTGTGGCCCTGTGGGGGTTGTTTCCATATCCTGGAAATTTGTTAAAAGTGCATGTTTTAATTGTTCACCGGTCAATTTTTTCTCATCAAATACTAATGTCTTGATTGCATAAAGGCTATTCCCGGTATTTGCTGTTCCTATCGTTTCATTACCGGTAAAATCGTACTTTGCGCCCCCCTTTTTAATAGATTTTCCTCTTTCCAAAACGGTGTTAGTACATCCCATAACTGAAGTAAGGGGTTCTTCCATATATTCTTCCCACAGCCGGTCGGTAGTATTATCCATAATGGCATGGATTTTAGCGTAATATCTCATTTGATCCATAAAAGCATCCCAGACTTCATCAAAACTTTCAAATGTAGCCAGATCTTTTCCATTACTATTCTTATGTAGGGTTACGCCACTTCTTGGATCCCATCCATTATATAGGGATACTTCCAAAATTTTTGCCAGACAGAACCAAGCTGCTCCTGTTCTCCCCCCTCTCAGACCAGCCACACCGGGCTCTGCACAGCCCACGATACAGTAGTCTGAAGCATCTTCTTTGCTATATCCACGGTTCATCATTGCCGGTATGTACAAATCATCATTTGCCACCGCCGGAAAACCGGTTCCCAAGCGAATGGTCTCCGCGATTTTCAGTTTAAACGCCTCCGGCGTATTTTTATGCCAACGCACATAATGTGAAGGCTGAAGCGTTCTTGTATTAGCAATACAGTCCATAATAATGTAGGATAATTCATTTGTTGCATCCTCTCCGGTTGCTGGATCGATTCCGCCCGTTGTAAGATTCTGGAAAATAGGCTTTCCCCTAAAATATGCGGTATCATCCCAGGAACGCATTCTCTCCACCGTAGAAAGCAGCACAAAAAAGTTCTCAACTAATTCTACTGCCTGATCTTTTGTCAATCGTCCTTCCTCCAGATCTTTTCGATAATAAGATATCATTACCTGATCAAAACGTCCCGGACTGATTCCCTGTGCATTATCCTCAATCTGTATTCCAAACTGAACAAAAGTCATAAACTGCAACGCCTCATGGAAAGTTTCTGCCGGATTTTCCGGAACTTTCTTACATATTCTGGAAAGTTCTTTCAGTTCTGCTTTCCGTTTCGGATCTTCTTCTTTTTCTGCCAGCTCTGCCGCCAACCTGTGATAACGATGTGCGTAGTCGATCAACGCCTCACATACCATTTTTGCCGCCAGATAAAAACGTCGTTTCTCTATTCCCTCTATTGTCCATGTCTCCAATTTTTCCAAATTATCTTCGCAAATCCGAATGATTTCTTTTAAACCATTCCGGAAAAGCCACGGCCATGGAGGTGTGAGATGACCGCAACCGCCATGCATAAAATTCACAATATTTACCGCCCCTACATCGTCCTGTGCAGAAATTGCCTCCGGCGGAAGATTTGCATATAAACGGTCCTTATGTGTATTGCCTTTCCAAAATTGAATCATTTCCTTCAGTTCCGGCATATCATTTCTCTGATACTCAATCCTGTCTGCCGGACGCTCATCTGGAAAATATGGTCTTCCAAAAATAAACTCTTCTTCCAGAAAATCTACAGCATATTCCGGAAACAGCGGAGCATAATTAGGTTTACTCGCCTGATTGCCTGCCAGAAGACTGCCCGGCAAAATATAAATTGACATATTATTTAAAATTTCTTTTAATGCTGCCGCCCTTAATCGAATTGGTGGCAGATCACGATTCTTCTGGTAAACCTCTGTAATGATCCGTCCCCTTTCCATGCACATTCCCACTTTTGAAGCTCCTACGTATTGATACAACCTATCAATCCGTTCTGTGCGTACAGGCGCCTGATACAATTGAAAATGAAAAGGTTCTTTTTCGAGACACTGATCCATTTTATTTCCTCCATAGTATATTTCTCATTACCATCCCTGAAATTCCGGTTCTTCACAATTCGTCTGATCAATTTTATAGCAGGTAGGACGAATCCAGGTAAACCCATCATCTGTTTCCGTAACTTCAATCGGTGTTCCTTTATACTGGATCTGGCTATAATCCACCGTTTCTCCTTTGGCGATCTGATAAGCCACATCTACGGCAACCGCCTGCTCATCCGGCTTAAACATTACTTCATAATTAATTTTTCCTGCCCGCACAGCATCCAATGCTTCTTTTTCCCCGTCCACACTGATAATCTGGAACTCACCTAAACGTCCGGCTGCCTCTATTGCCTGAAGACCACCCAATGCCATCTCATCATTCATGTAATAAATTACGTCAAAATCGCCTTCATTTGGATATCTCTGAAGAATGGTTTCTGTTACTTCCATACCTTTTGTCCGATCAAAATCCCCATCCACTTTATAGATCACTTCAATCCCCGGCTCTTCTTCCAGTTTAGAGTAATAAGCTCCACCACGATCAATCGTTGATCCTGCACCTGCTGTTCCTTCTACTACAACAACTTTACCCTTTGCATTTCCTGCTCCACCTAAAGCCTCAATCGTCTGTTCCGCACCCTGTGTTCCGGAAAGAACCATATCCCAGGTTACATAGCATTCCCAGGTCACATCCTGTCCCTGCTTCAGAATACGACGGTCTACAATGATCAGCGGAATCCCTGCATCATTTACCTTCTTAATAGATGGAAGCATAGGATCTGATACTGCGGCCGTTAAAATAATCGCATCCACTCCCTGAGCAATAAAAGTATCAATCTGTGAAGCCTGTGTTGTTGCGTCATTCTTGCCATCTGCAAAAATCAATTCGCAATTATCTAATCCATCTGCCACTTCCTGCGCTCCCTGCATCAGCAGCTGATAAACCGGATGATCAAAGTATGCCATCGCCCATCCAATTGTAATTTTGTCACCACTGAGGTCCGCCTCCTTAGCCGCCTCTGTAACCGCTTCTTCTGCAATTTTTTCTGTGTTATCTTCCGCAGTCTCTGTCTGCCCCTGTTCCACATTATTCTGACTCGATGAGCCACAGCCTGTTATCAGGGAAGCAGCCATAGTTGCAGTTAACAGTAGACCAATTACTTTTTTCATTTTTTTCATGTGAATCCTCCGTTTTCTTTTTGTGTCTCCCGTTATCCGGGAATTGTAAGTTACTTTATAATTATGCATAATTATTTTACTGTTTTTACATATACGTTATTCATTTTGTACAATAATTCTAACAATGGGCTCGAATAATGTAAATTTACTTTTATGGTTTGTTTTTTATAATTTTTTAACCTGATTTGATCTGTTCTGCAACGAATTTTCTCTTTTTTTTAAATTCACAGAAAAGATATCAGGAATTCCAAAATAATCGGATAATGCAACGGAAAAGATTCTTCAGCCCGCCGCTGTGGGCATACTGCATCTTTCCTCTCCGCACCCGTGCACATATAAAAAGAGCAGAATATGTATTCCTACATACTCCACTCCTTATGGTTATCTTATTTATATGACAGTGATGTCCGAAGCCGCTTATCTCTACACAGCATCCGCCTGCAGCCTGCAGTTTTCCACAAATCTTTTTTCCACTGCCTCAAGATGTTTAAAATCCACCTTTCTCAGAAAATCATCCACCAGAAACAGGTACGTGCTCTTTCCCTTCACATAGAAAGCCTTCTCCTTTAAATAAACCATCTCCAGAGAAAGTTCTCTCATGTGATAACGCATCGACATCTTCCGCAGCCTTTTGTTCAGCTTTATCTTGCGGGAAATTTCCTCCCTGACTGCCTCTCTTTGCTTTTCTCCCTGCAGTATATAGGCTTCTGGGGCTTCCCGCAGGCTTTCTTCAATGTCCGCATCTTCCCCCATCTTAAAGATCGAGATATCTTCACACAGAATACCCGCAAGAAAACCGTATCTCTCACCTGTCTCCTCTATCTGACAGGTCAACAGATAATAGGGCAGATAGTAATCCTCCCCTTCATATATCACGGTTCTCCCGTATTTTGTCACCGCCGCAAAGCTTTTCAGAAAATCCGCCAGAATGTCCCGCGCGTTCACTGTCTCTTTATGGCTTATGCATGCTATTTCCATACCTGCCTCCGTCTCTACCTTCATTTTTATTATCGACCGCACTGCCTTTACACCGGCAGCTCGGACTGCATCCGGCAAACACCGCACTGCTTCTGTGCCGCCTTCCCGCCCTTTTCTGCAGCCGCCCGCGGCGGTCCGACGCAATGCCCAACCGCCGCCGACTGTTATATCAAATCTCTTTCCTCAGCTCCGTCAGCTTCAGATCAGCGCAAGCACAACACACTGCACCACAAAGAACGCGATCAGCGCGTAACCGATCTTGTCCAGTTTGCCCGGAACCACATAATAGCCGTCCTCGTCCTTCTCTTTGATCTTGCCTGCCACTGCCATCTTCACCACATGGTCTATCGTCAGCTCGCTTCCGGATGCCGTCGCATAATCGAAATCCGCGCCGATCGCAGCGGGTTTCTCTTTATTTGTCAGGATGCTCACAATGTAGCCTGCCGCGAAAGCGACAACAAACCCGAAGAAGTTCCACCACAGAGAACCGATATCCGTGCATTTCCACATGATCACATCCACCACAAGCCCTGTCACGATCGCCGTGATGCAGCCTTTCTCATTGCCCTTCTTACAGAACACCGCCAGCGTAAACGCGCTCAGCATACAGGGATAGAATAACGGTCCGATCACATTGATCAGATCCAGTATGCTCCCGAGCCCGCCCAAGAACAGCGCCGCAACCGTCGCAAAGATACCAAAGAACAGCGTCATATACCGTGAAACTTTCAGGCACTGTTCATCGTCAGCTTCCGGTTTCCACTTCTTATAAAAGTCCGTGGTCGCCACCGTAGCCAGCGCGTTGAGCGCCGAGTCCACGCTGGACATCCCCGCCGCAAACACGCCCGCCGTGACAAGTCCCGCTATGCCGGCCGGCAGATACTGTGTGATAAATGTCAGCATCACATAATCCGAATTTTCAAACGCCTGGCCGCCGAACGCCGTAAACAGGCAGATACCCGCTATCAGGAACAACAGTGTCTGAATCGGCACGATAAAACCGGCAAGGGACAAGGACAGCTTTGTCTCACGGATGGACTTTGCCGTCAGCACACGCTGGATCTGGCTCTGATCCGTCCCGAGATATGTAATATACAAAAATCCTGATCCGAGTAAGCCGCCCCAGAAAGAATACGGATTCTTCAGTGAAAAACTGAAGTCCAGCCCCGTGATCATGTTGTTGGAAACCGCGTTGCCCACGATCGCGCCCAGCCCGCCGTCAGCCGTCAAAATCGGGATCAAAATGGCGAGGATCACGCCCAGCCAGATGATGAACATCTGTACAACATCCGTCCAGATCACCGCCGCGATACCGCCGAACACCGTGTAGGCGATGGAGAAAACACCCATGATCAGGATTGTGATCTTCGGATCGAGCCCGGTGATCATGGACAGCGCCAGAGCCGGTCCGAACAGTACCACCGCCGTCTGCAGCCCGCGGGAGAGCAGGAATATGATCGACATAAACGTTCTGGATTTCGACCCAAATCTCTTTTCCAGATATTCATAGATACTCACAACCTTTGTGTTATAAAAAAACGGCACAAAAGTCACCATCAATATAACCATGACAAGCGGAAACTGAAACGTGTAAGTCAGCCTCATAAGCCCGCTGGTGTAACCCCAGCCCGGCATACCGATAAACGATACCGCCGAACACTGCGTCGCCATCACCGACAGCCCGATCGCCCACCACGGAATCTTACGGCTCCCCAGAAAATAGGACTCTGTGCTGTTGTTGCTCTTTCCCACTCTTGTTCCAAGAAACAGCATTGCCCCGAAATAGACGAGCAATACGATCCAGTTTAGTATTCCAAAATTACCCATATCTTATCTCCTTCTTGTTTTTTATATGCATGTTACTTATTTACATCTGATTTTCCGGCAGTCAGGCAGCAGAGAAAGCTTTGCCTCCACAGGCAAACATGTCTGCGCCCTCCGATACCGCACGATTCTGTCCGGATATTTCTCTTACTTCAGCGCATCATACAATTCCCTGCTCCTCACAAAAACGGGTATGATATCCAGATCCGCCTTCACTGAAACCGATCTTCCGCCCTCCAAAACTTCCCCCGAGTGCAGACAGATCCATTCCCCGCAGGGCAGATACACTTCCCGCTCCCTCCGGCCTTTTTCCGTCACGGGCGCCGCCAGGATATCCGGTCCCAGCATGTACTCGTCTTCCTGTTCCCATGCCGTCCCATCCTCCGGATAGTCGTAGAACAGCGGACGCATCACCGGCGTTCCCTTTTCATGCGCCTTCTTCATCTGCTCCATCAGGTACGGGCGCATTTTCTCCCGCAGCCTCATATACTTCTCACAGATCTCATATACGTTATCCCCAAAGGACCAGACCTCGTTCGGCGCGCCGCTCGTATACTCCCAGCTTTTTGCATCGCCGGCGACAAAGGCTTTTCCTTCCTCCGCGATCACAAGAGGCCTCCTGAATCCGTGCAGCCTGAATACCGGGCAGAACGCCCCGAACTCAAACCACCTGACAAACAGTTCCTTAAATTCTTCCGTCCTGATATCTCCGCCGTGGAACCCGCCGATATCCGTCGTCCACCAGGGCAGTCCCGACAGTCCGATGTTCATTCCCGCCGTCACCTGATTTTTCAGGGAGCTGAATTCGGACGCCACATCCCCCGTCCAGACAAGCGCGCCGTATTTCTGGGAGCCGGCCCAGGCGCACCGCACAAGGCTTAAGATCTCTTCCTCGCCCTCCGCTTTCCTGCCTTCATAGACCATTCTGGCAAATTCCCTCGGGTAAATATTTCCCGCCTCCTTGTGGCTTCCGGCGTAAGTCCTGTAATTATCATACTCGTACTTTGTGACTTCCGGCTCGCACTCGTCCAGCCAGAACAGCCTGATACCCTTATCATAATAGTTTTTCCTGAGCTTTTGCCAGACAAACTCTCTCGCCTCCGGATTCGTCGCATCCATATAGGTATCCTTGTTCTTGATGCCGAGCCGCGGACCCATCTCCGTCCGGATCAGATACCCCATCTCCTCCATGTGCAGGAAGTTCTCACTTTTCTCCTCCACCGTAGGCCATACGGACACCATGAGCTGAATACCCATCTCTGCCAGTTCCTTCACCATCGCCTCCGGATCCGACCATAATGTCTCGTCAAACCGGAAATCCCCCTGCGCAGGCCAGTGGAAAAAATCGATGACCATCACGGAGATCGGAAATCCCCTTCGTTTATACTCCCTCGCCACCTCCAGCACTTCCTCCTGCGAGCGGTAGCGGAGTTTGCTCTGCCAGAAACCTGTCGCGTATTCCGGCATCATCGGCACTTTCCCCGTCACTTCCGCATAGGCTTCCACGATCTCTGCCGGCGAATCCCCCGCCGTGATCCAATAATCCATCTCTCTGGTGGAATCCGCCTTCCATTCGGTGATATTTCTGCCGAAAGCCGCCGTCCCGATAGCCGGATTGTTCCAGAAAAATCCGTATCCCCTGCTGGAAACCGCAAAGGGCACCGTAATCTGCGAGTTTCTCTGGGACAGTTCCAGCACGCATCCCTTCAGATTCAGAAAAGGCTGTGAATACTGTCCCATGCCGTAGAACCGCTCTCCCTCTTTCGCCTCGAACCGGACTGTCAGCCTGTAATAGTTTGTCCCATGATGCGGTACAAAAGTCCTCGGAGCGATCTCCAGCGCATTGTCTGCTTCCCCCGGCGCGCTCTTTCTGCGGAAACGGTTTTTATCGTATTCCTCCAACAGCAGCTCACCCTTCCGGTTATAGAACTTCAGTTTTCCGGTACACAACAACTCACACCGCAGCTTCCCGTTCCAGATCACCGCCGTATCGTCCTCAATGCTGATCCCGGCATCTTCGCTGCTCCAGGCATCACCCGACAGCGCCGACAACTCCCCGTCGGAAAAATCGTTCAACTGCGTCGCCCGCACCCTCAATCCATTCGGTCCAAACGGTTCCAGACACAAAAGCTCTTTATCATACCTTCGATAAATCTTTCCATCTTTTTTATAAACCAATTTTTCCCCTCCTTGTTTATATTTAACACGTGTTAATTTCAAGATAACAGCACTTACACAGAATGTCAATCGTTTTGCCGAAAATATTTAACACGTGTAAATATTTCGGCGTTTTAGACAATTTGGGGTGGTTTGATTTGTGTACTTTTCACGTGTTAAAAAACAGTTTTCCTTTTCTGCTGCCCGTGCTATAATTGTCTGGAGGATATTAAGGCAGTAAAGGGTGGGATAATGTCTCTGCCGAAAAAAGATCAAATTCTCAGGAAAGCTTCGGTACATGCACGGCAGTGCAGGATTTCTTTTTTCGTATCGTCCGGCATCAATGACTGATCATATTGGAATATAAAGAGGAGTACAGACAAATGGAAAACAGATATGCCAGACTGACTCTGGAAGACATCGCGGAGGAAATCCATATTTCCAGAACCACGATCTATAAAGTGATCAACAATAAAGGAACGGTGAGCGATAAGACAAGGGAGGCTGTTCTTGCCGCCCTGAAAAAATACCACTACACGCCGAACAACAACGCCCGGAATCTTGCCCTGAACCGCAGTTACGTGATCGCCCTCGTCAATTACATCTCCTCGGACGCCTCCTACTTTGCTTCCACGATAGAAAAGGGCGTGATGCAGGCAGTCGAGAGCTACGGCGATCACGGGCTTGTGATCAACCGCTACACCTCCCCCGTCAACCAACCGGAGAGACAGATCACGGACATTGAAAGTGCATACGCCGCCGGGATCCGCCATTTTATCATTTCCGCCGTAGATCCCGACCTGCTGCGGCCCGTGATAACAGATCTGAAAGCAAAGGACTGCGTTGTCATCCTGCTCAGCAAAATGATCCCGGATGCCCCTGCGGACGCCTTTATCGGTATTGACGATTATAAGAGCGGCAGGCTCGCCGCACAGCTTCTCGGGAAAATGCTTCCCTCCGGCGGGAACCTGCAGCTCCTTGTGGCAAAAAAGTCTCTCTCCAACTACGCCGCGACCACCGCTAAATTTCGGGGCTTCCTCGACCGGATAAGCTCTTCCTTCCCCGGTATTTCTCTCCTGCCGATCTTAAACGAACTCGACGGCCGCGAGTCCATCGATACCGCCCTGACGCAGGCACTGAAAAACCGTAAGATCCACGGTATCCTTGACCTGACCTACCGTCTGGACATCATATCCGATATACTCACAAGGGAAGGCCGCACGGATACGCTCTTGGTGGGGATGGACCTGTTCCCCGAGATGGAACACTATCTCGCCTGCCATACGATCGATGCCGTCATCTTCCAGAATCTCAAGGCGCAGACTTTTCTCGCCTGCAGGCTTATGTTTGAATACATGTGCTATGGGCAGAAGATCGAACAGGAAACCTATTATTCCAAGTTGGAGATCGTAATGGGGGAAAACATGGAATATTTTCTGTCCTGAAACGCCCATGCTGCCGGAAGAAACTGAACGGATCATTATGATATTCAGAAGTGATGATACAATCAAAGAAATGGCATAGCTGAAGCTCTGTCGCTTCTTGACCTGAAAAGAACCCGCCGAAGCAGGTTCTTTCCTTATCTTCATACAAAAATTTCTTTTATATCTTACTTTCTCACCAGATGTCTCGGTGTGCCGTTCACATACAGCGGCATCAGCTCGCCCATGATAAGGGGTCTGCCGTATTTCTCGAAATCATCTGTCAGGCCTGTGCCGTCCGCCGTGATCCACTCATCGGGAACTTTTCTCTCCACATTCGCGATAGCGTGGATATCGTAAGCGCTCGTGCCGCACTGATAAGGATCGTCACCGTTTCTGTCAAGTGTGATCATCATGCCGGTCTTGCCCTCATTTGCAGCGACAACCGCATCATGGCCTACCTGGAATGCTTCGTTGATATCTGTCAGGGAAGCGATATGGGTAGCCGCCCTCTGCAGTGTGGAGAACTCGATCGCCCTTGTCTTAAGGCCTGTCGCCTCGGCAACCTTCTGTGCGAGGATCACCGCCGTTCCGGACATCTGCTTATGGCCGAACGCATCCACAGCCACTTCTCTTCCGAGCTCACATACGAATCTGCCATCCGCGATCTGAACACCCTCAGATACAGCGATCACAACAGAAGATTTCTTTGCTGCCAGCTCTTTAACCTTGTTCATGAAAGCATCCATGTCAAATACTCTCTCCGGCAGATAGATCGCGTCAGGGCCTTCGCAGTCGCTCCCGCGGGATAAAGCGGCAGCCGCTGTCAGCCAGCCTGCGTTACGTCCCATGATCTCCACGATACAAACGGTAGGCTTCTGCACGCCGAAGGAGGAGTTGTCGCGGATGATCTCCTTCATGGAAGTAGCGATATACTTTGCAGCGGAACCGTATCCCGGGCAATGGTCCGTGATAGGAAGGTCATTGTCGACCGTTTTTGGCACGCCCACAAATCTCTGGCTCTTGCCGTGTGCTGCCGCATAATCGGAAAGCATCTTTACGGTATCCATGGAATCATTTCCGCCGCAGTAGAAAAGACACTCGATATCGTGCTTCTCCATGATCTCAAAGATCTTCTCATAGACATCTTCATGTCCCTCGATCTTCGGCATTTTAAACCGACAGGAACCGAGGAAAGCTGACGGAGTTCTCTTTAACAGTTCGATCCCTGTCTCGTCTGCCAGATACTCATCCAGATCACAGATCTTGTCCTGTAAAAAACCTTCGATACCATGAACCATACCATATACTTTGTTCACACCAAGCTTCTTTGCTGCTGCATATACGCCTGCAACAGAAGAATTAATTACCGCGGTAGGGCCGCCGGACTGTCCAACTACAACATTTCCTTTCATAACGTTTCTCCTTTTCTTTACTCTGCAAAATATTTTCTTTGTGCACTTTCAATACACTCGCACGCGCATAATTTCAAATCACGTATCCTGTATACCAGCCAACGCCTGCACGCTCTGCGAGCAGGCTTATGCCAACCAACGCCTGCTGCTCTGCGAGCAGGCTTATGCTAACAAAGTCACATACCCCACAGCAGACTGCAGGGCATGTGACTATCATTTTACACTAATTCTAATACTACCTGCATCGCCGCATCACCTTTACGGGGACCGATCTTCACGATTCTCGTGTATCCGCCCTTACGGTTCGCATATTTCGGTGCAACTTCGTCAAACAGCTTGTTTGCCATATTGATCTCTTTTGTGTTTTTCTTACGTCCTGCAGGAGTGGACGGCACTTCCGTCACAGGAAGAAGCACTTTCATCATCTGACGTCTTGCATGCTGTCTGGACGGCAGATCTTTTTTGATCTCCTTTTCCACTTCGTCAAAAACAGTTACCTTCTTGCCGTCAACAACCTCTTTGACTCTCTTGCCGTCTTTGTCCTTGCGGGCAACTTTCGCTTTCACTTTCACGGTCTCAAAATTATCTTTTTCCTTTACAGCCAGCGTGATCACATGTTCTGCGATCTTACGGACTTCTTTTGCCCTCGCCTCGGTTGTAATGATCTTGCCATGATATAAAAGCGCTGTAACCTGATTTCTGAGCAGTGCTTTTCTCTGGCTGCTTGTTCTGCCAAGTTTTCTGTATTTTGCCATGATAGGCTCCTTTCATATTAAATGGTTTATTCCGGCCACGCGCATCGGTCTTACTTACCGGGATATCACCTGCATATTGATAGTTACCATTTATGAAAACACATATCCGCGCTCATCGGTCTTACCGGTTGTGTTATTGATTCCCTGCCATAGTAGGGGAACCGCTGCCTTTACTCTTCGCTGGGGTTCAACTGAAGCCCTAACTCTTTCAGTTTTGCCAGCACTTCCTCCAGAGACTTTCGGCCCAGATTACGAACCTTCATCATATCCTCTGAAGTTTTATTTGTAAGTTCTTCCACAGTATTGATCCCTGCACGCTTTAAGCAGTTATAGGAGCGCACGGAAAGTTCCAGTTCATCGATGCTCATCTCCAGAACCTTACCCTTTTCGTCATCCTCTCTCTCCACCATCACTTCCGCTGATTTTGCATTCTCGGAGAGATCGATAAAGAGACTCAAGTGCTCACTGAGCACTTTGGCTGCAAGGCTCACCGCCTCATCCGGCGCGAGCGTTCCATCCGTATACACATCCATTGTCAGCTTGTCAAAGTCAGTCACCTGACCGACACGGGTATTTTCCACTGTCACATTGACACGTTCCACAGGGGTATAGATAGAATCCACAGCGATCACGCCGATAGACATATCGCTGCTCTTATTCTTGTCAGCGCCTACGTATCCGCGGCCCTTTGTGATCGTCAGTTCCACATACAGCTTGGAATCTTTTCCGCCGCTCAGGGTTGCGATCACCTGATCCGGATTCATGATCTCAATATCCTGATCAACCTGAATATCAGAAGCGTGGATCACGCCCTCGCCCTGATAATCAATATATGCTGTCTTCGGCTCATTGCTCTCGCTGTTATTTTTTATCGCAAGGCTCTTGATGTTCATGATGATCTCGGTCACATCTTCCTTTACGCCTTCGATCGTCGTGAATTCATGCAGCACGCCATCAAATTTCACCTGGCTTACAGCGGTGCCGGGCAAAGAAGAAAGCATGATTCTTCTGAGAGAGTTACCAAGTGTGATACCATAACCTCTTTCCAAAGGTTCTACCACAAATTTGCCATACTTCTTATCGTCAGAGATTTCTACAACCTCAATATTAGGTCTTTCAAAATCAAACACTGCAAACACCCTCCTTTTATGAAAACTACACGCGCAAGAAAAACAAACGCCTGCTCCTGCAGCCCCTTTGTTTTTCTCTTACGCAACCTTATTTAGAATATAATTCGACGATAGCCATTTCATCAACAGGTACGTCTATCATTTCTCTTGTAGGAAGTGCTTTAATGGTGCCTTTGAAAGCTTCCAGATCTACATCCATCCATTCCGGAACCAGTCTGCCTGCCGTAACTTCGATGATATCTTTATACCTCTGCAGTTCTCTGGATTTCTCTCTGATCTCGATCGTGTCACCGGCGCTGACCAGATAAGAAGGGATCTGTACGGGTTTGCCGTTGACAAGGATATGCTGATGACCGACGATCTGTCTTGCCTCTCTTCTTGTTCTTGCAAAGCCCATTCTGAATACTACGCTGTCAAGCCTTCTCTCCAACAGGATCATCAGGTTCTCGCCTGTACGACCTTTCATTCTTTCAGCTTTATTATAATAATTTCTGAAAGGTTTCTCCAAAACACCATAGATGAATTTCGCCTGCTGCTTTGCACGGAGCTGCAGAGCATATTCACTCATCTTTTTGCCCGCTCTGGGAGATTTTCTTCTGGACTTCTTATCATATCCCAGAAAAGTCGGATCGAGCTCCAGGGAACGACATCTTTTCAGTACCGGTACTCTGTTTACTGCCATTTAATTAATTTCCTCTCTTTCTATACATTGTTTACAATACGTATTTTCGTACATTCTTCCAACGTCTCAACAAAAATTGTCATACACGACGGCGTTTCGGCGGGCGGCATCCGTTATGAGGAACCGGGGTTACGTCACGAATGCTCACTACTTCCAGTCCGGCAGCCTGAAGCGCACGGATCGCTGCTTCACGTCCTGAACCAGGGCCTTTTACAAAAACATCGACCGTCTTAAGGCCGTGTACAAGCGCTGCCTTTGTCGCTGTTTCTGCTGCCATCTGTGCCGCATACGGAGTAGATTTCCTTGAACCTCTAAAACCAAGACCACCGGCACTTGCCCAGCTTAAAGCGTTGCCTTCCGTATCCGTCAGAGTGACGATCGTATTGTTAAAGGAAGACTGAATATGTGCCTGTCCGCGTTCAACGTTTTTCTTGACACGTCTTTTTGTTACCTTTTTTGCTGCAACTTTTTTTGCCATTTTAAACTAACCTACTTTCTTTTTACTATGCGTGTATGCATTTGCATGCGATGCATCTGCATCATGAACAATTTACTTATTTCTTCTTGTTTGCTACAGTTCTCTTCGGACCTTTTCTTGTTCTCGCGTTGGTCTTTGTATTCTGACCGCGAACGGGAAGTCCTTTCCTGTGACGGATCCCGCGATAGCATCCGATCTCCTGCAGTCTCTTGATATTCAGAGCAACCTCTCTCTTCAGATCACCCTCTACCATATAGTCTGCATCGATCACTTCGCTGATCTTCTTTACTTCTTCATCTGTCAGATCGCGACAACGGGTATCAGGATTCACCTTTGCCGCCGCACAGATTTTTGTTGCACTCACACGTCCAATACCATAAATATAGGTAAGTCCGATTTCGACACGTTTGTCTCTGGGTAAGTCTACACCTGAAATACGAGCCATTCCATTTTCCTCCGCTTTCTTTGTTTCTTTGGATCTGCTGGGAAATGCAGAGCACTTCCTTATGCAATTAAGTTACTAATTGACTGGGCCAGACAATAAATATTTCTGACCAGCCGGAAATGAATCCAGCCTTTCCGAATACCTCTCGGTATCAAAAAGTAAAGTGCCGAACATGTCAGCACTGCTGAACGCGTCAGCATCGCTGAACCAGTCAGCATGGAACAGGCTCTCAGCCCTGTACCTGTTTATGCTTTGGATTCTCACAGATTATTCTTATTTTTCCTTTTCTCTTAATAACTTTGCACTTTTCGCAAATCGGTTTTACTGATGATCTAACCTTCATCGTGTTCCCTCCTTTCAAAAAGACCGTTTTTCATTGTATCATATCCGCACTGTTAATGCAAGTATAAATTATCGGAAAATCCTTATTTTACGGGAAACTTCTTACTTATCCCTCCAGATGATTCTTCCTTTGGAAAGGTCGTAGGGAGAAAGCTCCAATGTCACCCTGTCGCCGGGCAGGATACGGATAAAATTCTGCCTCAGCTTGCCGCTGATATGCGCCAGTACCTTGTGTCCGTTTTCCAGCTCCACCTGAAACATCGTATTGGGGAGTTTTTCCACCACAGTTCCTTCAATTTCGATTACATCTGCTTTTGACATGCTTTAACCTCCTGAATAATGATACTCACATCAATGCTTTCCCCCCGAAGCAGCTTTTCCGCCACCGCGGGATTTTTATATTTCTTTATTATCTGGATATGCTTCTTATTTTTCTTTTTCGGATTCCCGCAGGATCTTATTTTCCCATCCGCAAGATAAACATACTCTTCCTCTTCTCCGACGATCAAATATACTTTATCTCGATCATGCCCCGCAAGGGATATTGCAAAACAACCTGTCATTCTTTTTCCAGTTCCACAGAATTTTTCCGGCATATTCTCCATGTAACTCACCCTTATCTATTTGCTTTTGCCAATCAGGAATCAGCGAATAACTTCACCAACCAGTGTAATTGCTCTTAGCTATGCCCGGCTCAAAATTCTGCTCAATACAATGCGGCCAGTTCAACACCCAGCCGGGAGGAAAATCAAATCCTCAAGGAGTCCCTGCAGCAACGTCGGCACTTGGCGAGGTCCCTCACGAGCCTAGTACCGCTACGTTGCAGCCCGGAGCGCAAGCGTGACGACGGAGGATTTGATTTTCCTCCCGGCGTCCGGCAAACACTTTTCCAAATCCGGCAATCATTAATCATGACTGAGCGTCAAAATCTCCGGCTCTCCCTCCGTGATCAGGATCGTATTTTCATAATGAGCCGAAATACTTCCATCTTCCGTCACGACTGTCCAGTCATCGTCCAGCCATTCCACATCGGCACGCCCCAGATTGATCATGGGCTCCACCGCCAGCGTCATGCCGGGTACCAGCCTGATCCCTTTTCTTCTCTGCCTGAAGTTCGGGATCTGCGGATCCTCGTGCAGGGAAGTTCCGATACCGTGTCCCACAAGATCCCTGACTATCCCGTATCCGAACTGACTGATATAACTGTCTATCGCATTGGAGATATCATGGAGATGGGCGCCCGCCCTTGCCTTTTTGATCCCTTCGAAAAAACTCTGGCGGGTTCTTTCTATTAGAAGTCTCGCCTCCTGGCTGATCTCTCCCACCGCATGTGTCCTTGCCGCGTCGGAATGATACCCTTTGTAGATCAGCCCGGCATCCAGGCTTACAATATCGCCGTCCAGCAGGATCCTGTCCTTATGGGGAATCCCGTGCACCACTTCATCGTTGACCGAAACACAGATGGATGCCGGATAACCGTTGTAATTTTTAAAATTCGGTATACAGCCCATCTCCCGGATCATCTTATCCCCCGCTTCATCGATATCCAACGTGGAGATACCCGGCCTGATCATTTTTCCCAGTTCGTCATGTACTATTTCAAGGAGCCTGCACGACTCCCGCATAAGCTCAATTTCCCTTGCCGATTTTACACTAACTGCCATTGCCCATGCCTTCTTTAATCTATATATCTATTCCAGAATTTTCGTAATAGTTTGAAATACATCCATCATATCCTGTGTGCCGTCCACCGTCTTCAAAATACCCTTCTTTGTGTAGAAATCGATCAGCGGCTGCGTCTGTTCATGATAAACGTCCAGACGCTTCTGTACTGTTTCTTCTTTGTCATCGTCGCGAAGAACAAGCGCTTCCCCGCAGACGTCACATACCCCTTCCTTTTTCGGCGGCACATTTACGATATGATAAGTCGCGCCGCAGGATACGCATGCGCGCCTTCCCGACATTCTCCTGATGATACTCTCATCCGGCACTTCCATGTCGATCGCCACATCGATCTTGTCGCCGAGTTTTTCAAGTTCTTTTTCCAGAACTTCAGCCTGCGGGATATTTCTCGGAAAACCGTCCAGAATATATCCGTTCTTACAATCATCCTGAGCCACTCTGTCCAAAAGGATCCTGACCGTCAGCTCATCCGGCACAAGTTCGCCGCGGTCCATGTAGCCCTTTGCTTCTTTGCCGAGTTCTGTGCCGTTTTTGATATTTGCACGAAAAATATCCCCTGTGGAAACATGCGGCAGATGATACTTCTCCGCTATCATATGTGCCTGTGTTCCTTTTCCCGCTCCGGGTGCCCCTAACATTATAATTTTCATTGACAAACCTCCATAACCTGGGTTTAAACCTTCTTCACTGGATTATGGGATGAGGTATTCCCCATCCCATATCATGGCCTATAGCCGCTGCTTTTTATCAATCGTTTAAAAATCCTTTGTAATTGCGAACCAGCATCAATGATTCCACCTGTTTCAACGTCTCCACGATAACGCTGACAATAATGATCAGGCTTGTGCCGCCGAAGGATACGCTCGCGCCGAACGCGCCGTTAAAGAAAAACGGCAGTACACATACGATCGTAAGTCCGCAGGCACCGATGAAGATGATATAATTCAGGATCTTCGACAGATACTCGCTGGTCGGTCTGCCCGGTCTGATGCCCGGAATAAACCCGCCCTGCTTCTTCATATTCTCCGCAATCTCTATCGGATTGAACGTGATGGATGTATAGAAGTAAGCAAAGAATATTACCAGTGCAATATATAATACAAGGCCGATGCTGTAGAGCGGCTCACTCGGTCTGCACCAGTTGCTCGAACTGAGTGCTCTCAATACCTTGCCGCCAAAGCCTGTGCCGCCGCTCACCCCTAAAAGGGAGCAGATGATCACAGGAAACTGCATAAGGGAAGATGCAAAGATAACCGGGATAACGCCCGCCGTATTGATCTTCAGCGGAATGTTGCTGGAGTTTCCTCCATACATTTTCCTGCCCTGCATCTTCTTCGCATACTGTACCGGGATCTTGCGTATTCCGGAATTCAGTACGATAACGAGTACTACCATTAAAATGATCACGGCAATGATGATCACTGCGGCAACCACTGCCGGCGCGATCTCCTTGCCGAATACAAACTGGCTGAACAGCGCGGTAATATCCTGCGGCAGTCTGGAAACGATATTGATCGTCAGGACAACAGAGATACCGTTTCCGATTCCCTTTTCTGTGATCTGCTCACCGATCCACATCAGAAATGCACTGCCGGCCGTAAGTGCAACGATCACCGCAATAACATTCAGTGCATTGTAATTTTGCAAAAGCCCGCGTCTGCCAAAGCCGATCGCCATAGCGCCGGATTCGATCACTGCCAGTGCCACCGTAACATAACGGGTGATCGCCGTGATCTTCTTTCTGCCCTCTTCTCCGTCCTTCTGCATCTCCTCCAGCTTCGGGATCGCGATCGTCAAAAGCTGTATGATGATCGAAGATGTGATATAAGGCGTGATGTTGAGCGCAATGATCGACATGCTCGAAAACGAGCCGCCTGTAAACGCATCAAAGAGATTAAATGCATCTCCTGTCTGCTGGGCAAACCAGTTCGCAAAATAGTCTCTGTTTACTCCCGGTACGGGGAGCTGGGATGCAAGTCTGATGACCACAAGCATTCCCAGCGTATAGAGAACTCTCTTTCTGATTTCCTTTACTTTAAATGCATTTTTTAATGTTGTAAGCATTACAATACCTCTGTTGTTCCACCAAGTGCCTGAATTTTTTCAGCCGCAGATGCGCTGAAAGCATTTGCCTTAACATTCAGCTTTTTGGTAAGTTCTCCGTTTCCAAGGATTTTCACACCATCTCTGGGATTCTTTACAATGCCTCTGTCCATCAATGCCTGTACATCTACTACAGAGTCATTCTCAAATACTTCAAGAGCGCCGATATTAATGCCTACGATCTCTTTTCTGTTTCTGTTTTTAAAGCCTCTCTTAGGAAGACGTCTGTATAAAGGCATCTGACCGCCTTCAAAGCCGATCCTGGGCGCTCCGGAACGAGCCTTCTGCCCCTTATGGCCTTTACCGGCTGTCTTGCCGTTACCTGAACCGTGTCCACGGCCTCTTCTAAAATTATCGCTGTGTTTGGAACCTTCCGCAGGTCTCAAGTTAGATAAATCCATCCTGATGACACCTCCTTCTCTATTAAGCTTCTTCTACTTTTACTAAGTGTCTTACTCTCTGAATCATGCCTCTGGTTGCTCCGTTATCAGGCATTTCCACTGTCTGATGCATTTTCCGAAGCCCCATTGCAGCAACAGTTGCACGCTGCTTGGGGATCGCACCAATAGGAGATTTCACCAAAGTAATCTTTAACATTTTATTATCTGCCATTTTGGCCTCCTCCTTTCTAGCTTACAACTTCTTCAACGGATTTACCGCGGCTTTTTGCAACCTCCTCAGGAGTCTTAAGCTGGCTTAAGCCTGAGATCGCTGCAAGAACTACGTTCTGTTTGTTATTGGAACCCAGAGATTTGGTACGGATGTTCCTGATGCCTGCAAGTTCGCAGACGATACGCGCAGGACCGCCTGCTATGATACCGGTACCTTCGGGAGCCCTCTTTAAAAGAACCTCTGAAGAACCATATTTTCCAATAAAATCATGTGTGATACTGTTATTTTCATCAATGGCAACATTTACCAGATTCTTGATAGCGTCTTCTTTGCCTTTTCTGATGGCCTCAGGGATTTCAGTAGCTTTTCCCAGGCCGGCACCTACATGACCATTGCCGTCACCAACAACCACGAGAGCTGTAAAACGCATATTACGTCCGCCCTTTACAACCTTAGTAACACGTTTGATGGTAACAACTTTTTCCGTTAATTCCATGTTGCTTATGTCTATGATTGTACGCTTCATGTACGTTTCTCCCTTCCTAGAATGTAAGGCCAGCTTCTCTGGCCGCATCAGCTAACGCTGCTACTTTACCCTGGTATATATAACCGCCTCTGTCAAAGACAACTGCTGTAATACCTTTTTCAAGTGCTCTTTTACCGATTACCGTTCCGAGATATGCCGCTGCATCAACGTTATTTGTTTTCTCCAGTTCAGCCTTTATCTCTTTTTCAAGCGTGCAGGCGGATGCAAGCGTTACGCCTGCGGTATCGTCGATAATTTGAGCATACATATGATTATTGCTTCTGAACACTGAAAGACGAGGTCTCGCAGCGGTCCCGGATAAACGGTTACGCATTCTTCTGTGCTTTTTCGCACGAACTTCCTGTCTTGATTTTTTACTAACCATCTTTACACTCTCCTTATCTGTTATTTCTTACCGGTCTTGCCGACTTTACGTCTGATCACTTCGTCAGCATACTTGATACCCTTGCCCTTATAAGGTTCAGGTCTCCTCTTATCTCTGATCTCAGCTGCAAACTGGCCGACTTTTTCTTTATCGATACCTTTTACGATGATCACATTCTGTCCTTCCAGCACTGTTTCAATGCCTTCGGGATCCGTCATCTCAACCGGGTGGGAATAACCGAGAGATAAGGTAAGCACCTTACCCGCCTTTGCCGCCCTGTAACCTACACCGTTTACTTCCAGCTTCTTCTGGAAACCTTCCGTCACACCGACTACCATATTATGGATCAGTGTTCTTGTCAGGCCGTGTAAAGATTTCATTTTCTTTAAGTCATTCGGTCTCGATACGGTAACTACCGCACCCTCCACCTTGATCTCCATCTCGGATGGAAGCACTCTCTCCAGAGTGCCTTTAGGACCTTTTACAGTCACTTTATTATTTTCTGCAACTTCCACAGTAACACCTGCGGGAATCGCGATTGGCATTCTTCCTATACGTGACATGCCCGTACCTCCTACCATATAAATGCTAACACTTCGCCGCCTACGCCTAACTCTCTTGCTTTCTTGTCTGTGATAACGCCCTGATTCGTGGAAACGATAGCGATCCCCAGACCGCCCAGGACCTTCGGCATATCTTCCTTACCCGCATATACGCGAAGACCGGGTTTGGAAATTCTCTTGATACCGGAAATGATCTTTTCATTTCTGTCTGCGCCGTATTTCAGAGTAATGCGGATCGTGTTGAAAGAACCGCCTTCTATCACTTCGTACTTTTTAATATAACCTTCATCTGACAGAATCTGCGCGATAGCCAGTTTCATTTTAGATGAGGGTACGTCTACTGTATCATGTTTTGCAGTATTTGCATTACGGATTCTTGTAAGCATATCTGCAATAGGGTCACTCATTGTCATGGTCAGTTTCCTCCTTCTTCATTTTGACTCATCACGCTTTTCTACCAGCTTGATTTCTTTACGCCGGGAATCTCGCCCTTATATGCCAACTCACGGAAGCAAATTCTGCAGATTCCGTATTTCCTTAAATATGCGTGGGGACGACCACAAATCTTGCAGCGGCTGTAAGCTCTCGTGGAGAACTTCGGTTTACGCTGCTGTTTAATCTTCATCGCTGTCTTAGCCATGGAATTTACCTCCTGTTATTTTTCATAGGGCATATTGAATAATCTCAGTAACTCACGCGCTTCTTCATCCGTCTTTGCAGTCGTTACGATGATGATATCCATGCCTCTTACTTTGTCAATCTTGTCATACTCGATCTCCGGAAAGATGATCTGTTCCTTGATGCCCAGCGCGTAGTTGCCTCTTCCGTCAAACGCGTTTGCGCTGACGCCTCTGAAGTCACGCACACGGGGCAGCGCCAGATTGATCAGGCGATCCAGAAACTCATACATCTTCTCGCCGCGGAGAGTTGTCTTACAGCCGATAGACTGTCCTTCCCTGATCTTAAAGTTAGCGATAGATTTTTTTGCCTTTGTGATAACGGCGTGCTGTCCTGTGATCTTTTCCATATCAGCAACAGCAGCTTCCAATACCTTCGGATTTTCCTTTGCTTCACCAACGCCCATGTTTACAACGATCTTGTCGATTTTAGGAACTTCCATGATATTTTTATAGCCAAATTTTTTGATCATAGCGTCTACGATCTCATCTTTGTACATATCTTTTAATCTGCTCATGATTACCCTCCTCCCTTAATCGATCACATCGCCTGTGGACTTGGCGAAACGTACTTTCTTATCGCCATCCATCTTAAAACCTACTCTGGTCGGTTTTCCTTTGTGCACATACATCACATTGGAAATGTCGATCATCGCTTCTCTCTGCACGATACCGCCGTTGGCGTTTGCTGCGGAGGGTTTCATATGCTTTGTGACCATATTCACGCCTTCTACCAGCACTCTGCCGTTCTTGCGGTCGATTTCAAGGACTTTGCCTTCTTTGTCTTTATCTTTTCCGGCGATCACTTTAACCGTGTCGCCTTTTTTGATCTTTAACATTGCCATAACCGGTATCCCTCCTATAATACTTCCGGAGCCAGAGAAACGATCTTCATAAACTGTTTCTCACGAAGCTCTCTTGCTACCGGTCCAAAGATACGGGTCCCTCTCGGAGTCTTGTCATCTTTGATAATAACAGCAGCATTTTCATCGAATCTGATGTAAGAACCATCTTTGCGGCGGGCGCCTTTTACGGTACGCACTACAACAGCTTTTACTACATCGCCCTTTTTCACAACGCCGCCTGGTGTTGCATCTTTAACAGAAGCAACGATTATATCACCAATACTTGCATATCTTCTTGTAGAGCCGCCCATTACCCTGATGCAAAGCAGTTCTTTCGCACCTGTGTTATCGGCAACTTTCAGTCTGGTTTCCTGCTGAACCATGTTGATTCTCCTTTCACTTTGTTCCTGATCGTCCTGCCTGCTTTTTAACCTCTATTACTTTGCACGCTCAACGATCTCAACAAGTCTCCATCTCTTGTCCTTGGACAGAGGCCTTGTCTCCATAACCTTCACGGTATCACCGATATGACAGTCATTGTTCTCGTCATGAGCTTTCAATTTGTAAGTTCTCTTTACGATCTTGTTGTAAAGCGGATGCATTTCGTTGTTCTGAATCGCCACAACGATCGTCTTATCCATTTTATCGCTGACAACCTTGCCAGTACGTGTCTTTCTTAAATTTCTTTCCACGATGTGCTCTCCTTTCCAGTTAATACAATACGCTTATTTAGTTTGCCTTTGCTGTGATCACAGTCTGAATACGGGCAATGTTCTTTCTCACTTCTTTGATCCTTGCTGTATTGTCCAACTGATTCGTTGCGTTCTGGAACCTCAAATTGAAAAGTTCTTTCTTGGCAGCTACCAACTCCTCTGCTAATTCCGCAGATGTCTTTGCCCTTAAATCTTCAACATATTTACTAGTTTTCATTTGATGCACCGCCTTCCAGGTCTGCTTTAGAAACAATTTTACATTTACATGGAAGCTTATGTGTTGCAAGACGCAGCGCTTCTTTTGCTATATCCTCAGGCACACCTGCGATCTCGAAAAGCACGCGTCCCGGCTTAACAACTGCTACCCAGTATTCGAGAGTACCTTTACCGGAACCCATACGTGTTTCTGCTGGTTTTGTTGTTACAGGTTTATCCGGGAAAATCTTGATCCAGACTTTACCGCCACGTTTCACGTAACGGGTCATAGCCACACGGGCTGCCTCGATCTGGTTGGATTTTATCCAGGCCGGTTCCGTTGCGATAATACCATATTCGCCATAGGTAATCGTTGTACCTCTGGTAGGTTTGCCTGCCATGGAACCACGGAACTGTTTACGACGTTTTACTCTTTTTGGCATTAACATAATTATTTCTCGCTCCCTTCCTTATTTCCTTTAGCGGGAAGTACTTCGCCCTTGTAGATCCAGACTTTCACACCGACTTTGCCGTATGTGGTATCTGCCTCCGCAAAACCATAATCAATATCGGCTCTCAGCGTCTGAAGCGGAATAGTACCTTCACTGTAGAACTCTGTACGGGCAATATCCGCGCCGCCAAGACGTCCGGAAACAGCCGTCTTGATACCCAGCGCCCTTGCTTTCATCGTTCTGCCCATGCAGGATTTCATGGCTCTTCTGAAAGACACACGGTTTTCCAGCTGCTGTGCGATATTCTCCGCAACAAGCTGCGCATCCCTGTCAGGCACCTTGATCTCCTTGATATCGATCAGCACCTTCTTGTCCGTCAGTTTGGAGAGTTCCGCTTTTGTCTTTTCGATCTCCGCGCCTGCTTTACCGATCACAACACCGGGTTTTGCTGTATAAATGATAACTTTTACTCTGTCGGAAGCTCTTTCGATTTCGATTTTGGAGATACCGGCAGCGTATAATTTCTTTTTCAGATATTTTCTGATATTATAGTCTTCTACCAGATAATCGGAAAACTCAGCATCAGCATACCATCTGGAATCCCAATCCTTAATAATACCGACTCTGAGGCCGTGAGGATTAACTTTCTGTCCCATATATTACTTAACTCCTTTCTTCCATGCCTGCTCCCTGCAGGCATCAGTCTCTCCCTTAATTATTTCTCATTCAGCACAATCTTGATATGGCTCATCTTCTTTTCGATTCTGTAAGCCCTGCCCTGTGCCCGGGGTCTCACACGTTTCATAATAGGACCGTTGCTTGCATAGCACTCCTCTATATAAAGGTTAGCCGCATTCATGCCGTTGTTGTTTTCAGCATTGGCAATTGCTGATTCCAGTAATTTTTTGATAACGCCGGATGCATATCTGGGATTGTACTCCAGGATCGCAAGAGCGTTCGTTACATCTTTGCCTCTGATGGCATCTAATACAAAGCATGCTTTCTGTACAGGAATCCTTGCGTAAGATAACTTAGCGGAAGGTCTTGTATCTTTCTGAGCATTTCTTTCTCTTTTAATCTGACTTCTATGTCCTTTAGCCATAGTTCAAACCTCCTTTCATATGAAAATCAAAGATTTTCATATTAACCTTTCTCATCTCACTTTGGATTTTTTGTCTTCTTTTGCATGTCCCCTGTAGGTTCTGGTTGCAACGAATTCGCCTAATTTATGTCCAACCATATCCTCCGTAACATATACAGGTACATGTTTTCTTCCGTCGTGAACCGCAAACGTATGTCCTACGAAAGACGGAAAGATCGTGGAACGACGGGACCAGGTCTTAATAACCTGTTTCTGACCGGATGCATTTAAAGCATCTACTTTTTTCAGTAAGCTTTCATCTGCAAATGGTCCTTTTTTCAGTGATCTCGACATGATTCTTCCTCCTCAATATTCTTGATGTTTGTGCGACCATCGCACAAACTCGCGAGTGAAAGATTTTTCTTTCACTCTTTACTTAATAGCTCTGCCGTCTCTTCTTCTTACAATCATCTTGTTAGAAGCTTTTTTCTTCTTACGGGTCTTTAAGCCGAGTGCAGGTTTACCCCAGGGTGTGCTCGGGCCGGGACGTCCGATCGGTGCACGTCCTTCACCACCGCCGTGCGGATGGTCGTTCGGGTTCATAACGGAACCGCGGACTGTCGGGCGGATGCCCATGTGACGTTTCCGTCCTGCTTTACCAATATTGATGAGGTTGTGGTCAACATTTCCCACTACGCCGATCGTAGCGCGGCAAACGCTGAGAACCATTCTCATTTCACCGGAAGGAAGACGCAGTGTCGCATACTTGCCTTCTTTCGCCATAAGCTGTGCGCTGTTGCCGGCGCTGCGGACCATCTGGCCGCCCTTGCCCGGATGCAGCTCGATGTTGTGCACCTGTGTGCCGACAGGGATCGCAGAAAGGGGCAGGCAGTTGCCGACTCTCACTTCCGCATCGGGACCGTTCATCACTTTCATGCCGTCCTTCAATCCTTCGGGAGCGATGATATAAGTTTTCTGTCCGTCCGCATAGCAGATCAGCGCAATGTTTGCCGTTCTGTTCGGATCATATTCGATGCCGATAACAGTTGCCGGAATGCCGTCTTTATTTCTCTTAAAATCAATGATCCTGTATTTCTGTCTGTTGCCGCCGCCGTGATGACGAACGGTGATCTTGCCCTGATTGTTGCGTCCCGCATGTTTCTTCTTGCTTGCAAGCAGAGACTTCTCAGGTGTCTTTTTTGTGATCTCAGAGAAATCAGAACCAGTCATATTTCTTCTGGAAGGTGTATATGGGTTATAGGTTTTAATTCCCATGTCTCTTTTCTCCTTTTCTTTTTATGTCGCAATAGATTTTTCGGCGCTTCACCGGACCGGCCGGCTCTATCGCATAACCAGAGGGCGCCGCCTTTCATTTTAGAGGCCTGTAAAGATCTCGATCTCCTTGCTGTCCGCCGTGAGCTGGACGATGGCTTTCTTTGTCTTTGCCGTTCTGCCCACGGTCATGCCTCTTCTTTTCTTCTTGCCGTCAAGGTTCATCGTGTTGACACGCTCAACCTTGGTTCCTTCGAACATCTTTTCCACTGCTTCCTTCACCTGCGTCTTTGTCGCATCGGGATGCACCAGGAATGTATACCTTTTATCCGCCATGCCGGACATGCTCTTTTCAGTGATGACCGGTTTCAGGATGATATCATAATATTTCAGGTCAGCCATTATGCGTACACCTCCTCAATTTTTGCCACAGCATCTTTTGTCAGGATCAGTGTGCCTGCTTTCAGGATGTCGTAGACATTGATCGTCCCGGGCAGGGCGGTCTGTACGAAGGGAAGGTTGTTTGCGGATTTGATCACCACGTCATCCTTTTCTCCCAGTACAACCAGTGCTTTGTCTTCCACTTTCAGGTTATCCAGCACTGCCTTGAACTTCTTTGTCCTGATCTCGTCAAACTTCAGTTCATCCAAAACGATGAGTTTGCTCGTCGCCGCCTTGTCGGATAATACCGATTTCAAAGCCGCTCTCTTCTCTTTCTTATTCATCTTAAAGGAATAGTCTCTCGGCACGGGAGCAAATACAACACCGCCGCCTTTCCACTGAGGCGATCTTGTGGATCCCTGTCTTGCATGACCGGTTCCTTTCTGTCTCCAGGGCTTTCTGCCGCCGCCGGATACTTCGCCGCGGGTTTTTGCCTTCTGGGTTCCCTGACGGTTATTTGCAAGCTGCTGCAATACTGCCATATGAACCAGATGTTCGTTTACTTCCACGCCGAACACTGCGTCATTCAGCTCTACAGTACCAACTTCCTTGCCTTCCATATTATAAACAGATACGTTAGCCATCTCATTGTCCTCCTTTCGTCCCTATTATGCTTCCGCCCTGGTCGTCTCTTTGATCGTGACCAGTGCTTTCTTCGGTCCCGGAACGGAGCCTTTTATTAACAGCAGATTTTTCTCTGCATCAACTCTTACCACTTCCAGATTCTGAACCGTCACTTTTACGCAGCCCATATGTCCCGGCATGCCCTTTCCCTTGAATACTCTGCTGGGGGATGAGCAGGCGCCGTTACTTCCCTGATGACGGTGGAACTTGGAACCGTGCTTCATAGGGCCTCTGTGCTGGCCGAGTCTCTTGATCGCGCCCTGGAATCCTTTACCTTTGGAAATACCGGAAGCATCTACCCTCTCGCCCGCTTCAAAGATATCAGCCCTGATCTCCTTGCCGAGCTCATACTCTTCCGCATTCTCAAAGCGGAACTCTCTGACATATCTCTTTGCGGGAACATTCGCCTTTTTGAAGTGTCCCATTTCGGCCTTGTTCGCGCCGTGGCGGTGGGCAACTTCTTTCTTGCCGCCCTTATCTTTGTTGACGATTCTTTCCTTTTTGTCAACGAAGCCTACCTGCACTGCCTTGTAACCGTCATTTTCTTCCGTCTTGATCTGGGTTACTACGCAGGGGCCTGCCTGAAGAACAGTCACCGGGATCAGTGTACCGTCTTCCTGGAAGATTTGAGTCATTCCGACTTTTGTAGCTAAAATCGCTTTTTTCATTTTACCCTCCTTTGTTTCTACATCGGACCACACATCTGTGTGTTCTTATAAGTAGAAGGTTATTTTTGTTTCATTTTGATATCAATGTACACACCCGCCGGCATTTCCAATCTCTGCAGCGCATCGATCGTCTTGGGTGTCGGTGCAATGATGTCGATCAGTCTCTTGTGAGTCCTCTGCTCAAACTGTTCTCTGGAATCTTTGTACTTGTGAACTGCCCTTAAGATAGTAACAACTTCCTTCTTGGTGGGAAGGGGAACCGGTCCGCTCACCTGAGAACCATTTTTTTTGACTGTTTCGATGATTTTTTTGGCAGACGCATCAACCAGCTGATGGTCATAAGCTTTTAATGTAATTCTCATTACCTGACTTGCCATAAAAAAAGTCGCCTCCTTTTCGCACTTTTAATAGTACGACAAGCGGTGACTGTACACTCTCCCGTGTGTGTCCGTCTCCGGACTCCGCCAGACCTTTTCACAACTTTCTATGAAGTATCTGGTTACACACGTTTCTGCCTGACTTTTCCATAAGCCCTTGCAGAATATTCTACGTTTGTACAGTGACTTGTCGTCAGTTTCCTTACCGGAGACCTCTGATCTTCCGGTTTTGACATTCGCTCCACGGAAAACCTGCCAGTAGTTGCCTGCTGACAGCAACCTCACGCTTCATCGCTATCATGCCACAGCAAAAGCTATTGTACTATAGAAAGTTTAAGAATGCAAGGGCTTTTTTGAAAAAATTTTAGTTTTTTAACAGAGGACGCCGGAAGGAAAATCAAATCCTCCGTCGCCACGCTCTCGCTCCGGGCTGCAACGTAGCGGACACTAAGCTCGTGAGGTACCTCGCTAAGTGCCGACGTTGCTGCAGGGGCTCCTTGAGGATTTGATTTTCCTCCCGGCTGTTTAGTGGCATTAACTGATATGGAATGCTAAACTGTTACATTTTTTACAACCGGTTCGGGTTGTTTACATAATTTATGTACTCCGCCACGGAGCGGTCGAAGCCCTCTATGTGTTTGAAGAGCCAGTCCACTACCTGTTTTTTTACCTGCTCTACAAAGGCGGCTGTGGGACCTTCGGATTCTTCCAAAAATTCATGAAGCGTTTCCACGGTTTTTTTGAACTCTTCATGCTTTTCCCTGTGCTCTTTGTAGCCGGGGTAGGACACTTCCTGCTGGAGTTTTTCTTCCTCGGAAAAATGGAATTCCGTGTATTCCGCAAGATAGTCCAGCATCCTGATGGCTTTCATCTTGCCGTCCCCCTCCTCGCAGGAGCTGACAAACGCCGCTATACGGCCGATCAGTTCTTTGTGCTGTGTATCAATGGTGCTGTTGCCCGTCAGTAGATTATCGTTGAATTCGATGATCATAATATTTTCCTTCCTTATATATAGTGTATTGTTTGCGGACCGACAAATTTCACTGTCCCTGTTTCTTCTCTATTCTACCATTGATCGGCCGGTTTGTTAATCTGTTTTTTATATCAGAATCCCCGAATACCTTGATTTTTCCCCGTCCAAGTGATACTATTTTATCAGAAAATTTATGTCTTATAAACATAAATCCATATACGAAAAAATGAAAACAAAGGAGCGAAGAAAATGAGCAAGAATTTTTCCGATTTACTCTCCCGGGTTTCCGCCTGCAAAAAGAAAACTCTTTCTGTGGCGGTCGCTCAGGATAAGGCTGTGCTGGAAGCCGTAAAGGCCGCAAAAGAACGGGGCATCGCCGACGCTATTTTAGTGGGCGATGAAGCGAAGATCCGTGAGATCGCCGCAGAACTCGGTATGGATATGAACGAGTATACCGTGATCAATGAGACCGATACGGTAGCCGCTTCCCTGAAAGCCGTACAGCTTGTACATGACGGCAAAGCCGATATGTATATGAAGGGCCTCCTGGACACAAAGACTTTCTTAAAGAGCGTTCTGGATAAGGAAGTAGGGCTGCGCACCGGGAAACCGCTGTCCCATGTCTGTGTATTTGAGATTCCGGGCATCGACCGTCTTCTGTTCTTAACGGACGTTGCCTTCATGCCGTATCCCACATTGGAGGATAAGGTAAACATCATCAACTATACCGTGGAAATCGCCAATGCCTGCGGCGTGGAGATGCCGAAAGTAGCACCCCTTGCCGCTGTGGAAGTGGTCAATCCGAAGATGCCTGTTACGGTGGAAGCTGCGGAACTGACAAAGATGAACGAAGAAGGAAAGATCACAGGCTGCATCGTGGACGGTCCCCTGTCTCTGGATATCGCTTTATATAAGGAAGCCGCGGAAGAAAAAGGGGCGCTTGGCAGAAAAGTTGCCGGAGATGCGGATATCCTGTTATTCCCCGACATCCATGCCGGAAACCTTGTCTATAAAACGATCGTACATATGATCGACTGCAAAAACGGCAATATCCTGACAGGTACAAAAGCACCTGTTATCCTGACTTCCCGTTCCGATACCTGTGAAGTCAAAGTAAATTCCATTGCTCTTGCGGCCCTGGCTGCAGAAACACTTAAAAAATAAAAGGAGAACAATTATGTCTGTGAAAAGCTTAGTGATCAACCCCGGTTCCACCTCCACCAAAATCGGTATTTTTGAGGATGAAACCTTATTATTTGACGAGACGCTCCGTCACTCCACAGAGGAGATCGCACGTTACGATTCCATCACCGATCAGAAGGATTTCCGCCGCGACATTATTCTGGATTTCCTGAAATCCAAAGATTTCGATGTGAAAACACTGGATGTCGTCGTGGGCAGAGGCGGTATGTTAAAGCCTATCCCCAGCGGTACTTATGCTGTCAATGACGCATTGATCCGCGATCTGGAGATCGGTGTCTCCGGCCAGCACGCTTCCAACTTAGGCGGCATCCTCGCGAAGGAGATCGCGGATTCCATCGGCAAACCCAGCTATATCGTAGACCCCACCGTTGTGGACGAACTCTGTGACGAAGCGAGGGTTTCCGGCGTTCCCGAGCTGCCCAGGATCAGTATCTTCCATGCGCTGAACCAGAAGGCGGTTGCGAAACGTTATGCCGCGGAAGCGGGCAAAGATTACAACACATTAAACCTGATCGTTGTACACATGGGCGGCGGCGTTTCTGTCGGCGCGCATATGCAGGGCAAGGTTGTGGATGTGTTCAATGCGCTGGACGGTGACGGCGCGTTCTCCCCGGAACGTGCAGGCGGCGTGCCTTCCGGCTCTCTGATCAAAATGTGCTTCTCCGGCAAGTATACCGAAAAAGAAGTCTACAAGAAGATCGTCGGCGCAGGCGGATTCAACGCTCTGCTCGGCACAAACGATATGCGTGAAGTGGAAAAGATGGTAGCGGACGGTAATAAAGAGGCTGACCTGTTCAGAAGGGCTTTCATCTTCCAGGTTTCCAAAGATATCGGCTCCATGGCATGCGTGCTCTCCGGCAAGATCGATCAGATCATCATCACCGGCGGTATCGCTTACGACAAGGAGGTGGTCGCCGGCCTGAAAGAACACTGCGGTTTCCTCGCTCCCGTCACGGTTTATCCGGGTGAAGACGAATTGCTCGCTCTGGTACAGGGCGGCTTGAGAGTCGTGAACGGCACCGAGAAAGCACTGGAATATAAATAAGAAGCTTTTACTTTTTACCCCGCCGGCAATGCCGGCGGGTATTTTATCCCCAGAACTCCAGATACCATGTGACCGGAAAGAGTTTCGACAGGCCGTCGATAACAGGTATGGTCTCTCCCAGATCAAAGAACACCGGACAGCACAATACTGTGATCAGCAGAAAGCACGGCATGATCCCTTCCAACAGCTTTTCCGGAACGATCCTGCCAAAGCACATCGCAAGCAGCCACAGGATCGATCCGTATACAAAAGCGCTGCAAAGTTCCGGCAGGATGGTCTTTTGCATAAGTCCGCCTAACATATCATCTGCCGGCCCGGCCGCTCTACCTGCGTATAACATGCCGATCGTTTTGATATCCGTATATATCATACCTGCTGCCAGAAACAGCGTCGACGGCAAAACAGGCGCACCGGCTGCTGCTGCCGCAAGAGTTTTTTTGCAGCAGATGCCTTTTCCGGCTCCCCTTTTTCTGTCCCTGCTCCCATCTAACGCCCCCAAAGAAGCTGACAGGAATGTCAGAAAAGCGAGGACGCTTCTGACAGACAACACAGCTGAAATATCCTTCCCGCTTCCCGCCGCATTCTGAACTTCTTCATCCGCCCTCCCATATTCTTCATATTCTACTGCAAAGACTTTGCCTTCTTTCTGATATTCAGAGAATTTCTGAAGCACTTCCTCAGGCGTTATCTGATACCCCTGCTGTTCTAAAAGTTCCGCGTACCATACGGCAGAATACGCCTGATAGACCCGCGCGAAGACATCCTCCTGCACCATGCCGCCCACGTTCATGCCCTCCGGCAGATATAATTTGATACAGTGCCTGTAATCCTGCTCCGCCAGCCTTTTTGCAAAGTCCTTGTCGAAAGCAATGCCGCAGGATAATTCCCCGGTCATGACATCTTCCTTCATCTTGTCAATTTCTGTATATTTTATATATTGAAACAGTCGGCTGCTGCCAATCCTATCCGACGTATTTCCTTCTCCCTTCTCTGATCTCTCTGAGGATTCGCCTATCTGTTCCGTTTCCTCCTGCAGTTTGTATTCTATTCCGTCAAGCAATTGTATACTGTATGCCAGCTTTCCGATTTCCGCTCCTTTCTGTCGTATGCCCTCCGTCTCCGCCTGTTCGGGCAGCATTTTTCCCTCTGCGCTGCTTTCACCCGACCCATCAGGCAACATTCTCCCCTCTGCACTGCTTCCAGCCGGCCCATTAGACAGCATTTCTACTTCCTTGCCCTCTGATGCCTCCTCCATCACATACCCAACCAGTATCTGTTCTTCGTCCGCTGCTTTATTCAACCGCGGGACCACAAAAAGAGCTGTCGGAAACAACAGCAGCAGAACCCAGTATACAGGATGCTTCCCCATCCGTTTTACCATCATCCGAAGACAGATACCCGCTCTTTTCATTTTCTTTTTTTACTCCACTGTTTCCGATAAAAAACAAGCTGGCCGCCCAGGCCGAAAAGCAGGCACCACAACAAAATAATTCCCGTCGTTTTTCCGCCCGTATTTCCTTTTCCTGTCACCATTCGCAAAAGCAATTCCATACAAATCCCCACCGGAAGACTGCCGCATATACCTGTCACGGTCTTTGGCAGAAACACCGAGGGCAATACGCCGCCTGCCCCAAAAAATCCCGCAAGCGCCCATATGCTGTTACATACAATGCCGCCCGCAGCGGTCGGTGCGAGCTGAAAGAAAAAACTGCACTGCAAAGCCAGCATAGCGCTGCAGAGCAGCAGTAAAACCATCATTTTTCCCATATCCGCCGTGGAAAGCAATGCAGGTATTCTTCCTCCGCCCACATTTGCCGCTCCAGCCAGCAGCAAAACCGGTGCCACATACAACCCGATAAACAGCGCCTGCTTTACTCCCTGCTGAAAAAACAGCGGGATCCCCCGCCGCTCCAGCAAGAGCGGCAGATTCCCCTGCTCCCTGAAAAAACTTCCGCATCCCAGTCCCCAGAAAAGAAGCACCAGACTCAAGCCCACCGCCAGATAATACTCCTTCAGGCCGGCGCTTCCGAAAGCGTTTAGCATCTCCTTTTCAAACCAGTTCTCACGGTCCATCACCAGTCCGAAATGAAACAGGTCCAAAGTCATGCCAAGCTCCTGCGGATCCTCCACCTGTATTTCATATAAAAGCAGTGTCTCCGCCTGCGGCACATCGATCATCACCGCCCCGCACTCCGTCAAAAGCGTTAGCAGCCTCTTTTGCAGGTAACGCTCCGCGTTGTCAACTCCTGCTCCCATAAATACCTGAATCGGAATATTGGTCCCGTCCATGATAGACTGCGCCGTTCTCTCCGGGATAAGAATGCAGGCTGTCAGCTCCCCCTCCTGCAGCGCTTTTTCGATTTCCTCTCTCTCCATCTCCTGAAATTCTACCAGATCTTCCGTGCTTTCCATCTGCTGCACATAGTTTTTCACATAGTCCGACATCATATCGCTGCCTTCCACGCACAGCCCGATCCGAAACGGTTTCACCTCCAGCGCTTCCGGCAGGAAATCCCCTGCCAGAAACAGGATCAGTAATGCCAGCAGCACCGTACTCAGGAGGGATGACAGAAAGCCGGGCAATGTATGCAAAAGACGCTTTGTTTCTATTTTAATGTACTGCCCCATACTCTCCTCTCCTGCCCGGATTTTTCGTCATTGCAGCAGTTTTATATATCCGCTGTAATTTTTATATAGATTGCCCGTGCATTCCGTCAAAAACAATATCGTCTCCAGTTCGTTCATTTTGCCAATGCGGTATTCTTTTTCTGCAGGTATCGCAATATCTTCTGCCAGCGGTTCAAATGCCGCCCGGCCGCTCAGCCTGCAGACCGTTTCATCCTGCGTCTTTACGGTCATTCTCTCTACGGTCACGGAAAGTTTTTTGTCTGTACCGGCCTGTTCCCCCCGCAGATTTCCTTCCAGCAGGATTTCCGCCGTATTTATCGCATTTGTCATATTTGTATTATGCCGGAACCTGCAGCTCCCCTCTATATCGTATGAGCCCTTCTCCTCCCCGGCCTTTTCTACTGTAAGATCACATTCGGTTTCTATCTCCCCGGTCAGACCGGCAGACAGCATCGCTGCATCCGCCGTGCCAAAAGCTGTCAGCTCCAGAACATCTACAGTTGCCTCAGATCCCGTCAGATTCAGGGCAAACTCCCCTTTTCCTGCATCTGATGTGAGTATCTCTCCCGGTAATGTGCAGATCCTGACAATTCTCTCCTCCTCGTCCAGATAGATGCCCAGCCTGATATCACTCACCACATCCGGAAAAATTTCTCCCAGTTCCTGTTCCGGCAAAATGGCCACATAACAGACCGTCTCTATCTCCGTTCCGTCCTTGTCTTCCAGCACATAACCGTTCAGGTCCTCCAGCTGCTCTGCTGTAAACCTTTCATCTTTCTGCGCTTTCTCCGCCTCTATCACTTCCATATTTTCATACAGGGCTTTCAATGCTTCGGCGTTCTCTTCCAAAAAACCGGCAGCGGAAAAGTCCGGCAGCGAAAAGCGTTCAAACAATCTCACATCTGTCTTTTGTTCGATCGCAATATCCTCTCCGGTCAATTGCCGAAGCTGTCCTCTGAGCGAGGAATCATTCCACTGCCCGTTCACATCCTCCGTCTCCAACACCACACTTCCCTCCCAGAGGGTTGGCATCTGCAGATATAAAAGATCCGTTGTTCCGAAAAAGGAAATATCCGCAAGCTTTACATTCGCTGCACTCACCCGGACATCCGCCCCGAAAAGCTGCTGTCCCATATCCCGCTTTATCTCTCCGTCCAGCCCGACCGTCATATTCTGCAGCCCGGAAATCCCGCTGACATCAAAGGAATATTCCACCCGTACATCTCCGCTCCCGATCTGATTGACGGCATCCGTCCAGAAGCCCTCTCCCATTTCCGCTTCCAGCGCTGTCACTTCCTCCGCAAGCTCTGCCAGCCCCTTTGCGAGAGGATTTTTCTTCTGCAGGACTACCGCCGCAGCGACAGCCGCCCCGATCAGAAAGATCCCGGCCAAAGCGCATACTGCAATCATATAATTTCTTTTTTTCCTGCTATTTTCCAAACAACATTCCTCCGTAAGTGCAATTAAGATATCTTTTCCTGTAATTTTCCGCCGCTCAGCAAATATACTGCATCTCCCATCTCCCAATCCGCCTTCTCATGGGAAGACATCAGTATCGTTCCTCCCGCTGCCCGGTACTTCTTGAGGCAGACATTCAGAATTTCCTTGCACTCCAGATCCAATGCGGCGCCCGGCTCATCCATGATCAAAATACGGGGATCTCCAGCCATAGCACAGGCAATGCATACCCTTCTCTGCTGCCCGCCTGACAGCGTATCGACTCTCTTTTTCAGCAGTTCCGATAGCCCGAGTTTCTCTATCATTCCGCTTTCCGATTCTTTCTGCAGAGCTTCTTTTCCCCCATACCATAAAAGCAGATTGTCTTTTACCGTGAGCTCTGGAAATAACGGACTGTCCTGCGGCACATATCCGATCAGCTTTTGCAGTTTCCCTCCACTGCTCTCCTTCCCTTTTATCAGAAGCTTCCCGCTCTTTGCTCTTTTTATCCCCGCCATCACTGAAAACAGGGTAGATTTTCCGCAGCCGTTTGTCCCTATAATAAACGTACAGCTCCCCGCTTCCAGATCAAGCGATAGGTTTTTTAACACTATTTTCTTCCCATACCCTGCAGTTATGTCCACCGCCCGATAAATAATCTCACCCATTTTCTTCTCCCGGATATCACATATCTGAATATTTTTTCGCAGGCAATGAGCCGGATATATATGCCCGCGCATCTATTTGGCAATTGCCGCCACAGTGCATTACCATAAATAGCGCATCCCGTCAAACAGCTCGGCATAATCTTCCAGTTCATATACAAGATCTTCAAAATCCTCTTCATCCGCACTGCCGAGATCAAACTCTTCCCCCTCATATTTCTCAATATTCGCTTTTTTCTTCACAAATACAGATAAACTAACATCATCCATCAGAGAATCACCGTCATATTCCAGCTCCTGCAGCGCAAATGACGCCTCCGAACCGGAATGCTTATATACGCCTGACAGATAATAACTGAACCATCCGTCGTCATACTCACAGGATATATCGCCGGATTTCGTATCATATGTGATGGACATTTCCGCAGTCCCATCCCCCTCGATCTCGATAATTTCCCTGCTGTCATTATTCCGCGTGCTTATCGTGAACATCTCATAGTCATCTCCGTCATACTCTGCTCCGACCGAGATATTCTGCATTCTGTAATCTCCGCCCTGAAATGCAATGTAAACTTCCTCCTCATCATCCACGGACACTATGACCGCCGCAAGTTTATTCCTATAAATATAAAATGTAAGATCCAGCTCAAATTCTTCGTTCTCGATCTCATAACACAGATCGTCCAGAATATCCTTAAGTTCTTCCGTCGTCTCTCCCATATACTCCAAAACATGTATTATGTTTTTCTCATCGATCCGGATCTTATATCCCTCACACTCTCTGTCCTTGCCGTCGATCTCAAAACGGCGTGTTCTGGCCTCCCTGAATTCCATTTCTTTCAGTTCTTTCGTCAGCGCATCCGAAAAATTCTTCCGAAGCGTTTCAACACTCGTCTTGTCCGAAGTGATATCCTCCAAAACCTCATTGATCATATCCAGCTGCTGCTCCCTGATCTGTTCACAGAGAAATCCATCATTATCTGCCTTGGGATCATAGAAAAAGACATAATTCAGATCCGAGAGAGAGGCCTTAAATATTCCGGAATGTACCCCATACAACAGGTCTATGTCCCCGTAATCATAAATATCCGCATTCACATAAACCTGTTTATCATTTTTGGCATTTCTGAACTCCGCTTTTACACTGGCATCCTCAATTTCCAGTTCAATCCCTGCCGTATATTGGTCTGCAGCCAAAACAGAAGGTACCACTTTCAGATCATTTACCAGTTTCGGCGTATCCTTCATCGTAGAGGCAACCGCTCTGGCAACTTTCACTCTCGGTCCGCCCAAAAACGTCATCGCCAGCACTACAGCCAGCGTTCCGACCACGAGAAACATGACCGCAGCAGCCCCGATCAGGATCATTGTCTTTTTCGGCATTTTGGGATTTTGACCCGAATGCGGAATATTTCCGCCCGGGTTCACCTGAGCCCCCGGTCCATTATACTGTCCGGCCATGTCCGGCCCGCTGTAATGCCCGTTCATGTTCGATCCGTTATACTGCCCATCTGTGTCCGGCCCGCTGTAATGCCCGTTCATGTTCGGTCCGCCATACTGCCCATCTGTGTCCGGTCCGTCATTCCTTACTGCTTCCGCAGCCTCTGTGACATCACCGCCGACTTTGCATCCGCAGCCGGGGCAAAATCTGGTGCCTTCCTCCAACTTCATACCACACTGTTCACAAAACATATCTTCCCCTCCTCATAGTACTTCCCCTAAAAATTTAGCCGCATCGCTTTCACAATGCGGCCAAATTATTTTTTCTCAGCTTATTTATTCGCAATAGCCTCTTTCAGTTTCTCTGTCAGAGCCGGAACGATCTTGTTCAGATCGCCCACGATGCCGTAATCGGCCACGTCAAAGATCGGAGCTGTCTCGTCCTTGTTGATCGCAATGATGATATCGGACTCTTCCATACCTGCCAGATGCTGGATCGCACCGGAGATACCGATCGCAAAGTATACGTTCGGACGAACTGTCTTACCTGTCTGGCCTACCTGCAGATCTTTCGGCTTCCAGCCTGCATCCACAACTGCACGGGAACAGCTCACTGTACCATCCAGCACTTCCGCCAGATCTTCCAGGATCTTGAAGTTCTCGGGGCTTCCCATTCCACGGCCGCCGGAGACAAGGATCTTCGCATCCATGATATCTACTGTATCAGCTACGGCTTTTACAACTTCCAGGATCTCAACGTACTTGTTGTCCGGTGTGAAGCCGGGATTGTAATTGATGACTTCCGCTTTTCTGCCGGCCTCTCTCGGAGCCTTCTGCATAACGCCCGGACGGACTGTCGCCATCTGGGGACGGAATTCCGGACATGCGATCGTTGCGATCGTGTTGCCGCCGAATGCCGGACGGGTCATCAGAAGCTGGTTGTGAAGCTGCTCTTTGCCCGGAATCGGGTTGATCGGGAAATCACCGATCTCAAGCTGTGTACAGTCTGCCGTCAGGCCTGTATGGATCCTTGCGGATACGCGGGGGCCAAGGTCACGGCCGATCGCTGTTGCGCCGATCAGGAAAATTTCCGGCTTATATTCTTTAATGACAGATGCCAGGGCATGTGCATAGGGCTCTGTCCTGTATTCCTTCAGTTCAGGGTCATCCACAACGATAACCTTATCCGCGCCGTATTCAGCCAGCTCATCAGCCAGAGGAGCCACGCCGGAACCCACGAGAACAGCTGTCACTTCCACGCCCAGATCTTTTGCAAGGTCTTTTCCCTTGCCAACTAATTCCAAAGCAATTCCGCTGAGTACATTGTCCACCTGCTGGGCAAAGACAAATACTCCTTTATAATCTTGAATATTCATGATTGAACCTCCATTTATTCAGTTAATATCACCCGCAGTGCTCATTCGGAAAATCTGCGATTTTCCTCATTGTACGGGCATGCGCCCTATCAAAGCCAACGCCTGCACGCTTCGCAAGCAGTCTTATGCCCGCCAAATCTGCCAATCCTGTCTGCAAGCAGCCAGTTTTGTCATCTTATGATTTTGGCACTGCTCATTTAAATAACATGTTTTACTTTCAGCTTATCCACGATGTAGTCTACGGACTCCGCAACACCTAAGTTTACTTTCTCGCCGGCGCCCTTTCTCACCTTGTCGGAAGCCCTTGCGATCTGTGTCGGGGAACCTTTCAGACCAAGGTTGGAATCTTCTACATCTTTCAGATCAGCTCTGCCCCATACGGTGATCTCCGCATCATATGCGTCGAAAATCCCGCCGGGTGTCATATAACGAGGCTCATTCAATTCAGCCAGCGCTGTGATCAGACAGGGCATTTTTGCCTTTAACACATGATATCTGTCGTCATACTGACGCTGTACGATCACGCTGTCGCCTTCGATCTTGATATCCTGCGCATAGCTGATAACAGGAATATTCAGATGCTCGGAGATCTGAGGGCCAACCTGCGCGGTATCACCGTCGATCGCCTGACGGCCTGTGATGATCAGATCATACTCCAGATTGCGGATCGCACCCGCCAGTGTCTGGGATGTAGCCCATGTATCGGCGCCGCCGAGTACTCTGTCCGTCACAAGGATACCCTTGTCGGCACCCATTGCCAACGCTTCGCGGAGCACTTCCTCCGCCTTCGGCAGACCCATTGTCACAACGGTAACTTCCGCTCCATACTGATCTTTTAATCTAAGAGCTGCTTCCAGACCTGCCTTGTCGTCAGGATTCATGATAGCGAGCATTGCGCCACGGTCCAGCGTACCATCGGGATTGAACTTTACGCCGCCCTTTGTATCAGGCACCTGTTTTACACAAACAACAACTTTCATTGTAATTTCTCTCCTTTTTTATTTTCATTCTATTAATGCGTAAGCCGGCTTACCGCCTTACTTGAGCAGTGCCGCGGAGATGACCATTCTCTGCACTTCGGATGTTCCTTCGTAGATCTCGGTGATCTTTGCATCACGCATCATACGCTCCACATCGTACTCTCTTGTGTAACCGTAACCGCCGTGAAGCTGTACAGCCTTCGTGGTAACTTCCATAGCCATTTCTGCCGCGTACAGTTTCGCCATAGCAGCTTCCACGCCGTAAGCGGTCTTGTGGTCTTTCACGTACTGGTCTTTTGTCTTCGCCGCCTTATAGACAAGAAGCTGTGCTGCCTGTGCCTTTGTCGCCATATCGGCAAGCTGGAACTGTGTATTCTGGAACTGGGCGATAGCGCGTCCGAACTGCTTTCTTTCTTTCACATAGTCGATCGTTCTCTCCAGTGCGCCCTCGCCGAGGCCGAGCGCCTGTGCCGCGATACCGATACGTCCGCCGTCCAGTGTATGCATGGCAATACCGAAGCCCTTGCCCTGCTGTCCCAACATATTCTCTTTCGGGATACGGCAGTCTGTGAAGATCAGCTCATATGTAGAGGAGCCGCGGATACCCATCTTCTTTTCCTTTGTACCGAAACTGAATCCCGGTGTTCCCTTTTCCACGATAAATGCGGAGATCTCTTTCTGCTTTCTGCCGCGCTTCTCAACGGTGCCTGTCACAGCGATAATGACATACACGTCAGCTTCCTTGCCGTTTGTGATAAAGATCTTGGAGCCGTTGAGCACCCACTCGTCGCCTTCCAGAACAGCCTTCGTCTGCTGTCCCTGCGCGTCTGTGCCGGCGCCGGGCTCTGTCAGGCCGAATGCACCGATCTTACGGCCCGCCGCCAGATCGGGCAGGTATTTCTGTTTCTGCTCTTCTGTACCGTAGGTCAGAATAGGATCACAGCAGAGGGAAGTATGCGCGGAAACAATAACACCTGTTGTGCCGCAGACTTTGGAAAGCTCTTCCACGCACATCGCATAAGTCAGATTATCGCAGCCCTGTCCGCCGTACTCCTTCGGGATCGGAATACCCATAAAGCCTGCCTTCGCCATTTTCTCGACTGTCGCGCGGGGAAATTCTTCCGTTTCATCAACTTCCTGCGCCAAAGGCTTTACCTCTTTTTCAGCAAATTCTTTGAAAAGAGTTCTCGCCATTTCATGTTTTTTAGATAAAGAAAAATCCATGATTTATTTCCTCCATTTAATAATATTTACTAATTACGGGAACTTGCACGATTAATACGGGAATCTTCTCAATTTGTTTCACAAATCAAGAAGCAGCAAAAACTCCGTTTTCTTAATTGTGCAAGAGCGAATAGCCGCTTTGCGTCTATTCTTTACTTCGAGTAATCAAAGAATCCAACGCCGGTCTTTCTGCCGAGTTTCTTCTCTTCCACCATCTTCTTGAGCAGCGGCTGAGGAGCGTACTTCTCGTCTTTTGTCTCGGTATAGAGAACTTCCATGATGGCAAGGCAGATATCCAGTCCGATCAGATCGCCGAGATGTAAGGGGCCCATCGGATGGGATGCGCCGAGCTGCATAGCCACGTCGATATCTTCAGCGGATGCTGTGCCGGCATCGAGAACGCCGATTGCCTCGTTGATCATCGGGATCAGGATCCTGTTTACGACAAAACCCGGAGCTTCCTTCACTTCCACGGGTGTCTTGCCGATCTCTTTTGCGATGGCAACGATCTTGTCAACCATTTCCTGCGGCGTGTTCTCGCCCTTGATCACTTCCACCAGTTTCATTCTGTCAGCAGGATTGAAGAAGTGCATACCGATCATCGGTCTGTCCAGTCCTTCGCCGATCTTTGTGATAGAGAGGGAAGAAGTGTTGGATGCAAACATGCAGTCCTTTTTCACGATGCCCATCAGCTCGGTAAAGATATTTTTCTTGATCTCCAGGTTTTCCAGAGCAACTTCCACGATCAGGTCGCAGTCTGTGCAGATGCCGTTGAGGCCTGTTGTGATCTTGCCCATAACCTCGTCAGCTTTTTCCTGTGTGATCTTTTCCTTGCCCACAAGGAAATTCATGTTCTTCTGAATTTTCGCTTTGCCGCCTTCCGCATACTCTTCCTTGATGTCGCAGAGGCATACTTCATAACCGTCCGTCATAGCGAATGCCTGCGCAATACCGGAACCCATTGTACCAGCGCCAATAATACCTACCTTCATTTTAAGATCCTCCTGTTTGATATATTAATCTTTTTAATTATTAACAATTTTTGAACGGCTCTTTTACTTTCTCTTTGTTCTTGTCGAGGAAAAATGCCATGCCGTATTTCTGGTCTTCCGTCTCGAAACAGTCTCCGAACAGTTTTTCCTCGATGACGATCGCCTCATCCATATTGACTTCCAGGCCGTCATTGATCGCCTTCTTACAGTTGCGGACAGCGATCGGCGCGTTCTTCGCGATGCCTGCCGCCATCTTCTGCGCTGCAGCCATCAGTTCTTCCTGCGGATAAACCGCGTTGACAAGGCCGATCCGAAGCGCTTCGTCAGCTTTGATGTTTCTCGCTGTGTAGATCAGCTGTTTTGCCATGCCGGGACTCACCAGGCGCGCCAGTCTCTGGGTGCCGCCAAAGCCCGGTGTAATGCCGAGTCCCACTTCCGGCTGGCCGAACACTGCGTTCTCGGAGCAGATGCGGATATCGCAGCTCATGGATATCTCACAGCCGCCGCCCAGCGCAAAGCCGTTTACCGCCGCGATCACAGGGATCGGGAAAGTCTCCAGTTTCCGGAACACATCGTTGCCCTTTTTGCCGAAAGCCTCGCCTTCTGCCTTTGTGAGCGTGCTCATCTCGCCGATATCCGCGCCCGCCACAAAGGACTTCGTGCCTGCGCCCGTTAAAATCAGGCATCTCACTTCGTTCAGGTCCACAGCGTCAAGCGTTGCATTCAGCTCATCCAACACTTTCGAATTCAGTGCGTTTAACGCCTTTTCACGGTTGATGGTGATGGTTCCGACCTGACCGTTCACTTCATATAAAATAAATTCCATATTCGTTTCTCCTATTCCAGTTCCGCATCTCCCCTTCCGGCGCCTTTGTAGGCAGAGCGATTTCCAGCCGGTTCCCGTCTGTAAATCCTCTGGGGCGCCTCCCGGTCCGATGCTGTTTTCCAGTTCCGCATCTCCCCTTCTGGTCCGATGCTGTTTTCAGTTACTACTATGAACGCGGGAATACCGAGAAGCTCCGAAAAGCTTCCCGGTATTTGGTTTCGTGATTCGTCAGGGACCTTCTTAGTCTCTTTCCACGATGGTCGCACAGCCCATGCCGCCGCCGATGCAGAGTGTCGCAAGGCCTTTCTTTGCGTCTCTCTTCACCATCTCATGCAGCAATGTCACAAGGATACGGCATCCGGAGGCCCCTACAGGGTGTCCGAGTGCGATAGCGCCGCCGTTTACATTCAGTTTTTCAGGGTTAAAACCAAGCTCCTTCGCCACAGCCACGGACTGCGCTGCAAAAGCTTCGTTTGCTTCGATCAGATCCATATCATCTACGGTAAGGCCGGTCTTAGCCATCACTTTCCTTGTCGCTGCCACAGGACCGATACCCATGATCGAAGGATCTACACCGCCGAGCGCGCCGCCTACAAATGTCGCCATAGGTGTTACTCCCAGTTCTTTCGCTTTTTCTTCGCTCATCACAACGACTGCAGCCGCACCGTCATTGATGCCGGAAGCATTGCCTGCAGTAACCACGCCGCCTTCCTTCTTGCCGGAGCAGCATTTCAGTTTTGACAGCGCTTCCATTGTCGTTCCCGGACGAGGGCCTTCATCCTTCACAAAGTCAACGACTTCCTTTTTCACTTTCACGGGAACCGGAACGATCTCATCGTCAAATCTGCCTTCGTTCATCGCCTTCTCGCATTTCTGCTGGCTCTTTACCGCAAACTCATCCAGTTCTTCCCTGGTCAGCTTCCACTGATCCGCAATATTCTCGGCAGTGATCATCATATGATACTGGTTGAAAGCATCCCACAGTGCGTCATTTACCATGGTATCCACCAAAGTAGCATTGTTCATCCTGTAACCGTAACGGCCATTCATCATCGCATAAGGTGCCATGGACATGTTTTCCATACCGCCTGCAACCACGATATCAGCATCGCCTGTCTGGATCATCTGTGCCGCCATATTGACACAGTTCAGACCGGAACCGCACACTACGTTGATCGTTACCGCAGGGGTTTCTACAGGAATCCCCGCCTTGATGGATGCCTGACGCGCAACGTTCTGGCCGAGGCCCGCCTGGATAACACAGCCCATATAAACATGGTCAACCTGATCCGCGGGAACGCCTGCTCTCTTCAGCGCTTCCTTAATTACGATGGAACCAAGTACAGGTGCCGGAGTATTTCCCAAAGCTCCGCCCATTTTACCGATCGCGGTACGACAAGCACCCGCTAATACTACTTTCTTTGCCATTTAAATAGCCCTCCATTTTGCTTATTTATTTGTTTGTTATTTTTTTGACAAACTCACTTTATCAATTATATCACAAGGTTCGATTTTTTGCAACACAGAGCCCCGCGATTTTTGTCATTTTGTAACAGTTCACACTTCCGGCTCGATCATCCCGTAAGTGCCGCCTTTCCTCTTATAGACCACGCACATCTGCTCCGTCTCCGCATTACAGAACACATAGAAATCATGTCCCAACAGTTCCATCTGCACACAGGCATCCTCCGGGTACATGGGTTTGATATCAAACTGCTTTGTCCTGACGATCTTCACTTCCTCATCGTCATCCTCAACCCTTTCTATAAACGCATCACTGAAGGATACCGCGTTCTGCTTTTTATCGATCAGTTTCTTCTTATATTTTTTAAGCTGGCGCTCGATGATCTCCTGAACCAGATCGATAGACACATACATATCACTGCTTGTCTGTTCGGAGCGGATGATATTTCCCTTTACGGGAATCGTCACCTCAATCTTCTGCCTGTCCTTCTCCACACTGAGCGTCACCTTGGCAGTCGTATCCTCGGCAAAGTATTTTTCCAGCTTGCCGATCTTCTCTTCCACCGCATTCCTTAACCCTTCGCTCACCTCAAGATTCTTTCCGGTAATAATAATTTTCATGAGTCTACCTCCTTTGGGTTTTTCATTCGGACCAGTCTTTTTGAAGCACTCCGGCCCGTTGCCTATATTGTATCATACACTGTCCAAAATAGACAGCAAATAAAATATTTTTTTACCAGTTTTTTCTTTACAAAACCGGCGGCTTCTGCTATGCTGTCAGCATTATGAATACATATAAAATATCGACGCCCGAAAAGCGGCTTTTTTATAAGTCCCTGCTTTCTCTGGTCATCCCGATCACGATCCAGAACTTAATAACGCATATGGTAAATTCCGCCGATGTGCTGATGCTCAACTATGTGGGGCAGTCCTCCATGTCAGCGGTCTCTCTTGCCAACCAGTATCAGTTTATCCTGGGGGGCTTTTTCTTTGGCATCACCTCCGGGACCACGATGCTCTGCGCCCAGTACTGGGGGAAAAAAGATATGAATTCCATTCAGGCGGTCTTCGGTATCGCCCTGAAGATATCCCTTGCTTTTACGTTGATCCTGTCGCTTGCCGCAGTTTCCTTTCCTGCGCTTCTGATGCGGATCTTTACGCCCGACGCGGAACTGATCGGTATAGGCGCTTCCTATTTAAGGGTGATGGGAACTTCCTATCTTCTGACCGGTTTCTCACAGGCTTATCTCAGCGTATTAAAAAGTGTGGAGCGCGCCAGGGTCAGCACCCTGATCAGCTGCAGCGCCCTGTTTCTCAATGTGTTTTTAAACGCCGTGTTTATCTTCGGCCTCCTCGGCGCACCGAAACTCGGTGTGGTGGGCGTTGCCCTTGCCACGCTGATCGCCCGCATTGTGGAGGTGCTTCTGTGTCTCGCCGACTTTTTCAAAGGGCATATTTTCAAGCCCGACCTTTCCGTTTTATTCGGCAGGCACAGGCTTCTGTTTCAGGATTTTTTAAAGTATTCCATCCCCGCCTTATTAAACGACTGTATCTGGACGTTTGCTTTTTCTACCTATTCTATTATTTTGGGACATATGAATTCCGATATGGTGGCGGCCTCCTCCGTCGCCACTACGATCCGCGATCTGCTCACGGTCATCTGCTACGGACTTGGCAGCGCGGGCACGGTGCTTCTCGGGAAATCCATGGGAGAGCTGCAGATGGACAGGGCAAGGCGGGAAGCTTCCAGCTTATGCCGCTGCACCCTTGCCGTCAGTATATTGACCGGTTTGGTCATCATTCTGGTCCGGAAACCGGTCATCGGCATCTTTGATCTGACTCCTCAGGCGCAGGACTATCTGAACTTTATGCTGCTCGTCAGCTCCTACTATGTAGTCGGCCAGGCAATGAACACGCTGACCATCGCCGGCATCTTCCGCGCCGGCGGCAACTCCCGCTTCGGCCTGATCTGCGATGCCATCACCATGTGGGTTGTTGCCGTCCCGCTCGGTTTTATCAGCGCCTTTGTGCTGCACCTGCCGCCGAAGATCGTCTATTTTATTCTCTGTCTGGATGAATTCTGGAAAGTGCCGGTGGTATACCGGTATTATAAGAGTGAGAAATGGCTGAATAATATCACAAGGGAATACGAGTAGTATTCCCCTGTACATGAGCGGTATTCCCTATCCCAATGTGATCACTCTCACCCCTGCCACAAACAGTCTGATCCCGATCGGAATCAAGATCAGGGTACAGCAGCACAACAGCGCAAATCCCCAGATTCCAACCGCAAGCGGGACTAAAATAAACAGCCACATAAGTGCTTTTAATACAGCGCCCGTAATTTTAAATCCCATCCAGAACAGAATCGACAGAATTGCCAGACATATGATAAATGTAAACATTCTCCACCTCTCTTCCTCATTCTTTCGGCCTGACCCAGAAACTCCCGGTGTGATCATCACACTCAAAATGAACTTTGTACATCCCGACCGAATCGGCTTTCACCTCAAAGGTTCCCGTCTGGATATCGTCTTTTTCAAAGATATCTTTTCCGTTTCCGCTCTCTATCTCCAGATCTAATTCCCCACTGTTCGTCACACAGGAAATCTCCAGCGTCATCGGTTCCGGGATCCATATGTCAAACGAAAAATCCTCAGCGGTCGTATCCGTGTTTTCCCTGCCGATACTTTCGGGCCAGTTGTCTTCTATTCCGTAGATATCTTTTATTTCGGGCACTTCCGGAAGTCCGGAGAAACCGTTCCCGGCATCGTCGCCGATTCCCGTTCCCGGTGTTTCTTCCCCCGGCGCTCCTGTTTTCCCTTTTGTCCCATCTGACGGCTTTGCCGCACTGTCCTTTCCTACCGTTCCTGAAAATTTAACCAGTATGCTGCCCATATCACAGTCCAGATCGTACCTGCTCTCCCCGTTTCCATTTCTGCCGTAGAGCTCCACGGAACTCGAAAGCCCGGCGTATTCCCTCGCCTCGCCGTTCTCCGCCGCTACGGTGATATCCCCCATATTGCAGTCTATTTCATAGTCATGATCCTCATAGGAATCCCGCAGGAAAATGGAAATTTCCCCCATATTGACTTCCGCATCCAGATTGCCTGTGATCAGGCTCTCCCGCAGGCTGATATTTCCCATATCGACACTCGTGTCACATTCTATTGTATCCAGTTTACTCACCTCGACGGAGCCCATCGCCACCTCCGCCGAAAAAGTATCCGCCTTCACTTCCTCCATGTCGAGTTCCCCGGCATCCAACTCTATCTTTATCTTCCTCGCCTCGAAAAGACCTTTTGTGACGATCTCGCCGGCGCCCATCATGATATCCGCCTCATCCAGCACGATCCCTTCCGGAAGTGTGAGCGTAAGGTCTGTCTCTCCGCCGCCGATCGGGCATCTCTGTTTCAGATAGAACGTATCTCCTTCTATATAATACTGGCATTCCGGTCCCCCGTCCTTCTTCAGGATCAGGCCGTCCCCCTGACATACGGTCAGGCTGCCGCCGCCGATCTCCAGATCCAGACGGTAAATATCCTCCTCCCGCAGGCTGTCATCCGTAAAGCTTCCGTATGTCAGACCGTGGTCTTTGTCAAACTCTATGCCGTCGTACACCAGCACAAGCCCGTTGCCGCCCCCACGAAGCCACCTGAAATCCCATTTTCGCACACTGTCCCACGCGTTCCGCACCAGCGAATGATTTTCCGTATTTCCGTACTTTTTATCCATATAGTTCACGCCGGCGATCCCGATGATCCCCAGTATGACTCCGGCAGCAAAAAAACAGCCCGCCGCGATCAGCATTCCTTTTATAAACTTCTTCATGCTTTTTCCGCCCCTTTCCTTTTTCTCCCTGCCCACTTTTCACTCAGATATTTCCCGAAACTTTCCACCTCACGGATCAGCCACGGGAAAAATTTTCCGAGTACTGCCACCAGCGCGATGACAAAAAGCAAAAACAGCGCGATCATAATACACCCAAGCGCAATACACGCCATCCCCGCAAAAGGATTGTGGAACAATATCGGGAATCCCGCTATAAACAACACGATACCCGCCGCAAACAGCGCCACGATCACCGCCAGGATCGCCGCCACCACGCCAAACAGCGCTCCCAGGATCCCCACGATCACCCCGACCGCCGCAGCCGCCAGCGCAAGGATGACCGGCGAAGCCAGAATGCCGAGTATCACCAGAAGTGCGGTCGTACCGCCGCTCATATTGCTTTTCTTCTTTTCCTCCTGCCGGTTCCGGTATCCGTCCTGCCCGTAGGGCATCCTTCCGTATGTCTCCCAGCCGCCGGCTCCGCCTTGGTCCTGTCTGCCGCCGCTGTGGCAAAAGCCGCCCGCATCGTCCCTGCTCTGTCCGTTTTGGTAGGCATAGCCGTTCTGATGCGTATCGCCATCCTGCCCATATGCCCCGCGTTTGCCGGCATAACCGTCCTGCCCTGCCTCATCCTGTGCGCGGCTTTCTTTGCTTTCCTCTCTCCTACCGTAAATATCCGGCGGATTATCGCTTCCCACTTTCTCGCGGTAACCGTTTTCCGTAAACATCCCTTCATCCGCCTTGTGGAGCCCCGCCTTGATCTGCTCCGCCGCCTGTTCCGGCGCCCCGAGGGATATCAGCACATCCGCCTCGTTCTCCTCCCCCGCATCCGCAAAATACTCCTCATAGTATTCCAGCGCTTCTCTTCTCTCATCGCTGGTCAGATCCGCAAGCTGCATCTGCAGTCTGTTCAAAAATTCTCTCTTATCCAATACTCTGTCCCCCCTCAAATATTGCCGTGATTTTCTTAGAATATCTCAACCATTCCGCTTTATACAAATTGAGCTGGGCATCTCCCTTTCCCGTGATCTTATAGTAGCGCCGGTTTCTGCCGTCGATCGCCCTGTCGTATATTTCAAGACATTCGTCTTTCTGCAGACGCCGCAGTACCGGATACAGGGTAGATTCCGACACATCGATCAACTGCTGCACTTCTTTGGTGATCTTATAGCCGTAGGTACCGTCTTTTGTCCATGAAACCACTGCGAGTACGATTGCATCCAGCAGTGCCGATCCTGTATTAAATACCATTCCCTTACCTCCATCCAATATTGTTATCTCCTATAATATTATATGGCGTATAATATTATAGGAATACTATATCCCATATAATATTATTTGTCAACATATATTATGATCGGGCAGAGAAAATTTTTCTCCTGCTTGCCGCGCCGGATGTGGACAGCTTATTGTGTATCTTTTCTCTCCGCACTCGTGCGTAAAGAAAAATGCGGCACAGCATTTTTATGCCATACCGCATCTTTTTCACTCTCCTCATTTAATTTCCGATGCAAAAAGCCGATCCATTTTAGGAGACAGGGCAACCGGCCCGTTTTCTGTGATACGGTAGCCTGTTTCAATCCTGCCGCCGATCACTTCCGGTATCTTAAACATACTCACATCGATCATGATCGTCATACCCGGCTCTAAGGGCATACCGCCGTCACAACAGTCGTAGCTTGTATAACTTGCACCCTCACATTCCATTAACCCCGTGGAATGCGCAAACTGTGCCACCAGATAATCGCCATATCCGAGCTTTCGCAGATAATCCATACCGGCCTTATCGATATCAACCGGTTTTTGCCCCGGATAAAGTTTCTCTTTGCAAAGCTGAAGCGCATGGCGCATGGCATTCATCATGTCACGCTGCCTGTCCGTATATTCGCCGGATACCGGTACGGTATCCCCGAATGTCCCGGTATACCCGCACCACTGCGGTGCCATGCCGAGCATGATCATCTCTCCTGCCTGCAATGTCTTGTCCACAGGCGTCGATACGATCCCTTCCACACGCTTACCGGATGCAATGATCGCATCAAATCCATAACCGCTTGCGCCGTTCCATCTGGCTGCATACTCTCCTGCTGCTGCGACCTGCAACTCCGTTACTCCCGGCTTAATGGTCTTTATCATAGCATCATAAGCAACATCTGCCAGTGTATTTGCTTTTTCCATACAGGACAGTTCCCAAGAGGACTTTACCAGCCGCAGCATTTCAAAATCAAAGGTGATATCCACGATCTCGATTCCCTCAAACCCTGCGCAGAAATCACGATATAATTTTGTCGGCATCTTATCCGGCGCCACAAATCCGATTTTCCCCAGCGTCGTTCCCGATTCTGCCAACTCCCTGTTCAGCTCTTTAAAGTCGTACATTCTGGAATACAGGAATTCGATTCCCGGCTGCATAAACACACTGAAATTCCTCGTATTTTTAATCGCGGAATCCTGTTTTGCAAATTCTTCACTTTCTGAGCCGCCCAGAAGCAGCGGTTCCCCCTGAAGAGGAACAAGAACCGCTCCGTATTCAAACTGCGGGCACCATCCTGTCAAATACCATCCGTTTGCAATATTTACCATATCATAATAGATCAATGCCGCATCCAGCTTTTTCTTTCGCAGCAGTTCCCGAATCCTCCCAATACGTACATTTGTTTCCTCAATATTATAAAATGCCATTTCATATACCTCCTTTGTAAACGTTTTCATTTTTAGATGTGACTATCTGCTCTCTTTACTTCCTTCCTAATACTACTCCAGCTTTTTACAACTGTCGCGCACGACAAACCGGGGATTCAGTAAAATCTTCTGTCCCATGCTCCCACGCATCGCGTCCGCCCCCTCTGCCGCCTTCTGATGCAGACGCTGCAGCAAAAGCTCCGCGACTGTCTCCCCTATCTCCTCTTCCGGCTGTTCCACACCGGTAATCTGTGGTTTAAAGAGCTGTATCCTTTCATTCAAATCGCAGCCTATCAGGGAAATATCTTCCCCGATCACCATATTCTGCTCCCTGATTGCCTTGACGGCCCCAATCGTCATCAGTTCATGCATGGCTGCAATCGCCGTGATCTGTCCGGCGCCGCGCCTTTTTATCAGTTTTTTTACGACCTGATAACTTTCCTCCTGTCTGTATGGCAATTTATATATCATATCCTGCGGTAATGTAATCCCCTGTTTTTCATATGTTTCCAAAAACCCTTTCAGCCTCTGCACGCTGGGTGAAAATCCGCTGGAGCTTCCGGTCAGTACCGCCGTTTTTGTATGTCCCTCCTGCAAAAAATATTTCGCCATTTTCTGCCCGACCATATAATCATCTACGAGCACGGCATCCACCTGCAGATCCGTATCCGGAATCGTATCAATAAATACCACCGGGATTCCCAATGCGTAAAACCTTTTAAAATCTATATGTTCGGGATCCACCGTTGCGATCACAAGCCCGTCAACACACTGTCTCAGCATCAGGTCTAAATACCGCTTTTCTTTCTGGGAACTTTCCTCCGAATCAGACAGCAGTACCAGATACCCCCTCTCAAACAGCTTTCGATTGATTCCCCGTATAATACCGGCAAACAATTTCTGACTGATATCAGGTACTATGATCCCGATCGTAGTACTGCTGTTTGTCTTTAAAGATCTTGCCATATAATTCGGCACATACTGTTCCTTTTTCAATATTTCAAGCACCCGTTCCTTTGTCTCAGGACGGACATTCCCTTTATTGTTTACCACGCGTGAAAGCGTCGCGACAGAAATATTATAGCTTTCAGCAATCTTCTTTAACGATTTTTCCATGTTGGTGCCCTTCTCATATCAAATTTTCATTCCCCAGACATTATAGCATAAATCCGATGCAAAAAAATCATTAAAACCGCACTCTTTTGCCAATCACTATTTTAATTTTCATTTGCCACACGACTTAAACCGTCCACTACAATAACAACGATCACGATCAGCCCTTTGATCAGCTGCTGCACATACGCCTGAATCCCCAGCAGCATAAGCGCATTGTATAATACATACAAAACAATGAGCCCCAGCAGCGTCTTCCAGATATTCCCCGTCCCGCCGACCGTACTTGTTCCGCCAACCACATTCGCGGAAATTGCTGCCATGGTCAGATCTGTCCCGTACAGGGCATTTCCCGCCGATATACGGCATGCCATCATGACTCCGCCCATTGCGGATGCGATACCTAAGATGAAGAAGATCATAAATTTATAGACAGGCGCATTGATTCCGGCATTCTTTGCCATCAGATAATTGCCGCCTACGGCATATAAACCTCTGCCGAAAACAGTATATTTCAGCACACCGCCTGCCAGCAGCAGGATCAGGAAAAACACCCATACCAGATACGGAATCCCAAACAGTGTACCATTTCCCGCCTGATAGCAGAAATCACTGTAGATTGCTACCGGTTTTGCATCGGTATACAGGCAGGCCGCCCCCTTCACGGTGATCTGCATTCCCATCGTCACCACAAAAGAGGGGATGCCGAATTTTGAGACCAAAAATCCGTTCAAGGCTCCGATGAGTGCCCCTGACAGCAGTGCTGCAAGCGCTGCAAGAGCAAAAGATTTTTCATTTACCAATGTGGCAAAGATCAAAGACGCAAGCGCCATAGTGCTTCCCACCGACAGGTCGAACTCACCGCAGATCAGGGCAAACGCCATAGCGATCGTCACCACTCCATATACGGAAAAACTTGAAAATATATTCACGATGTTGCCGGCTGTACAGAAATTCGGTATAAAAACGGAGAACAATAGCAGCATAACCACAAGCACGATCGGCACCATATGTTTTGCGAGCATATTCATTTCAAATATTCGTCTTTTCTGTGTCATGCCCCTGCACCTCCTTTCGCCTTAAACTGTGTTGCAAATACGTCAAGCAGTACAGCAAGGATGATAATGACACCCCGGATCATCATCTGGGGATATGTATCAATATTTAAAAGGCGCAGTGCATTAGACAAAACCCCCATCACGATCACGCCGAGCACCGTCTTCATCACACCGCCTTTACCGCCCGAAAGAGCCGTTCCACCAACAACCACCGCCGCAATGGCATCCAGTTCCAGACCGTTTCCCGAAGTGCTGGAAGCCGCACCGACCCTCGATGTCAAAACAACTCCTGCAACCGCCGCAAAGAAGCCGGAGATCGTAAAAATGATCATGGTATTTCTTTTTACATTGATACCCGACATGCGGGCTGCCGCCTCATTGGCTCCTATGTAGTAAACGGACTGCCCAAACGGCGTACACTTCATAACGTATTCCAGAATCACGGCGGTCAGGACAAATAGGACGATCGGAACATACCCTTTCCCGAAAAAGCTGTGCAATGACTTTTCCTGAAGATTCATATAAATCCCGTTCGTATAAAGCAGTGCTGCTGCCGCGATGGCCGCCTGCATACCATAGGTGATGATGAAGCTCTCACCCTTCCTTCCCTTTTTGCTTGTAATATTTGCAATGATAACGCCATTTAAAAGCCCGATGCCGGCTCCTGTCAGAAGCGCAAGGCAGATGCCTTCTATATCTGCCTGCAGGTATTTTACATAAGAAACACACACCACACCTGACATTGTAACCGTAGAGGAGATGGACAGGTCCATATGCCCCGCCACGATAACTGCCACAACTCCCAGTGCCATGATCCCGGTAGGTGCCACCTGACGCAGAATATTTATGATATTCCTGACTGTCAGAAAATTTTCCGTGCTGACAGAAACAATAACGATAATAATACATAAGGCTATGATCAAGCCATAATTCAGCAGGACCTGCACAATGTCCGGCTTTTTCCCTTTCTCAGTCACGCTGTACCTCCTAACTTACCGCCAGCTTCATGATGCCCTCGGAGGAAAACTCTTCCCTGAGCAGTTCCCCCTTCTTTCGTCCTTCGTGCATCACAATGATACGGTCGCTCATTCCCATCAGTTCCGGCAGTTCCGAAGAAATAAATATAATAGACTTCCCTTTGCTTACAAGATCATTCATGATGTTATAGATCTCATGTTTTGCGCCCACATCGATTCCCCTGGTAGGTTCGTCAAAGATCAGGATGTCCGCATCCGAAAACAGCCATTTTGCAATAACGATCTTCTGCTGGTTTCCGCCGGAAAGATTATAGGCCGTCTGATGAATGGAAGGCGTTTTTATCTTTAATTCCCTGACATACTGCTCCGCAGCTTCCTTCTCCGCTTTCCTGTTGATGAAAAGATTTCTTCCAAAGCATAACTTGGAAAGCTTAGCGATCACAATATTGCTCTTTACGGACGCATCGAGCGCCAGTCCTGTTTCTTTTCTCTCTTCTGTCAGCATACCGATGGAATGTTTGATTGCCTGTGTGGTATTTCTGATGGAAACCTTTTTGCCGTGCAGATAGATCTCCCCGCCGCTCAGTTTTCCTTCCCCGAAAATAGTCTCTGCCAGTTCCGTCCGGCCCGCTCCCACGAGTCCGGCAAAACCGAGCACTTCACCTTTGTGCAGGGAAAAATCCACATCATAGATCAGGTTTTTCCGGCATACTTTTCTGGCCTCAAGCACAACTTCACCGATCTTACTCTCCCTCGCCGGAAATTCCGTGTCCACACTGCGGCCCACCATCCACTCCACAATCTGGTCGCTGGTCAGCCCGGCTATGGGCGCCGTATGTATCATTTCCCCGTCCCGCTGTACGGACACCGTATCCGCTATCGTGAATATTTCCTCCATCTTGTGGGAAATAAAAATGATCGTCGTCCCTTTTTTCTTCAGATCATTTATAATGGAAAACAGGTTTTCCACTTCCACATCCGTCAGGGACGAGGTAGGTTCGTCCATGATAATGATCTTTGCATTCCGTGAGATCGCCCTCGCGATTTCCACCATCTGTTTATCCGCCGCACTTAAATTTACCACGATCTCCCTTGGCTTAATCTTATAATCAAGCTGGGAAAAAATAGCCGTCACCTGATATTCCATATATTTCCAGTCCACAAGTCCGGCTTTTGTCTTCGGAAGTTTCCCTAAAAAGAAATTTTCGGCCACGGATAACTGCGGGATCAGGTTGGTCTCCTGAAAGATCAGGCTTATTCCCAACTCCTGTGCCCTGTTGATGTTTTCTATCTTTACTTCCTTTCCCTCCAAAAAGATCTGTCCCGCATCAGCCTGATATACACCGTTCAGCACTTTCATCAGTGTGGATTTCCCCGCGCCGTTTTCTCCGACAATTGCGTGCACCTCGCCTTTTTTCACTTGAAAACATACCTGATTCAGTGCCTTGACGCCGGGAAATGTTTTTGTAATATTTCTCATTTCTAAAGCAATTTCACTCATTTTCCTCTCCTAACTGTCAGGCGGGTTCAAAGGCGGATGTCCCTGCCGGTACCCGGCAGAAACATCCTCTGCTGTTACCTTATATCGATATCTCTTAAAACCGATCACACAGGATCAATAGCCCTTCAAACCATCTATGTTGTCAATCGTGAGCATTTCTGTCGGAACGATCTCCCAGGTTTCAACCGCTTCGCCGTTTACCAGCTTCATGATGGTCTCCATCGCGAGATTGCCTTCATCCACGGCATCCTGTTTCGCCGTTCCTTTCATCTCGCCGTTTGCGATCGCATCCAGCACAAACTGTCCCTGATCGGAGCAGACTACCGGAATCTCACCCCAAAGGCCCGCATTTTCCAATGCCTGTGCCGCCCCCTTTGTCATACCGCTGTCCACCGCAAACACCAGATCGATCTTATCGCCGAAAGTCGTGATATAGTCTTCCATAATAGTCATCGCCTTCGCCGTATCCCAATCCGCCGGCTGATCCGCCAGTATTTCAATATTGGCATTTGTAGAGATCACATCCATAAAACCTTTTGTTGTGGAATTTGCCACTTCCGTGCCGGAAAGCCCGTTGATGATAACCACATTTCCGCCCTCGTCCCCCAGAGCATCCAGTGCAAGTTCCCCTGCCATTTTACCCATCTCCTCATAATCCGAACCTACATAGCTGGGAACCAGATCCCTGACGGATTCATCCACTTTGGAATTTAATACGATAAACGGAACTCCGCTCTCGTCCAGATACCGCACGACCGGAATGGTGGAAGCTTCGTCTCCCGGAAAATAGATAATACCGTCCACGCCCTGCGTCACAGCATTTTTGATCTGGTCAAGCTGCGTCTGCGCATCTTCTTTGCCGTCTGCGACCTGCAGGTCGATATTGTTTGCCGCCGCATACTGCTGCATGGCATCCAACTGCAGTGCACAATACGGGGCAGTCAGGATCGCGTTTGTAAAAAATATCTTTGTCTGGCCGGATGTCTCTTCCGATTCTGCCGGTGTTTCCTCCGCCGCCGGACCCTCTGCCGGTTCTGATGTTTCCACAGCCGCATCCTCCTGTGCATTCTGCTGTGCAGCCGGTGCTGCGCATCCCATAAGTCCTGCGACCATGAGGACTGCCAGAATCACAGACATCATTTTTCTCATTGTTCCGTTCGTTCTCTTTTTCATTTGCTTTTCCTCCATTAGTAGTTTCTCATACCGATTTTTATTGTTACTTCCTGTAAACGATTACATTTTTTGGTAAATTACAGATGCCGCTATACGTCCGCAGACCTGTTCGGCAGACTATTCCAGCTTTTTGCAGCTTTCCCGTATATCCATAACTGGAGCCAGCAGGATCTTATGCCCGATATTCTGCAGCATTTCTTCTGTACCTCCCGTCTTCTTCTGTTCCAGCCTCTGCAAAAGCAGTTCTGCCACCATCCGTCCTATTTCCTGCTCCGGCTGCTTTACATTCGTGATCTGCGGGGAAGACAACTGAATCCGTTCATTCAGGTCGCATCCGATCAGGGAGATATCTTCCCCTATCCTCAGCCCCTCCTCGCGAATCGCCTTTATCGCCCCGATCGTGATCCATTCATGCATTACCGCGACTGCCGTAAAAAAATGTTTGTCTCTGCTGCCGAGAAGTTTTTGCATCGCCTCATATCCGTACTTTTCCTCATATCCCGCTTTGCAGATCAGCGTATCAGGTATTGGACAGGCATTTTTCCTGCAGGTCTCGACAAGACCTTCCAGACGTTTGACACTCGGCGTGGAATCTTCAGCATTACCGGTGATCGCTGCAATCTGTTTATGACCGAGCTGCAGCAGATATCTCGCAATTTTTTCACCTATCAGATAGTCATCAACCAACACTGCATCCATACAGAGATCCGTCTCCGGAATAGTATCGATAAACACTACGGGAATTCCCATGTTGTATATTTTCTGCAGGTCGATATGCTTTGCATCCACTGTTGCCACAACCAGCGCATCGACACATTGGCGGAACATCAGTTCCAGATACTTTTCTTCCTTTTCCGGGCTCTCCTCGGTATCGGATAACAGTATCAGATATCCCTCATCCGAAATATTTCTTTCTATCCCTCTGGTGATCATATTGAAAAACTGTTGTTTGATATCCGGGATGATCACCCCAATGATGCCCGTGCTGTTCTTTCTCAATGACCGTGCAATATTGTTGGGTATATAATTTTCCTTCTGCAAAATTTCGAGTATTCGCTCTCTTGTCTCCGGCCTTACGCCGTCCTGATCATTGATCACCTTGGATAACGTTGCCACGGAAACCTTGTACTTTGCAGCGATTGCTTTCAATGAACCTGCCATGCCGTTTCTGCCACCTTATCTTTTAAATTAAAACATCACTTCTCCATCATAACATCACAAGTCCCAAAAGTAAATTAACAGCTATTGCTAATTCCGGCATTCTCTCTCACACTGTCCGCCTCCGTCAGCATACGGACCACCCGGCACGGGTTTCCCACCGCCAGCACACCTGCCGGAATATCCCTTGTCACAACGCTTCCGGCTCCTATGACAGTGCCTTCCCCTATACTGACTCCCGGCAGGATAACTGCATTGCTTCCGATCCACACATGGTCGGCGATCCGGATAGGAAGCGCATACTCCATTCCGTAAAAATTCCCGTCCGGATGATATTTTGTCTTTCTCTCCTCCGCCAGCATCGGATGCATGGCTGTCGCCATCGTCACCCCCGGGCCTATGAGCACATTTTCACCAATCTCGATCCTTGCACAGTCTATCGCCGTAAAACGGAAATTCATAAAGGAATTGGACCCAATAAAAAGATTCCCGTAGTCAAAATAGACCGGCGGCTGTATCACGACATTCTCTCCCAGGCTTCCCGTAATATCTTCCAGTATTTCCCGGCGCAGCCCTGCCTCAGTATCTTCCGACAGATTATATCTTTTGATCTGTGAATGCACATGAAGCCGTATCTTCTCCAATTCTTTATCTGCCGGGTTATACAATGCCCGCTGCAGCATCTTTTCTTTTTCAGTCCTCATCATTGTTCCCGCGTCATGCATCACATGCAAAGCCGTCCATCTCGTAATATGCAAAATCTTTTCGTCTGTCGAGCCGTCCCAGCACTGCAACGATCGGTACATTGCTGATCAGGCAGAGGGAATACTGCCCCATCGGTATCTGATAGTTTGCTTTGCCGATAGGATAATCCAGACGTAGACAGTTCACCCGGCGGGCAGGTACCACGATCTCCAGTTCATCCGGCTCTCTGTCCGAAAAATAGACGACCACCCTGATCACGGCATCCACGTCGTTGCAGTTTGTAATACTCAGTGCTTCATGCCCGAAAGGTTCCACATCACCCTGCGGTGGCAGATCGCCATCTACAAAGATCCATACTTTTTTCCCGTAACTCATTCTGTCCCCTCCTTTCTACAGTTCGGCACTCAGCCTTGCATCCATCTGGGGTGATAACGCTTCATAACCGTTTTCTGTGATCAGGAAACCTGTCTCGATTCGCACGCCGTGATGTACCGGATGTCCAAAGAAACTGATATCTACGGAAACGGTCATACCGGGCACCAGTTCATCCGTCCCGTTCGGTCCAAAGAACGGTCTCTCCGCTTCCATCAATCCGATTGTATGAAGGAACGGGCATACGATATAAGGGGTCAGTCCATGTTTCTCAAATATTTTCGCCCCAACCACATCGATCTGCTTTCCACTGTATCCGGGTTTTAACATATCTCTGGTCGCACGGTAAGTTTCTCTGATCACATTCAGGATATCTTTCTGTGCCTGCGTATATTCCCCGCTGACCGGAAGCGTCTCGCCCATAACGCCCGCATAACCGTTATACCTCGGTGCGAGGCCAAGCATCACCAGCTCACCTGCCTGCATAACTCTGTTTGTCGCTGTCGGCACCACCGCATTTGTCTGAGTACCGGAGCCAACCATACAGGAAAAAGCAAAATTATTTGCATTCTGCCTTCTTGATACATATTCCCCTTCCGCTGCAACTTCTATCTCCGTCGCACCCGGTGCAACTTTTTTCTGCATGGCAAGGAACGAATCATAAGTAAAAGAAAATGCCTTGCGAATGTTTTCGATCTCCCACGGACTCTTAACATATCTGAGTTTATCATAATCGTCCGTGATATCTACTAACTCCACTCCCTTAAATCCCGCCTGAAACTGCACATATACCGAGTAAGGGAAATAGCTGGTTCCCACGATCCCCACTCTCTTAAAAGTTATCCCTTTCTTTGCCAGCTCATCAAACAAAGTTTCAAATGTACTGATCGTAGCATTCGGATACTCTTCTTCCGGAACCATAAACGGAACAAAACATCTGGTTTCGGTAATCGCGCTGGACATTTTAGCAAAAGGCTCCGATTCCGGTCCTCCCAAAAGCATAGCCTCTCCGTTCAGAGGTACCAACACTGCTCCTTTCTCAAATTGAGGACACCAGCCGGTCAGATACCAACCATCGGCAATATTCACTTCATCATAATAAACCAATGCGGCATCCAGATTTTTTTCTCTCAATAATTTCCGTACATTTGCCAGCCGTTTATTTGTCTCCTCCATGTTGTAATATGACATACTCTTTTTCCTCCTTTTCCCGTTTTTTAAATGTAAACGATTTTCGTTTATAATTCAATTATATACAACATTTTATTTATGTCAAGATTATTTCATTGGCTATTTACTACATATTTTATTGCTTATTTTCATGCAAATTATACAAAAATTCAATCTTGTCAAGTTTTTTAAGTTGTTTTTCTCCTTTATATTTTCATTTTTGTAAGTAATATCGTTTACATTTTTGACTGTTTCATTCTGTTTTTCCACATACAATGTGCACCTATTCAGTATTTTTTTATTTTATTGAACATAATTTCCCATGAAATAAAAAAAGAGCCATAATGCGATATCAAATCACCTTCGCAATACAGCTCTGTATTTTATAATCCTGTTATCCTATTTTCGAATCTGCACCCGTTTTTCCGCTGCCCCCAAGCCCCAGAAATTCCTCATAAATCCTGCAGACTTCCTTCGCCTCCCTCTCCGAAGGCATTTCACAGAAGATACGGAGCAGGGGCTCCGTACCGGAAAATCTTGCCGTCACCCAGCCGCTGTTTTTGAAATAAACCTTGCTTCCGTCCAGATAGGATACCTTCTCTTTCTCAAAAGGAAGTTCCGGCAGTTTTCTCTCCTCCAGAAGTATTTTCTGAATGCGCTCCTTTTTCTCCCGGTTAAATTTATAATCCCGCTCCTCCATAAAGATCCTGCCGCATTCCGCCTCGATATCGTCAAAGATCTCCGATAGTTTTTTCCCGGTGACCGCAATCATTTCCACAAGAAGCGTCGCCGCATAGATGCCGTCCTTCCCTTTGATATGCCCCCTGACCGTAAGTCCTCCCGAGGACTCCCCGCCGATCACCGCCTCTGTCTCATACATCTTTGCCGAAATATGTTTGAACCCTACAGGCACCTCATAACAGCTTTCCCCGAACTTTTCAGCCAGGCGGTCCAGCGTATGGGTAGTACAGATATTCCGCACCACAGGTCCCTTCCAGCCTCTGTATCTGACCAGATAGTAATACAAAAGCACCAGAATATCATTGGGATGCAGGAACCTCCCCTTATCGTCGATCACCCCGATCCTGTCCGCATCTCCATCCGTGGCGATCCCGATATCGCACTTTTTGTCCAGCACATAATTCTGCAGCGCCCGCAGCGTCGCGGCCGACGGCGCAGGCAGCTTTCCGCCGAACAGTGTGTCATGCCGCTCATGGATCGTCTCCACATCACATCTCGCCGTCAGCAGGATCGTCTTCAGGGAAGTCTCGCTGACGCCGTACATCGGGTCTAACGCAACCTTCAATCCCGCTTCCCTGATCTTTTTCATGTCCACCGACGCAATGATCTCATCCAGATATTCGTTCAGCGGATATATTTCCTGTATCAGTCCCTTTTCCAGCGCCTCCTCGTACTCCATCGCCTGTGGCAAAACAGTCTCCGCCCTGTGAATATAACGCTCTATATCCGCAGTCTGCTCCTCATCCGCATCTCTTCCCCCTGCGGTAAACACCTTGATCCCGTTATAGATCGCCGGGTTATGGCTCGCAGTGATCATCATGCCGTAAGGCAGATCATGCTTCAGCACATAAAACATCACCAGCGGCGTGGGCGCGGATTTATTGATCAGACGGGCTGTGATCCCTTCCCCTGCAAAAACCTCTCCTGCCCACTGCATAGCCTCCTTCGATAAAAACCGCCTGTCGTACCCCAGGACAATACCTTTTCCGTCAGCCTGCTCCGCATGCATCTTATCAGCCAGCGCTTTCGCCAGTATCTGAATATTTTTCTTTGTGAACTCATCCCCTATGACGGCCCTCCAGCCGCCTGTCCCGAATTTTATCATCTTCTGTTTCCTATAACTCCCTTCCTGCTATATTGATTATGCCGGCTTTCCGGCAAAACCCTTCTCCCTATGATTCCTTACTGCTATCAGTATAACGTAAATCTATTTTTTATGCTACTGTCTTTTACGCATGTACCGGATTTTTTTAACGCTTCAGCCTCTATGATCAGCGGGAGCGTGGCGATGTAGTATTTTATGTTCTTACCAGCGTCCGCCCTCATGAACCCGCCACAAAAAAAGCCACTGTACATCGCTGTACAATGGCCTTCTTTTTCTTAAACTCTGTATAGATCTTTCTAGAAGATCCTTCTGATCGCCAGAATATTTCTGTAGTTTGCGTTGGAAACGATGATGCCCGTCTTGGATGTGGACGCGTGCACGATCTGGTTTCCGCCGACATAGATTCCCACATGGCCGGAATAACAGATGATATCGCCCGGCTGCGCTTCCGCAAGGCTTCCCACGCCGCTGCCCACGCTTCTGTCCGCTGTGGAAGAATGCGGGAGGCTTACGCCGAAGTTCTTGTATACGCTCATAACGAATCCGGAACAATCCGCTCCGTTTGTCAGGCTGGTGCCGCCCCATACATAGGGATTTCCCTTAAACTGCAGTGCAAATTCCGCCACCGCATTACCGGACGCGCTGCCGCCGCCTGCCGGGATATAGCTGCTCGCAGAATTATAGTTTTTATTGCCGCTGGATTCCGGCTTCTTGGAATTCGCCGAAGCTGCCGCCTGGGCTTTTCTTCTCTCTTCCTCTTCCTTCGCCAGCCTTGCTTCTTCTTCCGCCTTGCTCTCGGCTTTTACGAAATCAGTCCGCAGGGATACATAGTCCATGGATACCCAGCCGTAACCTTCCTCGATATCCACCTTGATCCAGCCGTCCTGTTCTTCCACCACGCTCAGTTCCTCTTCGATCGGAACAAGGCCGAGCACTGTAGACTCCGTGGAAGCTTCCTCTCTTACTTTCAATGTGGTGGTGGTGACCGTCGCGATCCTTGTTCCCACCTGTTTTGCAAGTTCGATCGCATCCGTACCGGTCACACAGAATTCCGCTTTTACATAACCTGTTACATTGCCCGAATTAATCTCATACCAGCCGTCCTTTTCGGAAAGGTAAGTACCCACGGACTTATCATATAACTTTCCGACTACCTCGCTCTCCTCGCTGGCATCGCTTCTGACATTCACGTAATTATTCACCTGCGCGATGACAAGATTGGAAAACTCTTTCTCCTCATCTGTCATGGCCGCCGCCCGGCCTGCAACCAGTTCCGCGACGGACTGGGTCGTCTCGAGCACTTTCTCTTCCGCTTTATTTTCAGTATTTTCTGTTTCCTTACGGACATCACCCTGCGTGTCATTGCCTGATAAGGTGGAAACGCTATCGTCCCCCGCCGCTTCAGGTGTTTCCTCCGAAGGTACTTCCTGCCCGTTTTCGGACTGTGCATCTTCAGATGAAGACATCGGAACCTGCTCTTCCGGCACAGACTCTGCCTTTGCAGGCGCCATCGCTTCATTGGAACCTGCGTCAGCCACCGCTGCGATCACGGTATCCTTTTCGGCTTTGGCCGCCTGCTGAAGCTCTCTTTCTTTTTCTTCCGTCTCTAATGCAGCCAGTATCTGCTGTACCTCTGCGGTTTTTACGATACTCGCAGAAGTGATCGTCTGCGCCGCCGCCAGTTTATTCTCTTCCAGACAGGCTTTCATTTCGGATACGGAAAGCATCATCATCTCGTCCTGATCTGCTTCTGCCAGAACTTTTTCCTGCATCTGTGCAAGAGTAACTCCGTCCGAGAACGTTACACCGATGCCTGCCGCCGGCAGAACATCAGAGAGCTTCACCGCCCGGGCATCCATACTCACGGAGGATGCCGCTATCAGTACCGTCATTCCGCATGCTGCCATTCTGACTTTTTTATGTGTCATAAGATCCTCATTCCTCACTCATCTAAAGTAATCTGTTTTCTGTTACGGTTCAATTTGTTACAAAATTGTTAAATCTGTTAACTAATATAACACTATCCCCGATATTTGTCAACCGTATGATTTCTTAGAAAATCGTGGAAATCTCAATAATTTATATTTTCCTCCTCTGGCATTTTTTTGTAACAATTCAATATTTAGGGGACTTTTTTCGACTTTTTCCTCCGCAAAACTATATATGGTATTCCATAGGATATTTTACATATTTTATATCTTTTTTTTAAAAAATAGATTAAAATATAAAGCAGGAAGATCGAAACCCCAGACTGTGATTTAAGGAAAAGGAGGAATGCCATGAATAAAAAAGCCCTCATCACCGGTGCTTCCCGGGGGATCGGAGAAGCTATCGCAAGAAAACTGGCAGCGGAACACTATGACCTTTATCTGACCTGCCTTCACTCGGAGGATAAGCTTCATACCCTCGCCACTTATCTGGAGGAAGAATACAATGTCTCGGTAGGCGCCTTTTTATGTGATATGTCCTCTTATAAAGAAGTGGACCGTCTCTTTAAACATATCTCTTCGCTGGATGTTCTGATCAACAACGCCGGGATCTCCTATATCGGATTGCTGTCCGAGATGAGCCAGGAAAGCTGGCAGAGAGTGTTAAATACCAATCTCAGCAGCCTTTTCTATACCTGCAGAAACGCCATCCCTCTGATGCTTCAAAACCACCGCGGAAAGATCATCAATATCTCTTCCGTCTGGGGCGAATACGGCGCTTCGATGGAAGTTGCCTACTCCGCTTCCAAAGGAGGCGTCAACAGCTTTACAAAGGCTCTGGCAAAGGAACTCGCTCCCTCCGGCATTCAGGTCAACGCCATTGCCTGCGGCCTCATCCAGACAGAAATGAATCTCTGCCTCAGTGAACAAGAGCGCCGCTCCCTGATCGAGGAGATACCGGCGGACCGCATGGGAAATACCGCCGAAGTGGCCCAGATGGTAATTTCCATGCTCTCCATGCCTTCCTATACGACAGGACAGGTCTTTACAATAGACGGGGGATGGCGGTAAGCCATCCCCTTTTCACACTTTACAGATCCTTCCTGATCCGCCTCGTGATCCCGATGCCAAGCCCGTTCGGCCCGATATGACAGGCGGTACAGAGCGGCAGCGGCGCGGCGTCCAGTTTCAGATTCGGAAACTCCTTCCTTATCTTCTCCTCCCACTCCCCGACCAGTTCTTCATCCATGCAGGTATGCGCCATCTGCAGACAGACTTCATCCTGTTCCGCATACTGTTTAAACGGCCCCTCCAGTTCTCCCCGGATGGCCTGCAGCATAATACGCCTTGCGGCTTTCATGCCTCTCGCCTTTTCATAGGAATCCAGCTTTTCTCCCTTCATCACAAGAACCGGCTTGATATTCAGTACGGTCCCAAACGCCGCCGCGGTTCCCGTGATACGCCCGCCTCTTTTTAAATATTTCAGCGTGTCCACCGCAATATAGATCGCACAGTCCATAGCGCCGGCGCTCAACAATTTCTTTATTTCTACCGCGTTTTTTCCTTCTTTCACCAGCTCTACTGCATCCAATACCATCATCTTCTGAGGCACGGATACGCGCCGGCTGTCCACCACCTGCACTCTGCCGTTATAATCCCCGGCCAGAGCCTGCGCCGTCTCACAGGATTTGCTGAGCGCCCCGGACATCGGTATATAGACCACTTCGTCATGCCGCTTTAACAGGGTTTCCCACCGCTCTGTGACCTCTGCGGGCGCCGGCTGGGATGTGGATACCTGGGCGTCTTCCCCCAGTTTCCGAAAAAATTCTTCGTGGCTGATATCTATACCTTCATAATAGATCTTTCCGTTTATGATAAAAGACATGGGCAGAATTTCCACACCATATTTCTTTCCCTCTTCCTGCGTCATTCCTGTATTGGAATCTGTCATGATAACAACATCCGACATGATGCAACGCCTCCTTTTTCTGTCAAGAGAACTCTTCCGCTGCTTTAAAATATTATATATGTTGTTATCTGATTTGTCCAGTATATGACAGGAAATGGCTGCTCTCCCCCGCGGGGACAACATCGTCCATAAAGTCCGTAAGAGCACCGATTTTTAAGTTTTCCTTTATCTTTGCGCTTTTTCAGCAAGCAGGAATCTTGACACCTAATTATACGGCTGTTAAAATATACTTATTAAGTTATTCGCTTTAATTCAGGTTCGGGATCCTGCTCTAAAACACTGTGCCCGCCTGTTCAGGAGGAATATATGTACCATTGTCATTTACGTTTTTATTTTCTGGGCCATCAGCCCGAATTATTTACTCCACTAAAAGGAATGCCTCCTCTGGAAGCATTTACACACGAATTCTGGGAAAGCGAAAAACCGGAAAAAAACCTGACTGCAAAAGCGGACGTCATTCTGGCTGATCTGCGCGATATGGATGCCCAAAATACGGTAAAAGAATTAAATGCACGGAAAAAAGCGGAAGCACAGCTTATCATTCTCATAGAAAAAGGCCAGCTTGCGAGCCTGACGGGCCTGCTTTCGGAAATCACCGACATCTGGGCTTTCCCCCTGTCCGGTGAGGAACTACGCTTTCGTTTTCTCCGCTGGCAGCAGGAGTGCAAGATGTGCAAAGATTACTGGCAGACCAGCCACTATCTGGAAAGTGTGATCAACAGCTCCCCGAGCCTGATCTGGTATAAAGATAAAAATGGTATCCACGAAAAAGTAAATGACAGTTTCTGCGCAACAGTGGGAAAGACCAAAGCCCAGGTGGAAGGCAGGGGCCACGCCTATATATGGGATGTGGAACAGGACGATCCCGCCTGCATCGAGTCCGAGCGCATTGTTATGGAAACGAAGAAAACCTGTGTCTCCGAGGAGATCATCCAGACCGGCGAAGGATTGCGCACCCTTTCTACTTATAAGTCACCCTTATATGATCTGGACGGCAGTGTGATGGGCACGGTCGGCCTTGCGATCGACGTAACGAAAGAGCAGGTCTATGCCCAGGAGCTCATCCGGAAAAACCAGACGCTGGAAATGCTCTTTACAACAATGGACTGCGGCATTATGTGTCATTCTCTGGATGGCTCGCAGATCATCAGCATCAATCCCGCCGCACTGGAAATTCTGGGATATGATTCTGCGGAAGCCATGGTTCAGGACGGATTTGACCTTGTCGCATCCTCCGTATTTGAATCGGACAGAACCAGGCTGCAGCAAAAAATCCGGTCACTGACGAAAGTCGGTGACAGCGTCAGCGTAGAGTACAGAGTCGGACATGCGGACGGGAAAGTCCTGCATGTTATGGGCAATATCAAGCTCATAGAGGAGAACGGGACTTTGCTCTATCAGCGATATCTTTTGGATTGTACCGCCCAGAAGAACAGGGAAGAACAGGCGAGGCTGGAAACGGAGCGCCGCCAGATGGAACTGATCTACGCTCTCTGTGTGGAGTATAATCTTGTCTGCTCTTTTGACCTGAAGACCGGAAAGGGCAGCGTACTTCGAAGCGGCGAATGCAAAAACGGTATATTGGAAGCCATTTTTTCCGAAGGAGAACTTTCCCTCGAAGAGTGCATGGACCGCTACATAGAAGCCGGGGTTTACGAGGAAGATAAAGACACACTGCGGCAGGCGCTCTCGTGCAGGCATCTGGAAGAAGCGCTCTCTGACGGGCTGATCTACTCCATCAACTTCCGCACGACATGCTGCGGCGAACTGCGCTATTTTCAGGTGAAAGTTGCCCGGACTGACGACTGGAGGACAAATCACGGCATTGTTCTCGGCTTCCGCAGTATAGACGAAGAGACCAGAAGCGACCGCAAGAAAACGGAACTGTTGGAAAATGCGCTTGCCCAGGCAAACCGTGCCAGCAAAGCCAAGAGCACTTTCCTCTCCAACATGTCCCATGACATCCGCACGCCGATGAATGCCATCATCGGTTTTACGACTCTGGCTATCTCCCATATCGATCATCAGAATCAGGTGGAAGAATATCTGAAAAAGATCATGACCTCCGGCAACCATCTTCTCAGCCTGATCAACGATATTCTGGATATGAGCCATATCGAAAGCGGAAAGATTCATTTGGAGGAAGAACCCTGCAGCCTTCCCGATATCCTTCATGAGCTGCGCAACATCATTCAGGCGGATGTCCACTCCAAACAACTGGACCTCTATATGGATGCTGTCGATATCCGGCATGAAGAAATATGCTGTGACAGACTGCGGCTGAATCAGGTTCTTTTAAACCTCCTCGGCAATGCCATCAAATATACGCCTACGGGCGGCATGGTCAGCCTGAAAGTGATCGAAAAGACCGAAACGCTGGCAGGTTTCGCAAACTATGAGTTCCATGTCAAAGATACAGGCATCGGCATGAGTAAAGAGTTTGTCTCCCATATCTTCGAGCCTTTTGAGCGGGAGCGCAATTCCACGATCAGCGGCATTCAGGGTACTGGCCTCGGCATGGCTATCACCAAAAACATCGTTGATATGATGAACGGCTCCATCACCGTAAAGAGCACACAGAATGTCGGCACCGAATGTGTGGTTTCCCTCGCCCTGCGCCTTGCCACCGGTGAGAAAGAAGAACCGGATATCCCCGAACTGAAAGGGTTCAGGGCACTGGTTGTCGACGATGATTTTAACACCTGCGACAGCGTGACTTCCATGCTCCAGCAGATCGGTCTGCGGGCGGAATGGACGTTGTCGGGAAAAGAAGCTGTTTTGCGCACCCGCCAGTCAGTGATGCGCGACGACCGCTATTTCGTCTATATCATCGACTGGCTTCTGCCTGATATGAACGGGATTGAGGTTGCCAGAAGAGTCCGTAAGGAAATGGGGGCCGATGTGCCTATCATTGTCCTTACCGCTTATGACTGGAGTGATATCGAGGAGGAAGCCAGAGCCGCAGGCGTGACCGCCTTCTGCAGTAAACCCCTGTTTTTCTCGGAACTCCACAGATGCCTTCATTCTATTGTAAACGCCGATAAGGTATGCAGCAAAACAGATGCGGAGATACAAAAGAACCTTCACAGTGGGCGCATCCTGCTGGCGGAAGACAACGAACTGAATCAGGAAATCGCCCTCGCCATCCTGGAAGAAGCCGGTTTTTCCGTGGAAGTTGCCGGAAACGGTCAGATTGCAGTGGATATGCTGAAAAATTCCAAGCCGGGATATTATCAGGTGATCCTGATGGATATTCAGATGCCGGTGATGAACGGACATGAAGCCGCCAGGGCCATCCGGGAACTGGAAGATAAGGAACTCTCCTCCATTCCCATACTGGCAATGACCGCCAACGCTTTTGAAGAGGATAAAAAAGAAACTTTGCGGAACGGCATGAACGGCCACATTGCAAAGCCAATTGATATCGATAAACTTATGAGTACTCTGGATGAAGTTCTGGGAGAGAACATATAAGATCGAGCAGAGTGCGGGCAGTTTATTCTATGCTGCATCCTTCCTCTCTGCACCTGCACGTATATAAATGGCATGGCTTCCGGGTTTTCTACCGGTTGCCATGCCCTTTCTTATTCCTGTCAATTTTCAAATAATCTTTGATACACTCTATTGCCGATCAATGCGTGTCCGATCGTATTGGGATGCAGCCCATCCACAAGATAGGAAGACTGCTTCCCCCCGAAATCCAATCCCGGTTCATTGTACAGATCGATCACCCGGATTCCCCAGAAAGCTGCCATCTCCTGAATCGCCGCCGCATACTGTGCCAGATTATAACCGTTTTTATTATTCCTTGTATAGCCCCAGCGTCTGGTCGGCGTCATAAACACGATCTCGCTGTCAGGATACATCTGTTTCAGGCCGCACATCATCAGATTCAGCCCGCCGTAGAACGTATCACCGGTCATATCTCCGAACGTTCCCAACGGTGTACCGCTCTTTCCCGCTCCGTTGTAATCATTGGTTCCGCCGAGTACCAGTATAAGGTTCGCATCCCGGTCCATCCCCGGATAGCGGTCAAGGAGTTTGCCCGGATTCATTCCGGCCACGCAGGAACCGTTTAAGCCGTACTCGTTTAAAACCGATGCACAGCATTTCCCGCTGACTACATTGGGAAAAGTTCTGCTCCTGTCTTTCAGCTTATCTCCATAAGTAAAGCTGTCCCCCAGCGCATTGATCTTAATTTCTCCCTGAATCTCTATATTCTGCTGAGGCACCGGTCCCGGGATCTCATATTCCTTTGTTGTGTTTTCGGGAATATAGGCCGGTATACCGATATAATAAATGTACAGCCAGCCGTCCTCTGTCCTTGCGACGGAAATCGCAGGCTGCCCTTCATATAATATACCAAGCGGGGTATGATCCTCTCCGGGTCCGGAATACACCTGCGTGTCTTCCTTTATCGTCAGATACGCCGTATACGCAGACATATTTACTGCATTACTCTCCACCGCATTGTTTCCGCCATCCGGCAGGGCCTCTTTCGCATACACCTGCCTTCCTCCTCCAAAGAAACACCAGACCCCTGTCAATATACTAAAAAGCAGCACTGCTGTTTTCCGTTTCATCGTTCTCTCCAATATATAATATATATTATCCGTATATCCGCTTATCTGGGATATACAACCTGGCTCAGATCAGATACGCCGCGAAGTGCAAGCGCATTCTGAATATAAGCTCCGGCGTTCGGCCCGTCAAGCTGTTTAAAGCAATCATAAGTACCTTTATGGCTGCCGTCCACATTGGTAAGGCCTAAAGCCAGCCCCTGGGCAATCTCAGCCGGATGGTCTGTCTGCCCGGACATGATCATGCCGTCGATATGCTGGTTGTTTGCCGCCTGCTGGTAACCGAGCACCATAGCCGCGCATGCATAGTCATCCCCCTGCGTCGTCGTATAGCCTACTTCTATCAGAAGAATGGAACGAACCTGCCCGGTCGGGGAAAGAAGGTTCGGGCTGCACATATAGTCAGTCATCACTTCGATGTTTTCCATTGTCATATAGGCAGTACCCACATTATGTTTTACAAGATTCTTATAATATGCATCTCCTGTCCAGTACGCTGCCCAGGTGAGGGGTACAGGGTAAGGATGGCTCACAAGCCCCCAGTCGATGTTGCCGCCCGCGGAAACGATCGCATTGAACGAATCGATGAAATCCTTGCTGTCATATTTGCCTGCTTCCGGCCGGTTGCGGTCCCACTGCTGATCCATGCAGATGTAAACGTTGGCATTGGCATTTTTGCTCTTGATCGCATTGTAGCAGATACGGAAACCTTCCGCATATTCATTTACATAAGTATTCAGATCGTTGATCGCCGCATAGTTCCACTCATGCCTCTTGTTTACCTCGTTGCCGATAACCCAGTTATCTACCCTGCCGTGCGTCCCGTCAGAGTAACGCTCTGCAAGGAAAGCCGCCGTGGCTGCCAGATAATCCGCGCCGTCCTTCTCCGCTGTATTAAACAGATAATACTGGCAGGGGAAGCCGTCCCTCGCAAGGGGATGGATCAGCTGGGGCGCCCTTCCGTCGTTGGGATTCAACAGCTGTGCCGTGATCTGGATCCCTCTTCCTGTAAGTTTGCTGAAAATATTGTCGTATTCCGCCACAGCGAAACCGTTGAACTGGTAATTTCTTCCGTTGTAAGTATAATTGACCGTAGGATAAACAGAATCCGTTGTAGGCCCTATAAATTTACTCATCGGGAGTACGAGCGCCGTCTGTTTTACGCCAAGATCAGCGATCTCGCCATTATTTATCTTCATCGGATCGATGATCAGTCCCTTCTTGCCTGTCACGGTTCTTCCAAATGTCTTATTGGCGATCGCTTCCGGGTTGATGATGTAAGCGCCGCTGTTTAACGGTACATACTGTCCGCCACGAAGTGCTGCCACGATAAATTTGGAATACAGTCTGGAATCCGCGCTGTTCGCGTTCAGAGGTGTCACGAATGCCGCGTTTGCCCCCGCCGGTGCGCTTGCCAGCGCTGCTGTTGTGATGATGTCGGAATAAACCGGCTCTGCAAATAAATAGAGCATCCCATCATCGCTTGCAGGAGCCTTTGCTGCACTTGCTGTCACGTGCACATCGGTGCCGCTGATCGCTGCCGTAACAGCCATGGCCGGTCCTGCTGCCTGTACTTTGACTGCGCCGTCTCCTACCACGCCGGATGATACCAGCAGGGCAACGGAAAGAATGCCCGCAGCCAGTCTGCGTAAACCTTTTAAGTTCATAACATTTCTCCTCCTTCGGTTATAATTTATGCACCTTCATTCTAGCAAAAAATCCTTTTTCAGGCAACTGATAATACATAATTTTTTCCTTTCTTACAAAAATCTTTCAGGAAAAAATCCCGCATAAGCCGGAAGAATTAAAAACCCCCGGGAACGTTGGATTCCCGGGGTCTGTCCCTGTAATAAAATTATCTCTTGGAGAACTGCGGTGCGCGTCTCGCCGCTTTGAGACCGTATTTCTTTCTCTCTTTCATACGAGGGTCTCTTGTGAGATAGCCTGCTTTCTTTAACGCCGGCCTGTAGTCATTGTCCACTGTCAGAAGAGCTCTTGCGATGCCGTGTCTGATCGCGCCCGCCTGACCTGTTGTACCGCCGCCCTTTACTGTTACGACTACGTCGAACTTGTCGGCTGTCTCTGTCAGTGCCAGAGGCTGGCGAACGATAACTTTCAATGTCTCAAGTCCAAAATAGTCATCGATGTCGCGCTTATTTACCGTAATATTTCCTTTGCCGGGTTTTAAATAAACTCTGGCAATTGATTTTTTTCTTCTACCTGTACCGTAAAAATTGTTTGCTGCTTTAGCCATTTTACTTTTCTCCTTTCAGTCCTTTTGGTTAAAATGTTAATACTTCAGGTTTCTGTGCAGCGTGTTTGTGTTCCGGGCCTGCATAAACAAAAAGCTTTTTGTACATCTCTCTCCCTAAAGGTCCCTTCGGCAGCATGCCTTTCACAGCAAGTTCGATTACTTGTTCAGGCTTTTTCGCCAGTTTCTCTTTCAGCGTAGCTTCTTTCATCCCGCCGACATAGTCGGAATGATGATAATAAATCTTCTGATCCATCTTTCTGCCGGTCACTTTGATCTTCTCCGCATTTACCACGATCACATAATCGCCTGTATCCATATGGGGTGTAAAGATCGGTTTATTTTTTCCTCTCAGCACCTTAGCAACCTCAGATGCCAAACGTCCAAGTGTCTTATCTGTAGCATCCACTACATACCATTTTCTATCGATCGTAGCAGGGCTTGCCATAAATGTTTTCATCATGTTTCCTCCATATAAAATCAAGTCAATCAAAAAACTTCTCTTATGCCGGATCTTCCCTGATCTTTTCATGCGGATGTCCGGGCCGCACGGTATTTACAAAGAACCGATCCGTCTTTCGTTTTCACCGGTTTACCGGGGCTTTGGCAAACCTTCGAAAAGTGTTGTCACAATTAAACATTATATATTTCCGGTTTTTATATGTCAAGCCGGATTTCCAAAAAATCTTGTATTTCAGGCACTTTTTGTTACTTTTTACGGCTCGGTGTCATTTGGCTGATCGCAGCTGACGCTGATAACAGCATAAATACTTCGCCGGCGCTTTGCCGTTTCAGTCTGCACCCGCCTCTTCATAGACGAGTTCTGCCAGAATCAGCCCGCAGGCAGGTGCGGTAGGCCCCGCCGCTGTCCTGTCCTTTGCCTCCAAAATCTTCCCGATATCCTCCGGCTCCATCCGCCCGCCTCCCGCTTCCATCAATGTTCCCGCGATGATGCGCACCATATTATATAAGAATCCGCCTCCTGTAACACGGATCACGATCTCCTCCCCCGCTTTTTCCACATCCAGCGCATAGATCGTTCTGACCGTGGTCTCCGCCTGGCTTCCCGCGCTGCAGAAGCTGGCGAAATCATGTTCTCCCACCAGATATTTTGCCGCCTGCCGCATTTTCTCCACATCCAGCGGCACATACGTAAAATGGGAATACAGCCGCCTCACCGGATCGGGAAAAGCCGAATTCAATATATGGTATTCATAGGTTTTTCTGCTCCTGCAATGTCTCGGATGAAAATCGGGAGACACCTCTCTCGATCCCCGCACCCGGATATCCTCCGGAAGCCTCTGGTTCAGTGCGTAGGAAAACTTTTCCCCGGGTATCCGGGATGCCGTATCAAACACGGCGACATTGCACCGCCCGTGTACCCCGGCGTCCGTCCTGCTGGCGCCGGTCACCTGTATCTCCTCCCCGGTCAGATCACACAGCGCTCTGTTCAGCTCCCCCTCTATCGTCCTCCCGTTATTCTGCACCTGCCAGCCGCAGTATGCGGTTCCGTCATATGCCACGCGCAGGCATACTCGCTTTTTTTCCTGCATGTTCTCTATCTGCCCCTGCTTTCCGATCTGCCCAAAATCAATCTGTCCTCTCAACATTCACCGGCTTCTCTCCTGTGAGCTGCACTTTTTTCAATACCTCTCCCACATGTCCCATCCTATAGCTGAAAGTGCAGAATGCTCCCCCAGGGCACGATCCGCCCGACAACGATGCAGACCGTCAGATATGCCGCCAGGATCAGATAAGCCGCAAAATCCCTTTTCTTATACTGCAGCGGTTTCATCTTCGTCCGTCCCTCACCGCCCCGGTAGCACCTGGCTTCCATCGCCATCGCCAGGTCATTGGCCCTGCGGAAGGCAGAAATAAACAGCGGCACTAAAAGCGGCACCATGCTCTTTGCCTTCTGGATCAGATTTCCCTCGTCAAAGGAGGCTCCCCTCGCCATCTGCGCCTTCATGATCTTATCCGTCTCCTCCAGCAGGATCGGGATAAAGCGCAGCGCGATGGACATCATCATCGCCACTTCATGCACCGGCACTTTGCATTTCTGCAAAGGTTTTAACATTTTTTCCAGCCCGTCCGTCAGATTATTCGGCGTAGTCGTCAGCGTCATTACGGAAGAGCCGATGATCAGCAGCGAGAGCCGCACCGCCATCTTCACTGCCAGCGAGATCCCTTCCTTTGTGACGGACAGCTTCCAGATATGGAATACCGCCTCCCCCGGCGTCAGAAACAGATTGAAAAAGAAGGTGATCAGCAGCAGGAACAGAATGGCGCGCATCCCGCGCATCATAAACCGGAACGGCACATGAGATAACCTGATCGCGAACGCCAGAAAAAGAACGGCAACGATATACCCTGCCGCCTGTTCCACGACAAACAAAGAACAGATAAAGACAAGCGTCGCCGCGATCTTCACCCGGGGATCCAACCTGTGGACTATGGAATCTGTCTGATAATATTGTCCTAATGTGATATCTCTTATCATATTTTAATCCTTATGATTTGCTTCAGAATTTCCTTCTTTGCCTCTTCCAGCGTTGTCACGGTGGTATCCACGGACTGCCACCCCGCTTTTTTCAGGGCATGCATGATATCCGTCACCTGCGGCACGGAAAGCCCCATGCCCTCCAACTCCTCTTTATGCCCAAAAACCTGTTTCGGTACATCGTCAAAACAGACACTTCCCTTATTCATCACAACGATCCTGTCCACGTACTCCGCCACATCATCCATGCTGTGGGAGACCAGTATGACAGTCATCCCGTTTTCTTCCTTGAGGGACGTCACAAGATCCAGGATCTCATCCCTGCCCTTCGGGTCCAGTCCCGCCGTAGGTTCATCCAGAATCAGTACCTCCGGCTTCATGGCGAGCACGCCGGCGATCGCCGCCCGGCGCTTCTGCCCGCCGGAAAGGTCAAAAGGCGGCTGATAAAAACAATCATCCGGCAGCCCGACCTGTTTCAGCGCCCAAAAAGCCCGAAGCTGTACCTCCTTTTTATCCAGCCCCAGATTCTTCGGCCCGAAGCAGACATCCGTGAAAACATCGGTCTCAAACAGCTGATGCTCCGGATACTGAAATACCAGCCCAACCTTGCTGCGCAGTTTCTTTTTGCTGAAATCCTTGTCGTGGATATCCTCCCCGTTATAATAGATATGCCCCGATGTAGGTGCGAGCAGACCGTTTAAATGCTGCACCAGCGTAGATTTTCCGGAACCCGTATGCCCGATCAGGCCGATAAACTGTCCGTCTGGTATCACCAGAGAGACATCGTTCAGCGCACGCACCGTAAGCTCCGTCCCGCCTCCGTATTCGTATGTTACATGATCCAAAATCAGTGCCATCTATCTTCTCCCGCTCCGCAGCCCGTCCAGTGCGTCCACCAGTTCCTTTATCGTCAGGATCCCCTCCGGCAGCGGCACGCCTTCCTTTCTCAGTTCATATGCCAGAAGCGTCACCTTCGGCACATCCAGCCGCAGCTCCTTCAGTTTCTCCACCTGGGAGAATATCTCCCGTGGCGTTCCCTGCATGGCGATCTTGCCGCCGTCCATCACAAAAACCTTGTCCGCATGAATGATCTCTTCCATATAATGTGTGATCAGAATGACCGTCACCTTCTCCACATCGTTCAGCGCACGCACCGCCCGGATCACTTCTTTGCGTCCCCCTGGGTCCAGCATGGCCGTAGGCTCATCCAGCACAATGCACTTCGGGTGCATCGCCAGCACCCCGGCAATGGAAACCCGCTGCTTCTGCCCGCCGGAAAGCTTGTTCGGCGCAAACTTCCGGTACTCGTACATGCCCACCGCCTTGAGGCTCTCCTCCACTCTCTCCCAGATCTCCTTTGTGGGCACACCCATATTTTCCGGTCCGAACCCCACATCCTCCTCCACCACCTGGCCGATGATCTGGTTGTCCGGATTCTGGAATACCATCCCTGCCCGCTGCCGGATATCCCAGACTTTATCCCGATCCTCCGTGTCCATGCCGTCCACCCAGACTGTCCCCTCCGTGGGCATCAAAATAGCGTTAAAATGTTTCGCCAGCGTTGATTTTCCGGAGCCGTTATGTCCTAATATGGCAATAAAATCCCCGGGATCCACATCCAGATCAACATGGTCGACCGCCGTTGTGATCCCTTCCACGTTTCCTTCTTCATCGCGCCTGATATATTCAAAAACAAGATCTTCCGTCTCTACGATTTTCATTCTCTTATGATCCCATCCGGTTTTCTGCTTTTTTTCCTCATTGATTATACAGGATATCATTTCTGATTACAAGTCGTGAAAAATATGATACAATCTTTTTATGGATAAAAATTTTTTGAATAAAAACCAGAAAAGAATACTATATAGAAATATAGGCATTTTGTTAGCTCTGACCGTTGTATGTGCTGTTTTGGCGAGATGCGGCGCTTTCGGCAGGGGCGAGACATTGGAAGACCTTGCCAAAAAACAGGAGCAGGCCGCCGCCGAAGATCAGGAAGCCGCCGCCTCACAGGATGCGCCCTCTGCCAGGGAAGATACTGCACAGCCGGACTCAGCCTCCTTATCAGAAAACCAGTCCGCGGCAAACCATCCGGAAGAACCACCGGCAGGATCTGATGCCGGAGCGCAGGAACTTCCCAATGGATCGGCCAAGGCTCCTTCGCCGGATTCGTCTGAAAATGCGGCAGTCTCAGCGGAAAATGCCTCTGACGAACCCCAGGAGGATATCATGATGGAAGACAGGATAACCTATCAGGAAGGTTTTTACTATGAATCCCTGAGCGATGCCGTAAAAACAAGGATCACCGGCATCTCCTATCCCGCCGACGACAGCAGTGCCGCCATCTCCTATGACACGCTGCGCTACGTGAGCGTTCTGTACCACGATTTTAACGGGGATGTGCAGAGCGGGGAGCTGATCTGCCATAAAGCCATCGCGCAGGATCTGACAGAAATTTTTTATGAACTGTATGAGGCGGATTATCCCATAGAGAGGATCTGTCTTGTGGACGAATATCAGGGGGACGACGAATCGTCCATGCAGGACAATAATACCTCCTGCTTCAACTACAGGGCGCTCCCCTCCGGCAAGCTCTCCAACCATGCCTACGGCCTTGCCATCGACCTCAACCCGTTTTACAATCCCTATGTCATCACCCGGAAAGACGGCACCATCGGTATCTCCCCAGCCGGAAGCGAGCCCTACGCTGACAGGACACAGGATTTTGCCTATAAGATCGATACAGAAGATTTAGCCTATCGGCTTTTCATGGAGCATGGTTTTACATGGGGCGGAAGCTGGCGTTCCAGCAAAGACTACCAGCATTTTGAAAAAGCGATTTGATTTGCCTTTGCATCGTTTACTGTGATAGAATCAAAATAAACCGTCAACCTCAGCAAAAATAAGGAGATACACACATGGACAGGAAACGCCCCTCAGACACAAAATTCATCGCCGAAAGGATCACAAAGCTGCGTATGGAGCATAAGGTTTCCGAGTACCAGTTAAGTCTGGATCTCGGTTTCTCCAAAGGTTACATTCAGGCTATTTCCTCCGGAAATATACTGCCTTCCCTTGGCGCTCTCTATAAGATCTGTGAATATTTCAATATCACTCCCGAGCAGTTCTTTTCCGGCAACAACAGCGATTCCAGATTAATGAATGACCTGCTGGATGTACTCCGCGAAATGTCGCCGGAAGAACAATATACTCTCTATCATTTTCTGAAAGGCGGAAACCTCTCGGAATTAAAGGATCAGATGGATTTTAATCTGGAATCACCGGCAGAGCTCCCTCCGGAATCGGACAGGTAAAACCTTCCTTCGTCCGTTTTTCAAATTCCGCCCTTGCCTCTCGCAGCAAGTCCGGATCCCGAAACAGATCAATGGCGCCTGCAGCCAGCACTTTGCCTGCCTGCAGCGCCGCTTTATGCCCGATCTTCGTCCTGTTGCAGGAAACGATCTGCCAGCTGTGGCCGGGGCAGCCGTTGGGCCATGCCGCCACATGGATCTGCGCCGTGGGCGTCAGCCAGCTTACATCCCCCACATCCGTGGAGCCCGGTTCAAAGGCTTCCCCCGTATAAAGGGGCGCCAGAAAAGCATTCATGGCATGGCCGGATTTCTTCTGCATTTCCTCCACCCATTCCGCCGCATTTTTATCATACTTTGCCGCCACACCGGGAAGATAATTTTGTGCATTGCAGCTTGCCGCAAGCTTGTCCGCGTATTCATTTTCTTCCTCTGTATAGACCGGAACCCCCAGTTTTTCAAAATTGTCATAGAGCACTTTTTCCAGTACATGGTTGCAGACTGTATCCGCGCAGCCGTCGATAAATTTTCTCTCAAAGGAAGTCTCCGTCATCAGCGCCGCGCCTTCCGCTATCTTGTCCACCCGCTTCTGCAGTTCCACCGCCTCCGACACATGGTTGGAGCGCACCATATAGAGTACGGATGCCCGTGGCTGTACCACGTTGGCACTGCACCCGCCGGCATCCGTGATCGCATAGTGCACCCTCGCCTTGTCGCTCATATGCTCCCGCAAAAACTGCACGCCGATGTTCATCAGTTCCACCGCGTCCAGCGCACTCCTGCCCTTTTCCGGCGCTCCCGCCGCATGGGAAGCGACGCCTGTAAATTTATACTGTACCTGAATACAGGAATTGGAGGAACCCGTGGTCACCTCGTTCACATCCTCCGGATGCCAGGTGAGCGCCGCATCCAGCTCTTTCCAGACTCCGTCCCTCGCCATAAATGCTTTCGCTGCACCGCCTTCCTCCCCCGGGCAGCCGTATAATACGACCGTTCCTGAACTATCCGCCTTTTCCAGATAGGCTTTGATGCCGATCGCCGCCGCAAGCGCGCCCGCCCCTAACAGGTTGTGCCCGCAGCCATGCCCGTTTCCGCCGCATATAAGTTCTTCCCGCTCCACCGCACCCGCCTTCTGGGACAGCCCCGAGAGCGCGTCATATTCCGCCAGAATGCCGATCACCGGGCTGCCGCTGCCAAAGCGCGCCGAAAAAGCGGTCTCAATGCCGGAAATACCTTTTTCCACCTGAAACCCTTCCTCCCCCAGCACCCTGCAGTACAGTTCGCAGGACTTATACTCCTGCAGCGACAGTTCCGCATACTCCCAGATACTGTCCGCCACATGGATGATCGTATCTCTTTTTTCCTCGATCGCGGCGAGCGCCGCCTGTTTTTCTGCTGTCATGATCTTTGCTCCTCTATATCATGCTTTGTGACCGTCCGGCCTCCGCCTGAACCAACGTCATTTACTGTAAAAGCCTCAACCTTCAATCAGGACTGCGCACTTGCTGCGCTGTCCGTACACGCGCCATGCAGCTTGCTGCATGTGTGCATATAGTTGCTAAACGCCCACTTTTATTTATGGTGGTGCATATTTAACTGCATGGGCGTTTAGTTAACACCTCAGTCAGCTGAGAAGGACATAAAATACTTAAGGAGCCCTTTGAAAAACGCCGGCACTTAGCGAGGTGTTTCACGAGCTTAGTGTCCGTTGCGTTTTTCACAGAGCGAGAGTGTGGCGACGTAGTATTTTATGCCCTTCTCAGCGTCCGCTGCCATTAACTAAATGACATTGCCGCCAGAACTGTTACGAAATTCGGCGCATCTACAGCACCTTCGATAAAAACTCCTGCAGCCTGGGGCTCTGGGGATGCTCAAAGATATCCTCCGGGCTGCCCTGCTCCACCAGCAGTCCGTCCGCCATAAACAGCACCCGGTTTCCCACTTCCCGCGCAAAGCCCATCTCGTGTGTGACCACCACCATGGTCATGCCCTCTTTTGCCAGCCCCTTCATAACATCCAGCACTTCCCCCACCATCTCCGGGTCCAGCGCCGAGGTGGGCTCGTCAAAGAGCATCACATCCGGCTCCATCGCCAGTGCGCGCACGATTGCCACACGCTGCTTCTGCCCGCCGGAAAGCTGGATCGGATAGTCGTTTGCACGATCCTTTAATCCGACCCTGTCAAGAAGAGTCAGAGCTTTCTCCTCCGCTTCCGCCTTGCTCATCTTCTTTACCTTGATCGGCGCAAGGGTCATATTTTCCAGAATGGTCATATGGGGAAACAGGTTGAAATGCTGGAATACCATCCCCATCTTCTGGCGCAGGCCGTCAATATCCAGCTTTACCGTTTTGCCGTTCCCATCCTTGTATTTCTTCTTCGTGATATCGATTCCTTCAAAGAGGATCGAACCGCCCGTAGGCTCCTCCAGCAGATTCAGGCTCCGCAGAAAAGTGGACTTCCCCGAACCCGAAGGCCCGATCACCACCATCACGTCCCCGAACTGAATATCCACGCTCACACCATCCAACGCCCTGATCTTATCGCCGTGATAATGTTTTTTCAGATCCCTTACCTGTATCAGATCATCTCTTGTCGCCATGGCTCATCCTCCTCTCAAAGTATGCGATCAGTTTGGAAGTCGGGAAGCACAGGCAGAAATAGATCGCCGTCGCCACCAGCAGAGGCTCAATGATCACAAAAGTCGCTCCCTTCACCGCATTGACCGCGGACATGATATCCTGCACACCGATGGTATATGTAATCGCCGACTCTTTGATGATAACAACAAATTCATTCGCGATCGCAGGCAAAATATTTTTCAGCGCCTGGGGCAAAATGATGTGGCGAAGGTTCTGTGCCTGCGACAGCCCGAGGGATCGCGCCGCCTCGGTCTGGCCGCCGTCGATGGACTGGATACCCGCGCGGATGATCTCGCACAGATATGCGCCCGAGTTCATGCCCAGCGCCACGACGCCGGGAAAAAATCTGTTGAATTTAATAAATCCGAAGAGCTGAAAACTTGGGAGCTCGATCATGCTGAACACCCCGAAATAAATGATGAAGATCTGCACAATGACAGGTGTGGAACGCAGGATCTCCACATAGGCCGTCGCCAGAAAAGCAAGCGGATTAAATCTGCTGATCACCGCAAGCGCGCCGCTCTCCCTCTGGTGTCCGTCCTTATCGATCCCCAGAAAGCGCAGCGGCCTGAAGTTAGACATACGCATCAGCGCCAAAATCAAAGCGAGACAGAAACCGATGACCACCGTAAATAAGGATAACAACACGGTAACCAGAAGTCCCTGCCTGAAAAGCTGTGCATAAGGCGCTATCTTGGAAAAATTAGACAGCTTTAAAAATTGGTCCATAAGATATTCCTTTCCCCTCTCTTTGTTCTTTCTATGTTTCTTAGGTCAGATGAAAGTCCTCTCCGCCACCGGAGGGGACTTTTTCACTTACTACTCGTGATTCTTTTTCAAAAGTCAGCCGGGATGGAAATAAAATTCTCAAGGAGTGCCCTTGAAAAACGCCGGCACTTAGCGAGGTATTTCACGAGCTTAGTGTCCGCTGCGTCTTTCACGGAGCGAGAGCGTGCCGACGGAGAATTTTATTTCCATCCCGGCGTCCGTTAGCAATAACCTTATTTACTCCTGCACATTCCCTTCTTCATCCAGAAGTCCTTCATACTTCTCGCCCGCCGCAAGCTCATTCGCCTCCGCCACAAACTGATCCATGGAGCCGTCTGCCACCGCTGCTGCGATCGCTTCGTTCACCGCTGCGAGGAGCGCTGCATTGCCCTTGCTCACGCCGATGGAAGAACCTGCCACATCATAGGGCACATCCAGCACGATCTCCAGATCGGGATAGTTCTTCTGGTAACTCTCCGCCACCGCCGTCTCGATATAAGCCGCATCCAGCTTTCCGCCCAGCAGTTCGCTGATGATATCCGTCACTTTGGGAAGCGCCACGATATCGGCATCCGGTGAAAACTCATTGGCGAGATCCATCTGGATGGAACCGATCTGTGCACCTACAGAGATCTCCGCTTTGTTGCATGCCTCAAAGCTGTTCAGCGTATCCGCGTTTGCTTTTACTGTCACAAGGGACTGGCCGCCTTCATAATAAATATCGGAAAAGTCCATTGCGTCTTCACGCGCCGGGTCCGGGGAAAGGCCTGCCATGCCGAGGTCAACGTTCTTCATCTGTAATTCACTTAACACACCGTCAAAGTCCATGGGAATCACTTCCAGTTCCAGTCCCATGTAGTCTGCCACATACTGCGCAAGCGCCATATCAAATCCTGCCAGCATCGGATTTCCATCCTCACCGATCGCATAGAATTCATAAGGCGCAAAGTCCGGGCTGGTCGCTACCGTAAGTACGCCATCCGTTATTGTGCTGAGTTCTGCCGCAGGTTCTTCTGCCGCTTCCTCCGCGGGAGCCTCCGCTGCCTCTTCCGCAGGAGCTTCGCTCTCCGCCGCTTCCTCCGTCTCTGCAGCGGGTTCTGCTGCCTCGCCTGCCGCGTCGGAGCTGCCGCAGGCTGCAAGGCCTGCTGTCATGGCTGCTGCCATCAGTACTGCCAATACTTTCTTTTTCATAATAGTTCCTCCTTCTGCCAAATGCATTTTTCAATGCCGTTTCCAATTTTATGCATTTTTATGTATAAATATTAATTCCTGTACCTTTATACATTATAGTCATTTTTTTCGGTTTGACAAGGGGTAATTTAAAAATTCTTGTATATTATTCATTTTACAGCATTGTATCATCTCGTAGCGCATCAGCGAGAGTGACTTGAAATATTTTCCTGGCTCCGAGATAGTAAGCCAGAGCTGTAAAGGCGAAGACGGTCAGGACGAAGAGCAGAATGGGGAATACCGGGGCTGCTTTTATAAATTCCGCCGGATCCATATAGCTTGTTTTCATCATATATGCTATGGCGAGCGTTGTCAGTGCCAGTGCAGCCAGAACCGGACGTCCCACGACACAGCCCGCCTCTATGCAGAATATTTTCCGCATACCTTCCGGGGTCAATCCGACTGACATATATCTGGCAAACTCCCGTTTTCTCTGGCGCAGAAATCCCAGTGTGTTGGAGAACACATGGGCGACACCGATAACAGCGAGAAGCGCACAGAGTCCTCCCAGCACTGTCTTATAGCCTTTTATCATCCTGTCGTTGTCCGTTTTTTCCTGTATGCGGTTTTCGCTTTCCGTCTCATACTCTCCTCCGATCACCTGCTTTATCTCCTTTTCCAGCACTGCCAGTGATTCCGCAGAGTTCTGCCCCTCTGCCAGCACCCTGATATACAGGTTCTCCTCCGCCCCTCCGATCCGGCTTTCCAGCTCTCTCCATAGAGACAGCGGAATAAACTGTACCAACGGATAATCGGAATCTTCGTATTCTTCACGCAAAACAGGAACCTCCGCGGTACAGGCAAGTACAGGGATTTCTGCTTCTGCCGCTTCCGCCCCTCCTGCTGCATCCTCCGCCGCGCCGCTGCTCTGTAAAGTGATCGTCCCGATTTCTTCCTTTATATAGGGCAGATACTGCGGATAACGAAAATTGCTGTTTATGCTGTCCCAGATGCGATTCAACAGGATCGTCCCGCCTGTCTTTGGCAAAACACCGATCTGCGCGCAATACTCCGCAAAACTTTTATCATCCAGGATCACGACCGGCGTTTTCACCCGATATATATTTTCCCCTGCCTGCAGCGTATTTCCTGCCAGTCTTTCAAGGCCGCCCAGCGCAGCCACTTCCGTGCTGACGGCATCCGCCGGGATGACGCTCACCGCCTCAGCCTTTTGATATATGGCGCTGTTCATTTCCTGAAGATCCTGTATCTCACTGACCGGTTTAAAAGTTTCTATGTCCGCGTCTTTCACGGTTATCATGATGTCCCATGCATTCTGATATCTTTCAAAATAAGTATGGTTTGTGCTGATACCGGAAAGCGTAAAAAAACATTGCATCAGCATAAATCCCGAAAAGGCGAGGATCAGAGAAACGGAAGTGGTGCGCAGTTCCTTTTTCTGTGCCCGCAGCGCATTCCCCGCCAGCTCTCCCTCCGCCCCAAACAACCGGGACAGTATGGGATAATATCTTCCTTTTTTGAGTTCCCGCTCTCCGGTTCCCCGGATTGCCTCAAGAGGCGTCAGCCTGCTCAGTTTCCGCGCCGGAATTTCCGCAGAAACAAGCACCGTCAGCAAAACCATCAGAAAAATACCGAGCAGAATTGCCGGATGCAGGGTGAAATCCACCCTTCTTCCTCCGGGAAGCTTCGCCGCGAATGCGCCCATCGCCCCATTCACAGTGGCGGCGAGCAGAATGCCCGATGCCATCCCTGTCAGCACAGGAACTGCGGTCAGCGCAAAGGCTTCCTGCATCAGGCATGTCCTGATCTGTCTCGGTGTGGCTCCGATGCTGGAGAAAATGCCGAACTGATGGATCCTGCTGTTCATGGACACCGCAAACGCATTATGGATCACCAGGATCAGGGAAAGACACATAAGCGCCAGTATCGTCAGGTAAAATGCCGTCAGGAACTGCGGCATCTCTTTCCCGGACTCCCGCACGCCGTCCAGCCAGAAATTGTAAAACAGGCTGCACAGAAAAGAGAGGAACAGCGCCGCGATAAATGCTGCCACCATGACGGACCATCCGGCGGCACGGTTATTTTTCAAGTAATCCCTTGCATAATTTTTCCACATAGATCCCTATCCCTGCCATTTTTCCGGCAAAGCTTTCCCTCCCTTCCTCATATCGCTGACGATCCGCCCGTCCTCTATGGTTACAATGCGGTCCGCCTCCAGTGCGACCTTCTCATCATGGGTGATCAGCAGGATCGTCTGGTTCATATTGCGGTTGGACAATTTCAGCATATCGATGATCTCTCTGGAATTTTTCTGATCCAGATTTCCGGTGGGCTCGTCCGCTAAGAGCAGTGCCGGGCGGTAGATCAAAGATCTTGCGATCGCCGTCCTCTGCTGCTGCCCGCCCGAGAGCTGGTTCGGAAGCGCCTCCAGCTTATCCTCTATCCCCAGGGTCCTCACCACCTTATCGAAGTATTCCTGATTCGGTTTCCTCCGATCCAACCAAAGCGGCATCAAAATATTTTTCCGGACGGTGATCGTCGGAATCAGATTATAAAACTGATAGACCAGCCCCACTTTCCTGCGCCGGAAAATCGCCGCCTCCGTCCGGCTCAACGTAGAAATATCCGTCCCCCCAACGATCACCTTTCCCTCCGTAGGTTCATCCACGCTGCCGAGAATATGCAGAAGCGTGGATTTGCCGGAGCCTGACGCCCCTACGACCGCCACAAATTCCCCTTTTTCCACAGACAGATCGATCCTGTCCAACGCAACGACCCGGTTATCCCCGCTGCCATATATCTTACTCAATCCCTCACACCTTAAAATCTCCATCTTTTCTCCTATTTAAGTTCCGCATATGTCTTTCCAGTACACATTAACCTGAAATAATTTACAGCCGATTAATACTTCGTCTGTAAATCATTTCGTGCACTTCCAAGACATATGCTGTTTTTAAGTCCCGCATATGCTTTTCTATTATATTGTAACAGGAGAAAGTGACAATTTGGTGACCAGTTAACACCTTAGCCAGCCATGAGAATAATAAAATCCTTAAGGAGCCCCTTAAAAAGCGTCGGCACTTAGCGAGGTATCTCACGAGCTTAGTGTCCGCTACGCTTTTTACGGAGCGAAAGCGTGGCGACGTAGGATTTTATTATTCTCATGGCGTCCGCCTTCATTAGCCAAATGATATTGATTCAGTGACGGTAGATGCGGATTTCAAAACAGCCGCCTCCCCCCGGAAGATTTCTCGCTGTGATCGTTCCGTTCTGTCTCTCAATGATCTCTTTGGAAAGGGCAAGACCGATACCAACGCCCTCTTTCTTTGCATCTTTCCCGCGATAAAACCGCTCAAAAAGATGCGATATATCCTCCCTGGCAAATCCGCTTCCGGTATCTGTTATTGTGATCTGCGTATAGATCGGGTTCTGTTCGTAACTGCAGCGGACCATGCCTCCCCGCGGCGTATGCTCCATGCAGTTTTTCAAAAGATTTATCACCGCCTCCATCGTCCACTCCATATCGGCAAGTATGATCATCTCCCCCGCCTCCGGTATTTCTATGGAAACTTCCGCCTCCCGGAATAATTCCTCCAACTGTTCAGCCGCCAGTTCAAGAAGCGTAAAAACATCCGTCTCCCTCTTTTCAAAAGAAAGCACCCCCGCGTCAAGACGGGATAATAACAGCAGAGACTCTTCCAGACGGGCGAGCCGCGAAAGCTGCCTTTGTATCTGTTCTATATATGCCGGAGACAGAGATTTGCGCATCATCTGCAGGGACAAAGAAGCCGATGTGATCGGCGTTTTGATCTGATGCGCGATATTATAAAGATTTTCCGCGAAATTGTTTTTTGCTTCCAGCGCCATCTCCCGGGTCCTGTACAGCTCGGTCACTGTCTTGTAGATCTCATCCTGCAGTTTGGAAAGATCATCCTCCCCGCTCTGAAGAAGAATCCTCCCGCCGCCGGTGTTTACTTCCTCCAGATATGTCGTCAGCGCTTCTATCCGCTTTCGTTCCTTCCTCCGCCGCAGGAAATACAGCATGCCAAATACCGAAGATCCGGCAAAAACGCCTATCGCCAGAGCCGCCCACGGCAATATCACCTGTCCGTTCATTCCCGTTCCTCCATACGATACCCTATGCTCCTGACCGTTTTCAGACAGTCCGGCTTATGCAGCTTTTCCCGCAGACGTTTCATGGCGACGGTCAGCGTATTGTCATTGACAAAGTTCCCGCTGCTGTCCCAGACTCTTTCCAGCAGCTGCTCCCTTGTGACAATGAGTCCCTTATTCTGTAATAAGCACAACAGAAGCTGGTATTCGGAAGGCGATAACTTCACCTCTTCCCCTTCCCTGAATACGAGCATTCTTTTCTGGTCCAGCGAGATGCTGCCGCAGGACAGATATTGCCGCGAAACATCCCCGCATCTTTTGAGAAGCGCTTCGATCCGTGACATCAAGACTTCCAGCTCAAAGGGCTTTACCACATAATCATCCGCGCCGCTCCGAAAGCCGGACACGATATCACCGGAATCGCCGCGGACCGTCAACAGAATGATCGGCAGCTCCTTTCTGACAGAGCGGACCCATCCACATAGTTCCCTTCCGCTGCCATCCGGCATATTCCAATCCACCAGCGCCAACGTCGGACAGGCACTCTGAAAAGCATGCCTTGCCGCGCGGACTGTACTGAAAACAGAAACACGATAGCCTCGCTGTTCCAAAAACGCTTTCACCGTCCGGGATATATCCCCATCATCCTCCACATAATAAATATCCGCCACTTCCTATTCCGCGCTCCTTTTCTCCCGACACCTATCCGGCATCTGTATACAAACATTATGTTCCTCTGCCATTATACAGTGCTTTTGATATCATGGCAAACTTTGATCTCATGAAAAAAAGAGCCTCCTATCACTATATTCAGAAGCTCTTTCCATACCGCCGCTGCACACAAAACCGGCGTAAGAAATTGCTTCCCTACGCCGGTATTAGCCGACAGGTCCAGAGGTCAGGTCTTACCTTTTTCAACTTGTTCAGTTCCCTCGCAAACGTGTATGATATCTTATTCAGTTATTTACTCCATCTAACATATCCACATACTAACATGCGGGATATTGTCTGTCAATCTTCACTCATCTCTTCCATCAGACACAGCTTCTTCACAATGATCCTTTTCACCGACTCGTCGATGGACGCGGGATCGATCTCTCCGGATCTTGCCGCCGCAATAACCGCATCTGACGCGGATCTAAAATCCACCGGCATCAATATCAGGTCTGCCCCTGCGCTGACGGCATCCACCACAGCCTGATCATTATCGTAGGCTTTCGTAATTGCCCCCATATTCATCGCATCCGTGATGATCAGGCCTTTATACCCCATCTCTTCTCTCAGCACGCCGGTCACCATATATCTCGATAAAGTGCACGGTGTATTATCGCCGAGTACAGCAGGAACTGAAATATGCGAGACCATGACCAGATCGACACCTTCATCCCGGGCGGCGGCAAACGGGATCAATTCGTTTTCTTTTAATTCCTCCAAGGTCTTATCAATACAGGCAAATCCCTCATGTGTATCACCCGCCGTCGCCCCATGTCCCGGAAAATGTTTGAACGTACTGCAAACCCCCGACAGATGAAGCCCGTCGGAATAGGCCGCCGCATACTCCGTCACCTTCCCGGGATCATCCCCAAACGAGCGATCACCGATCACTGTATTCGCGGAATTTGTGAGCACATCGGCATCCGGCGCAAAATCCACATTAAAACCTAAGTCCGACAGATACCTGCCTATCGCACCGCCCGCCTCAAAGGCTTCCTCCACGCTTTCCATCTTACCCATAGCTTTTGTTTTGCTCAATCCAAACGAGGCGTTGTTCGCCACTCTCGCGATCCTTCCGCCCTCCTCATCCACACATAAAAACAGGGGCAGTCCTTCTATCTCAAGCGCATATTTCTGGCTGTTCTCAAGCATTTCGGATGTCTGCCCGCTGCTCACCAGATTGGATGAAAAATATACCAGTCCGCCCACCGGATATTTTTGAAGGCTGTCTTTCGTGGCGCTTTCAGCCACTGTCACAGGTTTTACTCCTGTCAATTGCTCGGGAGTGATAATAAACATCTGATATACTTTTTCCTCCAAAGTCATTCCCGACAGTATATCCTCTGCCTCTTCCCCTATTTCTTCTCCCGCTTCCACTATTCCTTCAGCCTTTTCCCGCGTCTCTTCTGCCTCTTTTATCTCTTCTCCTGTCTCTTCTGCCCTTTTTGCTTTTTCTCCTGTCTTTTTTACTTCTTCTGTCGCTGCTTCTTCTGTTTCCGCCTCTCCTCTTATCCCTGCCTCTCTTGGAGCCGCATCCCCCGATTTCTTCCCATCTCCTGATACCGCAAAAATAGTTGCAATAAACATGATAAGTATTGCAGCCACAGCAACCGTTATCAGCGCCGGCTGCAATTGTCCTTTATTTCTCTCCCGATCCGCTTTTTCTCTGTCCATATCCGCATAAACACCTGATTCAAGGCTTTCATCCCGTCTTCTGTCCGCCTGATCATCATAACTCTTTCCGGTTCGACTGCCGAACTCCCAGACTGTTATAGTAATCCTCCGTCTCTGCCCGCCGGGTCACTGTAACAGCTTTTCCGCCCACTCCGCCTCTTTAAATCCTGTGAGCACCACATCGTCATCCACAATGATCGGGCGCTTCACGAGCATTCCGTCGGTCGCAAGAAGCTTTAACTGCTCTTCCTCACTCATAGAAGGCAGCTTATCCTTTAACTGCATATTTTTGTACAGCAAACCGCTTGTATTAAAAAATTTCTTAAGCGGCATGCCGCTCTTTTCATGCCATTCCTTCAATTCCTCACAGGAAGGATTTTCCTCCGCAATATGACGGCTCGTATAAGTAATATTATGTGCATCCAGCCATTTTTTAGCCTTTTGACAGGTGGAACATTTGGGGTATTGTATAAATAACATGATTTTTCTCCTCTCTCCTACTTTTCCCATATATCCATTCTATCCAATATTCCCTGTACGTCAATCCCCTGATGTGTCGTGTAGATCTGGAGGACCTGCCTCACCAGTCCCTCCTCCACCCGGTTTTTTCCGGCAATCTCATCGACCGTCCTGCCCGCGTCCATCTGTTTCACGATCTCCCTGACCAGCCTTGCCATATCTTTATCGGGAAGTTTCCCGCCGCCTGCCGTAAGATGCGGCGAACAGTCAACTTTCTCAAACGAAAAACTCTTATCACCCTCATTCACCGTTAAGACTGCCATGGTGATTTCCTGATGAAACCTCCTCGGTCCGCAGCTCCCCGGATTGAAATAACAGACATTCCCCTGGTACTCCTCGGCGTATCTGTGAGAATGTCCGTAAATAACGATATCCCTGCCGGACGGATCGTCTTTGATCTGCCTGCGGTTATGGATCACAAAAACACGCAGTCCCCAAAGTTCCAGTTCCACGCTGACAGGGATCCCATCCGCCCAGCTTCCCTTATCCGCATTCCCTCTCACAAAATGTGTCGGACCGAGACGCTCTATTTCTTCTGCCGTCTCCTTTGATGCGATATCCCCTGCATGTATGATCAGCTCGCACTCCTTTATTTTCTCTGTTATCTCCGGACGCAGTAACGAGTGCGTATCGGAAATAACGGCTATCTTATGATCCGGCATACGGTTCTTCTCTCTTTCCTTCTTTTACCACTCGCTCCATTTACTTTACCTTCATATCGGACTGCCGCAGCGCTGATAAGAAATCCCTGACATTATCAGCCGCTGCGGCACTTTATAGCATTCCTCCCGATTTTCATGCACAGATGTCTTTGCAAGAATCCATGTGAAAACCTTTTTGAATTTACTTCCACAAAATCACCGCTGCATCCTTACCAGGTGCGGGAATTCATCTCCCTGAACTGCGCAACCGTAGGTACATGAGAATTCATTCCTCCGTCCACATCGACAATCTGCCCGCTCACATAACTGCTCTCATCGGAAGCAAAAAATACGCACATATATCCGATATCCTCCGGGCATCCGTAACGGTTCACCATAATATTGCTCAGGAAAATGTCCTTCAACGCCTGCGGTACATGCGCTTCGTTCTGCGGTGTAACGATCAGTCCCGGGCGCACACAATTGCAGCGGATATTCTGTTTCCCATACTGCAGCGCGGTAGACTTCGTCAACATATCCACGCCCGCCTTTGCACAGGCATAAGCTGTGGAACCGAGGTCACCCCCGCAGGCAGCCATAGAGCCGATGTTGACAATGGAGCCGCCCTTCTCATTTTTCTGCATATAGGGAAGCACGCATTTGGTTGTGTAGAACGTGCCGCGCATATCGCTCTGGAAAACAGCATCCCACATTTCCAATGTCAGTTCATCCACACGACCGTCCTTCAAGCCCACATTCGCCGCATTGTTCACCAGCACATCGATCTTCCCGTACTTTTCGGCGGTATCCGCAAAGAGCGCTTCAATACTTTCCGGAACCGTGATATCCATAAAGTGATAAAATGCTTCTCCGCCATCCCCCTGTATACTGTCCACCACAGCCTGACCTTTCTCTTTCCGCCGTCCGCAGATGACCACCTTCGCCCCCTCTGCCGCAAATAATCTGGCAATTCCAATGCCGATCCCGCTGGTAGAGCCCGTAACAACAGCTACTTTGTTTTCTAATCTTCCCATGCTAAAAACCTCCTGTATTTTTTCTTTTGCACTGTGGCAAGATAAACTTAAAATCCGATATATTAAATGTATCTTATTATGAAAAACAAATCAACACCACTTCTTTTCAAACACTATTATACATACTAAAAATGCGGGAAGACTAAGCTTCCCGCTCATGAATGCTCATCTCCTTACGGATTCATTACCGAGGGTTGATGGATATTTATCTCTACCAGCGATCTGAGGGGCCGCATTTTAGCTTGAACCTTTCAACGAGCTTTCTCATAAGCTGCGATTGGTTCAACAGTTCCTCGCTTGCCGCCGCGCTCTCTTCCGCAGTTGCCGAATTTGTCTGTACAACATCGGATATCTGATCCACTCCCATAGTGATCTGGGAGATCGAATCAGCCTGCTCGCTGCTGGCCTCTGAAATCTGCCCGATAATGCCTGTCATTTCGTTTACATCATTTACCGTCTGAATCAGGGCCTGAGCGGTATCATTCGCGATCTGTGTACCGTTCTCCACTGCCTTTAATGAATTTTCGATCAGACCGGAGATGTTTTTGGAGGCTTCCGTGCTTTTCGTTGCCAGATTGCGCACCTGATCGGCTACTACGGCAAATCCTTTTCCCGCAGCGCCCGCGCGGGCGGCTTCTATGGTGGCATTCAGGGCAAGAATATTCGTCTGGAACGTAATGTCCTCAATGATCTTTATGATCTTACTGATCTCATTGGAACAGGTGCTGATGTCACCCATTGCCTGTACCATCTGCTGCATTTTCTCTTTGCTCACATGCATTTTTTCACTGACACTGCCGGCCGTAGCACTGGCCTGCCGTGCATGTTCTGCGTTCTGACTTACCTTATCGGAGATTTCAGTAATAGTGGCAGCCAGTTCCTGCACGGAACTGGCCTGTTGGGTCGCTCCCTGAGCCAGAGCCTGAGCGCCATTAGATACCTGATCCGCCCCGTCTGCAACCTGTGAGGAACTTCTGCTGATTTGCAGCATGGTGTCGTTGAGTTTTTCCGAAATACTCCGGAAAGAAACCAGCAAAGGAAGAAAAGCGCCTGTATATTCTTCCCCGCAGATTGAATCCACCGTAAAATCTCCTTCGGCCATTTTAGCAAGGAACTTATTTTCATCATCAATAATAACCTGAAGTTTGTGGATCAATCTGCCCACTTGAGCGGCAAGAACACCCAGTTCATCTCTGGATGCATAGGAGATCTCTACATCCAGATCTCCCTCTGCTAATTTGGTAGCGGCATTCTCAATCTCGGCAATCGGCGTTCTGATCAGGCGTACGATCACAAAGGAGAAAAAAACTCCCGCCATGATTGCAGCAATGAAAACCGCCGCCAGAAGGAAAACGGCCATTTTATAAAGAGAGGCGCTTTCCTTCGCCGCACCGTCACTGCCGTCCATATTATAGACGATAATATCGTTGAGCGCATTGTTCAAAGAATTATAAAGATCCACACATTCGCCCTCCAGAATCGCGCGGGCTTCCTCCGTTCTCCCCTGTTTGGCCAGCGTCATCATTTTTTCATCCGCTTCACTGTACTGCTTCCAAATATTCGTCGCATTATCATAAAACTCCCGTTCCTCTTCATCAATTAATGCCCCATATGTGGCTAAAAGGACTTCCATATCCTCCTTTTCCTTTTCTATGTACTGAAGGCTGGATTCCGCCGTCTCATCAGAAATCGCAGTTAGATACCCTAATTCATTGAGGCGGATGTTGGAAATGGTGGCAGCCAGATCTCTCGCTGTATCAACGCTGGGAAGCCAGCTTGTCGCAATGTCGTTTGTCATGTCATTTATCTTCCACATAAGAGAAAATGAAATGCCGTTGGTAATGAGCAGCCCAAACAGCGCCACCCCTATAAGGATATAAAGTTTTAACCTGATGCTTAAATTCCGTATGCCGTCAATCATATATTCCATCTCCTTCTACGTTCTAGTGTCCGCTGCTGTCGATCACCGTGTGCCCCGTTAAAAAACCCCGGGCATCTCTCTGAAAATCAACAGCCTCAGCTTCTTACCGTCAAAAATAATATCATATAAAACGTGGAAACGCAATCACATTCTTATCATAGGATCCGGAATATGATTTCCTTTATTCATCATCATAAAGATAAAATCATCGTAGCGCAGATTGCGGTACTTAATATACAAACGATATACGATATAACCAACACTATTCTTTATATTTATATGATAAATTTCTTCATTGACATCTAATAATTTATGGAATCAGAAAACCATGAACTCCAATAAAATTAACTTGACAGGAAAAAGGGACTTCCTAAACAACTTAGAAAGTCCCATAAAATCTAACTTTTTACTAATGAATCCGCAAAAATTCTATTTATTCGATGATAGTAGCAACCCTGCCGGAACCAACCGTTCTGCCACCCTCACGAATAGCAAACGTAAGACCCTGCTCCATAGCGATCGGATGGATCAGTTCGATCGTCATCTCGATGTTATCGCCAGGCATGCACATCTCAACGCCTGCAGGCAGATTGATAACGCCTGTTACGTCCGTTGTTCTGAAGTAGAACTGAGGTCTGTAGTTGTTGAAGAAAGGAGTGTGACGACCACCCTCATCTTTCGTCAGAACGTAAACCTGAGCTGTAAACTTTGTGTGGCATGTTACTGTGCCGGGTTTTGCAAGAACCTGTCCTCTTTCGATCTCGGTTCTGTTGATACCACGGAGCAGCGCGCCGATGTTATCACCAGCCTGTGCCTCATCCAGCATCTTACGGAACATCTCGATACCGGTTACAACAGTCTTCTTTGTCTCTTCCTTGATACCAACGATCTCAACATCCTCGTTCAGGTGCAGAGTACCTCTTTCCACTCTGCCTGTAGCAACTGTACCACGGCCTGTGATCGTGAATACGTCCTCGACAGGCATCAGGAACGGCTTATCTGTTTCACGCTGAGGATCAGGAATATAGGAATCAACTGTTTCCATCAGTTCCATGATCTTGTCGCCCCATTCGCCGTTGGGATCTTCCAGAGCTTTCAGAGCGGAACCCTTGATGATCGGGCAATCTGTGAAGCCGTACTCTTCAAGCTGCTCTGTTACTTCCATCTCAACCAGCTCGATCAGCTCTTCGTCATCCACCATATCGCACTTGTTCAGGAATACTACGATATAAGGCACGCCTACCTGACGGGACAGAAGGATGTGCTCCTTTGTCTGAGCCATAACACCGTCTGTAGCAGCAACTACGAGGATAGCGCCGTCCATCTGCGCAGCACCGGTGATCATGTTCTTTACATAGTCAGCATGGCCCGGGCAGTCAACGTGTGCGTAATGTCTCTTATCTGTCTGGTACTCTACGTGAGCGGTGGAAATGGTGATACCACGTTCTCTCTCTTCAGGTGCTTTATCGATGTTCTCGAAATCTACCTTTTCATTACCGGACACTCTCTCAGCCAGCACTTTCGTGATCGCAGCCGTCAGAGTTGTTTTACCATGGTCAACGTGGCCGATGGTACCAATGTTACAGTGCGGTTTGGTTCTGTCAAATTTAGCTTTAGCCATTTTCTAAAGTCCTCCTTATTTTTGTTACCTTGTTCCAAAATTGATGTTTTTTTCCAAAACTATACAATCAGCTATTTCTGATTATATCAAAACTATTGATATTTTCAAGAGTTTTTCTAATTATTTTGTCTTTGTGGCAAGCACTTTCTCCTGTACGCTCTTCGGTACCTGCTCGTACTTTTCAAAGAACATGGAATAGTTGCCCCGCCCCTGTGTCTTGCTACGCAGATCTGTGGCGTAGCCAAACATCTCGGCAAGCGGTACATAACCGTGTACGATCTTGCCGCCGCCTAAGTCGTCCATACCTTCGATCCGTCCGCGGCGGGAGTTGATGTCGCCGATGACATCGCCCATATACTCTTCAGGCATAGTCACTTCCACCTTCATGATCGGCTCAAGCAATACAGGATTTCCTTTCTTCATAGCTTCCTTGAATGCCATGGAACCGGCAATATGGAATGCCATTTCAGAAGAGTCCACCTCATGGTAGGAACCGTCATATACGTTTGCGCTCACACCCAGTACCGGGAACCCGCCCAGAATACCTGCCTTAGCCGCCTCTTCGATACCTTCGCCGACAGCAGGGATATACTCTTTCGGGATCGCGCCGCCGACAACGCTGGACTCGAATTTGAACGTCTCTTCGCCGTTCGGATCCATGGGCTCGAATTTCACCTTACAGTGACCATACTGACCACGTCCGCCGGACTGTTTTGCGTATTTGTATTCCTGATCCACCGGTTTGGTAAAGGTCTCCTTGTAAGAAACCTGCGGTGCGCCCACATTAGCCTCCACCTTGAATTCACGCAGCAGACGGTCCACAATAATCTCCAGATGGAGCTCGCCCATACCTGCGATGATGGTCTGTCCTGTCTCAGGATTTGTGTGTGCGCGGAATGTGGGATCTTCCTCCGCCAGTTTTGCAAGAGCCTCGCCCATCTTGCCCTGGCCTGCCTTTGTCTTGGGCTCGATAGCCAGCTCGATAACGGGCTCGGGGAATTCCATGGATTCCAGAATGACCGGATGCTGCTCATCACAAATAGTATCGCCCGTTGTCGTCAGTTTAAACCCGACTGCCGCCGCAATATCACCGGAATAAACTTTATCCAGCTCTGCCCTCTTGTTTGCGTGCATCTGCAGAATTCGTCCCACACGCTCTTTTTTATCTTTTGTGGCATTCAGTACATAAGATCCGGCATTCAGCGTACCGGAATATACTCTGAAGAACGCCAGTTTTCCTACGAAAGGATCCGCCATGATCTTAAATGCAAGCGCAGAGAAAGGCTCCTCGTCGGATGCGCGTCTCTCGACCTCATTGCCCTCCAGATCGACACCCTTGATAGCAGGGATGTCTGTGGGAGCTGGCATATACTCGATCACAGCATCGATCAGCTTCTGTACGCCCTTGTTTCTGTAAGCGGAGCCGCAGCATACCGGAACCGCCCTGCACTCACAGGTAGCCAGTCGTAACGCCGCTTTCATCTGTTCTACGGAAGGCTCTTCCCCTTCCAGGTACATCTCCATCAGATCATCATCCAGCTCGGATATCTTTTCGATGAGTTCGGAGCGGTAAAGTTCTGCGTCTTCCTGCATATCGCCAAGGTCATCTGTGACCGTGATGTCGTCGCCCTTATCATCATTATAGATATATGCCTTCATCTCAAACAGATCGATGATTCCCTTAAATTCGTCTTCTTTACCGATGGGCAGCTGCAGACAGATCGCATTTTTGCCAAGTCTGTTTCTGATCTGCTCCACGGCGCCATAGAAGTCCGCTCCCAGAATATCCATCTTATTGATGAATGCCATTCTGGGGACATTGTAGGTATCAGCCTGGCGCCATACGTTTTCAGACTGAGGTTCCACGCCGCCTTTTGCACAGAATACGCCGACAGCGCCATCCAGCACACGCAGGGAACGCTCAACCTCAACTGTAAAGTCAACGTGTCCCGGCGTATCAATGATATTGATACGATGCTCTAACGCACCCGGTTTCACCTTGGTAAACTCTTCCAAAGTCCAGTGACATGTTGTAGCGGCTGATGTGATTGTGATACCTCTCTCCTGTTCCTGCTCCATCCAGTCCATCGTCGCAGTACCTTCATGAGTATCACCGATCTTATAATTTACACCAGTATAGTATAAGATACGTTCTGTCAATGTAGTCTTACCCGCATCGATATGCGCCATGATACCTATATTCCTGGTTCTCTCTAACGGATATTCTCTTCCAGCCAAAGTTTCTTCCTCCTAAATCCAAATGACAGCCTTAGAAACGGTAGTGCGCGAAAGCCTTGTTTGCCTCTGCCATCTTGTGCATTTCTTCTTTTCTCTTTACAGATGCGCCTGTATTGTTTGCCGCATCCATAATCTCATTCGCAAGCCTCTCCTGCATGGTCTTCTCGCCTCTCTTGCGGGAGAAGGTTGTCAGCCAGCGCAGGCCTAACGCCTGACGCCTGTCAGGCCTTACCTCGATAGGCACCTGATAGGTAGCGCCGCCGATACGTCTCGCTTTTACTTCCAGAAGGGGCATGATATTATTCATAGCCTCCTCAAATACCTCTACTGCCGGTTTACCGGTCTTTTCCTCTACTCTGGCAAATGCGCCGTATACGATCTTCTGGGCAACACCGCGCTTACCGTCCAACATGATGTTGTTGATCAGCTTGGTCACCACTTTGTTGTCGTACAAAGGATCTGCCAGCACATCTCTTTTTTGGATATGTCCTTTACGTGGCACGTCTCTTCCCTCCTTAATTATTTGTGACAGTTTCCGTTTTCTGACAGGAATGTCACTGATTAAATCACAGGTACTCACAATGCGCAGATAACTGCAGACTAATGTGTTGTGCTGCCTATCTATTTCAGTATTGCCCTTTGCCTCCTTTGATCAGGCTGCTTCTGGCAATACGTTAACACAGAATTCCAACACTATACTTAGCTTCGTCGTGATCCCTAAGGTAAACAAATTTACTTTCCTGCTTTCGGCCTCTTAGCGCCATACTTAGAACGTGCCTGTCTTCTGTTTGCAACACCTGCTGTATCGAGTGTTCCTCTGATGATGTGGTATCTTGTACCGGGTAAGTCTTTTACCCTGCCGCCACGGATCAGTACAACACTGTGCTCCTGCAGATTGTGGCCTTCGCCGGGAATGTAGGATGTAACCTCCATACCGTTGGAAAGACGAACTCTGGCAATTTTTCTAAGAGCTGAGTTAGGCTTTTTCGGGGTTGCAGTTTTCACAGCCGTGCACACGCCTCTCTTCTGAGGAGCGGATACATCCGTCACCTTTTTGTGCAAAGAGTTGTAGCCTTTCTGCAGTGCAGGTGCCGTGGACTTCTTGGAAACTGTCTGACGTCCCTTTCTCACTAACTGGTTAAATGTTGGCATTCTGTTTCACCTCCTTAAAGTATAGTTTATAAGTTAAACTGTAAGCTGCCGGCCGCCTGTAGCCTATCTTAACCGAACAGGAACTCAAACAGCAGCTTTTACACAGCAACTTACAGTATAATAACTTCATGACGCTCTGTCAACAAAAAATTTTATTTTCTTTATTCTTCCACGGTTTCAAGCTCTTCTTCCGTCTCTTCCGTGAATTCTTCCTCTGTCCCTTCGATCATCTCCCCGGAATCTTCTTCCGGCTCCTCCTTGATATCGATCACGGCATCCCCGCCGTTTTCTTCAGATCCTTCCGCTTTCGCTTCGTCTTCAAAAAGGAGTTCTTCCTCCGCGTCCACCGGATTCATCAGCAGGTTTTTATCCGTATCCAGGCTGGTGTTGCGGTATCTCTTCATACCAGTCCCTGCCGGGATCAGTTTACCGATGATCACGTTCTCCTTCAGGCCGATCAGCGTATCCACCTTGCCTCTGATCGCCGCCTCGGTGAGCACCTTCGTCGTCTCCTGGAAAGAAGCTGCCGACAGGAAGGAATCCGTTGCCAGCGCCGCTTTCGTAATACCCAGCATCACCTGTTTTCCGTCAGCCGGCTCTTTCCCTTCTTCGATGAGCTTTGTGTTCATCTCCTCGTAATCCAGAACATCCACCAGTGTGCCCGGCAGGAACGGCGCATCGCCGTTATTCTCGATCCGGATCTTCTTCAGCATCTGGTGTACGATGATCTCGATATGCTTATCGCTGATATCAACACCCTGCTGACGGTACACCTTCTGTACTTCCCTGATCATATAATCCTGCACCGCGCGGACGCCCTTGATCTTCAACAGGTCGTGGGGATTGATGGAACCGCCCTTTGTCAGCTCGTCGCCGGCCTTCAATATATCGCCGTCCTCCACCCTGATCTGATATTTATAGGGGATCGGGTAGGTCTTTGCCTCCCCTGTCTCCGTGTTCGTCACGGTAACTTCCCGTTTCTTCTTATTATCATTGATGCTCACCACGCCGTCGATCTCCGTCAGGATCGCAGTCCTCTTCGGCTTTCTCGCCTCAAACAGCTCCTCCACACGGGGAAGACCGGAGGTGATATCCTCACCTGCCACACCGCCGGTATGGAAAGTTCTCATCGTAAGCTGTGTGCCCGGCTCACCGATAGACTGTGCAGCGATGATGCCGACCGCCTCACCGACCTGGACCGTCTCGCCTGTCGCCATATTCGCGCCGTAGCACTTCGCGCAGATACCCACGTGGGATTTGCAGGTCAGGATCGTGCGGATCTTCACTTCCTCGATCGGTCTACCTTCCTTATCCACACCCACACCCATGATCTTTTCTGCACGGCTCGGTGTGATCATATGGTTTCTCTTGACGATGACATTGCCGTCCCTGTCAAAGATATCTTCGCAGGATACACGCCCTGTGATCCTCTCTTTCAGGCTTTCCAGAACGTCCTCTTTCTTCTCGCCGTCCTTTTTGCCCTCTTCCTGGAATGCTCTGACCACCATGCCCGGAAGCACCTCCGCTCCCTCGGAACAGTCCACTTCACGGATGATCAGCTCCTGGCACACATCCACCATCCGGCGGGTCAGATAACCGGAGTCTGCGGTACGCAGCGCCGTATCCGCCAGGCCTTTCCGGCCGCCGTGTGCAGAGATGAAGTACTCCAGTACGTCCATGCCTTCCCGGAAGTTTGATTTTACCGGCAGCTCGATCGTCTTACTGGTGGTATCCGCCATCAGTCCGCGCATGCCCGCGAGCTGTTTGATCTGCTCCTTGGAACCACGGGCGCCGGAATCCGCCATCATCTTGATATTGTTGTAGGGATCCATGCAGTCCATGGACTCCTCCTTCAAGATCTCATCCGTCTTATCCCAGGTTTCGATAACTCTCCTGTAACGTTCTTCATCGGTATATTTACCACGGCTGTATTCAAAGGCGATCTTATCCACTTCCGCCTGTGCCTCATCCAGCTTCTGCTGTTTATCCTCCGGCACGATGATATCGGAAATGGAAACCGTGATCGCGGCTTTCGTGGAATAGTGATATCCCAGATTCTTCACATCGTCCAGCACCTCGGCCGTCTTGGACGCGCCGTGGATATTGATCACTTTTTCAAGGATCGGTTTCAGCTGCTTTTTGCCGACTAACTTATCTACTTCCAGCTTCAGCAGGTTCTCCGGTTTGCTTCTGTCCACAAAGCCCAGATCCTGCGGAATGATCTCGTTGAACAGGAAGCGCCCCAGTGTGGATTCCACGATACCGGAAACCTTTTCCCCCTCGGCATTTTCCTTTGTCACTCTCACCTTAATGCGGGAGTGCAGCGTACATTCGCCGTTCTCATAGGCAAGGATCGCTTCGTTGATATTTCTGTAGGCATTTCCTTCCCCCTTGGAACCGGGTCTCTCCTGTGTCAGATAATAGATACCCAGTACCATATCCTGGGAGGGCACTGCCACCAGGCCGCCGTCGGAAGGCTTCAACAGGTTGTTGGGTGAGAGCAGAAGGAACCTGCACTCCGCCTGGGCTTCCTGGGACAGGGGCAGATGCACCGCCATCTGGTCGCCGTCGAAGTCCGCGTTGAATGCCGTACATACAAGGGGATGAAGCTTGATCGCCTTACCCTCGACCAGCACCGGCTCAAACGCCTGAATGCCCAGTCTGTGCAGCGTCGGCGCGCGGTTCAGCATAACGGGATGATCCGTGATGACCTCCTCCAGTACGTCCCACACCTGCACGTCGAGACGCTCCACCATCTTCTTCGCACTCTTGATATTCTGCGCGATCTGCTTGGACACCAGTTCCTTCATCACGAAAGGCTTAAACAGCTCGATCGCCATCTCCTTCGGCAGCCCGCACTGGTAAATCTTCAGTTCCGGCCCGATCACGATAACGGAACGCCCGGAATAGTCCACACGTTTTCCCAAAAGGTTTTGACGGAAACGCCCGGATTTACCCTTTAACATGTCGGAGAGGGATTTTAACGCCCTGTTGCCCGGTCCCGTGACGGGACGGCCGCGTCTGCCGTTGTCGATCAGCGCATCCACCGCCTCCTGCAGCATTCTCTTCTCGTTGCGGACGATGATGTCCGGCGCCCCCAGCTCCAGCAGTCTTTTCAGTCTGTTGTTTCTGTTGATGATCCTTCTGTACAGATCGTTCAGATCGGAAGTTGCGAAACGTCCGCCGTCCAGCTGTACCATCGGTCGCAGGTCGGGCGGGATCACAGGGATCGCATCCATGATCATCCACTCCGGCATATTGCCGGATTCCCGGAAAGATTCCACCACTTCCAGACGTTTGATGATCCTTGCCCTCTTCTGTCCGGTGGATTCCTTCAGGCCTGCCTTCAGTTCCTCCGCTTCCGCATCCAGATCGATCGCCTGCAGCAGTTCCTTGATGGATTCCGCGCCCATGCCGGCACGGAATCTGCTGCCCCACTTTTCTCTGGCATCCTGATACTCTTTTTCCGTCAGGATCTGCTTATACTCTAAATCAGTCTCCCCCGCATCCAGCACGATGTAGGAGGCGAAATATAATACCTTTTCCAGCACTCTGGGAGAAATATCCAGGATCAGCCCCATTCTGCTGGGAATTCCCTTAAAATACCAGATATGGGAAACCGGAGCCGCCAGCTCGATATGGCCCATACGTTCCCTTCTCACCGCGGACTTGGTCACTTCCACACCGCATCTGTCGCAGACTACGCCTTTATATCTGATCTTTTTATATTTTCCGCAATGGCACTCCCAGTCCTTGCTGGGTCCGAATATCTTTTCACAGAACAGGCCGTTGGGTTCCGGCTTTAACGTTCTGTAATTGATCGTCTCCGGCTTTAATACTTCACCGCGGGACCATTCCCTGATCTTCTCAGGAGACGCAAGGCCTATTCTGATCGCGTCAAATGTCATAGGCTGATAACTTTCATTCTTTATTTCTGCCATGATTCCCTCCATTTTTCATGTGAAAGTATTGTTTGCTGCTAGTTGGTAGAATCTTCGTACTCCGCATCCTCGACATACTCTTCATCACCGTCATAGTAATCATCTTCATCCGTATCTATCTCATCCTCTATGCTCTGAAGTTCGCCGTCCTGCGTAAATTCCTGTGTCTGATACCCGTCAAAAGACTCCCCTTCCTGGCTGTAGTTCTTGTTGTCTTCCATCTCATAATGATAATCCGTATCACCGTAATCAACGGATTCCATCACTTCAACCTCGGTATTGTCCTCTCGCAGCACACGGATATCCAGTCCCAGGGACTGCAGCTCTTTCAATAATACCTTGAAGGATTCAGGAATACCCGGCTCCGGTATATTCTCTCCTTTGATGATCGCTTCGTAGGTCTTCACACGGCCCACCACATCATCGGACTTCACAGTCAGTATTTCCTGCAGCGTATAAGATGCGCCGTAAGCTTCCAGCGCCCACACTTCCATCTCACCGAACCTCTGGCCGCCGAACTGTGCCTTGCCGCCCAGAGGCTGCTGTGTCACAAGGGAATACGGTCCCGTGGAACGGGCATGGATCTTATCGTCCACCAGATGGTGCAGTTTCAGGTAATGCATATGGCCTATCGTGACAGGCGCATCGAAATATTCCCCGCTTCTGCCGTCCCGAAGCCTTACCTTGCCGTCCTTGGTGATCGGAACCCCTTTCCAGAGAGCCCTGTGATCTCTGTGATCATAGAGATACTGCATGACTTCCGGCAGCACGACATCTTTATACTTTGCCTCAAATTCTTCCCACTCTGTGTTGACATAATCATTTGCCATCTCCAGAGTATCTTCTATATCAATCTCCTTCGCCCCGTCGAACACCGGTGTCGCCACATTAAAGCCGAGCACCTTTGCCGCCAGAGACAGATGGATCTCCAGTACCTGTCCCACGTTCATACGGGAAGGAACGCCCAACGGATTCAACACGATATCCAGCGGACGGCCGTTTGGCAGATAGGGCATATCCTCCACTGGCAGCACACGGGAAACAACACCCTTGTTGCCGTGGCGTCCTGCCATCTTATCACCCACGGAAATCTTTCTCTTCTGCGCGATATAGATGCGCACCGCCATATTCACACCGGGAGAAAGCTCGTCACCGTTCTCTCTTGTGAATACTTTCGCGTCGATAACGATACCATATTCGCCGTGAGGCACCTTCAGGGAGGTATCCCTCACTTCCCTCGCCTTCTCGCCGAAGATCGCGCGCAGCAGCCTCTCCTCCGCCGTCAGTTCCGTCTCACCTTTCGGCGTCACCTTGCCGACCAGAATATCGCCGGCACGAACCTCCGCACCGATACGGATGATACCGTTGCTGTCCAGATCTTTCAGCGCATCGTCGCCGACGCCGGGCACATCCTTTGTAATGCACTCCGCACCCAGCTTTGTATCACGGGCTTCCGCCTCATATTCCTCGATATGGATAGAAGTATACACATCCTCCCTCACCAGTCTCTCACTGATCAGAACGGCATCCTCGTAGTTGTATCCTTCCCAGGTCATAAAGCCGATCAGCGGATTTTCACCCAACGCCAGCTCGCCCTGCGCAGTGGAAGGACCGTCCGCGATCACCTCACCCGCACTTACATGGTCACCCTTTTTCACGATAGGCTTCTGGTTATAACAGTTGGACTGGTTGCTTCTCACAAACTTTGTCAGATGATACTCATCCGGTTCCCCGTCATCGCAGACCATCTTGATGATCCTCGAGGAGACATAAGTGATCGTACCGCTCTTTCTCGCCACCACACAGACACCGGAGTCCACCGCTGCCTTCTGCTCCATACCTGTACCCACGGCAGGCGCCTCCGGGAACAGAAGCGGCACTGCCTGACGCTGCATGTTGGAGCCCATCAGCGCACGGTGCGCGTCATCGTTCTGCAAAAACGGGATCAGCGCGGTCGCCACGGAGAATACCATCTTCGGGGATACGTCCATGTAGTCCATCAGCCTCTTCGGATAGTCTTTCGTCTCCTCCATATAACGGCCGGAAACGCTCTTTCCTATGAAATATCCGTCATCATCCAGCGCCGCAGAGGCCTGTGCCACATAGTAGTTATCCTCTTCATCCGCCGTCATATAGACGATCTCATCCGTCACCTTCGGATTCAGCGGGTCACTCTTGTCGATCTTGCGGTAGGGTGCCTCCACAAATCCGTACTCATTGATCCTCGCATAACATGCCAGAGAGTTGATCAGACCGATGTTCGGTCCCTCCGGCGTCTCTATCGGACACATACGTCCGTAATGTGTATAATGTACGTCACGCACCTCGAATCCGGCGCGGTCTCTGGAAAGTCCGCCGGGGCCGAGCGCGGATAAACGTCTTTTATGGGTCAATTCACCGAGCGGGTTTGTCTGATCCATAAACTGGGAAAGCTGGGAGGAGCCGAAGAACTCCTTCACCGCCGCCTGCACCGGTTTGATATTGATCAGCGCCTGCGGGGAGAGATTCTCCGCATCATGAGTCGTCATCCTCTCGCGCACGACCCTCTCCAGTCTGGAAAGGCCGATACGGTACTGGTTCTGCAGCAGTTCGCCAACGGCTCTGATACGGCGGTTCCCGAGATGGTCGATATCATCGGAGTTGCCGATCCCGTATTCCAGATGCATATTGTAGTTGATGGACGCAAGGATATCTTCCTTTGTGATATGCTTGGGCACAAGTTCATGGACATTTTTCCGGATCGCTTCCCTGACCGCGTCCTCATCGCCCGCATACTCTTCCAGAATCTGTGCCAGAACCGGATAGTATACCAGTTCCTTTACGCCCAGTTCTTTCGGATCGCAATCCACATAATTTTTCAGATCCACCATCATATTGGACAATACTTTGACATTCTTTTCCGGCATCACGATCCATACCGCCGGGATCGCCGCGTTCTGGATCGCATCAGCCAATTCCGCCGTCACTTCCGTTCCGGCAGCGGCAATGATCTCACCGGTCTGCATATCCACGGCATCCTCCGCCAGCACGCGGCCCCGAATCCTGTTTTTCAGCATCAGTTTTTTGTTAAATTTATATCTGCCCACCTTCGCCAGATCGTAACGTCTTGAGTCGAAGAACATACCGTTGATCAGGCTGGACGCGCTGTCCACGCTCAAAGGTTCGCCGGGACGGATTTTTTTGTACAGCTCTAACAGACCCTCCTGATAATTTGTGGAAGGGTCCTTCGCGATACTTGCCTGGATCTTCGGCTCATCACCGAAAAGTTCGATGATCTCTTCGTTCGTACCCACGCCGAGGGCACGGATCAGCGCCGTGATCGGCACCTTCCTTGTCCTGTCGACACGAACATAGAACACATCGTTTGCATCGGTCTCATATTCCAGCCATGCGCCGCGGTTCGGGATCACCGTGCAGGCATATAATTCTTTACCAAATTTCGCTTTTGTGATATCATAGTAAATACCGGGGGAACGGACGAGCTGGCTGACGATAACACGCTCGGCACCATTGATCACAAAAGTACCCGTCTCCGTCATCAGCGGAAGATCTCCCATGAAGATTTCATGTTCGCTGATCTCTTCTTTTTCCTTATTGTAAAGACGTACTCTCACCTTCAGGGGAGCTGCATAGGTTGCATCCCTCTCCTTGCATTTTTCAATAGAATACTTAACGTCATCTTTACATAGCTCGAAATCCACAAACTCCAGACTGAGCTGCCCGCTGTAATCCGTGATCGGAGAAATATCATCAAAGACTTCCTTCAGACCTTCGCCCAGAAACCACTGGTAGGAATCTTTCTGGACTTCGATCAGATTCGGCATTTCCAGAACCTCTTTGTGCCTTTGATAACTCATACGTATCTGTTTCCCGGAAGCCATCGGACGTATTCTGTTTTTTTCCATCAACATTCACCCCGTTCTCTATTTTATTGCCTATTTTACGGTATTTTGGGCACGAAAAAGCATACCTCACCACAATAGTGCATTATCCAGTATACTACAAACTGATTTTGCCCGTCAAGAAAAAAAATAAGAATTTTTTATAAAATAGCGAAAGCCACCTGCCCGCAGCCGGACAGATGGCGTTATCTTTCGTAGAGATTATTTCAGAGTAACCTTTGCTCCTACTTCTTCCAGTTTCTTCTTCAGCTCTTCAGCCTCTTCCTTGGAAACTGCTTCCTTCAGTACCTTCGGAGCGGACTCAACTGCTTCCTTCGCTTCCTTCAGGCCAAGACCGGTTGCCTCACGGACAACCTTGATCACTTTGATCTTCTCTGCGCCGATCTCTGTCAGCTCAACGTCGAACTCTGTCTTCTCCTCAGCCGCTTCTGCCGGGCCTGCCGCTGCTGCAACTACCACGCCTGCCGCTGCAGATACGCCGAACTCCTCTTCACATGCTTTTACCAGTTCATTTATTTCCATTACTGACATTTCCTTGATCATATCAATAATTTCCTGTGTGGACATTTTTGCCATGATTATTTTCCTCCATTTTCTTTATAATTGTTTTATTCTGTTTCGGTTTCAGTTTATGCCTCTGCAGGCGCTTCTGCTGCTTCCGCAGGCGCTTCTGCCGGTGCTGCTTCCCCGTCCTTCTCCGCGATCTGTTTCAGAACACGGGCAAAGTTCGTGACAGGTGACTGCAGGCTGCCAAGCAATCTGGACAACAGTTCCTCTCTGGAAGGAATGTTGGAAATCTGCTCAATCCCTTTTGCGTCATACACAGTACCTTCTACCACACCGCCCTTGATCTCGAGTGCGGGTACTGTCTTCGCAAATTTGCACAGAACTCTTGCTGCCGCTGTAGCATCCGTATCACAGGTAGCCATAGCGCTGGGGCCTTCCAACAGGTTGGTAAGTCCTTCGCAGTCGGTTCCTTTAAACGCAAAGTTCATGAATGTGTTCTTATAAACCTTGTAGCCTACGCCCGCTTCACGAAGCTGTTTTCTGAGCATCGTATCCTGCTCAACCGTAAGTCCGCGGTAATCGACCAGTACGACAGTCTGCGCGTCTTTAATGGTCGCGGCGATCTCGTCTACGATAGGCTTTTTCAGTTCAACCTTTGCCATTTTTCTACCTCCTTTTAGATTTTACGCCGAATAAAAAAGCCTTCCAAAGACAGGAAGGCAAAAGTTCATTATTATGACTTTTCCTCGGCAGGCGGCTGTCCTTATGCCGGTTCTCCGGCACCTGCTGTCTTCGGCACGGTCCCAAGGACCTTTTTCAGGGTAGCATATGCGGGAGGGATTGTCAAGGAAAAAATTAAAAAGTCACATACCCCTCCGCATCGATCGTGACCGTCCCGGAAATGCTGCGCATATACTCCAGCACAGCGTCCTTCTCCGCGCCGGAGAGGAGCTGTGTGTAGCAGTTTGACTGTCTGGCGGGGAGGAACTGGAAGCTCTGCATCTCGCCGTCCTTCACCTTTACCTTCACGAGGCAGGTATTTAAGGTGCTGGAGTTGAACCAGTAGTTGCCGAGGGAGTAGATCGTGGGAACGCCCTCCACGTTCGCCAGCGGCTGCAGGACATGGGGGTGGTCTCCGATGATCAGGTCTGCGCCGGCCTGTGCCAGCGATTTTGCCATGCCGGGCTGGGCCCAGTCGAGCTGGTCAGTCTTTTCCGTGCCCCAGTGGATATACACCACCACGAAGTCACTGTTCTCTTTGGCTTCCGCTATTTTGTCAAAGATCTCTTTTTCCGTCAGACAGCGGAATACTCCCGGTGCGGTTTCCGTCGCCCCCTTCGTATCCGGAGGCGTCAGCCTCTCGATCTGGGTGCCGGACAGGAAAGCGATCTTCTGATTTCCCGCCTGAAAATATACGGTCTCGGACGCATCCGCAAGATTGCGTCCCGCCCCGACATAGGGCATATCGATCCCCTCCAGCGTGGCAAGGGAATCCAGCAGGGAAATTTCGCCATAGTCATAGGCATGATTGTTGGCGAGGGAAACGATATCCACCCCGAGTTCATGGAGCATCGCCGCGCTCTCCGGCTTTGCGCGGAAAGTATATGCCTTCTCCGGCGTCGGCTCCCCGCGGTTCGTGTAGGTGAACTCATTATTCAGCATGAAGATATCCGCCTCTTCCATCTCCCGCAGCGTCTCCTCCGAAAAGCATGCCCTGATGCTTCCCCTCTTCCGCATAGTGACCATCACCGTATAGCTGTCATCAAACAGGATATCCCCGGCAAACAGCAGGATCGCCTCATCGTTCCCAGTCTCCTGCTTCTTCACAAGGATCCTGCCGTTCTCATTCCGTATACAGCCGCTCTCATCAAAGCCGTCATCTTCCTCTCCGGGCACTTTTTCCTCCCCCGAAATTTCTGACATTCCTGTCACCTCTGCCTTCCTGGGTTCCGGATCCTTACCGACAGCCTTCTTCGGAATATCCTCCTTTTCAACCTCCGCGATTTCCGAGATTTCCTCACGCTCCGCCTCCGGATTCGTCTCTCCCTCCGCTCCAAGAGACATCACAAGGAATAACGCCGCAGTTCCGGCAAACAAAGTAATAAACAGCGTCACCAGAAAAGCCCGCCCGAAATTCCTCCCGCTATTCTTTTTCTTCTTACTCTTCTTTTTCCCCATGTCAAAAAAGCCCCATCAAGTCCAACCAATCGCTACTAACATCATACCATACATTCCAAATCCTTACAAAAATATTTCCCACTCCCAAACATATACCCAACATATAATAAGCCAATCCAACTCAAAACATATTATCACACAATACGCCTGCAACCATATATCCAGTTGGTGCCACAATCAGTCGGGATGGAAATGAAATTCTCAAGGAGCCCCTTAAAAAGCGTCGGCACTTGGCGAGGTATTTTCGAGCCTAGTACCGCTACGCTTTTTACGGAGCGAGAGCGTGGCGACGGAGAATTTCATTTCCATCCCGACGTCCGCCTCCAATAACTTGTTCCAAAAACTTCAAAAGAGCGCAGCCATCGCCGCGCCCTTCTTCATGTTATGCTAATTTTGCCACAGAAACCTTCACACCGGGGCCCATTGTAGATGCCAGCGTCACGCTTCTGATATACTGGCCTTTCAGTGCGCTCGGTCTCGCTTTCAGGATCGCGCCCATCAGTGCGTCAAAGTTCTCCATCAGCTGCTGCTCGGAGAAGGAGATCTTACCTACAGGACAGTGAATGATATTCGCCTTGTCCAGTCTGTATTCGATCTTACCTGCCTTGATATCTTTGATCGCCTTGGTCACATCCATAGTCACCGTACCGGCTTTCGGGTTAGGCATAAGTCCTTTCGGGCCGAGCACCTTACCGAGACGTCCCACAACGCCCATCATATCGGGAGTTGCCACTACAACGTCGAAATCCAGCCATCCTTCGTTCTGGATCTTCGGGATCAGCTCGTCGCCGCCCACATAATCAGCGCCTGCCGCTTCCGCTTCCGCCACTTTATCACCCTTCGCGAATACGAGAACCCTCACGGTCTTACCCGTTCCGTTCGGCAGTACCACCGCGCCACGTACCTGCTGTTCCGCATGACGGCCGTCACAGCCTGTTCTGATGTGTACTTCAACGGTCTCGTCAAATTTAGCTGTTGCCGCTTTCTTTACCAGAGCCACTGCATCAGTCGGGTCATACTGAACGGCACGGTCAACAAGCTTTGCTGCTTCCATATATTTCTTACCATGTTTCATTGTCGTTCCCCCCTTAATCTTCTACTGTGATGCCCATACTTCTGGCTGTACCTGCGATCATGCTCATAGCGGCCTCCAGACTTGCGGCATTTAAATCAGGCATTTTCATCTCTGCAATTTCCTGCACCTTAGCTTTGGAGATCGTTGCAACCTTCGCCTTGTTCGGTGTTGCGGAACCGGACTTGATGTTGCACGCCTTCTTGAGCAGTACGGCTGCAGGCGGAGTTTTCGTAATGAAACTGAATGTTCTGTCCGCATAAACGGTAATGACAACAGGGATGATCAGGTCGCCCTTATCCGCTGTTCTCGCGTTGAACTGTTTTGTAAATTCAACGATGTTCACGCCGTGCTGTCCCAGTGCAGGACCAACCGGCGGTGCTGGTGTAGCTTTACCAGCAGGGATTTGTAATTTAATATATCCTACTACTTTCTTTGCCATAATGGCACCTCCTATAATAAATTGTGGTCAGCGTCGTTTTATGACTCCCACTGTCCCAACCATACTGATTTCCCGCGAAAATGTCCGCGGCTTTAATTAAACTTCCGAACTTCTGCAAAGCTGATTTCAACAGGTGTATCTCTGCCGAACATATCCACATTGATGGTCACTGCCTGTTTATTAAAATCTATTTTCTGGACAACGCCCACCGTGTTTTTCCATGCACCTGCCACTACGACGATCGTATCGCCCTCTCCAAAGTCGATCGTAATATTATCCACTTTGATGCCAAGAGGTTTCATCTCCGCTTCCGTCAGCGGCACAGGCTTACTGCCCGGGCCCACGAAACCGGTCACGCCTCTTGTATTCCGCACAACATACCACGTATCATCATTCATAACCATGTTGATCAGAACATATCCGGGGAACATCTTTTTCTGCACGGTCTTGCGGACGCCGTTTTTCATTTCCATCACATCCTGCATCGGTACGCGCACTTCCAGAATCTCTTCCTGGAGATTTCTGTTCTCAATGGTTTTTTCAATATTGGCTTTTACTTTATTCTCGTATCCTGAGTAAGTATGCACCACATACCAGTTTGCTTCTGCCATATACTCTCCACTCCCGTTGTCATCTGCGCACAGATCCACAGACGAATCCTTTCAGCAAAGTCTGCCTACTCCTTGTTACATCGTCAGGAAACTAACACCATACTGTACGATAAAATCTAATATGGTAATAATGACTCCCAACGCAAGAGAAATGGCAACAACAGCAACTGTCTGTTTGATGATAGACGTCTTATCGGGCCATGAAATCTTCTTGAATTCAACTTTTACACCGTCAAAGAATCCTGTTTTGTTTCCTTTCTTTGAGGAATCTCCCATTTTTTACTCCTTCCCGGGCACACAAAAACCCGCGGTCAGTTCATTTTGCATCTTTTCGATGCGTTTCTTACTGCTGTAAAGCTTAAATTACTTTGTTTCTTTGTGTAACGTATGCTTTTTGCAGAATCTACAATACTTCTTCATTTCCATTCTGTCCGGATGCGTCTTTTTATCCTTTGTTGTATTGTAGTTGCGCTGTTTACATTCCGTACATGCCAGTGTTATTCTCGTACGCATTTTTCCACCTCCAAGCGTCATTTCGAGCATAAAAAAAAGACCTGAATCTCATCTCGTTCTGCAACTATAACATAAGAAAGAAAATTCGTCAATCCTTTTTCGGAAAAACCCTTAAAAATCCTTTCAAATTAACCGATAATAATTGTAACATGTTTTAAAAAGTGATAAAATATCTAAAAAGTGTAAACGGATTTATACACCCGATTTCAAGGAAGAAAGGAGGGGACACTATGGCTTATAATGCCATTCAGGATAATATCTATAATTATTATCTGACTGCATATACTCCGAAAAACGCCGGCAAATACGATGCCCATAAGCGGAGTGAGCTTCGCAGCCTTTATAATTCCATGATAAGACTCAATAAAGAATCCCCTCTGTATATGATCTCCAACAGGCGGGAGTCCGCACAGTTTGCGGTAGGCCTCAAAGAAAACGCCAGAGGCCTCAATATGGAACTTGCTTCCCTCGGCGGCAACCTGGACAGCAGGGAATTGCTTGAGCGCAAAGCGGCTTATTCCAGCAATGAAGATCTGGTGACCGCTTCCTTTATCGGCGATATGTCCACCAGCAGTACGGTTCCGGAACTGGATATCGAGGTGCAGGCCCTTGCATCGAATCAGGTGAACCTCGGCAGCTTTCTGGAAAACGATTCCCGGATCGCCCTGCCCCCGGACACCTACTCTTTTGATATCAATATCAATGATATGAACTATGAATTCCAGTTCACGATCCGGGACGGCGAGACCAACCGCAATATTCAGGACCGCCTCGGACGCCTGATCAACAATTCCCACATCGGGCTGAAAGCGGAAGTCATAGACGGCGAGGAGGGCACTTCCTCTCTCCATATAGAATCGGAAGCGACCGGTTTAAAGCCCGGCAAAAACAGGATTTTTTCTGTTTCCGACGAAAATACCAGCAAAGCGTCCGGAATGGTTTCCTACCTTGGACTTGATTTCGTTTCCCACAATGCATCCAACGCCGCATTTACGATAAACGGGGAACCGAGAGAGGCTTCTTCCAATAAATTCACACTGGATAAATCCTACGAGATACAGCTTCATGGCGTCAGTTCTGATGAAAACCGGGTCGCCTCTATCGGCCTTAAGGCAGATTACGAAGCGCTTGCCGACAATGTGGCGCAGCTCGCGGGAAGCTATAACAGTTTTCTCAGTGCTGTGGATCATTTCAAGACCTCTCAGAACAGTTCACGTAAACTGAAAGGAGAAATGTCAGGGATCGCCTCCCTCTATAAAGATAATCTTTCCCTGATCGGTCTAAACGTGCAGGAGGACGGCAGTATCGATGTGGACCGGGCAAAGCTTTCCACGGCGATCCACTCCGGTGATGCGGACGATAAATTTCAGGTGGTAAAAAACTTTACCCAGCAGATCTTCCGCAAAACGAACCAGATTTCGTTAAATCCCATGAAATATGTGGATAAAACGGTGGTTGCCTATAAGAATCCGGGGCATAATCTTCCGACTCCCTACCTCTCCAGCAACTATACCGGAATGTTGTTCAACTACTACTGTTAGGCCGGACGCAGGGGAAACATCCGTCGGGCATCCTGCGCCCCGCCGATCACCGCTTCTCTGACAGCGGCCGCATCACACCCTCCAGCATAAGCGATCACAGCGTTCACGCTTCACTCTCCACCATCTTAAGCGCCGCCTCGATCGTCTTATCCATGTCATAATACCTGTACTGCCCGAGCCTTCCGCCGAACAGGATATTTTTCTCCTGTTTTGCAAGCTCCAGATACGCCTCATAAAGCCGGCCGTTCTTCTCATCATTCACCGGATAATAGGGCTCGTCCCCCCTTTTCCACTCCGCCGGATATTCCTTTGTGATGACCGTGCCGGGCTGCTTCCCGAATTCAAAATGCTTATGCTCTATAATGCGCGTATAAGGGATCTCCCTCTCCGTATAATTCACCACCGCATTTCCCTGATAATTGTCCTGATCCGGCAGCTCTGTCGTCTCAAAGCGCAGGGAACGGTATTCCAGCTCCCCCAGCCGGTAATCGAAATATTCGTCTATCATGCCGGTATAGAGCAGTTTATCGTAGGTAACATCCGTCCTCTTCCTCCGGAATTCCGCAAAACTGATCCCGGTCTCCACCAAAATCCCCTCCAGCAGCTTCTCCGCGATCTTTGTATAGCCCCCCTTCGGTATGCCCTGATAAGGATCGTTGAAATAGTTATTGTCATAGGTAAAGCGAAGCGGAAGCCGCCTGATCAAAAATGCCGGGAGATCCCTGCAGTCCCGTCCCCACTGCTTCTCCGTATACCCCTTTACCAGCTTTTCATAGACATCCCTGCCGACCAGAGAGAGCGCCTGTTCTTCGAGATTTTTCGGCTCTTCGATCGACAGCTCCGCTATCTGCTCCGCTATTTTTTCCTTTGCCTCCTTCGGCGTTTTGATATGCCACAGTTTACTGAAAGTGTTCATATTAAAAGGCAGGTTATAAAGTTCATCCCTGTAAACCGCAACCGGCGAATTGATATAATGGTTAAACTCCGCAAACTGGCCGATATAGTCCCAGATATCTTTATTCGAAGTATGGAAAATATGCGCCCCGTAACAATGCACCGAAATATCAAGCCGCTTTTCCGTATAGATATTTCCTCCTATATGATCCCGTTTATCGATCACACAGCATCTCTTTCCTCTTTTTTTCATTTCATGGGCAAACACGCTGCCGAACAGACCGGCACCCACGATCAGATAATCATAATGCATCTTATTCATTTTCCTTTCTACTTTTTTGTATAAAAAATAAGTTATGGCTTGCCTGTTTCTCAAAAATATAATAAAATAAATCTAACTATAAATGAAGAAGGAGTTTTTGCGTATGAGTGAACTGGATTTTGCAAAAGTAGGTTTAAAAATGAAACAACTCCGCGTAGAGCAAGGCTACACGCAGGAAATGGTGGCAGAGGATCTGGATTGTACAGTTGCTTTTGTCAGCAATCTGGAAAACAATCGTGCTAAACTGAATCTTCGGGTTCTTCTTTATTATTCCAAACTCTGCAATGTGACTATCGATGAAATTCTTGAACCCGGTTTTACAGACCGTACCCCTCAGGAAGCAAACAAAGCTATGAATACGGAGCTGCTCCGCATTTTCCAGGGCTATTCGCCAGACGAGCAGAAAAAAATTCTAAAAACACTCAGATTATGGAAGAGAGGCTAAAAACAGCCTCTCTGAGTTTTTTCATCATTTCTTCTTATCCATAAACTGCGAATCCACATAATTGAGTTTTTTCATGTTGTTATAATAGCTGCGCGCCGCTTTTCCGTTATTCCTCTTCTGTCTCAGGGCAATGCTCTCTCTTTTTGCATAATTGTCCACTTCCAGCCTGATCCGGTTTTCCTCCGCCTGGATCAGTACATTTTTTTCACTGATCTCGGCGATCAGATCCTGCAGCGCCCTGATCTGAACGGCATATTTTTCCTTATGGCCGATCATTTCCTGCCGTATTCTGTCGTACACCTGCTCAAAACCGTCATCCAGCGAATCAATGCTCTCCGCAAGAGCCACTTTATCATTGACGCTCTTATCAAAAGCCTCCATATCCATGTTCTCTTTCAACATGCCGGATTCCTTTTCCTGATGCGCCATGATCTTATTCAGAATCTCCAGTTTCTTCTTCAGGCTGTCCTGCAGCATATCCAAATACGTATCCATCCAATCCTTTCCTTTCTCCTGATACACCTGCCTGTAAAAATATGTGCATACTCATGCCAGGTACCGCTTTATAAAATAGCGAACAAGTTCGCCTTACTGATTCCATGTCCGTCTGACGACGGACTTTCCTATAAGGTAAAAAATGGCCATGCCGCTGCATAGCCATTTTGTGATCACAAACTTTTACGACTGTTTCTGGGGTTTATTCGCTTCCATCACCTGTTTCCAGGTATCCCGCATACTCCGAAGATGCGTATTAACTTCTTCCAGAATAGCCGGATCTTTTTTTACGTTTCCTTCCAGAAGCCTTTCCAGCATATATACATATACCCTGTCAAAATCCTTGGACACCTCATACTTGGAATCCAGCGTTGCGCGGAACTCGTTGATGATCTTTTCAACCTTGACGATATTATTATGAGCTTTTTCGATATCCTTTTTCTCGATCGCCATAATGGCTATATTATTGAATTTAATTGCCCCGTCATAAAGCATCAGTGTCAGTTCCGCCGGTGAAGCAGTTAAGACCTTACTGTTATTGTACTGTGCGTACTGGTTCATAGATCTCAATTTCTTTTTCCTCCACTTACATCAGGCGCATTCAAAACCCTGCAGTCTCCGCTGGCAGATCAGCCGAACAGGCTGGAGATGCTGCTCTGCTGAGAATTCAGCTTACCCAGCGCCACCTCCATCTGGGAGAACTTCTCATACCACCTGTCTATGTAGTCATTGAGCTTCTTCTGCTCTGTCGCGATCTTGCTGTCGTACTCTTTCAGTTCCAATGCCATCTGTTTATCGTTATATACGGTAAACGGACTGCTGTAATCTGTCTTCGCCATCTTATCTTCCAATGTATCGTACAGATTATTTGCCAGCTTTTTAAAGAATTCTATCACAGTATCCGGCTCTGTGGCAATAGCTTTTTTCAGCTTATCCTCATAATTCTTGACATCTGTGTCATCCGGATCGCCGTTGATATGGTAAGCACTCTTCTCATTATCCTTCGCCTTGAAATAGCCGAGCGTCTCGATCCCGAAGTAGGAGAGCGATATTGTCGTACCGTCTTTTCCGGCAATACTGGTGGACAGCATTACCTCCTTCAACGCGGAAGACACGCTGGACAGGGTGGTATCTCTTCTGAGCAATGACTCCTTGATCTTCTTCTCCCACTCTTCCACCTCTGTATCGGAAAGTGCGTCCTTCTCCTCCTTGGTGAGCGGTTCATACTTGGATGCGCTCTCCGCATTGTAGAGCTTATCCATCTCATTGATCAGTTCGCTGTACTTCTTGATGAAGTTCTTGATCGTGTCATAGATGCCGCTGGTATCCTGCTCTGTGGTCAGAGTGATCTCTTCATCCGTCTCTTTATGGACCGTCATCGTCAGACCGTTGATCTCAAAGGTATTCGTTTTAGATGTAAAGGTCGCACCGTTTAATTCAATGATGGCATCCTGACCTTTAATCATATTCGCGGCTTTGTCTGCTTCTAATGTTACGCCATATTGATCTGCCAGATCCTTAGTCAGCAGTCCGAGGCCTTTTAATACAGATGTAAATTCACTTGTGGATGCAGCCTCTTCTGCTATGATCTTGTTGTTCGCTGCTATAATATTATCCCTGTTTGCCTTATAATCGGCCTCGTTCAAACCAGTTGTATCACCTAAATCCTCCCAGGCAGGCGGCACTTCCAGCAGTCCTAACTTCTTGTTGGCTTCCGCATTTTTCTTTATAATTTCATTATTTGCCTGTATAATCCCATCTCTGTTTGCATTATACATGGCCTCCGCATCCGCCCATTTATCCTTGTCAGTAGATTCATTCCACTCTTTCTCCCATTCCGCTCTCTCAGACTCACTCAGTTTATCCCACGTTCTCGGTATTTCCTGTAATCCCTCCGGTATTCCCCGAACGGACGGAGACATCGTAAAGTTAGCCGCCTCCCCTGTCTCTTTGGACGTAATAAAGAAACGGCTCGATGCGGTATCGAATTTTGCTTCCAGACCTGCCTCTTTAAATTTTGCCACCACATCATTTATCGTATTATAACCGGTCAGCCTGATCTCTTTCTCTTCCCCGCCGACTGTCACTTTAAAGGACATGGACTTATTCGGATCTTTCAGCCAGTCCAGGCCTTCCATATTGGCAAGCAGCTTCTCGCCGGAAGACGCATCAATCTTAGCGCCCGTCAGATAACCCGTCTTCGCCATCTGCAATATTTTCATCGACTGCACGCCGTTCATCGCGTCACCGGCCGTCATCACGGTAACCGCGTCGGAATTGGAAACCTTGGTCGTCTTCTTCGCATACGCATAGTCAAAACGCATATCGCTGATCACATCGGAATACAAAGAATAGATTTTTGTATTCAGTTCTTTCCAGGCATCGATCTTCCAGCTCAGTTTTGTCTGATTTTTCTCGATCTTCTGCACCTTTACGGAACGGGCGCTGGCCAGTTCGTTGATGATCGCCTCCGTATCGAGACCGGAATTCATGCCGGTAATTCTGATAGTCATAGTTGTCCTACCTCCATTTGAGTTCTGCAGATTCTCCGCAGATACACTTTATGTTCGATTGTTTCACGTCTGTAAAGCATCCATATCCTGTCCGGATATCTGCATTTTGCCGTCATCTCTTCTCATCGACCAGTATGCCGGCAATCTCCCAAACCTTGGCGATCATATCAAGTGTCTTCTCGGGCGGAAGTTCTTTGATCACTTCCTTGGTGTCTTTATCTACGATCTTGATCATTACTCTGTTGGTTGCCTCGTGAATGCCGAATATCGCCGATGAATGGCCCAGATTCTTATTAAACTGCTCTACAGCTTTTTTGATCTTTTCACTCTGCTGTTTCGTCATCTCAGCATAGTCGATGTTTTCCTTCTGGTTGCTGCCGGTATTTTCGCTGTTGTTCTCAGACGCATCCGTAGCTGCCGCCACCGATACCGTTGTCGGATCAATGTTGTTTACCTGAGTTTCTGTGGGGTTCGCATCCGTGCTGACCGGTTCTGTTTTCTGTGTTGCATTCTGCTGCAGGGGCTGCGCCTGCACTGTCATGATACTTCCTAATGGTTCTATTGCTGCCACTTTAATCACCTCCGTGTGAAACATTTATAGATTTCTTTATCCTGTATATCGGATAATTGGCCAGAATCTTTAGTCCGCGCATAAAATTTTCCTCAAAAAAAGCCGCTTTTTTGTACAAAGCAGCTCCTTCTGACTTTTTTGAATATCGCCTTAAAATAAATCCTTCAGCGCCTCCAGATTATCCGCGTTCATTGCCTCCTTATTGGCTTCCTGAATCTGGAGATAAACCTCTTTTCTGTATACAGGCACTTCCTTCGGAGCCGAAATGCCGATCTTCACCTGATCGCCCCTGATATCGAGAATCGTGATCTCGATATCGTTGTTGATGACAAGGGCTTCGTTCTTCTTTCTGGATAATGCCAGCATTCTATTCACCCGCCCTTTCTTTCTTTTTCTGCAGAATATCGTAGATCATAAACTTCACAGGAAATTCATCCTTTTCACTGTCCACGATGATCTGACAGCCTGTCTTGTTCTCCGCATTGACGATCAGCGGCGCCTGCAGATTGACGCTCATCTGTGTCAGGTCTTTCGGCACTGTCACAGTCACGAGTACCAGTATCTCCTCCGGATCCAGATCACCCAGCGGTTTTAACAGTTCATCCTCCACCACCGGATTATAACTCTCTTTTACATAGAGCGGATCCATGACCGGCATCGCGAAGGCAGGCTCATCCAGGGACTGCAACCACTTGATGCCCCCTGTCTTTTCCGCGTCATAGAGTAGTGTAAACTTTTTCAGATCCGGGAATCCGATAATACCGCTGCTGAATGTAATGATCTTCGTATCGTCTATCTCAATCTCCCCGAATACTCTGGTCTTTATTACCATAGCCTTCTCCTTTGCCCTGTTTAAATGAAATCCATCAGGTTTACCTGCATGATCTTACCCGTCGCTTTCAATGCCGCTTCATAGGTATTCTCCGCGCTGGTGAGCTGTACTACCGCCTCCGAAAGATCCACATCTTCGTTCTCGGACTTCAGTGTCTCAAAAGTGGTTTTCTGGGAAGAAAGCCTGTTGCTCACAAGTTCCAGCCTGCTTCCCCTTGCGCCGCAACCCGTCACCGCCAGATTCACTTCATCCAGAAATCCCTGCATCACAGTGAGCCCACTGGAAAACTTCTTCTGCACCACTTCTTTTTCATAGGTAAACGCCTTATTCGCCGCATCCAGCTGATCCTGAATGACCTTCTGTTTAGCAGGATCACTCTCCTTATCCAGCATACCCTTCAGCGTTGCCGTCACATTTTCGATCTTCTGGATCTTCTCCAGCGCCTGTATCATGTCATCCACTTCTCTGGTAACGGAAGGATCGAAGGCTTCCTCCGCTATCGTATTGACCTGTATGCGCTGATTATATCCCACATCGTACTCTATCACCTGACGGTCCACGTCATTTTTCAGATAGTTTGGATTGTATATGATATTGTCCTTGGCATCTGCATCCGTTCCTCCCAGCGTCCCGTCCGGATCTTCCGGTGTAATGCCAAGTTTCCCATCATCTCCTCCCGTTACACAGTAAAAATAATGTTCCGGTTTCAAATCCCCTTCTTTAAAATCGGATTTCTGGTAGGTTACCCTTATCTCGCCTTCATTTTTGTCATTTGTAAGCGGATCATCCACCAAGCCAGAAAGTTCTTCATAAACTTTATTTCCGAGCAGGAGTTCCCCAGTATCAGAGAGATAGATTACCCCGCCCTCCATATTTTCTATCTCCGTATATGGACTGGGCACATCCGTGGACTTCCGACAAACAATTTTACCGGAAGAATAAGTAGTTCCTCCCACCGTCTTACCCGTTGCGTCTATCGTTACCTCTACCCCTTTTGCATTCCGGTACTGAATAACCGGAGTTACATTTTCATCGCATTCTTTATAGGATAACCTGAGGCGGTGATACTCCGATTTATCGATCAGTTTTTCTTCCACATCTGCATAATCCGTCTGTGTACCTTCCTGCAGGTTTACCAGATCATGCCAATCTCCGCCCACGTCCTGATAACTGGTATTCACAAACATATTCGTCTTCAGATCCGAAGCTGTAAACTGCTCCGTGATCTGATAGGCCTTCTGGGTATCTTCCTTAAACATCAGGGAGCTTTCCGTGCGGTAACCCGTAAAGATATACCGTCCCGCATAGTCCGCATCTCCGGTGGCGTATACCTCGCCCTGCAGCGCTTTTAACTGTTCCAGAATGATATTTCTGTCGCTGCTGGTCAGATATTCGTTCGCACCCTTATCGTACTGTTTGATCATATCCGTGATGACATCGGTCACCTGCTGCAGCGCGTCATCTGTCGTCTTCAGCCACGCATCGGCATCTTTCGCATTGCGGGAATAGTACTGGGTGAGTTCTACCACACTGCTGCGAAGACGCAGCGATCTGATCGCCACGATCGGATCGTCCGAGGGCCGCACGATCTTCTTTCCCGAGGAAACCTGACTGGCTTTGGCATCCTCCGCCACTTTTGCCAGATTGATATTGGAAAGTGAATTATTCTGAATGATCTTATTTGTGATCCGCATCTAAATACCTCCTGCCTTTCTGCGATAAATGCTTTATCATACCCCGGTTTCCAGGATCAGCCTGTCATAGATCTCCGAAAAGGTGGAGATCATCTTACATGCCAGTGTATAGCTGTCCTGCAGGTGCACCACAGCCAGCGCTTCTTCGTCTTCATCCACGCCGGAGATCGAGAGTCTCTGGTTATCCAGCATCCTCTGCAGTCCCGCATAGTTTTCCTCAAAAATTTCCGCATTGCCTGCCGCCAGCGTGATATCCCCCAGCACACAGGTCAGAAACTCCCCTGCACTCGCCCCGCGGAAACTCAGTTTCTTCTCATCGGTTATGGTATCTAAAACCAGCTGCATATTATCATACTGGGACTCCCCGTCCGTCTGGTTCGGCTCGGTCTTCACCCCCAACAGTTCGGGATCTTTTCTGAGAGAATCCAGTATCGCAAAGTTGCCTGCCGTCATCCGCAGGTAGCTGTCATCCTGACAGGACACCACATATTTCTTATCCGGATCAATGTTTCCCGAAAACAGGTCCCTGCTGTTTGAAGTCTGTGTAACGCCATTTTTATCCGTATATGTATATTCACCGTCAAACAGTCCTTCCGTGCTGTCCGGATAATCCGATGTGAACAGCGGACAGCCCGGTTTTCCGTCATCCGTATATCCCGATTCCAGAATGGAATTGACCGACTGGGAAAAGAGCCTCAGCCATTCGTTCATCTGCTCCATATAGTAAGGGACGCCCTGATAGTCGATGCTGCTGCCCACGGATGCGAGCTTACCGTCTATATTGATGTCGATCTTCTCATCTTTGGCCAATGTCAGCGTATAGCTGTAGTTTCCGTCCTCATCTCTCTCGAAGGACCAGCCGTCGTATCTGTAGAGTTTGTTTCCGATATTGACGGTGCCGCCCTCCGCCAGATTACATTTATTCAGATCTTTCAGATATTCCGCCGTCACACTGATCTTAACGGTCTGGCGCGCCTCACCGACCACTGTCGTGGTGCCGAGTCCGCCCGCTGCCACATTGCCGTAGAAACTCTCTCCATTGTTGCCGTCCCGGAGCTGCAACAGCCCCGCCAATGCGCCGCCCATCTGGGAGTTGGCTGTGTTGAACATATCGCCGCCCACCCAGTAGATATCGTATAAGCCTGCCACATCGCTCTGGTTGACTTTATTGTTTACTTCCCTCGCGCGGCACTCCAGCTCGTTTCTGGTATTATTATCCACCAGCGGCTGTCCGCCGGCGATCCTTACCATATAGCGGTGCGCCCCGGTTTCCCTGTCAGGATCGTTCGTATCATAGATCGGTGTCTCGGATACCTCCACATCCACGATCTCGGATAACTGATCCACCAGCAGATCCCTCTTATCGCGCAGCTCATTGGCCTTGCTGCCGGAAAGTTCGATGACGTTGATCTGCTTGTTCAGGGTCTGGATCTCCTTGGAAATCGCGTTGATCTTCTCCACCCTTACCTTGACCTCGTCATTGACGTCCTTCTGGAGTTTCTCCAGATTCTTGGCAGATGTATTGAAATATTCCACCAGTTTTTCCACGGTTCCCATAAAGTCTTTCTTTGCGGTCGCATCTCCCGGATTTTTCAGGACTTCCTGTATCCCATTCACCTGCATATTGGTAAATATGGTTTTGAAGCCTGATTTCTCATCATCCTCAAAATACTTCTGGATCAGCTGCATATAGTAATTCTTTGTGCTGTATTCCCCGTAACTCGTCTCGTTCTCACGATATTTTATATCGTAAAATTCGTCTCTGATCCTCTCGATCGCCAGCGTCTTTACACCTGCGCCAGCACAGCCGTAGCTTGCGAAAACACGTAAGGGATCCGCCGCTTCCTGAACGACCTTCTGTCTGCTGTAACCGGTGGTATCCGCGTTGGACACGTTGTTTGCCGCTGTATTGATCGATGCGTTTGCCGCTCTGAGCCCAGAACCCGCTATCATAAGTCCTGCAAAAGTTGATGCCATAATTTTTCTCCTATTTCAATTCCCCGGAATTTTATGCGCCGAACTGATTTATCATACTCTCTAACATACTGTTCAGTGTCGTGATATAGCGGCTCGCCACATTGTAGGCGTTCTGGAACCTGATCATAAACTGCAGTTCTTCGTCCGAGGAAACGCCGAGTATCTGTTCCCTTGCAAAACCTGTTTCTTCCTGTGTGTCGAGCTGATATTCATAAAGCAGCTTATTCACTTCACCGGTATTCGCCACCTGGAATACCAGGTCATTGTAAAAGTTCGCAAAATTGGTGCGCTTTTCCGAATTCGGATTCAGCGTATAGATTTCCGCCTCAAAAGCGGCTTTTAATTTTTCCGCCGTCTCCCGGTCTTCCCCCCCGTCGGGCGTCACAAAGTTCAGGATCGCCGGCTGTTGCAGAAATTTATCGTTCACCGCTATATTGCCGATATGCCAGCCTTCCCCGGCTTCCATTCCCTCCGTATTGATCCTCACAAACAGCGCATCATCCACATTGGCGTATTCTGCCGCCGTCATATTATCTTTGTCTTCCTGCCTTACGCTGCCGTCCGTATATCCCGCGTCCTTCAGGATCTGATTGACTTCCTTTACGATATTGCTGATCAGTTTATCGAACTCCGCCTCCACGTTCATGATGATGGAGGGCGCTATCTTTCTGTCGTATTCTTCCGCGTTTTCCATCTCGCTGCAGTCCGCCGGATGGTCGCCTCTCGCGAGCAGTATGCCTTTCAGTCTTCCCACGTCCGTGTTGGCGGCAGTGGAGATCTCCCTCTCCAGATTGAACACGCGTCCTTTCGCCACTTCCTCGGGCGAATAGACCTTCTCGCCGTTCTCGTTTACAGTGCTCTCTATGATATGGGGCCAGAACGGCATATAATATCCGTATTCATTCTCACTCATCATCATTTCGTAATGAATGTTGCCCTTCACAAAATCCACGCCCTCTATCTGAACCGAAACGTAGCCGTTCACATCTTCCGTATAAGAGATACTGCACAGATCCGCCATCTGGTCCAGAATATAGTTTCTCTCATCCCGCAGGTCGTTTGGATGCTCCACGCCGCCCGCCTCTATCTTGGCGATCTCCTTATTCAGTTCCACGATACGCTCCGCGTAATCGTTCAGCTTCTTCACATGCTTTTCCACTTCGTTATTCAGGTTATTCTGGTAATCCACAAGACTCTTATAGACGTTCGTCGCGCGCTCGATCAATGTCTGCGCTTTCGAGACAAAAAGCCCCTGCGTCACAGCGCTGCTGGGGTCGCCCGCCAGCTCCTGTATGGTTTTCCAGTAGTCGGAGATCGCCTCGGAAAAGTTCCTGTCCCCGCTCTCACCGAGCAGATCCTGCACATGAACCAGCGCTTCATATGATACTTCATAATAAGCGCTCCTGCCGGATTCTCTTCTGTATACCTGATCAAGGAAAACGTCTCTGACCTGCCTTGTTTCCGCATAGCGCACACCCATACCGATCTCTTTGGACGATGTGCTCACCGTTGCATTTGCAAGAATATTATAGTGACGTGAAGACTGTGATACCTGCTGCCTTGTGTAGCCTACGGTATCTGTATTAGACAAGTTGTGTGCCGTTGTATTTAAAGCGTCGGAAGCAACGCGAAGCGCCGTCGTTCCAACGTATAATCCGCTGAATAATGACATACTTTCACCTCAAATGTTATTGTTTTGCATCAAATCTTCCCCTGGAAGTCCCTATAACAGAACCGTCGTTATATGCGGCCTTGTTATAGTTCGCCGTCTCGGGTGCGGATTTCATCGAATGATAGAGATTCAGTTCGAACTGCGTCATCTCAAGCGCTCTCTCGATCAGTTCCAGATTGTGCTCGTTGAGCTGCTTCATGCGGTGCACCACCGCTTTCAGCCGGTTCTGACAATCCTCCATCTTCTTCTTTTCCACCGGTTTCCGCTCAAGGATCCGGATCATATCCGCCAGCTTCAGTGCCTCAACATCCGTGTTAAGTACGCCTGCAATTTCTTTCATCACATCGCGCCGTTCTTTCTCGATGTGATTGATCCTGGCTGCCGCAAGCTGCTCCTCGTCCGTGATCGCCTGCAGCGCCTCTAAATCGCCCCTGATGACCACAGGGGTCTTTTTCATGGATAACTCCACCAGTGTCTCGTATTCATCGCTTTCCCGATTTAATGTGTCCATTAAATTTTCAATCAAGCTTGCCACCGGCCATTACCTCATTTCTCAAATTTCTCCTGCTGCTCTCAACAGCTTATCGGCAAACTTTTCACCGCTCACCTCATAAGTTCCGTTATTCACAGCCGCTCTGATCGGTTCCGTTATATCGGTTCTGATATCCGGGGCACCCGCAACCGCCTGTTTTGCCACCTGAAACTCCCTGCCGATATTGGAAATGACAACACCGTCCGCTTTTCCCACTGCCGCATTCATTTTCACAGAACCCGGCTTCTTGGTGTTGTATACCTGCTGCACCTGCATATTATAAGGATTAATTTTCATAACAGGTTCCCCCTTCTTATGGATCTGCTCCCGTGCCAACCTGTATTTTTCACTTGATAACACGTTTTATACTTAATGTATCGGATATTTCCGAAAAGACTTTAGAGGATGCCTGAAAAAATTTGTTTTGTCAGCCCGTCCGCATCCGGCACATGATCCTCTCCCCGTTGTCTTTCAGCCATTTGCGGCGTCTCCTATAATCCGGCAGAACCTTTTCCACCTCACGCCAGAAAAGCGGGGAATGGTTCATTTCCCGCCTGTGGCAAAGCTCGTGTACTATCACATAATCTATGATCTCCGGCGGCGTCAGCATCAGCAGGCAGTTAAAATTTAAATTCCCCCTGCTGCTGCAGCTCCCCCAGCGAGTTCTCTGGTTCCGGATCGTGATCCTGCCATAATCAACGCCGACTAACGGCGCGTAAAAGGCAGTTCTCTCCGGAATATATTCTGCCGCACGCTGCGCCAGTTCCCGAAGTTCCTCCACGGTGAGAAGCTCCTCCGGCTCCGCCTTCAGCGCTTCCCGCCGCTCTCTCATTTTCTGCATATGTTTTTCGATCCAGGGCGATTTTTCCTCCAAAAACCTCCTGATCTCCGCATCGGACAAACGCCCCGGCACCCGCAGGGTGACCTTTAGGCTCTCATCGATCTGCAGCGAGACCGACTTACGCTCGCTTCGAACGATCCGAATGTCCCAGTTTTCCGAAAAGGCTTCCCTTCGCATTGTTCTTCCCTTTTCCTCTTTTCTGATAATCTGCCTCGATATTTTTCTTCCAACCGCTCCCTATAGGCGCGGCTCCCGGCGCTGCAGACCGCATACAGCAGAGCGTCTCTCCCACCGTCGCATAATTCAGGGCGATCCCCTCGCTGTCATTCTGGAACGTCACCGCCCGATCGCTCCCTATGCCGAATCTCTGCGCTTCCTGCACCGCGTCCATATTGGCCCCCAGAAACATAAATTCCCAACCGTACTTTTCCTTTTCCAGTTCGATCTTCCGTTTCACATCCGCATGGCTGTATAGCCTGCTGGCATTTTCGAGCCCGTCCGTCGTGATCACAAAGATCACCTTTTCCGCCCTGCATTCTTCCGGCAGGCGCCTCTGAATATTTGCCATCTTATCAACCGCGCTTCCCACCGCATCCAGCAACGCCGTGCAGCCGCGGACATAGTAGTCTTTCTCGGTCAGCGGATTGACGATCTGTATGTCAAACCTGTCGTGGACGGTCTCCATCCTGTCATCAAACAACACCGTTGTGACATTCGCGTCACCTTCCTGTTTTTTCTGCTTCTCGATCATGCTGTTAAAGCCGCCGATCGTATCGCTCTCAAGCCCTCCCATGGAACCGCTCCTGTCCAAAATAAATACCAGTTCTGTCAGCCCTTTTTTCATCTGTCGTTTCCTCCTTTTTCCCTGTGAAAGTTCTGTGCTCTCTTTCTGATATTGTCAGTATACAGATTTCACAGGGAAAAAAGGTCATCCGGCAGGCGACATTTTCATTTTTCACACACGCACCGTCAGGGATGAAAAGCAGAGCCGCACATCACCCGATCCGGAATATCCTCGCCATTGTCCTTTCCGGGAAAACAACGGTCATCGTGTGGCTGTCACAGCATTTCAGACAGTTCTTTTCCTCCTTCGGATAGATCTGGGTTACATGCATGTCTTTCTTTATATCGGCAAAAAAGCTGTCCGGGAACAGCGGAATCTCCTTTTCTGTCTCTTCCCCCTCCCTTTTCCAGAGTGCCAGATATCCCCTTTGCCTTTCCTCATTCCAGAGTCCGAGGCAAAGCCAGCTATCCTCCGCCTTCGCCAGTCCCAACGGCCAGAAAGGCACGGCACGGCGGATGTCCTCCCGCATGGATTTATAACAGTCGATCCCTTCCTTCACCAAGGCGTAGCCCTCCTTCGAGATCTCCGCAAGATGCCCGCTCTGGTGGATCCGGAGCATCATGGCGTTCACCATATTGAAAATGCACTCCTCCCTGCCCGCATCCTTTAAGGGATAGGACCAGACCGCCGCCTGCTCCGGCGCTACCGCCGTGGGCGCGTTCGCCGCGATCATGGCATAACTGTGATAATCCTCCTGATCGCTGGTGGACTGGATACTGCATCTTGAGAGCAGCGCGTAGTCCATGCGCAGGCCGCCGCTCCCGCAGTTTTCGATCACGAGATCCGGATGCCGCTCAAGCACCTTATCCAGCCAGCCAAGGTAAGCCCTCTCGTGCTGCAAAAGCCCGTCCCCGAAGCTGTCCGCCGACGTTTCCGTGCCGATCCCCGGCTCGATATTGTAGTCCATCTTGATATAGCCCACGCCGTAGTCCCGGATCACCCGATCTATCACCTCATCGGCATGCTCGATCACCGCCGGATGGCGGAAGTCGAGCTGAAAACGGCTCCTGTCGTAGACACGCTTTCCATGCCGCACAAAAAACGCCTCCTCAGGCAGCTCCTTCGCCTTCGGGCTGTTGATCCCCATCACTTCGATCTCCAGCCATATGCCCGGGATCATCCCCTTCTTCCTGATATAGTCCGTCACTTCCCTAAGGCCGCCGGGAAACCGCTCCCTGCTCTCCCGATATTCGCCCACCGCATCCCACCAGATGCCCTTCGCGTACCAGCCCGCGTCGATCACAAAGTATTCACAGCCTGCCTTTGCCGCCGCGTCGATCAACGGCAGCTCCTTCGCAGTCGTCGGGTCGGCGAACAGGCAGTTCATATAGTCGTTAAAGATCACCGGAAGCTTTTCGTTGTCCTCATTTTTCCGGCGTATCCGCCTTCTGTACTTTGTCAGCTCCCCGAAGCCGTTGTCCGCGCATCCCCCGAAAACGCCCACCGCTGCGGGCACGGAGGTGAAGCTCTCCCCCGGTTTTAACTGTCTGCTGAAATGGGACTGGATCTCCGTGGGACCGCTGATATTTAAGACAAGATGATCGTTCTGATCCGCGATCTCATAGTGCCAGGAGCCGTTGTGCTCGATCTGCCAGATCATCCCCTCCCCCGACTCTTCGTTCAAAAGACATCCCATCGGCAAATATTCCTTGGCGGACCAGTTGCCGGTATTGTACACTTCAACGGTCTTGGAGCTCCTCTTGTACACCGTGCGCTGCATGTCCGGCATGCCAAGCTCATGCAGGGTATATTTCCGCCAGTTCAGCTCTTTCTGCCAGCCGTTGTGGGGGATCAGCATAGACAGCTTCTCCTGCGCCCTCCCGCCGCAGCTTTTTCCCAGTCCGCTGTAACTGAACGTGGATATATATTCCAGCGTCTGCTCCTCTTTTCCCTTGTTTGTCACCTGCTGCCAGGTCCTGACCATACAGGTCCGGTCATAAAACTGGTAAAAACTCTCCACATAAGCGCCGGATCCCTCATCATACTGTCTTATAATAAGAAGCCTCCCATTCTCATTCCTCTCATCCTCCATCCCCGCAAACTTGAGGCTGCAGCCCGGCGCCGTCACCACATATTTGTTGCCATGCCGCTCATAGGGCCTGTCATAACCGGAAAACCCTAGCTGCACCGGCTGAAACCCCTCCTCCAGCATCCGCTCCGCATCTTCCTTTTCCGGAAAACACAGTTCCTCCTCCTGAAAGGGCAGGGCAGAAAAATGCAGCAACTTTATCCGATTCTGTCTTGTAATCCCGAAAACGACATAAATGCCGTTTTCCTCTATATCAATTCTTTTCTCCAGATCCATAATATGACACTCCTGTCGTTTTCTTTTTCATCACTCCAGGGATCCCGGACCGCCTTTTCTCCGCGCCCCGGGATCCCTGTATATCCTTTTTCTAAATTTACACACTCTGCGGTTTTGAGTTTCTCTTCATGCCCAATGTCATTCAGTCAGCACCTCAGTCAGCGGGTAAGAACATAAAATACTTAAGGAGCCCTTTGAAAAACGCCGGCACTTAGCGAGGTCCCTCACGAGCTTAGTGTCCGCTGCGTTCTTTCACAGGCTCTTGAAGAACAGAGCCGGCGCAAGCGTGGCGACGAAGTATTTTATGTTCTTACCCGCGTCCGCCCTCATTAACACTGGATTGTCATTTCCGTCCCATCCGGCGTAACCACCAGCCCATAGTCCCGCAGCTCAACCTCCGCGCCCGTCACCTCTTTCACCTTCCTGATCCCCGTCAGCACAAAGACCGGATGTTTCTCCAAAGAGTCCACCTTCAGAGTGATCCGGCTGCCCTCTCTCGCCGCAGACGCCGCAAGGACAATGTTCCCATCTGTATCCGGCACCGCACACTCCGCCTTCTGCCCATCATGCAACATATACAGACAGAGTTTCACATGCTCCGCATAGTCATAATCCGGCAGCCTGTCGTTGTCTCCGACGGCGAGCAGCGTATTTTCCCTGACGTACAGCGGCAGTGAGAAATAGTCGTAAGTATCCTCACACCAGCAGCCGCCCTCTCTGCCCTGGCCGGTGAGCAGATGGGTCCAGATCCCCTCCGGCAGATAGTATTCCGCCTTCCCGTCCTCCCGGAAAACGGGCGCCACAAGCAGGCTGTCTCCCAGCATATACTGCATGTCCAGATCTTTCATCCCCGGTTCGTCCGAAAATTCCAGCACCATCGGGCGCATCATCGGGATACCGGTCTCATGGGAGATCACCGCCTGTCCGTAGAGATAGGGCATGAGCCTGCATTTCAGATTCACAAAATACCGCAGCACATCACAGGCTTCCTCATCGAACAGCCAGGGCACCCGGTAGCTGGTGGAACCGTGCAGCCTGCTGTGGCTCGACAGTAAGCCGAACTGAACCCATCTCTTATAAATATCAGGGGTTGCCGTCTGCTCAAACCCCGAAATGTCATGGCTCCAGAACGAGAAACCGGACATCGCAAAGCTCAGGCCGCCCCGCAGGGTTTCCGCCATGGACGGATAACTCGCGGAACAGTCGCCTCCCCAGTGTACCGGGAACTGCTGGCATCCCGCCGCCGCACTCCTCGCAAATAAAACGGCTTCCTTCTCCCCCTTTACCTCCTTCAACACCTCAAATACCGCCTGATTATACAGATAAGCATAGTAATTGTGCATGGAAAGCGGATCAGCCCCGTTGTGATAGGCGACATCGATGGGGATCCTCTCGCCGAAATCCGATTTAAAGCAGTCCACGCCCATCTCCAAAATGCCGCGCAGTTTGTCCTGATACCATTTCTTCGCCGCCGGATTGGTGAAGTCCACCACCGCCATACCGGGCTGCCAGTGGTCGGTCTGCTTGATGCCCTTTCCGTCCTTCCGCATCAGGAAATAGCCGTTCTCCGCGCCTTCTTTAAAGAAAGCCGTCCCCTGCGCCACGTAAGGGTTGAGCCATGCGCAGATCTTCAGCCCTTTCTCCTCTTTGTAGCGCTTCAGCATCGCCGGCACGTCGGAGAAGGCCTTTTCATCCCACTCAAAGTCACACCAGTGCAGCCCTTTCATCCAGTAGCAGTCAAAGTGGAAGACACGGAGCGGAATATCCCGCTGCGCCATCCCGTCTATGAAGGAACTGGTCGTCTCCTCATCGTAAGTTGTGGTAAAGGAAGTGGTCAGCCACAGCCCGAAGCTCCACGCGGGCGGCAGCGCCGGTTTTCCCGTCATATCCGTGTAGCGCACGAGAACCTCCTTCGGCGTCGGACCGTAGATGAAGTGATACCGGAGCACCTCGCCGGGCACGGAGAAGCCCACATACTCCACCTTCTCGCTCGCCACCTCGAAGGACACCGGCAGCGTGTGGTCCACATAGATGCCGTATCCCTCGTTCGTCATATAGAACGGAATATTTTTATAGGCGATCTGGGACGATGTGCCGCCGTCCTCATTCCAGATATTCACCACCTGTCCGTTTTTGGTGAAGGAGGTGAACTGTTCCCCGAAGCCGTAGACTCTTTCCCCGGGTTTTAATGACAGTTCTGTCACCATATACGGTTTATAGAGGTCGGAGAGATAGTTCTCCTCCGGGAACATGGTGCTCGGCTTTTTGTCGCAGCGGATATATCCGAGATTGCGGAAGCCGCATTCCGTGATCACCTTTCCGCCCGCCTCGAACCGGTAACTGCCGTTTTCGAGGTCCAGCCTCACCGTCACCGCACCGCAGGCCATCACCGCTTCCTCGTCGGTGATCCGCACTGAAAATTCCGGTCTTTCTCTCTTCAGCGGTGTCCGCGCCTCCTCCGATCTAAAGCCCTCATAGTGGCTTGCCGTCACCAGAATATTATTTTCTGCAAAAGCCGTAAAATCCAGCGTGATCGTGGACAGATTCATGGCGTCCCCGCGGTTTCTGATCACATGTTCCGGCAGCACCACCTGCATCCCTTCCTCCGTTTCCCTCGCATAAAATCCCTGGGAAGCGTAGGATGCCGCTATCCTCTCGCTCCTCAGCCAATACCCTTCCGTAAATTTCATGTTCTCTCCTTTCCCAGGCAACATAACAGTTCAGCCCTTGCGTTCAAAAAGGGCACGGTGGTTCACACCGTGCCCCGAAATCAGTTACATTTTACCATATTTATTCTGCGCCATCAATAGCCGCCCACTGCTCTTCGATCTGTGCGCATGCTTCGTCCTTCGTCATATCACCTGCGATATAAGCCTGCATGGTCTCGCCGAACACCTGATGGAAACTGTCTGTGGAATAGCAGATCGCCAGCGTCGCCGCTCCGTCGGATGCAGACAGCGCATCGCCCTGCTGTATCACCTGGAATTCGCTCTCCTGTGTGGAGTTTACGGGAGGCACCACGCCTGCCACATCCGTGAACCATGCCTGGCCGTAATCGGATGTGTACCACCAGTTTACAAAGTCAAGGGTTGCCTGCAGCTGGGCGGAATCCTTGTTGATGCGGAGCGCCTGATCCGCGCCGCCGATCACCTGAGACTGTTTCGCATCGCCTGTCACAGGATAACCTGCAAAACCGATCTGCAGCTCGGGATCGATCGCCAGAAGGTCTGCCTCGACCCATGCGCCCTGTCCTACGATCATAGCCGCCTTGCCTGTTCCGAATGCGGACAGTTCGCCGTCCAGCGCCGTCTCCAAAGGTTTGGAATCGCCGTATTTTACCGCCAGGTCGATAAAGTCAAAGAAATTGTCGTACAGTTCCGGGTAATCGGAAATCTTCGCCTCTCCCTTTTCAAAAGAAGCGATCAGTTCCGCCGTTGTCATGCCCGCGTTTGCCGCCGCCGCATCTTCGAAGTGCTGCATAACATGTTTGTATACCCACCACTCCGCAAAGCCTGTCGTGAACGGCTGATAGCCCGCCGCCTGCAGTTTTTCACATACCGCTTCCACTTCATTGAGCGTCTTCGGCATCTCGACTCCGACTTCCTCAAAGATCGCCTTGTTGTAGATCATGCCGAAATAGTTGCCCTTGATCGCTATGCCGTATACCCCGCTGCCGTCTTCCGGTGACGCCATAACACCCTTCACTGCGTCGGACATGGTCTCTGTCAGAGCTTCCCCTGTCAGATCCTGAGAGTATTCCTTGTAGACATCGATCTCCTTGCCGGATGTGGACGAGAAAATATCGGGTACTTCACCGGAGTTCAGTTTTGCCTTCAGCAGGGTCGGATAATCGTTCTGGGTCGTCTCATAGTTGATCGTCACATTGGGCGCCACTTCCTTGTAGGCATCGATCAGTTCGTTGATCGCATCCGCATATTCCGGCGAAGCGATGAACATATACACTTCCGCCTCCTCATCCGATGCCGGTGCTTCCTCCGATGCCGCGGGCGCCTCCTCGCCGGACGCATCTTCCGGCGCCGCTTCCTGTGCCGGAGCCTCCTCGGACGCCGCAGAGCCGCAGCCCGCCAAAAGAGAAGCCGTCATCAGGCCGCAAAGTAATACACTGAGTAGTTTCTTTTTCATTATTTCCTCCTTCTCCCCCTATGGGGCTTGTTGATAAATATATTATGTTTATGCAAAAAGGGTAGTCAGCCCTTCACAGCACCTGCTACAACGCCTTCCACGATATATTTCTGCAGAAGGATAAATACGACAACGGAAGGCACGATCGCCAATGTCATGGCAGTCAGCGCGTAATTCCACTTTGTGTTCATCTGCCCCACAAAGGTGTACGCCGCCAGCACCAGCGTTTTCGTCTCATTGCTGCTGTTCACCATCAAAAGCGGCAGCAGAAAGTCGTTCCAGATCCACATCACATCCAGCACGATGACCGTGATCGTCACCGATTTGAGCAGCGGAAAGATGACCGAAACAAAGGTGCGGAACGTGGATGCCCCGTCAATTTTGGCGCTCTCATCCAGCTCTCTGGGTATGGTCTTCATAAAATTGAAGAAGATGAACGTCGCCATCGGCACGCCAAACCCCCAGTACTGGATGCCCAGCCCGATCTTGCTGCCGGATAAGTGCAGCACATTCATGGACTTGAGCAGCGTGATCATGATCGCCTGGAACGGGATCAGCATTGGGGTGATCACCAGCGTATGTACAAATCTGGTGTAGCGGTTGTTCCTTCTCTCCAGAATGTACGCCGCCATCGAGGAGAAAGCCACGATGCCGATCAGCCCGATCACGGTGATAACCACATTGTTCCAGAACAGTTTGCCGTATTTGATCTTATCGATCACATAAGTATAGTTTTCCAGATTCGGCTTTTTCGGCATCGCAAGCACGTTCGCGATGATCTCCCCGAAAGGTTTGAAGGAGTTCATCAGCATCAGGAATACCGGATAGATATAGATCACCGCCACAACGGTCAGACAGATCACCATGATGATCTTACTGATCATCCTTTTCTGTTTCAGAGTCATTACAGATCTACCTCCTTTCGGTTAAATAACTTCAGCACGACCTGCGTCACCACCAGCACAAAAAGGAAATACAGAATGGATTCCGCCGAACCCCTGCCGTAATTGTTGTTGGTAAAAGCCTCCTTATAGATCTGCATCGTCACCGAGTTGCTCGCCGTCCCCGGCCCGCCCTTGGTGAGCGCCAGGATGATATCGAAAACTTTCAGCCCGTTCGTCAGAGACATGAAAATACAGGTCGTAAAGGATGGTCCTAGAAGCGGCAGCGTCACCTTGAAAAATCTCTGGCTTCCGGTCGCACCGTCCACCGTCGCCGCCTCCAGCACATCGTGGGGCACCGCCTGAAGCCCCGCTATGTAGAGCACGATGTAAAATCCGAGGGACTGCCACACCCCCACAAAAGCCACCGCGTAAAACACCAGTTTGGAATCCCCCAGCCAGCTTAAATTCCAGACTCCCATCTCCGTCAGCTCGTAAAGTTTCTCAAAACCGCTGGTAAAGATAAATTTCCAGATGAAACCCACGATCGTCATACTCATGATGTAAGGGATAAAGAAGATCCCCCGGTAGAAATTCGCCCCCTTGAATTTCTTCGTCAGTACCACCGCCAGCATCAGCGCAAAGACATTGGAAAAGATCACAAATACAAACGTGTATTTTGCGGTAAACCACAGAGAACCCATAAAGTCCCCGCTGTCCACCAAAATGGATTTAAAGTTTTCCATCCCGATAAAAACCGCGTCTTTGGAGATCCCATTCCACTTTGTCAGCGAATAGTACCCGCTCAGTACAAACGGCAGATACATCATCAGGCAGACCAGGATGACCGCCGGCAGGGAAAACAATACTGTTTCCAGATTTTCTTTCGTCCTTCGTTTCATACGCTCCCTCCTCTCATTGATCATGCTGGGAAGATCCTCCTTCCCCTGCAGCTTTTCTCCATTATAGTTTTTGCATTTTATAATTTAAATGGAAATTTCCAAACAATTTGTTGTAATATTTTGAATAATTTTTCTCCTTCTATTGCTCATTTTTTCGTTATATTGTATAGTGAAAGATGTCCATAGTTTGTTTTTTTACACCTTTTCGAAATTTTTGCACAACCATTTTTCATGTGCTGACAGGCGCCGATATGCTTCAGAAAATTACGTCAAAACTAAAATCCATATTGAACCGCATTTCCCTCTGGGCTCAACTGGCAGTTTTTATCCTTTTTACCACCAGCCTCATTATTTTTATTTTATTATATAATAACTATACTTCCGTTCGAAATCAGTCCATTCTGAACCAGGTGGAGCTTTCCTCCAAACTCCTGCAGATGGAGAATGAAAATCTGGATCAGTATCTCGTGCTGTTAGCGAATTTCTGCATCCAGCCCTACTATGACTCGGAATTTACCCGGATCATCAACCAGAAAAACCCTCTGTCGCAGGATCAGCTCTCCTATGTGCGGCAGCAGATGTATTACTACTATTACACAAGGAGCGATCTGTTGGAATACGAGCTCTACCTGATCAACCAGAATCTGTCCGTCGGGCGCACTGCCGGGCAGCAGCGCATTGTCGTGCAGGAGGCGCCCGCCTTCGACGTGGACAAGGCGGTGCAGAAATGTGCCGACAGCTGTATGCACCATTATATTGAACCGGCGGATTCCCCCGCCTTTTTCACGTATTACCACTCTCTATTCCAGGTCAAAGGAAAAAAGCAGCAGTCCATCGTCCGCCTGAAACTGAATAATTCTTATTTGAAGCAGTTTCTGGCAAATCACTCTGAACACCATGAGATTTTAGTATTCTTAAATACGGACGACGAGCTGATCTGCTCTAACCATACTGATGTTCTGGGAGATGGCACACAGCTCGCCAACGCGCTCTCTGGCGTCACCAGACACAAGGACGGGTATGATACCGTAAAAATAGAGAAAGAAGACTACCTTCTGGTGCGCACGGAAAGCGAAGCCGCCGGGCTGCATCTTCTCTGTTTCACACCGCTCTCCTATATCGACTCACAGTTTGACGATATCCGGGCTTCCATTATCCTGAGCGGCGCCCTGATCTGGTTCTTCGCCATCTCGACCATATTCCTGCTCCTGCGTTTTCTCACCGCCCCTCTGAAAACGCTGGCGGAAAAAATGCGCAAAACCGGCGACGGGGATTTCCACACTTCCCTGCATGCCGGCGGCAACAAGGAAGTGACGGAACTCTCCGCCAGTTTTAACTCCATGGTCTCCCAGATCGACCAGCTGATCAATCGGACTTATCTGGCCGAGTTAAGCGAAAAAAATGCCCGGATCACCGCCCTGGAGGCACAGATCAATCCTCATTTTCTGTACAATACGCTGCAGGCGATCTCCACCGAAGCACTGGTGAACGATCAGCTTCAGATCCACAGGATGATCACTTCGCTCGCCTCCAACCTGCGCTATACGATCAAGGACGGTGATCTCGTCTCCCTGAAAAGGGAAATGGAATATGTCACGAATTATATATTCCTGCAGAAGATGCGCAGGGCCGATGTCCTCCGCTTCAAAAAGGAGATCGAGCCCGGTACGGAAGAATTTCTGGTTCCCAAAGTCAGCCTGCACACCCTGGTGGAAAATTCCATCATCCACGGAACCGGCAAAAGTACCGGCCAGATCACGATCTACATCAGCGCAAAGCTGAAAGAGGACAAGCTCATCCTTCTTGTCAGGGATGACGGCTGCGGCATACCGGAAGCAAAACTGAAAAATCTGGAACAAAATCTTGCCGCCCAAAAACCGAACAGCGCGGCAAAGAGCATCGGCCTCGCCAATCTGTATATCCGTCTGCAGCTCCTCTACGACGATCCCGCCATTATGCAGATCACTTCAAAAGAAGGCAGTTACACGGAGGTCATTCTCACGCTGCCTGCCATAAAAGGAGAAACACATGTATAAATCTTTGATCATCGATGACGAAAAACCGGTGCGGATCGCAGTCAGCAAACTGGGACACTGGAAAAAATATGGCATCGAACCGCCCGCCCTGGCGAGCAACGGAAAGGATGGCTTAAGCACCATGCGCGAACTGCATCCCGAGATCATCTTTGTAGATATGAACATGCCCGTCATGGACGGCTGCTCTTTTCTGGAACTCGCCGCGGCGGAATTTCCGGAAAGCCAGTTCATCATCATCAGCGGCTATGACGACTTTTCCTACGCGAGGCACGCGATGCGCTACGGCGCATGCGACTACCTTCTGAAGCCCATCGTGGAGGAAGAGCTGAATCAGGCTATTGAGAAAGCTATTTTGAGGATCGATCCGACGACGGTCTTTCAGCATGACATCGCCCCGTCGGAGGAAAATATCTCCCCCGAGGAGGTGGTGGAGATCATCAAGCAGTATGTCGACAGCAACTACTGCCAGAATTTTAAGATCACCATGTTCGAGGAAAAGTATTTCTTTTCCATCACTTATCTCACCAAGCTGTTTCATGCCAGATACGGCTACACGATCTATGAATATGTGCTGAAGCTGCGGATGGAGCGCGCAAAAGAACTTTTGGAAAAGCCGGATATCAAGATCCTGGATATCGCGGAGAGGCTCGGATACAAAGACAATCACTATTTCAGCAAGGCTTTCCGCAATTACTACGGGATATCCCCGAGCCAGTATCGGAAAAAATCATCTGATAAAAAAATCGAGTAGGGGAGGTTCATCTTCCCCTACTCTCCCTGTAAGATCATGCCTTTTTCTTTTCGAAGAATCCTTTGATCTCCTTTTTGATCTCTTCCGGTTTCAAATATTTCAGCAGATAGCCCGCCGGTTTCAGACTCATTACCTTTTTCACACTTGCCGGATCCGCCTTCCCTGTCAGGAAAATAACCGGCAGATCTTCAAAGGATTTTTCCGACCGAAGCATCTCCAGTGTCTGTGCGCCGTCACAGACAGGCATCTCATAATCCAGCAGAACCAGATCAGGCCTGTTTAACGTGATCGCCCTGATCGCCGCAACACCGGATTCTGCCAGCGTAACCTCATAATCCTCGAGCAAAAGGTCCCGCATCACATACCGTATTGTCTTCGAATCATCCACTATCAGCACTTTCGGCTTATGTTCCTCTTCCTCTTCATTCCGCTTTTTCAGGTACTCTTCCACCTCGGCCATTGCGTTATCTGCCTCGATAGGCACTCCCATGCCGCTTTCCAGAAGATGGGGAGCGATCACACAATATGCAAAATATCCGGCGCCCCCTGTATTATAGAGCAGGCTCACCTGCATCGTTTCCTGTTTCAGTATTTTTTCGAACTGCTCATAGGAGAGCAGATTTTCCTCCTTCAGCTCATACGCTTCCATGGACGGGAACTGCTCCAGAACCCTCCCCACAAACTGCCGTGTCGTATATCTCGCCGCATGGATCAGCAGCATATCCAGCTTGTTCGTCTGGATCCCCAGAACTTTTCCGACCGTATTGATGAGCAGCTTCTCCTCAAAAACAAGGAAAATCTGCAGTTTCTGCTTTTTATCAGCTGTTCCGTAGATCAGGCGGTAATATACCCCGTTTCCGAACTTCTCCCCGCTGTACACATCACTGATCAGCTGCGCCTCCAGATGGAACATATCAAACACGAGCTGTGCGATCACTTTCTTCATAGCCGAAAGCTCTTCCTCCGGCAAAAGCTTCTCCCACTTCCTCATATTTTTCCCGGTAAGAGCCATGTCCTCCGTCATTGTATGGCCGATCAGCCAGCCGGAGCAGACACCCAGAAAGTGGTCCACCGCCTCCAGACTGTAATTCGCCTCCCTCAGTTCCCGCTCCAGCGCAGGGAGCGTATTATTCTGAAACCCTCTATGTATCTGAACATGTTTCTTCAACCCTTCATAATGGATCAATGACATATACTCTTCTTCATCTTTGAAGTGCTTCAGCGCATGCTGCTTGAAAAACTTGATGCCCTCCTCACACAGCCACTGATTGTCTTTTTCCTCTTCCCTGAAAGTAAAAAGCTTATTAATACTTCTAAAAAGCTGCTGATGATCCTTATCAATGGAATCCACCCCGATATTATACTCTTTCTTCCACTCAAAATACTGCCCCATATCAAACCTCCGATTACAGACGTACTTATATATATCGTATTTATAAGCACTGTACTGTTTTATCATACACCTTAATTCTTTTTATTGCAATCTCATTTATGACAATACTTTTCCCCATGAAAAAAGATGCCAGATAAACTGACATCCTTTTTTCATCTTTCCTGTTCCGAACCCTTTATCCTTCGATCGGGATATATCTGCTCTCCTCAATGACCGGTTTCGCCTCTTTTTTCGGTATGGACACCTTCAGGATGCCATCCTCAAATTTCGCTTTGATATCCTCCTGGGTGATATCCTCGCCGACATAGAAGCTTCTGCTGCAGGTTCCGTAATATCTTTCACGGCGAATATATTTTCCGTTGTCATCCTTCTGGTCATTGTTCTGGTTTGTCTCTGCGCTGATGGTCAGATAGCCTTCCTTCAGTTCCGCCTTCACATTTTCTTTCTTGCAGCCCGGCAGGTCGATATCCAATTCATAGCCGGCATCACTTTCCTTGACGTCCGTTCTCATAATGCCTGCGGAGGTGCCGTACCTTGCGGCGCTCCTTGCCGGCCGCGCGAAGTCCTCAAAGAAATCATCAAATAAATTTTCTCCAAAAAAGCTGTTTAATGTGTTTGTTCTCGGTAATAACATGATCTTTTCCTCCTTACCTGTTATAAATGTGTAGCAGCTTGATAAGCTGTTGTTGTTTTTTGTTATAACTGTGTTATACCACTTTTGTTAGCACTCGTCAATAGTGAGTGCTAACAATTTATAATTTTTATAATTTCTTAATATATTATGGGTAAATGAGGAATTTTTATGCCGTTTTTTCGCATTTATCTGACTTTTTTCCGTTTTTTCCGGGGATGACTTTCAGTCTGTGGATCATTCAGATCATTTCGTACTGCATCATCTCGTATTTCAGTTTTGTGCCTTCCACGATCTCCGCCGGGAGCAGCGCCCTTGCCACCAGCTTTAAATCCTCGGATTCTATATCCGTTCTCTTTAAATTCGCGTAATCGCCGTCGATGCTGACTACTTCATAGTACCAGGTTTGCATTTGCCGGGAGCCTCCTTTTATTTCGTATATATATTTTTCTGTATTTCAGATGTCTCACTGTGTTTTTCCGTTCTTATCTTTACTTTCTTGCCGGAAAAAGCGATCCCAAGTTTCAGGATATTCTCCACGCCGTCACCGCGCATTTCCGCATCATACCGTTTCTCATTGATCTGATCCAACGCTTCCGCCAACAACGTATCCAATTTTTCTGCTGTCAACCCATTCTCACATTTCAATTCCATGATAATCCCGGGATGTATCCTGTCTCTGGGAATCAGACTGATATCATATCTTCCGTCACCGGATTCTCTGTTTGACCTGATTTTATATTGATCATCTATCAGGGCAACCAGGCCGAGAACCAGCCCATGATAAAAGCCTTCTGCACCGGCGTCATAAAAGCTGACCGATCTATCCATATATTCCGTAATGGCCTGCTGCAGCTTCTTAAGATCATTCGCATAGATGCTCTCCGCTATTTTATCTGCCGTCATCCGTGTGATCGCCCCGATCTGCAGCAAATGAGACAGGATCTCACTCTTGTAGACTGCGGCTATCTCTTTATTCGGAATAGAAACCTCGCACAGATATGTGCCGTCTGCCTGCAATTCTTTCTTTGGCGTCTTCAGATACCCTGCAACCGCCAGCATTCGGCATATTATCAATATATTCTTTGTTTTGCCGTCCATTCTCTCAACTGTTCCTTCAGATACTCGTACCGCAGCTTCTTCTCTTCCTTTGATAAATGAACCTCCCGGAACTGTTCCGGATTTCCTTCATATACCAGAACTTCATCTCCGAACTGCTCGCTCGTCAGGTCAAATTTGCAGTTTCCGATCACATTATAACAGTGGTAAGTTCCGCCGGAGCGCGGCACGCCGTATACTTTCCCGCCGAAGATATCCTGCGCCAGAAACGCCGTGATCGAACATTGCCCCAGAGTTTTATTCTCCGGCGTCCAGTTCTGCCTCATCCTCGGCGCGCAGGTATCTGCGCACCAGATATCGGAAAGGGCATCGTATAAGTCAGCAGGGGTATGTATTCCTCTGTACTCGTCGGTTATCGCCTGTATGTCCGCCTGTCCGCTGTGCCAGAATTTATGTTCCATATTTTCAAGTCCTCCCGCCTGTTTTCATAATGCAGATTTTGCTCACAGCCTGCCCAAAACATTCTGCACTCTGCGGATCGCCTCGTCCACCTGCGCTCTGGCGCTGTTGATCCGGTCCTGCACCAGCCAGTCCGCCACCAGGCCGTCAAAAAAATAGTCCGCAAAGCTCAGAAAATCTCCCGTATTAAAGTCCAGGCTGATATAAGCTGCTACGTCCCCGAGTTCCTTGCTGAATCTCTGCAGGTCATACTTCGCCTGCTCCATGTGGCTCTGCGCATTGTTCATCTTGGAATGCTTGATCAGGCCTGTTATCATTCCGCCGCCGAACAGATCCACGATTCCCCAGTTTTTCGCACTGTTTAAGTCACTCTGCGCGGCGTACAGGCTCTGGAGTGCCCTGTTGCCGGCGTCGATCGCCTCCTGCCGTTCTTTATTATAGTCGTATGTCATGATCGGCCTCCTCTCTCCTATCCCAATACTTTCCCGATCTGTTTATCTGTGGCGGTCGGATACACTTCATGCATGTAATCTGCGATCTTCCGCCAGGAATCCTTCGGATCCTCTTTATAGCAGGAAGTCACATGATCATACCCATGAAGATGCTCGACGGAAGAATAGACGGCAACATCCCAGCCGTATTCTTTTTCCTTCTTATTCCTGCGTTTTCTGAAATCACAGTTACACAGATACATCTGCATCATCAGATTTGTAACCGCACCGTCAAATCCCTTTTCGCCGTCTTTTCCAAAACCGGCAAGCTGTTTCAGTTCGTTTGAATAGATCTCGGAATCCATCTTTTCTTCGATAAAATGATCCATGATCTTCTTATGTTTGTGGGGCGCCCTGCCGTCCTCGTAAAGCGCATCAAAATCGTAGCCGTCCCTGCGATAATTGGCAAACACCGGCAGCCACTTCCTTGAGATAAATCCGGCCTTCCTGTTGAAAAATTTGCCGTAAATGATATCCCTGCGCCCTGCAATGACCGCTCTCCACATCCACGGATCTCTCTCCACATCGTCACACCACCAATACCCGGGCACCGTGTGCTCTTCCAGCGAAAATCCCAGGATCTCATTCCTGAACAGCGGGAGAAAACCCGTCTCATTGATATATTCCATTGCTTCGTCAACTATATGTATGCACTCCGGATCATCCCAGTCCACGCCGTGCATGATCCATTCGCCTGATTCGTTTCCCATATTGTTTGTCCTCCAGATCAGTATTTTCCGCCTGCACTCTTCCGGTTCCTCCAGATTATGATCTTTATAATACTTGTCCGGTATAATCAGTCAAAGGATATCGGTGATTTTTTTAGCTATTCAGAAAATGCAAGCAAGGGGACCGCCCGTTTCCCGACAGCCCCCTCTTATCATACAGCCTATCAATTTTTTATCTCGCAGAGCACCCGGCGAATGCTCCTCTAAGCGTTCTCCTCCATCGCCTTCGCCACACTCTCCTCGCAGCTTCTCATCGCCTGAATCGTCTTATCAAAAAGATCGTCCAGCTCCCAGCCGAGCATCTCCGCCCCTTTGGCAATGATCTCCCTGGAGCATCCCGCTGCGAACTTCTTGTCCTTAAATTTCTTTTTCAGGCTCTTTACTTCCATATCCATCGTGCTCCTGGAGGGACGCATCAGCGCGCAGGACCAGATCAGCCCCGTCAGCTCATCGGATGCAAACAGCACTTTCTCCATCTCCAGTTTCGGCTCCTCCTCGCTGCAGATCCCGTAGCCGTGGGCGCAGACCGCATAGATCATATCCTCTCCCACTCCCGCTTCGCGCAGAAGCTCAGGCGCTTTTTTACAGTGTTCCTCCGGATAGAGTTCAAAATCAATATCGTGAAGCAGCCCGGTGATGCCCCAGAACTCTTCTTCCGCGCCATAGCCCAGTTCCTTCGCGTACCAGCGCATCACGCCTTCCACGGTCAGCGCATGCTGGATATGGAACGGTTCCTTATTGTATTTCTTCAGCAGCTCCAGCGCCTGCTCTCTGGAGATACTACTCTTCTTTCCCGCAGCGCCGGCCTCCTTCTTCCCGCCCTTCGGAGAATCGGAAGATTTTTTATCCAGCGTTTTCATCGTCGGGAAGAGCAATACATCCCTGATGGCAGGCTGATTTGTGAGCAGCATCACCAGTCTGTCGATCCCGTAACCGATGCCTCCTGTGGGCGGCATACCGATCTCCAGCGCATTCAGGAAATCTTCGTCCGTCGTGTTGGCTTCCTCGTCCCCTGCCGCAAGTGCCGCTTCCTGCGCCTTAAAGCGCTCCCTCTGATCGATCGGATCGTTCAGCTCGGAGTAGGCGTTGCACATCTCACGCGCCATAATGAACAGTTCAAACCGCTCCACATAGTCCGGCTTGTCCGGTTTTCTCTTGGTCAGCGGGGATACCTCCACCGGGTGATCCATCACAAAGGTCGGCTGGATCAGATGTTCTTCCACAAACTCCTCGAAGAACAGGTTCAGGATGTCGCCCTTTGTATGGCGGTCCTCATAGTGTACGCCCTTCTCGTCCGCCAGCTTCTTCGCGGCTTTTGTATCCGCCACCTCATCAAAATCAATGCCTGTATATTTCTTTACGGCTTCCACCATCGTGATCCGCTCGAAAGGCTTCCCGAGATCGATCATCTCCTCGCCGTAGGGAATCGTCGTCGTCCCGCAGACTTCCTGCGCCACATGCCGGAACATATCCTCCGTCAGATCCATCATGCCGTTGTAATCTGTGTACGCCTGATAGAGCTCCATCAGCGTAAACTCCGGATTATGCCGCGTATCCAGGCCCTCATTGCGGAACACACGCCCGATCTCGTACACGCGCTCCATGCCGCCTACGATCAGCCTCTTCAAATATAACTCCAGCGAAATACGCAGCTTGACATCTTCATTCAGCGCGTTGTAGTGGGTCTCAAAAGGCCTCGCCGCGGCGCCGCCGGCGTTTCCCACCAGCATAGGCGTCTCCACCTCCAGAAATCCCCTCTCATCCAGATAGCGGCGGATCGAGCTGATGATCTTCGAACGCGCCACAAATGTCTTTCTCACATCCTCGTTCATGATCAGGTCCGTATATCTCTGACGGTATCTGATGTCCGTGTTCGTAAGCCCGTGCCATTTCTCTGGCAGGATCTGCAGAGATTTTGACAGCAATGTCATCTTTTCCGCGTGGACGGAAATCTCGCCGGTCTTTGTCTTAAAGACAAACCCTTCGATACCCACAAGATCGCCGATGTCGTACTTTTTGAAATCCGCGTAGGATTCCTCCCCGATGCTGTCCCGGGCGATATAGCACTGCATCGTCCCCTCCAGATCCTGCACATTGCAGAACGAGGCCTTTCCCATGACACGCTTGCTCATCAGACGCCCCGCTATGGACACATGGGCGTTCTCCAGCGCCTCAAACTGTTCCCTGATCTCCTCGCTGTGATGGGTCACATCGTATCTGGTGATCTGAAAAGGATCTTTTCCCGCCTCCTGCAGGGCGGACAATTTCTCTCTTCTTATCTTCAGCAGCTGGCCTAGATCCTGCTGTTTCTCTTTATTCTGATTCTGTGTCTCTGCCACTTTTATTCCCTTCCCTTTTTCCCGATCTCCAAAACCTGATAGCGGATCTCGCCGATGGGAGCCTGCACGCTGACAGTCTCTCCTTCCGCCGAGCCGATCAGCGCCAACCCCAGCGGGGACTCGTTGGAGATCATATTTTTATCGGTGTCCGCCTCACTGGAGCCGACGATCTGATACTCCATCTCCTCGTCCAATTCCAGATCCCTGATGCGAATCGTGCTGCCGATGCGGACAACGGAACTATCCTCGCTCTCATCCACAACTTCCACATTGCTCAGCATATTCTCCAGTTCCTCGATACGGGCATCAGCCTGTCTCTGGGCCTCTTTGGCCGCCTGATATTCGGCATTCTCGGACAAGTCTCCCTGCGCTCTTGCTTCCTTGATCGCCTGGGTGATCTCTTTATATCTCTCATTTTTCAGATAATATAACTCATCCTCGTATCTTTTTAAACCTTCCGCAGTCAGAATGTGTCTTTTTTCTTCCATTATCCAACATCTTCCTTTCTTTATTCATTTTACACGCAGTGCTGATCCGGGGAATCTGCGATTCCCCGGATTGCGGGCTTCGCCCTGTCAACGAAAATAAACAAAACGCTGCTTATGTGCGGGCACAACGCATCCTTTTATTTACTTTCGTTGGCATTGCTCATTGCCTTCGCGCACATTATACCCATTTTCCCCTGTTGTGTCAAGATTTTGAGCCAGATACTGGTACTCCGAAATATATTTTATATTCGCTCTGTTTCCGGCTATCTGCGCCTTCCGTTCGGGGGCCGACCAGAGATCCATGTAGACGCATCCCCCCGGCAGCGCCCTCCAGTCCGCCTCCCCCTCCTGCCTGTCATCCAGCACCATAAGCCGCCTGATCCGGCAGGCTGCAAGTTCCCCGGCCTCTCTCACCTGCATCAGCGGCATACCGTACTCATTCCAGAGATTCTCCTCCAACACGGCATACTGCTCCGTTTTCTCCCCCATATAAAAAAAGTAGTGAAGCTTCCGCAGAAGTTCTTCCTTCAGAGGCATCTCCCCGGATCTTTCCCGAAGCCCCCCTGCCAGATACAAAATGCTGTCGATCCCCCGGAACTGCCCGGAAAACCTGCGGATCAGCTCCGGACACATCCGCTGCCTGCCGGGCGTAAATCCCAGACCACCCTCCGCAAGTTCCTTCTCAAACCCTTCCTCCAGATAGTAGGCATCTGCCGAGACATACTCGCAGCAGTTCTGCATCAGCCGAAGGAGCTGGCCGAAATTCCAGTGAACCGGAAAGCTTCCCTTCCACCTGCCCAATCCTGCCGCTTTTGCGTAATACTCTGGCAGACCGCAGAAAAACACTTTGACCGCCTCTTCCCCTCCCGGTTCATCCAACCCTTTTTCACTGAAAAAAATATTGCCCGCCTGACGGTTCCGTCCGCCTCTTCCCCTTCTGCCCGTACTTCTCTCCCTGTAATAAGCATTCTCCCTTTTATAAAAATAAAGTATCCGATATCCCACAGACGCCTCTCGGTTTATAAGCTTGTCAACATAATATATGCAGGATCCCGGGAAAGTTTTACTGAAATATTTCGCGGACACATGCTTCCAGCTCCTCCATGCTCTCCACCGTATTGATCTTTCCCCGCAGCTTTGCCGAATGGGGCGTTCCCGCCGTATACCATGAGACATGCTTGCGCATCTCCCGGACCGCCGTATATTCCCCCTTGTACTTCAGCATCAGCGCCGCATGCTCCAGAATGCATTCGCACTTTTCCCCTGCGCCCGGCCTCTCCGGGATCCTTCCGGTCTCAAGATAAGAGGTGATCTCCCGGAAGATCCAGGGGTTTCCCCGCGCCGCCCGGCCCACCATCACGCCGTCACATCCGGTTTCCTGAAGCATCCGTTCCGCGCTCACCGGCCCGTCCACATCCCCGTTTCCGACCACCGGGATCTCCACCGCCTCCTTCACTTTGGCAATGATCTCCCAGTCCGCCTTCCCCGCATAAAACTGCTCTCTGGTCCTGCCGTGGACGATGACCGCCGCCGCCCCTGCCTCCTGTATCCGCTTTGCCATCTCCACCGCGTTCACATGCTCCGCGTCAAAGCCTTTCCGGATCTTCACCGTCACCGGCTTTTTTGACGCCCGCACCACATGGCGGACGATCTCCTCCGCCAGTTTCGGGTCTCTCATCAGGGCGGAGCCCTCCCCGTTATTCACGATCTTCGGCACAGGACAGCCCATATTGATATCCAGCACATCGAAATCCCTTCCCTGTATCTGCGCCGCGATCTCCCCCATGATCTTCGGATCCGAACCGAACAGCTGCAGGCTCACCGGGCGCTCTCCCGGCAGGGTCTGCATCAGCTCCTCCGTATTTCTGTTTTTGTACAAGATCGCCTTGGCGCTGATCATCTCCATACAGACCATCCCCGTCCCCTGTTTTTTGCACAGCAAACGAAAAGGCAGGTCTGTCACACCTGCCATGGGCGCAAGGATCACGTTATTTTCCAGTGTCACATTTCCTATTGTAAGTTTGCTCATATCGATCGCTCTGTCTCTGTGCCGCGGGCACATGAGAATGCCCGCCTCCTCAGTCCTTTTTGTTTTTCTGATAAATAATACGCAGCCCGTCCAGCGTCAGCGTGCTGTCATAAATATCAATGGCATCCGTCTCCTCGGATATGATCCGCCCCAGTCCGCCGGTGGCAACCACCTTCATGTTTTCCAGCCCGGTCTCCTTCTTCACCTGCCTGACGATGTACTCCGTCTGGCCGATCTGCCCGTACACAAGCCCCGCCTGCATGCTGCTGATGGTCTCCTGTGCCAGAATGGTCTTCGGCTTGATGATCTCGATCTCCGGCAGTTTTGCCGCCTCCTGCCAGAGCGCCCTCGCGGCGGTGCGGATCCCCGGCGCCGTGATGCCCGCCGCAAAACACCCGTCGGCGGTTACATAGTCGTAGGTCGTCGCGGTCCCGAAATCCAGCACCAGCACCGGCCCGCCGTATTTTTCATAAGCCGCCACCGCGTCCACGATCCGGTCGCTCCCCACCTCATAGGGATTCGCCGTGATCACCCTGATACCAGTCTTCACACCGGGGCCCACGATCAGCGGCGTCAGTTTCACGTATTTCACCACCGCGCCCACCAGCGCATGCATCACATTCGGTACAACGCTGGCAACGATAGCCCCGGCGAGCTGCTCCCGCCCGATCTCATTCCGCTCCAGCAGATCCACGATCTGCACGCCGTATTCATCCGAAGTGTGGGGCGTCTTCGACATCATCCGGAACGTCGCGCAAAGCCTCTCCCCCTTATAAACCCCAAACGTAATATTTGTATTCCCTACATCCACAACCAAGATCATAGCTTCTCTCCTTTCCGGTTCCAATTCCGCTATCATTCATTTTGTGCAAACCCATCCCCCGACAAAAGCGCCGAAATATCCTCATGCTTCACAAACACCCTGTAGTACAGGTCCAGCGATTCCAGGAGTTCCTGCCGCGTGTTGCGGATCTTGCTCACCAAAAGCCCGCTGGATATCTCGTCGTACATATAGTCGTCCTCCGCCGCTTCCGTCTCAATGGAAAGGCTTCCGTCCGCTTCAAACACAAAAGTGATCACGCCGCCCACTTCCTCCGTAAACAGCACACACATGATATGCAGTTCGTCCTGAATGGACTGCGGTATCTTTTCAAATACCTTATTAAAATAATATTTCTGCTCGTAGCTGCTCGCGCCGCAGAGCACGACCCTTCCGCTTTGCTCCTCCATAGTTTTCCTTTCTTTTATCCCCGCAAAACCGTCGATCCGTGTCATCCGCCCGGCTCCCGGATCTTTCATCCGGAATCCGCCCGGTGTCGCATCGTCTCCCGCAGGAAATATCTGACGTCCCCATACATCCTATTCCGTATATCCGTACAATCCCCGCACCGAAACTTCCCCGGCATATACTTTTTTAACCGTTCTATCCTCCGTCTCCACCAGCAGATCACCGTCCCTGTCGATCCCTTTCGCCACGCCGGTGTACTCCCCTTTCGGGTCCAGCACTTTTACCGCCGCGTCCCGGTTCACCAAAAGCCCGTTGTAGCTCTCCTGCAGCAGGGACAGATCCAGCGTTTTCAGAAACAGCTCATAATTTTCCTCAAAAGCCCCCATCACGTACTGTACCAGCACCGCCCGGCGTATCATCCGGTCTTTCTCCTCCGACTCCAGATAGAGACTGGTGGCGATCTCTCTCAGTTCTTCAGGGAACTCCCGGTTGCCGACATTGATGCCCACGCCGATCACCAGATACTGTATCTCCTTTGTCTCCAGGCCCATCTCCATCTCCGTCAGTATGCCGCAGATCTTTTTCCCGTTCACCACCACATCGTTTGGCCATTTGATCTTTGCGGGAAGCCCCGTGTATCTGCCCACGGCCTGCGCCACGGAAAGCCCCATCACAAGCGTCAGCATCGGCGCCTTGTCCGGCGGAAAATCCGGCCGGCACAGAAGGGACATATAGATGGAAGTTCCCGCCGGCGACTGCCAGTTTCTCCCTCTTCTGCCTCTGCCGCTCAACTGCGCCTCCGCCGCCGCCAGCGTCCCATGGGGCGCTCCCTGCCCCGCAAGCTGTTTGCAGTCTATGTTCGTGGAACCCGTCTCCTTTTTATAGGAAACTTCCCGCCCCGCCCACTTTGTGCGGATCCGGCTCTTCAGCTCATGCGCCTCCATGCTGTCCGGGCTTTCCATCAGCCGGTAGCCCTTATTCTGCTTTGCCTCGATCACATAGCCTTCCTCTTTTAACTGGTTTATGATCTTCCAAACGGCTGTGCGGGAAACCTGAAAACGGTCGCACAGTTCCTGCCCCGATATATAATCTTTACTTTCCCGCAGAAGCCTTATCATCTCCGCCTTCATCCGATCCACTCCCTTATTCCATCCCCAGCGTTGCCGCCATGACAGCCTTGATCGTGTGCATCCGGTTTTCCGCCTCGTCAAACACGATCGACGCAGGGGACTCAAACACTTCGTCGGTCACTTCCAGCTCCGTAAAGCCGAATTTCTCCCCCTTTTCCTTTCCGATCTTTGTTTTCAGATCATGGAAAGCCGGCAGACAATGCATAAACACCGCCTTCTCCCCTGCGTTCTCCATGATCTTCCGGTTGACCTGATAGGGAGAAAGCGCCTCGATCCGGGAACTCCACGCCTCATCCGGCTCACCCATGGAAACCCATACATCGGTGTAGACCACATCCGCATCCTTCGTGCCTTTCATCGCATCCTCCTCCAGCGTCACACTGCCGCCGCCAGCTTCCGCCAGCTTCCTGCACTCCTCCACCAGTTCCTCTGCCGGGAAAAATTCTTTTGTGGTGCAGGCGGTAAAATGCATGCCCATCTTCGCGCAGGCAACCATCAGGGAATTGCCCATATTATACCGGGCGTCCCCCATATAAGTCAGCCTGATTCCTTTCAGATACCCGAAATGTTCCCTGATCGTCAAAAGATCCGCCAGCATCTGCGTCGGATGAAATTCATTGGTCAGCCCGTTCCATACCGGTACGCCCGCGTACTCCGCCAGTTCCTCCACGATCTCCTGTCCAAATCCCCGGTATTCGATCCCGTCGTACATCCGCCCGAGCACCCGCGCCGTGTCCGCAATACTCTCTTTTTTCCCGATCTGGGAACCTGCCGGATCAAGATAAGTCGTCCCCATCCCCAGATCATGCGCCGCCACCTCAAAAGAACACCTTGTCCTTGTGGATGTCTTCTCGAAGATCAGGGCAACATTTTTACCGCGCAGGTATTCCGTCAGTTCCCCTTTTTTCTTCTTCTCTTTAAACGATGCCGCCAGATCCAGCAGATATGTAATCTCCTCCGGCGTGTAATCCAGCAATTTTAGAAAATGTCTCCCTTTTAAATTCAATTCTTTTCCCTTCTTTCTCTACGCAAATTCCCCCGCAGGGTAATCATTTTATCCTGCGGGGGCAATCATTTCCTTCTATCTATTTTACCATGATCTCCTTCACGGAACTTGCCAGTCCCGCGATCCCCTGAATTTCAGACGGAATGATGATCTTCGTCGCATGTCCGTCCGCCGCTTTCGCAAACGCCTCCAGACTCTTTAACTTCAGCACCGCCTCATCCGCGCCCGCTTCCCTGAGCATCCGGATACCGTCCGCAGTCGCCTGCTGCACCTTCATGATGGCTTCCGCCTGGCCTTCCGCCTCGCGGATCATCTTTTCTTTCTGTGCTTCCGCACGCAGGATCGCAGACTGCTTCTCTGCCTCCGCCTCCAGGATCGCCGCCGCTTTCTTACCTTCCGCCACGGTCACGCTGGCTTTCTTTTCACCTTCTGCCCTTGTCACGGCTTCACGGCGCTCACGCTCCGCCTTCATCTGACGTTCCATGGAATTCTGGATTTCCGCAGGCGGGATGATGTTCTTCAGCTCCACACGGTTTACCTTGATCCCCCAGGGATCTGTCGCCTCATCTAAAGATGCGCGCATCTTGGTATTGATGGTCTCTCTGGAGGTCAGTGTCTGATCCAGCTCCAGTTCACCGATGATATTACGCAGTGTGGTCGCCGTCAGGTTTTCGATCGCCATGATCGGATTTTCCACCCCGTAAGTGAACAGCTTCGGATCCGTGATCTGGAAAAATACCACCGTATCGATCCGCATTGTCACGTTATCTTTTGTGATAACAGGCTGGGGGGCGAAATCCACCACCTGCTCCTTTAAAATAACACGCCTTGCCACCCTGTCGAAGATCGGCATCTTAAAATGAATGCCTACCGACCAGGTCCCCTGATAAGCGCCGAGCCTCTCCACCACGTAAGCATGCGCCTGAGGCACGATCTTAATGCAGGATGCCAGAAGAAGCACCACTAAGATCAAAAGAATCAAAAATACCACTACAAAAAATCCACCCATTTTCTTTCTCCTTTTTCCTTATATTATTTGCGAAGAGCGCCGTTTTTACACCCTCTGGTCACGAAAGACTTTCCTCGCGCTCCACCAACAGCTTTACGCCGTTGATCCCTCTGATGATCACCACTTCCCCGGGCTTTATCACCTGTCCGTCCGCGATCGTCCTCGCCGTCCACTCCATACCGTTTATCGTCACCTGCCCGATGCCCTGCAGGTTATTGACCTCGCTGATCACAATGGCCTGTCTGCCCACCAGAGACTCCGCGTTTGTTCTTTCCCTGTCCCTGTTAAAATATTTCACCGCCACCGGCCTCGTGAAGAATAACAGCACCGCCGATACGATGATCGCAGCTAAAACCTGCAGCCAGATCGGACCGCCCAGCGCCGCCACAACGATCGCCACCAGCGCTCCGCCGGCAAACCAGATCGTCGTCAGGCCCAGCGTAAATATCTCGATCACGACCAGCACGACTAAAATGATAAGCCATATGACAACGGGATTCGTTATCCACTCCATTTTCTTTTCTCCTTTCCGCCGGACAGCTGCAGTAACTCAACTTACCAGCATCCATACAACTGTTATTCTACACCTTTTCCGTAAAATATACAAGCGACAGATATCAACTTCGCGCTGATACCTGCCGCTGCTTTTTCATCCTGTACCTAATCTCTTTGCCCGCCGGCGCCATAATTCTTTTTAATAAAATACGTGGTCTCCGATCACAAGCCCTTCTTTGCTGCCTGCTCTTCTGAAATGCAGTGCGCCTCCCACATTATCAACACCTGAGAAAGCCTGTTTTGCAGCCTCCCTGCAGGTATCCTTGATCGTATCGTTCGCCAGCAGATCTGCAAACAACTGGCTGTCTGACGGTCCGAACTGGCTCGGCTGCATGATCACTTCCTGGATTGTATTCGGATAACCGGGCGATTTTACCCGGTTCATGATAACCGCTCCGACCGCTACCTGCCCTTCAAATTCCTGATTACCGGCCTCACACTGGATCATTGCCGCCATCATCCTGACTTCCTCGCTCTTTGCCAGCAGTTCCGCCTCGTATGCAGCGATCAGCTCCTCATCATAACCGATAAATTCCTGATACAGATATCCCTCTGCCCCATTGTAATTCACTTTCGTATATATTTCGTCATTTTCCACTACTACCGCCACACTGTTCTTCGGGATCGGCGCAACCGTTCCTTCATTACAGTCGGACAGTACAAAGAGATTCGTATCTTCTGTGCAAACGATGTAACTGCCGATCTGATAATCCTGCCCGGCTTTCACATCCTGCTTGTTTACAACTGCCAGTGTCAGGCACATTGCCGCGCCCAGCAGACCTGTCAGCCATTTTTTCCTGTTACACATCTCGATAACCTTCCTTTAGTTTTTAATCTTTTTTTATTAACTTGTTACAAATATGTTACATTTGTTACGAATCTATATTAACAAATTATAAACAGATTGTCAAACTTTTAGGCAGAATATTTTAACAAATCTTTAAAGTCCAATGCATAACAGGCGTTTTTCTAAAGGTTTTGGCAGTAAAAAGATCAGGTGTTATTTAAAAAACGCCCCGATCTGATATGAAATAATATTGTAACAAAACCACCGCTGTGCTAAAAATTTACAGCTTCCTCGTCTTCTCTACGCAGGCGATCACCGCATCCATGACCGCTCCCCGCATGCCGCCTTTTTCCAGTGTTCTCACCCCCTGTATCGTTGTGCCGCCCGGGGAGCACACCATATCTTTCAGCTCTTCCGGATGCATTCCGCTCTCCAGCACCAGTTTCGCGCTGCCGTAGACCGCCTGTGCCGCAAACTCCAGCGCCTGCGCCCTCGGCATGCCCTCCGCCACGGCCCCGTCCGCCAGCGCCTCGATAAACATAAACACAAAAGCCGGGGAGGAGCCGCTGACGCTGCCCACTGTATCCATCAGCCTCTCCGGCACCTCGATCGCTTTTCCGAAACTGGAAAAAAGTTTCTCTGCCAGATCCTTCTCCTCTTTTCCCACTTGCTCATTCGCACAATATCCGGTGCATCCCGCCAGCACCAGCGCAGGCGTATTGGGCATGCAGCGCACCAGTTTTATCCGCCTTCTGCTTTCTAAAGCCCCAAACTGCTCCTCAATATATTTTATGCTCTTTCCGGCCGCCACGCTGATCACCAGCGCCCCTTCCTTCAGCTCATCCCGTATCTCCCCGATCACCTCCGGGAAAAACTGGGGTTTTACCGCCAGTACCAGAACATCCGCCTGCGCCGCCACTTTCCTGTTGTCGGTGCAGGTTTCTATGCCGAATTTTGCCGCTTTTTCCTGCGCTGTTTTTTCGGTTTTCGCAGAGCCCGTGATGTCCTTTGGCGCCGCGATCCCCTCTTTTAAAATACCGCCGATGATGGCGGATGCCATGTTGCCGAGTCCGATAAATCCGAGTTTCATATTCTGTTTCCTCCTGATCTCCTCATTCTTTACGAAAGTCAATACCCCCGCCGCATGCAGTCGCCAAATATACGTGCAAGCATGTCTATTCGGCTCGTTGCCCGCGGAAGTGCAATACTCCAAAGCAAATTATACTCAACATCGGGCACATATTCAATACAATGCAGCCATATCCTGTCACTATTTCTTTATGACCGGGCACTTGAGAAATCCCCTCCGGTTTCTTACAATATATCGTAATATAACCGTTACATCTCTCAAAAACTTCCATATATAAAATGGAGGAACTTACCATGCAATTTGAAGAGATATGCAGAGAAAATTACGCCAGGATCTACAACTACATACTGGCAAAAACCGGGGAAAAAGAGGCCGCGGAGGATATCACGCAGGATGTCTTTCTGATCGCCCTGCAAAAAGGCGACGCCTTTCTCGACCATGAAAAGCCGGTCGCCTTTCTATATACGGCCGCCAGAAATCTGGTGCTGGAATACTATAAAAAAGGAAAATATGCTGCCGCGAAGGAAACGGAATTTGAAGAATCCGGCATCGTTTCCTTTCAGAAGGATGCTTACGAGGAGCTCTGTCTGCAGAGATCGGGACGCATAGACGAAAAAGCCTACCGGGAACAGGTCCTGAAAAAAATAAAACCGAAAGAAAGAGATCTTTACCGGAAATATTATATCGATAAAAAACCTATGAAAACCATCGCCGGAGAGTTTCATATGAGCGAACCGGCAATCCGCATGAAATATATGCGGATCCGCAAAAAGCTGCGAAAGATCGTCGCGGATCTGAAACTCGATGATTTCTGAGAGCTATTTTACAGATCATCATCTGCAGGCAGCAGGAAACATACCGCTTGCCCTTCGTGTTTTCCGAATTACATTTCATATTGTTACCTGCACCGGAAAACGCCATATAAAAGTATAAGGTGAGCGCGCACCCCCATGAAAGGAGGCACTAATAAAGATGAACAGTAACAATGCATTGATTACGGAACTGAACCGGAAAATAGATCATTATTTAGAACAGGAACAATATGATGAGGCGGAGGACGCCTGCAGGGACCTCTGCCGCCTGCAGGGACTGAAACCGGCAAAAGACATGCCGGAGGATTTCCTGTACCAGTTAAAGCGAAAGGAGCATGAAACAATGCATAGAAAGAAAACTACAAAACGTATCTCAGGCATCGCTGCCGCGGCGTCGATCGCCGTTTTACTGATCGGCGGAACAGCCAGTGCCGCAGTGATCTACAACAACAATATCCATTTCTCCATAAAGGGCTTTGTCTCCGGAGAAGATATCAAAACATCCTACAGATCGGAAAGCGGTAAAACCACTGCCATCGACCTGCCGGAAATGTCCGGGGAGGAGGACACGATCACTGCCATCTCCGAGGAGACAGGCTCCGCTTCCACCCCCTGGCTTGGCAAAAAAGTCTGGGATGACACCTATGCAGTCTGGGATTCCGACGATGCCGTAAACTGGACAAAAGGCTACCGGACAACGCGGGTCACGGAATATAAATATGCGGACTACTTTGCCGCCGCCGACGACGCCGGCTTTAACAGATTGTTTAAGACAAACTATACCGGGGACGTCTTCTATTATGAAAACGAACATCTGCCCGATGAATCCGATAAAGCCGCAGGGATCGGCTCTGCAACAGATTACAATATTTCCGGTGAATTTTCTTACGGAAACGGAAGCTTTTCGGTCAACCAGTCCAAAAACCGGGTCGGTGAAGCAGGAGAAATTTCCAAAGCCGCCACCATGGTCATCACAACGACCGATGAGACCGACAACGAAAGGGAATACCTGAACGCGGCGGGAATCTCCTTCAAGCTCAGCGATGATACGACATCCGGGGATGCGAGGACCACCACCATGTTCACCGACGGGCAGTATGAGACGATATTGCAGTTTACGGGGATGAGTGAGGAAGAGATCCGGGAAGTGCTGGACAATATCTGCGGGTAACAGATAATACTCTTCCTGTTTTCAAAAGACGAGGGCTCCAATGCCCTCGTCTTTCCTCAACCTACAAAGTAACCGATTTATTACTGCCACTTATATATTGACGCCACGGCGCTGCCTTGCCGCCTCATACACGAGCAACGCCGCCGATACCCCTGCATTCAGGCTTTCCAGTTTTCCCGCCATCGGAATGCGGACGCGCTCATCTGCGGCAAGGGCGGCCTCCTCCGTCAGCCCGTTCCCCTCGTTTCCGATCAAAAAGGCGCTGCCTCCCCGGTAATCCGCCTCGTCATAGGCCTTCGAGCCTTCCAGATATGCGGCATATACTTTTACATTTCTGCCCTGCAGAAATCTGATTTCCTGCAGGAGATCTTCCGCCTGATAAAAAGGCACGCGGAAAAGGCTTCCCATCGTGGAGCGAACCGCTTTGGGCTGATAGATATCCGCGCAGTCACGGCTCATGATTACGCCGGTGACTCCCGCACCTTCCGCCGTGCGCAGGATCGTTCCGAGATTGCCCGGATCCTGAATATTTTCCAGCAAAAGCAAAAGAGGGGATGTCCCCAGCAGGGACTCTTTTTCATACTTCTGCTGTGCAAGCACCGCCAGAACCCCCTGCGGAGCTTTTGTATCCGACATCTTTGCAAAGGCCTGTTCCGACACGAGTTCATATCCGGTCTTTTCAAGCCTTTCTTTCATCTTTCCATCCGCATTTTTCAGAAAACGTTCGGATACATATACTTCCCTTACCAGAGATACCGGTGCTTCCCAAAAGAGCCTGCCGCCTTCTATGACGAACAGACTCTCTTCCCTGCGCAGCCCCGCTTTTTGCTGCAGGGCTGCCACATGTTTTATTTTTTCATTTGACGTGCTCGTGATCATGCATTGTCTCCCCAAACTTGCTTATGGTTTACAGCTTGCTGCTGACATCGTATATATACTGCGGGATATCTTTCTGCATCTGCAGCGCCTCCTCGATATCGAAATCCACATATTCCCCCTGCCGGTAAGCCACAACTCTGTTGGACTTTCCGTTGCAGAGAATATCCGCCGCATAGGCGCCCATCACGGAAGCATACACCCTGTCCTTACAGGTCGGGGATCCGCCCCTCTGCATGTAGCCCAGGATCGTCGCCCTCGTCTCCATGCCTGTCGCTGCTTCAATACGCCTCGCCATGGAAGTGGAATGGCCGATTCCCTCCGCATTGATGATGATATGATGCTTTTTGCCGTGTTTTCTGTTATCGATGATATTATTGATGATGCGCTGTTCGTTATAATCGTACTTTTCCGGTATCAAAATGTCCTCGGCACCGTTGGCTATGCCGCACCAGAGTGCGATATATCCGGCATTTCTTCCCATTACCTCAATGATGCTGCACCGTTCATGGGAGGAGGAAGTATCCCTCACCTTATCGATCGCCTGCATCGCCGTATTGATCGCCGTATCGAAGCCGATCGTATATTCCGTACAGGCGATATCCAGATCGATGGTTCCCGGTATGCCGATCGTATTGATCCCATGCCGCGCCAGCGCCTGAGCGCCCCGGTAGGAGCCGTCCCCGCCGATCACCACGATACCGTCAATGCCGTGCTTTCTGCAGATCTCCGCGCCCTTTGCCTGTCCCTCCTCATACTTGAACTCCGAGCAGCGCGCCGTCCCCAGGATCGTACCGCCGCGCTGGATCGTATCGGACACGCTGGTCCTCTCCAGATCTATGATCTCTTCATTTAACAGGCCCTGATAACCCTTTTTGATTCCCTTTACCTTTACGCCGTTGCTGATCGCTTTCCTCACCACCGCACGGATCGCGGCATTCATCCCCGGCGCATCTCCGCCGCTGGTCAGCACACCTATTGTTTTGATCTCCTTTGACATACGAGCCATCCTCCCGTCCCGGACTGCCTCTTTAGGCAGCCATCTTTTTCTGTAACATCCTTATAATACGGCAATTTCCCTTATTTTTCAAGTGGCAAGCTAAAGCACTTTCCCATTATGTAACCGTTCAGCCCTCATATTGTTGATGCCATTAGACAGCCGGGAGAAAAATCAAATCCTCAAGGAGCCCCTGCAGCAACGTCGGCACGATTGGCAAATGTGAAATTTAAAGTTCAAAATTTCACATGGTCCCTCACGAGCCTAGTACCGCTACGTTGCAGCCCGGAGCGAGAGCGTGGCGACGGAGGATTTGATTTTCCTCCCGGCGTCCGTTACCAATGTCCTCACCGCACCTTCACATTCTCCTTCGAGAGCACCCCCTCCAGCGCAGAAAGCATTCCCTCATCCGCCCTGACATTCTTATTCGCCGGCAGCTTCTTCATCTGTTTTGTCTCTTCTATATAATAGATGACCTGATCCGGTCCCTCCGAAGCGTCCAGGATCTCTGCCACCTGTCCCTCTTTTTCCCGATAGAGCGCCATATTGTCAAATTTTAACCACAGCTTCTTCGGTATCTCGTCAAACCCCTCTATCTTCTCGCAGATCAGTTTGGCATCCTTCTCATCCTCCGCGGAAACCCTTCCGCTGATAAATACCTTGTTTTCTTCTTTCAGCTTGTCCGTGTATTTTTCGTAGCTCTTCGGAAAGACGATAACTTCCACCGAACCCACCAGATCCTCCAGTTTCAGAAATGCCATGACCTTATTGTCTTTTGTATATTTTATCGTTTTATCCGCGATCATACCGCCGATCGTCGCCCGGCTTCCGTCCTCCACGGCAGTCTCGCCGCTCTCCTCATCCAGAACAAACTCCGCCGTTTTCGCCGTGATGTGCTTTTCCCAGATATCCTGATATTCTTCCAGCGGGTGCCCGCTGATATAAATGCCCAGCACTTCCTTCTCAAAGGACAGCTTCAGTTCTTTCGGATATTCTCCCACATCCGGCAGCTTTACATCAAACTCTTCCTTCTGGTCCTCCCCCACAAGATCAAAGAGCGACATCTGCCCAGCCATATTATTCTTTTTATCCTGCTGGATGCTGTCCATGATCTGTACGTAGATGCACATAAACTGTTTTCTCGTCCCGCCCAGAGAGTCAAAGACGCCCGCTTTGATAAAGTTTTCCATCGCCTTTTTGTTGACTTCCCCCGCCAGCCTCGTGATGAAATCCTTGATGTTGGTGTAAGGCCCCCTCGCCTCCCTCTCTTTTACAAGGGCATCGATCACAGGCCTGCCGATGGCGCGGATCGCTGTCAGCGCATAGCGGATACTCCCGTTTGAGACGGAAAAACCGGCCTCCCCCTCGTTGATATCCGGCGACAGGATCTGAATTCCCATATTTCTGCACACCAGTATATATTCCGCGACCTTCCCCGGATTATGGATCACCGAGGTCAGAAGCGCCGCCATAAACTCTACGGGATGATAATATTTCAGCCACGCCGTCTGGTAGGCAACCACCGCATAACAGGCGGCATGGGACTTATTAAACGCATACTTGGCAAAATCCGTCATATCCTCGTAAATCTGTTTCGCCGTCTCCTCCGGGATTCCTCTGGCCACGCAGCCCGGCACATTTTCCTCCGGATTACCGTAGATAAAGTTTTTCCGCTCCTGCTCCATCACATGCTGCTTTTTCTTACTCATAGCCCGGCGCACAAGATCGCTTCTGCCGAGCGTATAACCGCCGAGATCCCGCACGATCTGCATCACCTGCTCCTGATACACGATACAGCCGTAGGTAGGGGCAAGGATCGGCGCAAGTTCCGGGCAGGAATAGCTCACTTCGCCCTCGCTGTTCTTCCCTTTGATATACTTGGGGATAAAGTCCATGGGACCGGGACGAAACAGAGAGATTCCGGCTATGATATCCTCAAAATTCCGGGGCTTTAGCTCCTTCATAAAGTTCCGCATACCGCCGCTCTCCAGCTGGAACACGCCCTCCGTTTTTCCCGTTCCGATGGCCGCAAACACTTTCTCATCGTCAAAACTCAGATGGTCGATATCCGGCTCGCTGCCGGTCTCCTTTCCGATCATCCGGCAGGCGTTCTGGATCACACCCAGATTGCGAAGCCCCAGAAAGTCCATTTTGAGCAGTCCCAGTTCCTCTATCGTCGTCATCGTAAACTGGGTCACAATGGAACCGTCCTGGGCCCTGGCAAGAGGCACGAAATCCTCCGCCGGCTCCTTGCAGATCACCACTCCGGCCGCATGCATGGACATATTTCTGGGCAGCCCCTCCAGTCTTTTGCACATATCGATGAGCCGCTTTACCTGCTCGTCGCTTTCGTAGAGCTGTTTCAGCTCCGGATTGATCGTCAAAGCCCTGTCGATGGTAATATTCAATTCTCTGGGAATCATCTTGGCGATGGAATCCACAAAGGCATAGGGCAGCTCCATCACCCTGCCCACATCCCGGATCACGGCCTTTGCCGCCATGGTGCCGAAAGTGACGATCTGCACCACCCTGTCCTCACCGTATTTTTCCCGCACATAGTCGATGACGTCCTGCCGCCCCTCGTCGCCGAAATCCACATCGATATCCGGCATGGAGACGCGCTCCGGATTTAAGAAACGTTCGAACAGCAGGCCGTATTTGATGGGATCGATATCCGTGATTCTCAGGCAATAGGAGACGATGCTGCCCGCCGCCGAGCCTCTGCCCGGACCAACGGGAATATCATGTTCTCTGGCGTAATTGATATAATCCCATACGATCAGAAAATAGTCCACATAACCCATCTCCCGGATCACGCCAAGCTCGTAGGAGAGCCGCTCATTCAGCCCCTCCCCGCCCTCCGGATACCGCTCCTTCAGCCCTTTCTCACAGAGATATTGTAAATATGTCCAGGAATCAAATCCTTCAGGCACTTCGTATTTCGGCAGCTTTGTTACCCCAAACTCAATCTCCACATGGCATCTGTCCGCGATCCTCTGGGTATTTTCCACGGCTTCCCATACGTAGGGGAACAGTCCCTTCATCTCCTCCTCGCTCTTCACATAATACTGCCCTCCCTCATAGCGCATCCTGTTCTCATCGGACAGCTTTTTCCCGGTCTGGATACAGAGCAGGATATCATGGGGCTCCACATCATCCGCATAGGTATAATGTACATCGTTGGTACACACTAACGGAATACCCAGCTTTTTCGACATGCCTATCAGCGCCGCGTTCACCGTGGACTGCGCCGGGATCCCATGGTCCTGCAATTCCAGAAAATAATTGTCCTTCCCGAAACAGGCCTGATATTTTAACGCCGCCTGCTCCGCTTCCTCCATCATCCCCTTCTCAATATAGCGGGGCACCTCCCCCGCAAGACAGGCGGAGAGCGCAATGATCCCCTCATGGAATTCCCACAGAACTTCCATATCCACCCGGGGCCTGTAGTAATATCCCTCCGTATGGCCGCGGCTCACGATCTTCATCAGGTTCTCATACCCTTTGTTGTTTTCCGCCAGAAGCACCAGATGGTAATATCTGTCCTCTCCCCCCGTCACCTCCCGGTCAAATCTGGAATTCGGCGCCACATACACCTCGCACCCCAGGATCGGGTTGATCCCTTCCTCCCTGCAGGCACGGTAAAAATCGATCACGCCGTACATCACACCATGGTCCGTGATCGCCGCAGAATCCATGCCGAGCTCCTTCACCCGCTTCACATATTCTTTAATTTTGTTGGAACCGTCCAGTAAACTGTACTCTGTGTGGACATGCAGGTGGGTAAACGCCATGATCTTTCTCCTTCGCAAGCTAAAATAGGGGAGCTGTCCGCTCCCCTACTATTTTACAGGTATTTTTTCAGATTTTCAACCTTATCTAATCTCTCCCACGGAAGATCCAGATCATTTCTTCCGAAGTGTCCGTAAGCCGCTGTCTGTTTATAGATCGGGCGTCTTAAATCCAGCATTTTGATGATCCCTGCCGGCCTTAAATCAAAATTCTCCCGGATGATATCCACCAGCTTCTCGTCGGAAATCTTTCCTGTTCCGTCCGTATCCACCATAACGGAAGTGGGCTGCGCCACACCGATCGCATAGGAAAGCTGGATCTCACACTTGTCTGCCAGCCCTGCCGCCACGATATTCTTTGCCACATACCGCGCCGCATAAGCCGCGGAGCGGTCCACCTTGGTGCAGTCCTTGCCGGAGAAAGCGCCGCCGCCGTGCCGTGCGTATCCGCCGTAGGTATCCACGATGATCTTACGCCCCGTCAGGCCCGCATCCCCGTGAGGGCCGCCGATCACAAAGCGTCCTGTGGGGTTGATGAAGAACTTGGTCTCCTCATCGATCATCTCCGCCGGAAGCACCGGATCGAACACGTACTTTTTGATATCCGCATGGATCTGTTCCTGTGTCACGTCCGCGTCATGCTGCGTGGAGAGCACCACCGCCTCCAGCCTCACGGGTTTTCCCGCCTCGTCGTATTCCACGGAAACCTGGCTCTTGCCGTCCGGGCGAAGATATTTCAAAGTACCGTCCTTGCGGACCTTTGTGAGCTGTTTCACCAGCTTGTGTGCAAGGTCGATGGGGTAGGGCATATAATCTTCCGTCTCGTTGGTCGCGTAGCCGAACATCATACCCTGGTCTCCGGCGCCGATCGCTTCCAGCTCTGCATCGCTCATCTTGTTTTCCTTTGCCTCCAGCGCCTTATCCACACCCATGGCAATATCGGAAGACTGCTCATCGATAGCGACAAGCACCGCGCAGGTGTTGGCGTCAAAGCCGTAATCGGACTTATCATAGCCGATCTCCTTCACCGTCTCTCGGACCACTTTCTGCATATCCACATATGCCTTTGTGGTGATCTCACCCGTCACCAGCACGAATCCCGTGCATGCCGCCGTCTCACAGGCCACACGGCTCATCGGATCCTGCTCCATGCAGGCATCCAGGATCGCGTCGGAGATCGCATCGCAGACTTTGTCGGGATGTCCCTCCGTCACGGATTCCGATGTAAATAATCTTTTTTCCATTTGTTTTCCTCCTGTAATATAATGGTCCTCCCCCGCATCGCCTGATCACGCTGCAGGTTCGGAAACAACAGTCTTATGAAAATTTCCTTTTGTATCTCTGCGTAACCGAACAGAAAGCTTTTGAAAGCCTGCGCATAAAAAAACCGCTTCGACAAGAAGCGGACTAAGGTTTACCCTCAAATCCTCTTATTGTTCGATGATTTCGCTCAGGTTGGCACCTTCCGTTGCCGGGGTTGCCGTGGCTTCACAGGTCCTATGTACCTCCACCACTCTGAATAAGAGAGATTCTATGTGAAATTTTCTATATTGCTAACATACCACTAACAGCCGGTATTGTCAATGGTTTGTTCGTCAAAATAAACAATCCCTTTTTTTCCACCTCTTTTCTCGTTCAAAATTTTGTGTTATACTTTAGTCTAGCTTACTTTGTACGGAGAAAGGGGAATGTTCCATGAAAAAGCTTAAAATCGATGAGCTGATTCCCGGAATGATCACAGCCGAAGATGTTTATAATTATAATGACCAGCTCATCCTCCCAAAAGGACTTGTCCTAAATGACAAATCCATTTCCAAACTGCAATTTTATGCGATCTATCAGATCCGCATAGAGGATGAATCAATCGTAAGTGCCGAAGAGCCGTTGGTATTGGAACCGCTTCCTTTCGACAACATTTCGGAACCCGAACCGGCATCAGAAGAAATCTCCGAAGAAGGGGAATCGGCATCTGTTGAAAATCCGAATACGGAGCCTGCGGAAACATCTAAAAAGGAAAGGCCTGCCCCGAGGTTCGAGCCGATCACCGTAGTACCGGCATCCGATATTTCCCCAGAAACAGGCGGTTTTTCTTTTCCCACTGCTTCCCATCAGGAAAAAATGAGATCCAGTGAGGATTTTCAGCATTTTAAACAGGCCTTTGATGAAGAAGTGGATGATTTCAAATCAAAGATCAATGAAGTGGTTTTAAAAAACGCGCCTCTGGAAGTGGATGTTCTTTTGGATGACGCTTTAAATCTGGTTTCCCAGGCTCACCACAGCGCCTATGGTATTTTTGATATGCTCCACTCCATGCGCGAAAGTGATGATACCACCTATACCCACTGCATTAACGTCGGGCTGTTCTGTAATGTTTTTGCAGGCTGGCTGAAACTTTCCGAGGAGGAAACAAAGCTCGCCACACTGTGCGGTCTTCTGCATGACGTTGGGAAATTAAGGGTTCCCGAGGAACTCCTCAAAAAAACAGAGGCATACACCGAGGAGGATAAGACCGCCATCAAAGCGCATACGCGGGAAGGATATCTGCTTGTTAAAGATCTGGATATCGACAGCCATATTAAAAACGCGATCCTGACCCATCATGAGCGGTGTGACGGCAGCGGCTATCCCTTCGGTCTTTCCGGTTTCCGGATCGACCCTTATGCGAAGATGGTCGCTATCGCCGATGTGTATGATGCCATGACCTCCCAGCGCGCTTACCGGGGCGCCATGTCGCCGATCCAGGCCATTGAGGTGATGCAGGAGGAAGGGCTTCAGAAATACGACGTCCGCTTCATCATGATCTTTCTGGAGAATGTCATGAATACCTTTATCGGCAACCGGGTACTGCTCAGCAGCGGGGAAAAAGGAGAGATCGTCTTTATCAATAAGAGCAACATTACCCGCCCTACCATTAAATGCCAGAATCACTTTGTTGATCTGGATGAGGAAAAAGATATACAGATCGTATCTATATTATAGTTTTCATAACCGACGCCTGCACGCTCCGCGTGCAGTCTTATACAGATAAATACAGATAAAACGAGGGTGGACAAAAGCTGTTCACCCCTTTTTATTATGCCATATATTCACGATCCTGTCCGCTCAGCCCGTTTTCAGTTTAAATTTCTGCAGCTCCCTCTCGGAGTCCACACGTTCCATCACCGCGCCGAGGCTCTGCAGTTTAATATGAAAATCCTCATATCCTCTCTCGATATATTTGATATCATCCACAGTGGTGATACCTTCCGCCGCAAGGGCCGCGATCACCAACGCCGCTCCCGCCCGCAGATCCGGCGCCGTAATACTGGCCCCGGTATATTTTTCCACGCCGTTTATAAAAGCGGTATTGCCTTCCACTTTGATATCGCCGCCCATACGCGTCATCTCATCCACATACTTAAAACGGTTTTCAAAAATACTCTCCGTCACAATGCTGGCGCCTCTGGCAAGTGCCAGTGTTACCACCATCTGGGGCTGCATATCCGTGGGAAACCCCGGGTAAGGCAGCGTCTTTACCTGCGTATGGGTCAGGGGCTTGCTCGCCACTACCCGCACCGCATCGTCAGACTCCTCGATCTCGCAGCCGATCTCCGCCAGCTTCGCGCTGATAGACTCCAGATGCTTCGGGATCACATTCTTGACAGTGATGTCACCTTTTGTGATCGCCGCTGCAAACATAAAGGTCCCGGCCTCGATCTGATCCGGAATGATCGTATATTCCGTGCCATGGAGCCTGCCTGTGCCCCTGATGCGGATCACATCCGTGCCGGCGCCCTTGATATTGGCACCCATGCTGTTCAAAAAGTTTGCCACATCCACCACATGGGGCTCTTTTGCGGCATTTTCAATGATCGTCTGGCCCTCCGCCATGACCGCGGACATCATCACGTTGATGGTCGCCCCCACAGAGACCACATCCATATAAATATGGCTGCCGGAGAGCTTCTGCGCCTCGGTGATGATCAGTCCATGCGCAATTTTTACATCCGCGCCCAGCGCTTTCCATCCCTTGATATGCTGGTCGATGGGCCTGCTGCCTATATTACAGCCGCCCGGAAGCGCCACTTTGGCGCTTTTATATTTCCCCAAAAGTGCACCTATCAGATAATAAGATGCCCTGATCTTCTTTACGTAATCATCCGCGATCACAAGATTGCAGATTCTGGAACCATTTATCTTTACAGTATGTCTGTCAACTCTCTCTACTATGGCCCCAATACTTTCTATCGCCTGCAGCAGAATATTGGTATCCCGCACATCAGGCATATTCTCTATCAAAACGGTCTCATCCGCCATGGTTGCGGCAGCCAGGATCGCAAGCGCGGCATTTTTTGCACCGCCGATCTCCACCTCACCGACCAGAGGGTTTCCGCCTTTAATCACATATTGTTCCATAAACCGACCTCTGATTCATTTTCACATCTTTGACTAGTTTACCACTTTTATTCCGATTTGTAAATAATAGTTTGCCCCCGGGCAGATCCCGGGCGCAGCTGCCGCCCTGCAGCTTTCTAGTTCAAATACTTCAGCGGATCTACGGCGCTGCCGTTAATGCGGATCTCAAAATGCAGATGGGGACCCGTACTGTTCCCGGTATTGCCTGAAAGGGCGATCTTCTGTCCCTGCGAGACACTCTGCCCGGCAGATACCAGCACTTTGCTCAAATGGCCGTATCTGGTTTCCCTGCCGTCCGGATGTCTGATATAGACCACATAACCGTAACCGCTTCCCCAGCCTGCCTTTGTGACCACGCCGCCGCAGGAAGCCATGACCGCCGTACCGGTGGGTGTCGCCCAGTCCACGCCCCTGTGGTTCGTGCTGGCGCCCCGCTTCGGTGCTTTACGCCCGCCGAATCTGGAAGACAGCCTTCCGCCGGAGATCGGTTTGATATAGGTGGGCGGAATCTTTGTGCCCTTCTCCACGATCTTGGGCACGGCTTCCATATCCACTTCTTCCTTGATGATCTCTGTATCGGTCACACTGTTATTCCGGTAGGAAACGATCGCCACAACCCTTCTGTGTCCCGCCGACGGCTGCTGCAGAGTTACCTGTTCCGTTGTATACCAGTCGTCATTATCCACATATATGACATCCGCGTCATAATCCTCCTCATAGTACAACTCTTCCTGCCGTTCCACGGAAAGCTCCGGTTCCGGCACGGAAATGATCAGCTCATCCCCCACGCGGATCACGGAATTTTCATTCTCCAGTGTCTCATTCATGGCCACCACATCCTCGATGGTCATATTATGTTCTTCTGCAATCTCTCCTAAAGTATCACCGGCTACCACTTCATATATTTTATTCGTCTCCTGGTCTTTTGTTACCTCTTCAATGGCAGCTTCCAGACCGGAAAGATGGCTTTCCGGCATATAGGACTCCACGACCTCCACCGTATCCCCGAAATTCATATGGATCAGCCCCCGGTCGTATTCAGACAGATCTTTTTCCTCCTCGATCTCCACCGCATCCGCCGCCTCCTGAAAGACCGCAAAAATGCCGGAACTCAAAAGACTGGACGCATCCGCCCTCGCCTTTTCCTCCTGCGTCTCCTCCTCCTTCGCCTCTATCTCACTGTAGACTTTCGTTGTCAGGACATTCAGCTCCCTGTCCGTATCCTGCACCATCTCCACGCCGTAGCTGTCCGTGGAATCATATTTATTGACCGCCGCCTGCAAAAGCTGCTGCACCTCATCCATGCTGGAAAGATTTACCGTAAAATTGTTGATCTTCACGGTGTATGCCTGCTGCATGGTCTCCTCCCGGCTGTTTTCCATGACGCCCTGCATCTGCGCTATGATATCTTCTCTTCTGCTGATCTCACCGAACAGCACTTCCTTTCCTTCGAACGCCAGCTCTGTCTTCATGAACACAAGATCGCCGCTTTTTTCCGATACGGCATATCTCGCCTGCGTCATACAGTTTTCCGCTTCCTTCGCATCCGCCACCTGTCCCACCAGAGCTCCGTTTAAATACACATCGAACATATTATCTCCGGTGTGCTCAAAAAACCTGATGCTTGGCAGCCCGAGGGCTCCGAAAAACAGCATCAGGACCGATGTCTTAAAATAGGTATATTTTACTTTTCTGATCAGATTATTTCTCATGTTCATCCCCGTGCATCCCACAGACACATCTGCGAAAACGCTTCAGACTCTCTACTTTATCCTGTTCGTAACAATTTTGTAATAAATTTCATTTTAACAGTATTTCCACAGATTGTAAAGGCGATACTATATTTTTTGCAAAAACTGTGCTACACTGTCCTTTATGGAACAGATCATTTTTCATATCGATGTCAACTCCGCTTTTTTGAGCTGGAGCGCGCTTGAAAAACTGAAAAACGGGGAGGAGACAGACCTGCGCACCATCCCCTCGATCATCGGCGGCGATACCGCCAAGCGCCACGGCGTGGTGCTGGCAAAGTCCATTCCCGCAAAGGCTTACGGCATCCATACCGGCGAGCCTGTCAGCGATGCCCTGAAAAAATGTCCTTTTCTCGTATCCTGTCCCCCTGACCACAAATTATACTCCGAAAAAAGCAGACTGTTGATGGCGCATCTCTCCGATATCTGTCCGGATATCGAACAGGTCAGCGTGGACGAATGCTATATGGATTTTACGACCGTATCCTCCGGATATCCGGACCCTGTCACCGCCGCCCGGAAGATCAAGGACGGCATCCGTGAAACCTTCGGTTTCACCGTCAATGTCGGCATCTCCGACAAAAAGGTGCTGGCGAAGATGGCTTCGGATTTCAGAAAACCCGACCTGGTGCACACCCTGTATCGGTCCGAGATCAGGGAAAAGCTCTGGCCTCTTCCCCTCTCCGCCCTTTTTATGTGCGGGCACTCCAGCGTGGAGGCGCTGCACAATCTGGGCATCCTGACCATCGGCGATCTGGCGAAGACCGATCCGCAGATCATCGTTTCCCACCTAAAGAGCCACGGCAAAACGCTCTGGGAATTCGCCAACGGCATCGATGACTCCCGGGTAGCGCCCATCCCTGCGGAGGCAAAGGGAGTCGGCAATTCCACCACCCTCTCCCGGGACGCCCTGACGATGGAAGAGATCCGAAAATGTCTGCTCGGCCTGTCGGAATCTGTAGCCTCCAGACTGCGGAAAGCGCATATGCAGGCATTCATGGTCAGCGTGGAGATCAAATACAGTTCCTTCCGGACCGTCTCCCATCAGGCCACTTTGCAGACAGCCACCAGCGACAGCGGCTGCATCTATCAGACCGCCTGTAAACTCGCCTCCGAACTCTGGGACGGCAGTCCGGTAAGGCTGCTCGGCATCCGCACTTCCAAGCTGGAGGATATGGATGCGCCCACACAGCTTTCCCTGTTCGACCTTTCGCAGGATAAGCCTCTCTCAGAAAAACAAAAGAGCCTCAACGAGGCCCTTGACAAGATCCGCTCCAAATACGGAAAAGATTCGATTGTAAGAGGGACACTGCTGAAATGATCAGCGGCGTTTTCTCTCCGCATGAAGGCGGTCCGCCGTGCGGACGGTCCGTTGCCCGGCGTAAGAACGCTTCGCTCTGCGTACTTTCCGCTGTTTCACGCTGCAGCCGAATGTCCCCAGCGGTTTTCCCAGCGAATAATAAGTCCCATGGGAATATACGATAGGCTTTGCATCCTCCAGATGAAATTTCTGCTTTTCATCCATATAAGCCTCATCCACATGCACCGACACCACGTTTGCCTGATACATCACATGGGAACCCAGATCCTTCCTCTCCGTGACCCTGCACTCGATATTGACAGGGCTCTCCTTTATCATAGGCGCTTTTACAATGTCCGCCTTCTCCCTCGTCAGACGCATCTCTTTCCACTTATCCGTGTCCTTTCCGCTTCTCACACCGCAGAAATCCACCGCACGGACAAGCGCCTGTGTCGTCAGGTTCACGACAAACTCGCCCGTCTCCTCTATCATATGGTAGGAGTAACGCTCCTTCCGCACCGAGATCGACAGCATCGGCGGATCCGAACAGGTAGTGCCCGTCCATGCGATCGTCAGGATATTATCCCTTCCCTCCCTGTCCGCACAACTCACCATGACCGCCGGCAGCGGATAGAGCATATTCCCCGGTTTCCATGTTATCTTCGCCATGACCGCATCGACCTTCTTTCCCTTAAAATCCTTCGTCTTCCGCGGCGGATATTCCCCATCCGCCCGGAACGTCCTTTTATTCTGCCCCTACATATATCCCAGAAATCTCAACACTTCGACCGCCACATTGGCAAGCGCCGCGATCAACGTCAAAACCCAGACCACTTTAAAGCCGCCGGGAATCCCTTTATTTTTCATCTCATTTTTTACGGCTTCCGTGATCTCCCCCGTCTGCTTCGGCAGGGCCCCTTCAATGACCGCCTGGACGTTCCGATATACTTTCACGGACTCTTTATGCGTAAAGTCTTCCGTATCATGGAGCAACTCTTCCAGCGTTCCTTTCTGCGTCTCCACCAGTTCCTGCATCCAGGCCTCCTGCTTTTCAAACAGGCTGTTTTGCCTGTCCAGCAGTTCCGTCATCCTGTCTCTCTGCTCTTCCAAAATGACCGTCCCCTGATCGTTCTGCATCTTCAGAAGTTCTGTCATCCTGCTCTTTAAATCCTCGGAAATACTCTTTATCTCCCTGATCAACTCCTCTGATCTTTGTTCCATACCTGCGTCCTTTTTCTGCACTTCCTCTATTTTATTCAGACTTGCCGCAAGCAGCTCTTTCACTTTTTCGGCGTTTTCCATCGTCTGCAGATTACACTGCCTCATCTCCTGTATCGCCTGCTCATACTCCGAAAGACGCGATGCCATCCTTTCCTTCTCCTCCGCTTCCGCCATAGCATTTGCCCTTATCATCTCCTGTGCATTTTTCCGCTGCGCAAATTTATCGATAAAGCCGTCCATGTATTTCCCTCCGATAGTATCTCCTTTGTTGACAGATTCACGAACAGTATAGCATCCTTTTGGCTTTTTGACAATGCGGAGATGCGGTGCGGACGCAGGTAAGGACATAAAATGCTTCGTCGCCACGCTCGCGCAGGCTCTGTTTTTCAAAGGACTCCTTAAGCATTTTATGTCCTTACCTGCTGGCTGAGGTGCTAACAAATAATATGATTGGCGAATATCACAAATGTCTGCAAATTCCGGATTTTTAAGCATTGTGCATTTTGTATATTTTATATTTCTCATCATTCTGTTTATTAGAAATATTTACCAATCGTTTACATTTTGTTCATAATTTATTCATATTTAAGTTGTATACTGGAAACAGTTAGAGAAGGGTGAATATGTAATGAGTTTCATTACACACATAGATAAATTTTTTCATAATAGCCCGGGTGCCGAAAGGTATCCGGGCACTCCTCATTTCCAGGCCAAACAGACACCGACTGCCCGTTCAGAATGCGGTTTCCTCTCATCAGAAAATCCTGTGGCGGGCACAGGATTTTCTAATGTTCGTTATACTTTTGCATTTCTTCATTCAGCATCATCATGCGTGTATCCAACATGGAGACGATCTTGGAACATTCCACCAGATCGTTTTTCAGATGCTCCGGCGCGTTCCCTTCGAACTTATATTTCATTTTATGCTCCAGACTCGCCCAGAAGTCCATGGCCACCGTCCGTATCTGGATCTCCACCTTTGTATCTATGATCCTGTCAGAGAGATACACAGGCACAGTAACGATCATATGGTAACTCTTATAGCCGCTTTGTTTCGGTTTTGTTATGTAATCCTTTACCGAGATCACCCGGATATCCTGCTGGCCGCGGATAATATCCGCCAGTCTGTAAATATCCGAAGTAAAAGAACAGATGATCCTGATCCCTGCAATATCGTTGACATATTTTACCATATTGTCCAGTGTCGATTCATATCCATGTTTCTTCAGTTTTTTTACGATGCTCTCCGACGTCTTGAGCCGGGATTTTATATGCTCTATCGGGTTATAGCAATGTACATGCTGAAATTCTTCGTTTAATATTTCCAGTTTTGTTTCAATCTGTTTCAGCGCCGATGTATAGATCAGCATTAACTCTGTCCAGTTATCCACGTCATCCGGTCTGTCAAGCTCTATATCCATTTTACTACCTGCCTTGCTGCCTCCACTGCTTTAGATAAAATTCCATATTCATTATACCACACTTTTCGTGCCGTGTGCATATTTTATAAAGTTTTATGATTATTTTAATATTTTTCGTCGATTTTTACAACACCTCCTTTTCAGCGCACATACCATATTTTATGCCCGCATTTCTCATTTTAGAACAATATCGTATCATAAATCGAAATACCCAGACACACCGCCCAATCCTGCGGCGCGATATGATATTTTCACCGCCCGCAGCAACCGCAGGCTCCCACAACATAAAGCATCGCATTCTAAAAGCAACCATTTTATGTTGAAATTTGACTTATACTCTGTTTTTTATGTTCCCCTTGCACCCTCTCCGCATTTCCTGTATAGTAATTGTGAAAGGAATGAAGATTTTCTAAGGCCGCAAAGGACGCTGCCTAAGAAAATCCAAGTCATTCCTCGAAGAATCGCTGAAGCGATCCTTCCACAAGTTTCACGGATTGTTTGTGCCGCCGATGGCGGCATGACGGGAAGTATGGAACACCGCACAGGAAAGGAGCGCCCGTTATGTTCAGGCTCTGGGGAAAAATTTTTCAGGATAATCATATGCTCCGGGATACCGTCGTCGAAAACGAAGCCCGGGACAGCAGAACGCACAAGATTTTTTCCGCGCTGGAAGAGATCTGTTATCAGTTTGATCTCGGAAAACCGATCTGGCTGGATTCCAACGTGACCGAATTCAGACGCCATAAAAAAACCCGGTTTACCCGGGACAATTTCGTGGAAAGCATTGATTTTGATTATCTGGAGATCCATATCATCGAGGAAGATTAAACAACGGGAAAACGTTCTGCTGACTGTCTCATGTTCCATAAAAAGCAAAAAGGAAGCGTCCTGTCAAATGACATCTTCCTTTTTATCTGCTTCTTATTTTTAATATATCTGTGTATTTTATATACTGCCCATCAGTCATCATACCCGTTCGGATTATTGCTCTGCCATCTCCAGGAATCCTCACACATCTCCCGGATACCTCTCTCGGCCACCCAGCCCAACTCATTTTTTGCTTTCGCCGCATCCGCATAGCAGGTTGCAATGTCCCCGGCACGCCTCGGTTTGATCTGGTAAGGGATCTTTACGCCGTTGGCCGCCTCAAAGTTTTTCACGATATCCAGCACGGAATATCCCTGCCCGGTTCCCAGATTGTAAATGCACAGTCCGGCCTTCTCCTCTATCTTCTTCAGTGCCTTCACATGGCCGATCGCCAGATCCACCACATGGATGTAATCCCTGACGCCCGTGCCGTCCGGCGTGTCATAATCGTCGCCGAATACACCCAGTTCTTTCAGCTTGCCGACTGCCACCTGCGTCACATAGGGCATCAGATTATTCGGAATACCGTTGGGATTCTCACCGATAGTCCCGCTCTTGTGGGCGCCGATCGGGTTAAAATAGCGGAGCAGGATCACGTTCCACCCGGGATCCGCCTTCTGCATATCCGTCAGGATCTGTTCCAGCATGGATTTTGTCCAGCCGTAGGGGTTGGTGCACTGTCCCTTCGGACATTCTTCCGTGATCGGTATGAATGCCGGATCGCCGTAAACCGTCGCGGAGGAGGAAAAGATGATATTCTTACAGTTATGCTTTCTCATCACATCCACCAGCGTCAGAGTTCCCGCAATGTTGTTCTGATAGTACTCCCAGGGCTTCTGCACAGACTCGCCCACAGCCTTCAGGCCCGCAAAATGGATACAGGAATCCAGATCCTCCTTCTCAAAGATCTCCTCCAGAGCCGCCCGGTCCAGAATATCCGCCTTATAAAACTTCACCGGTTTTCCCGTGATGGCTTCCACCCTCTTCAAAGACTTTTCACTGGAATTTGCCAGATTATCCACTACCACCACATCATAGCCGGCGTTCTGCAGTTCCACCACCGTATGGCTGCCGATATAGCCGGCGCCGCCTGTCACTAAAATTGCCATGTTTTCACCCTCCTGTCATGGAAATTGAAATTATATAGGTTTAAATAATATCGGCCAGATTCCCGGTTTTCTCCTCTGCCGCCGGTTAACTTACAGTTCAATGCCGTTCTTTCTGCAAAGCTCCCTCGCCGTATCCACGGAATCTATCCCCGTCATGTTTTTAATGGGTGCAAACTCATGCTCCCGCACCACCTCGTAAGGCAGACAGCTGTCCATCATATGCACCATATCAAGCACCAGTGTCTCGTACTTGTACCCGTTAGGCTTCTCCGGTCTCACAAAATTCCCGTCATCATCCATATACGGAATCTTCTTCTCCACGATGTGAAGCGGCAGTTTTTCCGCAATCGTCTTCTCCAGCGCCTTCACCTGAAACAGGTAATTCAAAATCGCGCCGAAGTTATATGCCGGTTCGCCCTTTTCATCCTTTGCGTTCATCAGCTCGTCCGTCAGGTCATAATACTCCACGATAGAGGGCCTGCCGTCCTCCAGACACATGACTCCCACTTTTTCATCCGGCGCATTCTTTTTTACCACCTTCGCCCCCGAACTGCAGCCCTTAGCGATCACCGCACCGATAAAGCAGGGATCCGCCATCCTCTGTAGCACATTATCCACCGCAAATACGTTCAGCCACTCAATCCCTCTGTTTTTCACGATCTCCAGAATCTTTCCGTTGGACATGGAAGAAAACCATCCCCCATTCCCGTTGGGGGAATTGGCGATCTTGTCCGGCCGTTCCATATAAACCTTTCCGTTAAAATCAGATGCCGGTGCCATCTCCTGACGGAAAAAGTGAATATAGCCCGGCTTATAGCCGAAATAATCATGTTCGTCCAGAAACGCCACCGTTCTTTCATGATTTTTATCACTGGTCATGATAAACAGATGGATCCATGCGTTGGCACTCTTTACAACCTCCAGCAGATTGGAAATGATCCGCTCAAATATATAGACGGTCCTTGTCAGCCCGATGTCATACATACCTTTGGGTTCATCCGAACCAAGCCTTGTCCCCATACCGCCCGCCAGAAGAACCGTACCTACCTTTCCCTGACGGATCGCGCGGTATCCGAGCTCCTCAAACCAGTCACGGCTTCTTTCTATCTCCGGGATCTCCATCGCCGCAAGAGGCGTGATCCTGCCCTTTTTCATCAGTTCTTCTCTTTTTTCCAGATAAGCGAGCACCGAAAAATCCGTCAGCGCGATCTCCTCCAACAGACTCTTTTTCTGTACCTCGGACAACTGGTCATAATGCTTTAAAACATGAAGCTGGCCTGCCGCTTCCAGTTTTTTATACGCATCCTGATATGTCATATCCCGTATACCCCTTTGATCGTACCAAGTACTTCTTCATATAATGCCGCCACTTTCGGCATCATTTCCGCCGCCGCATCAAAATCTTTTCCACGCAGGTGATCGGTCTGCTCGCTGATCGCGTTATGCAGCCTGAACAGCGCAAGATTCCCGGTAACCCCTTTTAATGTATGCGCTTCCGTAAAAGCCTTATCACAGTCCTTTTCTTCCATCGCTTTTACCAGATTCCCATAACTTTCATCAGACACAAATTTTTTTAAAAACCGCTCCAGCAGCTTATCATTATTCATAAAACGCTGCATCGCTTCTTCCACGTTGACGCCGCCCTCTTCCAGCTTTTTCTTTGCTTCCTCTGTCATGCTATCTTTCTCCTTTATCAAAGCAGTTTTCCTGTAATCTTTTTCTTATTTAGTCATCATAACATACTTTGCATCAAGCCTCAAGTGAAAATGCGCTCCCGCCTCCCAAAACCGTTCCGGGAAATATCATAAAAATAGTAATTTTTCTCAGACATATTTTCTTTTTAAAAATCGCATACTGAAAACAGCAGATAGAAAAATACCTGTGACAACGGATACGGAAATATCTGCAACAGCGGAAAAACAGGAGGTGTGAAAATGGCTAATTTATCGGAATTGGAGCTTCAGAATCTGAGGCACCTGATCGGCGGCTACGATACAACAAAGTGTAAGATGCAGGACTATGCTTCCAGCACACAGGATCCCCAGCTTCGCCAGTTCTTTGAACAGGGTGCAAAAGGCGCCGAGAAGAACAAAGAACAGCTCATGCAGTTTTTAAGTTAAGTATCAGTAAAAAGGAGGTGCAATATGCAGGACAAAACAATGGTAAATGATACCCTCGCAGGTATCAACGGCGAACTTGTAAGATTTGGCGAGATGATTCCCCAGACGGAAAACAAGGAACTGAAGCAGACTCTGAAACAGTTCAGAAACGCCTGTGAACAGTCACAGGAAGAGCTGTATCAGCTCGCCCGTGAACGTTCTTATTATGTTCCCGCCGCAAAAGCGGATGCGGAAGAGGTAAAACATGTGCGCAGTCTCTTCTGCGGATGCGGGATGAAGTAAATTAAAAATAACCGAAGCAAGGGCATATCCGGACAAAACACAGATTCTTTGCCGGCATGCCCTCGCTCCCCAAAAAGCACATCAGGTATCTCTTTCCTATATGCCGACCGCCTCTCTCAGCGTCAGCCTCCCTGCGGCGATCATCCCGGAAACCGAGGCGCCGTATGCCGCCTCCTCCTCCCGCGTCGCCAGCTCCAGACTCATGCCGAATCTTTCACTCATGATCTCCTGCAGATGACGGTTTTTCCGGATGCCGTTGCCGGAAGCGATCATCCTGCTCCTTGCGCCGGAAAGTCCTTTTTCTATCCTGCCGTACATCTTGTAAAGCTCCTCCGCCATGCCGTCCAGCACGCCCCTGATCAGAGCCTCCGGCGTGAAATTCTCCGTCCCGATATTTTTGACGGAACCTCTCTTTTCCGGCTTTTCCCTCGTGCCGGAAAAAGCGGTATTTACTTTCAGCCTTTCTCCCCCGCTCTTTTTGTCAAGGATCTTTCCCATCACGCTGTAGTGGTCGATGCCGCCCACGCCTGCCGCCTCCGTATAGCTCCTGAAGAAATGCTCCAGCAGCGCATAAGCCCTGCCGCCGCACAGAGAAGAACCGGCAAGAAGATAATATCCTCTCACAAAGGGTCTCGCCTCGATCCCCTTTGCGGTAAAATAGGAATCCGACAATACGGAAATCTGTCCGCCTGTCCCCATATTGACTAAGATCGAATCCGCGGCATTTTCCACCGATCCCAAAAAGCTCGCCTGATTATCACCGATCGCTACGCTGACAGGGATCCCCTGATGATCGCCGATCACAACAAAATCGTCCGTCACCTCCGGCAAGATTCCCGCATCTGCGCCTGCCCTCTGCAATACTTCCGCCATAAAGCAACCCTTCTTCGCATCATAAAGTCCAAGACTTGCCGCATTGCTGCTGTGCACCAGAGGCGTTTTTCTCCCTGTCAGCCTCATCCCCAGATAATCCATGATCGTGCAGACCTTCGCCGCCCCTTCCGGCACAAGATGATTTCTGCAGTTATACAGATGCGTCACAAGCCCGTAACCCGTATAAGCTTTCACCCCGAATTCTTCCGTCAGAATTTCACAGATATTTCTTGCGTCCTCCGGCCGGGTGTTTTGAGCTCCGGGATCATCCGCCAAAGAAACGCCAGACCGGTCGATCCCCAGCGCAATGTTCCCCCTGCCGTCCTGCCAGGTGTACAGCGGGCTGATATGCTTTCCGTTCTCATCCAGATAGACGATCCCGTGCATCTGGCCCGTCAGCCCGATCACGCCGATATCCTGATGCTCCTCCAAAATTTTCGCGAGGAGCCCCAACGCCTTTTCCATGATCTTATCCGGATCCTGAATCTTCTCCCACGGAAGATCCGTCTCAATAAAACTGCCGTTTGAAATCGTATACGCTTTTACGATCTCCCTTCCTTCCATATTAACGACCACCGCGCTGATCGTTGTTGTTCCGATGTCAAGTCCTAATGCTTTCATCTTTTTGTGCCCCTTTCCGTTTTTAATTTATACGACTGCCTCTATCAGCACTTTATCGCCAACCGGTGCATTGCAATGTTTCCCGGGAACACAGAGCCCCGTAATATTAAACTGTTTCTTCGTCGCGTGCTTTCCTCTCCATAAAACAGTTTTACCATATATTTTGCTGCCGCCTTTTCTGTTTTTTATCATAGCATGAAACCATATAATATGCCAACGAAAAATGCGAACGGGTTACCGCCCCCGAAAACGCACAAAGAAAAAGCGCCGGATGTTACTCCAGCGCATATTTCACGATATCCATCTTCACTTCCCCGTCCGCGAAGAACGAAATCCCGTCCGCCTCCTGCACGGTCCGGATCACGGCTGTCATCACCTGCTCTCCGTCGTTTACAAAGATCTCCGCGCTGAACCTGTCCAGGATCATCCGAAGTTTCAAGTGCCCGTTTTCGCTCCGCACCCTGCTTCTGCGCTGATGGATCACCGCTTTTCTGGAACCGGAAAACTTCCGGTCTATCTTCAGAACATTCTCCTTCGGCCTGAAGCTGACGGAGGTCTGATACTGGGCATTCTGGGCAAACCGGACGGCAAATTTATGATAAAGCTTCTGTTCATCCGCCGGGCGTATCGTGATCTCCATATCCAGCTTTCTTCCTTTGATGCCTTCCAGGCTGATCGTATCCGTCACAAAAACTTCTCTGTATTCGACTTTACCGCACCTGTGCTCTTCCAACTCCCGAAGCGGCGTCTGGTACAGCCTTCCGTTTCTCACGGACAATTCCCTCGGCAGGCTCATCTGACCGAACCACTGATCCTCCTGCATCCGTACCGCACAGGTATCCCAGTTCTGCATCCAACCGATCATCACCCGGCGTCCGTCCGGCGTCAGTATCGTCTGGGGCGCATAAAAATCTATGCCGTAATCCACGGACTGATTATACTGTTCCGTAAAGGTATCCGTCTCTTCGTCATACGCCCCGATCAGGCACAGCGTTCCGTTTCCGTTATGATATTCAAACCCCTGCGGCAGCATGTCCTGCGGGGAGGTGATCAGCACGCCCATCCCATCCAGTTCAAAGAAATCCGGGCATTCCCACATTTTCCCGAACCGGTTGTTGTTGGCTGCCAGCACCTTCTTATATTGCCAGTGAAAACCGTCTTCGCTGGCATAGAGCAGGATCTGCCCGCTGCCGTCCGCCGGGCGGTTTCCGACCGCGCACAGATAAGTTCCGTCTTTTTTTCTCCACATCTTGGGATCCCGAAAGTCAAATCTGCTGCCGCCTTCCGGCAGGTCTTTTTCATCCAGCACCGGATTCTTTTCGTATTTCTCATAATCCACGCCGTCCCCCACCGCAAGGCACTGTGTCTGCACTTCGCAGGTGCCGCCGTTTCTCTGCCTCTCCCTGACCACACCGGTATACATCAGAAGATGCCTTCCGTCCGGCAGTCCTATCGCGCTGCCGGAAAAACATCCGTCCATATCATAGAACTCATCCGGCGCCAGGGCCGCCGGCAGATACTCCCAGTGCAGCAGATCACTGCTCACCGCATGCCCCCAGTGCATGGGCCCCCAGTGCGCGTCATAGGGATAATACTGGTAAAACATATGATACTGCCCTTTATAATAGGAAAACCCGTTCGGATCATTCATCCAGCCGGTGCGCGCCGACAGATGAAACGACGGCCGCTCTTTCTCAGTGATCAGTTTTTCCGAAGCCTCCTCATATTTCCTTGCTTCCCGCAGTGTTTGACTTGTCATATCAATTCCTTATTCCTTTCCATCAGACACAAATATAATCAAAATTTTTATCCCGGCGTCCGCCCTTAACCATCAAGAAGAATACCTATCATACGCCGCCTGATAAGTAGCCAGCAGCTTATCCATCCCGCACTTATCGCTCAAATGCGCCTTGTAGCTTTCCCACTCTTCATCCGTGGGCCCGCCGTTCTTGATCCACAGCCCTTCCTGTTCGGATACCGCATTCTCGAAACTGGTCCTGTACCAGTCGATGTCGTCCAGTTCCCTTCCGGTAAACACGCAGTCCACCGGATAGACGGCTGTGCTGTCCACATAGGGCATCCAGTATTCATACAGATCCGTCAGCCTCTCGATCGCACGGTCTTCCATTTTGAACGTCGTCAGATAGTAATCGCTGAGTATCAGCTTCGGTCCTGCCACTTCCTGCTCGCCCTTTAATTCTCCGGCGCCCTTGCCGTATTTCTCAAGGCTCTCCTTATTGGAGATACTCTGCCATACGCCGTTTTCATCCTGCCCCGTAAAATATACGCCGATGGGGCCGTACTGGAGCTGCATGACATTTTCCGGATCGTACCACATGTCAAAAAACTTCAGCAGATTTGCCGGACTCTTGCATGCCTTTGTGATATTGAGCTGCCCGCTGTTGATCCCGCCGCCGGTCCTGACCGTCACATTGTGGGTGCCGTCGGGCCCGTCCAGTATCGGCAAAAATACATAGTCATCCGCATAGTCGCCCATCAGCTCCTCGATATACCACCAGGTGGAGACACCCACATAGCCCTGGGAGCATTTTGAGATCAGCTGGGTATCGGACTGGCTGAACATCTCCACATCCATCAGCCCTTCCGCATACCAGTCATGGAAATAGGTCACCGCCTCCCGATATTCATCGCTCACACAGACAAACTCCACCGTTCCGTCGTCCCGAAGCACCAGATCGTTGCAGACATCGTTGGGCCAGTTCGTAAATCCGAAACCAGCATAGAAGATATTCTGTCCCCAGCACCACTGGTCAAAACCGGTGCTCATCGGGATCGTACTCCCCGGATCGTTCCCGTAATATGTCGCGCTCATGTCGTTGTCCTTGAACGCTTTCAGGGCGGTATGCAGCTCATCCAGCGTCGTCGGCACCGGCAGGCCCAACTCATCCAGCCACGCCTTGTTGATCATGGAAAACTGCGGTATCGTATAGATACTGTAGTCCTCCGGCGCTCCGATTCCCGCTGTCCCCATGCGCTCACCGGCGGGCAGTCCGTAGATATAGCCGTCATCCATCGTGATCGCGCTTTTGATATCCGGATTCTCCTCCAGGATCTTTGCCAGATTCGGCATATATTCTTCGGTCAGATAGGGCGTCAGGTCGATAAACGTCCCGTCATCGCCGTACCTTGAAATATCGTAGTTGCTGAAGCCCACTCCCATAAACGCATCCGGCAGCTCTTCACCCGCAATGCGGATATTGACCTGCTCTGACAGAGACTCACTCATGGTAGTCCAGTCGATATGGATCCCCGCTTCCTCCTGAAGCCGGTTCGTCACCACATTGTCTTTATAACCGGGGCTTAACGCGCTCTGCGCTCCCACGATCGCAAACTCTGTCTGGCTCGTGTCCGGGTTCGCCACCCCTTTTTCATGATTCCCGAATTCTTTCCGGCCGCAGGCCGTGAGCGACAGCGCAAGGCCCGTTATCAGCATACAGGATATCACTTTTTTTCGCAAGATATCTCGTTTTATTTTCTTTCTCATCACATTAACTCCCATTCTTCACACTAGCCCTTTATTCCGGTTCCGCATACGCTGTGCATTACCCTTTCACCGCGCCCGCCATAAATCCCTTTTCAAAGTATTTCTGTACAAACGGATAGATCACCAACATCGGCAGCGCCGCTATGATGATGGAGGAAAACTTGATCATCTCCGTCATCTTATTCAGTTCCGCAAAACCGCCGGATATGGTGCTCGCCTGGCTCGCGCTCGCGGAGCTCTTGATCAGGATATTTCTGAGCACCAACGGCAGCGGCGCTTTCGCCGGGGAAGGCAGATAGATCATCGCCGTAAACCAGTCGTTCCAGTACGCCACCATGCTGAACACCACCATGACCGCCATGATCGAACGGGAGAGGGGCACTACGATCTTGATAAACGTGGTCCATTTGGAAGCGCCGTCTATCTCCGCCGCCTCGATCATCTCTTTCGGAATACTGTTCTCAAAGAAGTTCCTGACGATGATCATATTGCCCACCGCAACGCCGCCGGGTAAAAACAGTGACCAGATGTTGTTGATCAGGCCGGTCTCTTTTACGATCAGGTATGTCGGAACCATACCGCCGCCGAAGTACATTGTGATAATGAAGAAAATGCTGAAAAACTTTCTGCCCGGCAGATCCTTCACACTCAGCGGATACGCCGTCAGATAAAGTACCACGACGGAGAACGCCGTACCGATGATCGTATATTTAAAGCTGTTCAAAAGGCCCGTAAATATGCTGTCGTCGGCAAATACCGATTTATAGCCGTCCAATGTAAACTGGCTGGGCCAAAGGAACGTCTTGCCCGCATATACATCATACGGATTCGATACGGATGCGACCAGCACATAATATAAAGGATAAGCTACGATAAACAGGATAATGGCGCAGATCACTACCAGAATGATATCACTGCTCTTCTCGGAAAGTCCTGTCAGCTTCCCTTCCTTTGTGTTTGCTTTCATTTCAATAACCATGCCCTTTCTACACTCATCTTCCTAAATAAAGCTCGTTTCTTCGGATATCCTGCCTGCCACCTTGTTGACTATGACTAACAGTATGATATTGATCGCCGTATTGAACAGTCCCACCGCCGTGGAATAACTGTACTTGGCATTTTCAATACCCATCTGATATACATAGACCGCGATCACGTCGCTGACCGATTTGTTCAAGTCCGTCTGCAGCAGCCACACTTTCTCAAATCCCACATTCATCAGGCCTCCGGCGCTCATGATCAGGTTCAGCACCATGATGGATCGCAGCCCCGGTATATCGATATGAAGGATCCTCTGAAACAGGGAAGCGCCGTCCACCTTCGCCGCCTCATAGAGCGAAGTATCGATGTTGGACAATGTCGCCATATAGACGATGATGCCCCAGCCCGCGTCCTGCCAGATCCCCGATGCGATGTAGATCGTGCGGAAGGCAGCGGATTCCGTCAGAAAGTCCACGGAAGTCCCAGCGATCAGATTGATCAATCCCCCCGACGGACTTAGAAAGATGCGGATCATACCGCAAATAACCATAGTAGAGATAAAATGCGGTGCGTACAGTACGGTCTGTGTCGCCCTTTTGAATTTCTGGAACCTCATCTGGTTCAGCATCAGCGCCAGAATGATGGGAATCGGAAAACTCCATAACAGGCTGAACAGGCTCAGCAATATCGTATTCTTCATCATACGCCCGAAGGTCGGCGCAGTGAAGAAGCGGGAAAACCATTCCAGTCCTACCCACTCGCTTCCCATAAATCCCCTGCTCGCCTTGTAATCGCGGAAAGCGATCTGGATGCCGTACATGGGTATGTACTTATAAACGATCGTCAGCACCACCGGGATCACAAGCATCGCGTAAAGCTGCCAGTTATCGCGGATCCGCTTTTTCAGTGTTTTGCCGCCGCCGGACGTCCGGTTTCCGGCAGCTAAGTTGTTTCCTTTCATAACTTCCTCTCCTTCCTTATCGTAAGTTTCGCAGCATCCTCTCCGCCTTCCGGGATGCCGCAGTCCGTAATCCCGCAGCAGTTTTCCTTCTGCCGCATCGTTTCATCAATTTCGTGAAACGTTATTTCATCCGTTGCCATAAAGATACCATCCAGACTTCTTTTAGTCAATATTTTTTCTTCTTTTATTTTCTTTTCACACCAATTTCAGCTATTTTACACAATTTTAATTGTCATTTTTTGGCACTTTTCACTTGTTTCCCATTTTATAACGTTTCACCGCTTTTCATGAAATCATACTTTACATTTCATGAAACATCTGCTATAATACAGTCAAGCATTCCATACAAGCACTTATATAATGGAAAGGAGTTCTTATGAAAAAAGAAAATCCAGCTCCCACCATGAAAGATGTCGCCCGGGAAGCGGGTGTCGCTCTCGGCACGGTGTCCAAGGTCGTCAACGACCTGCCCGTAGGGGAAGCTTATAAAATACGCGTGGAAGAAGCCATCAAAAAACTGAACTATCAGGTCAATACCTACGCCCAGGGAATGAAGGCCGGCAGGACCTATACCATAGCGCTGCTGCTCCCCAATACGCAGGATCCGTTTTTTGCATCCCTCGCCCATCATATCAATATGGCGCTCTCCCGCAGGAAGTATCGGATGCTCCTGTGTTCCACCGACTTTGATTCCGACATGGAGCAGGAATATGTCAATATAGCACAGCGGGGCAAAGTGGACGGCATCATCGGACTGACCTACAATCCGAACCTTGTCGTGGAAGAGGGGACCCCCTTTGTCGCCATCGACCGTTCCATGGGTCCCCGCTTTCCCTGTGTGGCGAGCGATAATTTCGCAGGCGGGCAGCTCGCCGCCGAAAAGTTCGCCGATCTGGGCTGTCGGCGTGTCGCTTTTTTGCGGATCGGTTCCTCTTTAAACAACGAAACCAACAAGCGGCGTTCCGGTTTTGAGAACGGCTGCCTCGCCCGGGGCCTCTCCTGCGAGGCGAAAATTCTGAATGACGGCGATCCCTATGAGTTATTTGAGGAATTTCTGGCGGAACATATTCAAAACGGGAAACTGGCCTTTGACGGAATCTTCTGTGTGACCGACCGGCTTGCCTGGCTGATCATGAAAACGCTGAAAAAATTGAACCAGCGGGTGCCGGAGGATGTGCAGGTCATCGGCTTTGACGGCATCCGGTATTTCGGTAACGAAGATTATGTCTGTTCCACCATCGTACAGCCGGTGCAGGAGATCGCCGAAATGTGCGCAGAACTTTTGACAAGGGAAAGCCTTTCCGCCAAACCGCCGTTAGTATGCCTTCCGGTCAGCTACGCTTACGGAGGAACCACAAAAGATCCTGACGTCGAAGAAAAGGAGGAACGCTTATGAAACTTTATGATACAACGCAGGAACAGCCGGCGGAGAATATGCTCTGTGAGCCCTCCCTATCTTCAGCAGCGCAGGCTCCGGAGCCCGCAGCATTTTCCTACCGATTTAAAAACTGGTGGTACTATCACAAATGGTATGTGATCTGCGGCGGAATTTTGCTGTGTATCCTGATCAATGTGGCCGGCAGCGTCCTCGGCCTGTGGGAGAAAGAGCCGGATTTCAAAATCGCCTATGTGGGAAGCACTCCTCTTCCGGAGGATACCGTCGCCGCCCTGGAGCAGGGTTTTGCACAGCTCGCCGGTGATCTCAATCAGGATAAAGAGGCCATTGTTCAGATCAATCAATATATCACCGGCGATCCGGAGAGCGATCCCGAAGCGGCCCTTTCCTCCTACAGTTCCGAGGTCAGGCTGATGGCCGATATCTCTGCCTGCGAGAGCTATTTTTTCCTGACAGACGATCCCGAAACCCTTCAGCAGCGCTTTCAGCTCCTCGCCGAACCTGACGGAAGCTGCCCGGACGAAACGGATTACTCTGCGGAGGGCAAGACCGTTCTCTGGAGCGACTGCCCTGCCCTCTCCGGGATGGATCTCGGTTCCTATACTTTTGTCGTCGCGGGAACCGAAACCATCGGGGACAGCCAGGAGCTGCTTTCCGGGCTCCGCCTCGGCAGGAGATGTTTTTACTCCGACAAGAATGTTGACTACATCAGTCAGTGTGAAGAACTCTGGAACGCGATCACCGGCGGCAATCCGTAGAAAATGCAGCAATTTGCCGGAAACCGAACTATTGTCGGAAAATAATTGTTTCCCCCAATTATGATTGACAGCGCCCTACTGCCTCCTATATAATAAGAGCACCAAAGTGAAATACCCCGCAGCAAAGCTAAATGTGTCCTGTCGGACACATGGGTATTACACCCTCGCGGCAGTCGCCAATATACTCAAGCCAACCATAAGTTGGCTTTAAGCACGGCACTTGGCTCGTTGCTCGCGGAAATAAATCAAGAAAAGGAGTCCTTATGAACTTTAAAAAAACAATTGCAGCCGGTTTATCAGCAGCTATACTTGTCAGCTCTGGCTTAACCGTATCTGCAGCAGAAAAAACACCAATCAATACAAATGATCTTATTATCAACGTGGAGGCTTACAAAGCCGCTTATCCCGATCTGGCGCAGGCTTTCGGCGACAATACGGACGCCTATGTGGCACACTATCTGACAATAGGCGTTTACGAGGGTCGGACAAAGGGAGTTCTTTTTGATCCCCTGACTTATGCGGAAGCGTACAGCGATATCAAAAGCGCATACGGCTACGATATCCCCGCCATCGTGAATCATTATGTAACCTGCGGCATTGCCGAGAACCGCACCATGGGAACCTCCCACGGCTATGCGGACATCGCGACGGCAGAAAGCGCAGGCATGGGGCAATACTATCTCTCGAGGGAGAGCACCACAGCTTATGCGGATCATGACTCAGACAGCAGCAATACAGGAAACGCAGAAACCGGCTATACTGCAGGCAATTCGGGCAGTAGTTTGACAGGTAATTCCGTTTCCGATTCCGCAGCAGCCTACAATAACGCAGCTGCTGCTGCCATCGGCAGCGCCGCCGACCGCTGGCAGGCTCACCACACAACCACGATCCTTCATGATGACGGCTCCAAATGGCGTGTAGAATATTACGATGAAAACAACAACCTGAAACAATATTCCAGCATCACCTATACGGACACCAGCTCAAACTCCTACACGGAAAATATTTATTCTTATGACAATGAAAACAAAGTAGAAGTTTTAGAGCGTACAGATACTTATGTAAACGGTGTTCTGGAGTCTTCCACTTCCGGAAATTAAAACGGATCAAAAAATGACATTGCTGGCTAAAATTAATATGTCAGCTAACCATGTGCATAACAAAATCCTCCGTCACCACGCCTGCTTTCCAAAAAAGCGTGATGATGGAGGATTTTATCATTCTCAAAACATTTGTCTTAGTTGACATAACGACATTTTGTCAAACTGCAGCCCATTCTCTATATTCCCGTTCCCTTCATTTCAGAACCCTTCCTGTTTCTGAATATCCTTCAGCACCCGCGCTGAATTCCATAGCTTCTTCTGTTCTTCCTCATCCAGTGACACCGGGACCACATGCTCCACACCGTTTTCTCCGACAATGGCAGGCATGGAAAGTACCACATCCGTCAGGCCGTACTCCCCGTGCATCATACTCGAGATCGGCAGCACCGACTTCTCATCCCGGATGATCGCCTCGCAGATCCGCTTTACCGCCATGGCGATGCCGTAATAAGTCGCATGTTTGCGCTCGATGATCTCATAAGCGCTGTTTTTCACCCGCTCCGCTATCTCTTCCATCGCTGTCTTCAGTTCCTTATTACTGTCGATATCATTTCTGATCTTGCAGAACTCTTTTAACGGCACGCCGGAGACATTGGCGCTGCTCCACGCCGCTATCTCGCTGTCACCGTGTTCTCCCACGATAAAGGCATGGACGCCTCTGCTGTCCACCTCCAGAAATTCACCCACCTCGTATTTCAGCCTTGCCGTATCCAGCACCGTTCCCGAACCGATCACCCGGTTTTCCGGCAGCCCGCTGATCTTTAAAGCCGCGTAAGTCAGTATATCCACCGGATTGGACACGATCATGATGATGCCTGTTTTATTATACTTCGTCACCTCCGGCATAATGCCCTTCAGAATACCGATATTTTTGTGCACCAGATCCAGCCTCGTCTCCCCGGGCTTCTGGTTTGCTCCCGCTGTGATGATCACGATCGCCGCATCCGCGACATCCTCATAGACGCCTGCCCATATCTTCATCGGACGGGCAAAAGAGATGCCATGGCCGATATCCAGCGCTTCCCCCTCCGCTTTTTTCATGTCCACATCGATCAATACCATCTCCGAAAACAGCCCGCTCTGCATCAGCGCAAAGGCTATCGTTGATCCCACAAACCCGCAGCCGATCACCGCTACTTTCCGGCTGTCCACATAATGTACTTTGTTCTTCATACCGTTTTCCTCCTCCCCGAATTTTCAAATCTGAATTGTACGATTCCCTGTCCGGCTTTTGTCAGGTATCCGTTTTCTTTCCGTCCCCACCGTGCCGTCTCACTTCCATACATACATTACATACTCAGTATAACTCATTTTCTGAAAAGTAATACTTCTTATTTTAAATATTTCCGGATCAATAACTCATGGATCGCGGGATTTGCGCATACCACGCTGCTCTTCATCGCATTGCCGAGTTCGTTTCCTTCATAATCCGTAGCTCTGCCTCCCGCTTCCGCCACCAAAAGCCTTCCCGCCGCATAATCCCAGATGCTGAGTTTTGGTTCAAAAAAACCGTCGATCCTTCCCGCCGCCGTCTCCGCCATATCGATCGCCGCAGAACCGCTCCTGCGGATGTCCTGAGAATCCATAAAAACCCCGTATATCTTCCGGAAGCACTCCTCACCGTATTTTTCTTTCTCATAGGGCGACGTCCCAAAAGCAAACATACATTCATCCATCGACTGCGCCCGGCTGACATGGATCTGCCGTCCGTTTAGGAAAGCACCCTTTCCCTTTTCCGCATAAAACAGTTCGTCCGTGTAAGGCTGATAAACGATCCCCAATACTGTCCGCCCGCTTTCCATAAGCGCCAAAGATATACTGCTCCTTCTGTAATCATGGATCAGATTGGTCGTCCCGTCCACCGGATCGAGCACCCACACCAGCCCCGAGAAATCGATCCCGTCATTGTTCTTCTCCTCCCCCAGGAACTGTATTTCCGGATATTTCTCCTGCAGCGCCTTCTGGATGAAATTCTGCACACCCTTATCTGCTTCCGTCACATAATCCGACGCGCCTTTAACCGTAATATGCGATGCCGCATCCCGGTTTTTCAGAAATGTTCCCGCATCTAAAATAATGGATTTTATCTGTTCTATGTCCATTTTTATTCTCCTTTTTTATTCCGTGATCAGCCTTGTGCTGACAGCGTTTGGTCTCGGATATGCCATCGGAAGCAAGGATAATCATAAGACACAGAAATAGCCGCCCTGCTCCGCTAAAGTGAGGCGACTATTTTTGTCATAATCATTTAAACGGGCTAACCGTCTATCGGTAGTTTCTATTGAGGGGCATCTGTTGCCAACAGATGCCTTTCTCTATCTAAAGGATAGCATAAACGATCAGGAAGTTCAAGAGGTTTCTTTTGCATTCAACGGGCAACCGTTCAGCCTACATGGGCGTTTAGTTAATGGAGCCGGACGCTGGCCAGAACATAAAATACTTCGTCGCCACACCTGGTTGTCTAACAGCCTTACAAAAACAGCTCCACCACATACACCACAATACACGCCCCGATCGCCACCCGGAACAGGTTCCCGTCGATATAAGCGATCAGCAGCGCCGCCGCAAAGCCCGCCCATGCGGAGATCTGGCTCCCTGTGGCGCTTAAGATTGCGGGAAAAGTCATGACCGCCAGCGTCACATAGGGCACATAATATAAGAAAGAACGAATGAACGGACTTTTGATGTCCTTTCGTATCAGTGTCATGGGCAGGGCACGGATCGCATACAAGGTAAGCGCCGCCACGATCAGATAAAGATATACATTCTGTGTCATTCTCCCGCTCCTCCTTCCTGCTCTTTCTTCTCTTCCCGTACCGGAAATTTCCACGCCGCAAAACCCGCTATCGCAACCGTCAAAATAATGATCTTAAACCCTTCCGAAATCTCTCTGATCCCCGGCAGACAGGAAAAAAGGTAACTGGCAAACATGGAAACAACCACGATGCCGCAGATGATCCTGCTTTTTTTTGCCGGCGGGATAATGATCGCAATGAACATCCCGTAAAGCGCCACGCCCAATGCCCGCCCCAGCCTCTCCGGCAGCGCCGTCCCCAAAAGCGCGCCCAAAAAAGTCCCGATCGTCCATCCCGGCCCCGCCACCGATGCCGCTCCGTAATTGTAAAACGGATTCAGTTTTCCCTCCACCGCCGAAGCAATGCCGAAGATCTCATCCGTGATATAATGGGAGACCGCCATCCTGTGCCCCATCTTCATCTCGCTTCCCGCTTTCTGGGACAACGCGCAGGACATCAAAAGATACCGCAGATTGACGATCAGCGTCGTCATCACCATCTCCAGATAACCCGTCCCCGATGCGATCACGGTCATCGCCGCATACTGTCCCGCCGAAGCGTGGAGCAGCATCGATGAGACCGCCGCCTGAACCGGCGTCATGCCGATATTTTTCGCCGTGATCCCCAGCGTAAACGCCACCGCGAAATATCCCATGGCAATGGGCATCCCGTCGCGCAGCCCCTTTTTATACCAATATCCGTTTCCCTTTTGTATCACACTGTTTCCTGTACTACTCATTTCTCAGTTATATCCTTCTGTATATATTTTAAATGTATTTTTCTTCAATCTTCCCATCTCGTAATCTGATCGTAAATGTAAAATCTCACTAATCCAATACCTTAACCAGCCGCGAGAAGAATAAAATCCTCAAGGAACCCCTAAAAAAGCGTCGGCACATTTAGCCAATGTGAAATTTGAAAAGCAAAATTTCACATAGTATTTCACGAGCTTAGTGTCCGCTACGCCCTGCCACCTGTATGCATCTTTGCCCACTTCCCGGTGCGGTACTCCGCGAACGAGGTCAGATAATTCGCGATCCACCCGATGGGAACCACGATCCAGACCACCGCCACCCCGAAGCGCGGTGCAAAGAGCATGGAGGCAAACACCCTGATCCCCAGATTCACCATATTTGCCACCGTAAACAGCACCATATCCCCCGCGCCCCGCAGCAGTCCATCCGTGATCATCTTCATCCCGATAAACACGAAAAACCAGCCGATAAACTGCAGATAACCCACGCCGGTCTGATAAGCCGCCGCAGAGGCGTCTTCCCCCAAAAACAGCCAAATGAGCGGCCGGCAGCTCAGCTCCACCGCCAGACAGAGCATCACGGCAAAAGCCGCCACGATTCCGTACCCTGTGTGATATCCCTGTTTCACCCGATCCAGTTTCCCCGCGCCGATATTCTGTGCCGTATAAGAACTCATCACATTTCCCATCGCAGACATGGGCACAATACAGATACTCTCCACCCGCATCGCAGCGGAAAATCCGGCCAGCACCTGCGCACCGAAACTGTTCACCACCGACTGCACCAGCATCATCCCGATGGAGATCGTGGACTGCTGCAGGATGGACGGCAGTGCAACCCGCGCCATATTCAGACATTCCGTCCTGTCAAACAGCGCCAATCTGCCGCCATCTGACACCCTGCCCGCCCCACTATCTGACGCCGGCGCGTTCTGCCTTCCTGCCACGCTCCGTTCTCTTTCCTCCCCGTCTCCTGAGGCGAAACTTCTCAGATACCGTATGAGAATTCCAAATGAAAGCACCGCCGAGATCCCCTGCGCGATCAGCGTTGCCCACGCCACGCCCGATACCCCCATCGCCAGCTCTTTCACAAAAAACACATCCAGCGCAATATTGAACAGGGACGAAAAGATCAGCAGATAAAGCGGGATCTGCGAACGCCCCAGCGCATTAAACATCGCCGACAAAATATTATACATAAACAAAAACGGCAGTCCCAGGAAATAGATCCTCAGATAAACCGTGGCATCCCCCAGCACATCAAAGGGGGTATTTAACGCGATCATGATCTGTCTTCCCAATAGGAGCCCCACACTGCCGAGCACAATGCTCGTCACCAGAAAAACCGTCAGCGCCGTGCGGATGGACAGCATCATCTTCCGATAATCCCGGGCGCCAAAATAACGGCTTGTGATCACAGAAGCCCCCACGCCGCCGCCGATGGCGATGGAAATAAACACAGTGGTAAGCGCATAGGAAGCCCCCACCGCCGCCAGCGCATTCTCGCTGACAAACCGCCCCACCACAATGGAATCCACCATCGTATAAAACTGCTGGAATAAATTGCCGATGATCATCGGCATCGCAAACAGAAGAAGCGCTTTCCAGGGTTTTTCCGTGATCAGATATTCTTTTTTCATGGCATAGCGCCTCCTTTCCCTGTATATACTGCAGCCGGCTTCTCCGTTCATACCTTATATTATATACTATCAGTATATGCCTTTTTCCATGCTGCATCCTCTCTATTTTATACGCACTGACAGGAAAAGGCAATGCCGTTTTTACCTGTTAAACCATCATTTTAACCACTTGCGCAAAAACTGTTTACAAATTTCTTTTTTCCGTTATACTGAAACTGTAAGATGACCTGTGAACAAATTCTGCAAAAACCGGAGATCTATGTTCCCGCCGGCTGGAATGTCGTGATGAACGTAAAACGTTCTTTCGGCAGCCTGGAGGAATCCGGATACGGAAACCCAAGCGGAGCTGCCACACTGTTTCTGGAGGGAAATGTGGTCTTCGGGCATGTGGAGGTTCACCATATCTGAAAACCACCAGATCCCCGGTTTTCCTCCCAAAGATCGCACAGGGATAAGCTGCCTTATCCCTGTGTCTTCATTCGGATATATCCGGTTACCCGCAGATTTCGCTTTATTCTCCCCCTTTATACGGCACAGCCCCCTCATACTGATTCGACCGCCATATGATATCCACGAGCCTGCTGATACAGGCTTTCAGGTCTTCCTCTTTCAGAGTACCCTCAGCCAGCTCCTTCTCCAGGTTTTCCTTATCACTGACAGCGCCGGGCATCACCAGGTCATTCCCCGCCCGCATGCAGCCGGAAGCCGTACAGTCAGCTCCCTTTTCCGTCGTCGTCCAGTCTGTCATGATCATTCCCGCAAACCCCCACTCCGAACGGACAACATCCGTGCAGATATCATGATCATTCGCAAGATGCACTCCGTTTAGCAGATTATAACTGGTCATGATGGACATGGGCTGGGATTCCTCCACCGCGATCTCAAATCCCTTCAGGTAGATCTCGCGGAGCGCCCTCTCCGAGACGATACTGTCAGACCCCATCCGGTTATCCTCCTGATTATTGCAGGTGAGATGCTTGATCGTCGTACCGCAGCCCGGCACGGACTGTACGCCGTCCGTCATGGCTGCCGCGATCTTCCCCGCCAGCAGCGGATCTTCCGCATAATATTCAAAGTTTCTGCCGCACAGCGGGTTTCTGTGGATGTTCATTCCCGGCGCCAGCCACAGCGTAACCCGAAACTCTTCCATCTCCTCCCCGATCATATGGCCGATCTCCCGTATCAGGCCGCAGTCCCAGGTCTGTGCCAGCAGCGTTCCCACCGGGATCGCCGTGCAGTACTGATAGTACCGGTCCCCCGGTTCCTCCCCGAGATCAGGACAAAAAATACCGCCCTCCAGACCGTAAGAGAAAGGCTTTGGCAAAATTTTCCCATTCTCCACATTATAATGTTTCATCAGGCGCAGTCCCGCCGGACCGTCCGCCAGCACGATCGAAGCCAGATTCTTATCCGCCGCACAGCCGTTTGTCTCACCTGCCGAACCCGGCACCGAGATACCCGCCGCACCTAAATTTCCGCCTTGTGCCTTTCCCGGGTCCCCGCTGGCCAACGCGATCAGCTGCTCTGTGGGGAGCGTATCCACAAAGGCTGCAGCCTCCTTCGGCACATAATCCCTGTTCTCCCGGTAAACGATCTCCCTGCACGCTATGTTTGAAGGTGCCTCCACCACCGGCAGATTCCTGTCTAACACAATCTGCGCCAGTTTTTCTCTCTTCTCCCTCATCTTTTCAACGGACTGCTTCAACTGTGTCAATTCTTTCTGCAGCGGGGCAATATTTCTGTTCTTCGTCAGCATCACATCTTTTTCCAGTTTTGCCACGGACACGGGACGCGACGATTCCAGAGAATTCCCCATCCAGAATATGTAATCCCCTTTTTCCAGCATCCAGCCTGCCTGCTTCTCATCGTAAGAGGCAAGTTCCCTTAAGGATACTTCCGCCACGACTTCCTGGCATTCCCCGGGCGCAAGAAGCGCCGTCTTTCCAAAGCCCGCCAACCTTCTGTATTCCTTTTCCATCTCCGCCGCCGGCGCGGTCACATAGAACTGTACAATTTCCTTCCCGCTGTAAACGGAACCGGTGTTTTTCACTTTTGCCGCCAGTAAAAACTTTTTCTTTGTCTCGTCCCATTTTGCGGAGACAAACTCCGCCTCAAAATCCGTATAGGACAATCCAAAGCCAAATCCGTATCTGACAGGAATGTCAAATGAATCAAAATAGCGGTAGCCAACATAGATTCCTTCCGTGTAGAACTCCTCCTCCACATTTCCGTTGTTGCCTGAAAATGTCCCGCTGTTCGGGTAATCCTCGTACCGATATGCCCAACTGTCGGTAAGTTTGCCGGAGGGCGCCACATCTCCGCTGACAACATCCGCAAAAGCGTTCCCGCCTTCCATACCGGGTTGCACAATATAGAGCAGCGCCTCGATATTGGAAAATTCATCCATAAATGACAGGTCCACCAACCCACCGGTATTAACTGCCACCGCCACATGCGCGTACTTTTCGCAGATATCGGACAACTGCTGTTTTTCATCTTCCGTCAGCGTATAATCTCCGGCGCCTTTGCTGCGGTCCTTCCCTTCTCCCGCCACACGGCTCAATATGTAAAAAGCAACATCCGCCTCCGTTTTCTCGATCGGTCCCCCCGTCGGCATCATAAACGGCGTTTCACTGTATATATCAAAAAAGGCTGTCCCCTTTTCTTTTCCTGCCGCTTTCTCCAGAATGCCGTCCCGCCATGTATTTCTTGCCGCCTCATAGCGTTTCTCAAAATCAGCGATCCAGCTTTCATTCGTGATCTGAAAACCCGCGTTTTTCATTCCCTGATAAATGCTGACGCTTTCCCTCTCATTGACATCCCCGGAACCCGTGCCGCCTTTGATGGTCCTCGATGCCCCCACACCATAGAGAGCTACTTTCTCCCCCTTTTGAAGCGGAAGCAGGTGGTTCATATTTTCTAATAGCACGATCCCCTCTGACGCCGCCTTTCTTGCCAACGCACGGTTTCTTATCTCGCGCTCCGTGATCTCCGGTGATCTTGTCCCCGTGAAATATCTTTCTTTCATAACTCTCATAGCCTGTAACCTCCGTTTTTTATTCTTAAATATTATAGTTGAAAAATCCGTGGACGCCTACCCCAGCACTTCCTTCGCAATATCCACGGACGCCTTGGCGTCCTTCGCGTAATAATCCGCGCCGATCTCCATCGCATAGCTTTCTGTCAATACAGCACCGCCCACAAAGATCTTGCAGGGATGTCCGCTCTCTCTTAAGGCGGCGATCGTCTTCTGCATGGAAGAGACAGTGGTCGTCATCAGCGCGGAAAGCCCCACCAGAGACACATTCTCCTTGAGAACCGCCTCCACCACGGCTTCCACAGGCACATCCCTCCCTAAGTCGATCACCTGATAACCATAATTTTCCAGCACCACCCGGACAATATTCTTCCCGATATCGTGGATATCGCCTTCCACTGTCGCCATCACGATCTTTCCTTTGGAGAGGCTCTCACCGCCCCTTCCGGCGATCCTTGTCTTGATCAGGTCGAACCCGGCGCAGGCGGCGTTCGCCGCATTGATCAGCTGGGGCAGGAATATCTGCTGTTTTTCATATTTTTCTCCGACAATATCAAGCGCAGGGATCAGTTTCTGATTGATCACATCCAGTTCGGACATGGTCTCCAAATGCTTTTCCGTCAGGTTTGCAACCTCCTGTTTCAGCCCCTTTAACACTGCCGTCTCTATATTCATCTCCATCGGTACGGATGCGGCAGGCACCGCTTTTTCCGCAGCATCACCGGCAAATCTCTCGATATAAGCCGCCGAATCCACATCCTCTCCGGATAAGGCGCGGTAGGAAAAAACCATATCCATGATCTCTTTCTGGTTCGGGTTGACGATCGGGAAATCCAGCCCGCAGCACATCGCCTGCGTTAAAAAACTTGCCGTGATATGGATCCTCTCCGGCAGCCCGAAGGAGATATTGCTGACACCCAGCACGCAGTGCAGACCCATCTCTTCGTGGATATACCGCACCGCCTTCAATGTCTCCGCCGCCTGTCTCTGCTGGGCGGATATTGTCAGGGTCAGGGCGTCGATCAGCACATCCTCCCGGGGAATGCCATAGCTCTCCGCCGCCTTTACGATCCTCTCCGCAATGGCGATCCTCGCTTTTGCAGTTTCCGGGATCCCGCCCTTATCCATTGTCAGCCCCACTACCGCGGCACCGTACTTTTTCACGATAGGCAGTACCTTTTCCAGCACTTCCTGCTCGCCATTCACGGAATTGACGATGGCCCTTCCGTTGCAGGCGCGAAGTCCTGCTTCTATGGCTTCCGGATCCGAAGAATCGATCTGCAGCGGCAAGGATACCACGCTCTGTACCGCCTTGACCACTCTGGCCATCATCTCCGCTTCCTCTATCCCCGGCAGCCCCACATTGATATCCAGAATGTCCGCTCCCGCGTCCGCCTGCTCGATGGCGCGCTCCATGATATAGTTCATGTCGCCCTCCCGTAGCGCCTGCTGGAACCGTTTCTTTCCTGTCGGATTGATCCGCTCTCCGATCACAAGGACTCGGGGCGAATCCTTAATCTCGCCAAACCTTGCGACCTGGGAAGCGGAGCAGACGCCCCGACGGAGCCTGCCTGTCTCTCTATATCCGGCTTCTTCCGCCAGAGCTGTCCCCAGCGCCCTGATAAAATCCGGATTTGTTCCGCAGCAGCCGCCGAAAATGGAAGCTCCCATCGCCGGGAACACCGCCATGTGCTTTCCGAACTCCTCCGCCCCCATACTGTACTCTCCCGTAGCCGGGTCAGGCAGCCCCGCGTTGGGCTTTACGATGATCGGCAGATCCGTCCAGCTCCGCAACTCCTCCACCAGCGGCACAAGCTCTTCCGGTCCTAAAGAACAGTTGATCCCCAGCGCGTCTACACCGAGCCCCGTCAACGTCAGCGCCATCGCCGCCACCGTAGTCCCCGTGAAAGTACGCCCCGAAGCCTCAAAACTCATCGTCGTCCAGATCGGAAGATCACTGTTTTCCTTCGCCGCCAGCACCGCCGCTTTCACCTCATACAGATCCGTCATAGTCTCAAATATGATCAGGTCCACGCCGCATGCCGCCCCTGCCCGCACAACCTGCGCGTAGATCTCATAAGCCTTCTCAAAAGAAAGCATGCCGAGCGGCTCCAGCATTTCCCCGATGGGACCCACATCCAGCGCCACTTTCGCTTTTCCCGCCGCTGCCCGTTTCGCGACGGCAATATTGGCGGAGATCACCTCCTCCACTGTATAGCCCGTCCCCTCCAGTTTATGGGCGTTCGTGCCGAATGTATTGGCATAGAGCACCTGCGAGCCCGCCTCCACATAGCTGTGCTGGATGCGCTCCACCACATCCGGATGCTTCATGCCGAAAACATCCGGGCGCTCCCCCAGCCCAAGCCCCGCCGCCTGCAGCATCGTACCCATTCCACCGTCTAAGATCACTCTGTTTTTCATAATCGTTTCTCCATGTATTTTCTATATTTCTCTGTTATGGCTTTCTGACTTTCCGATTCTCTCTGAAATCTGATCAGTTCACTCCATTTATTTCTTTTTATCCCAGCAGTAAATTTCTGACGGATCTCTTCATTTGGAATAACTATTCCATCCTTTCCCGGCAATTTTTCCCGTCCCTTCGATACATACAGTCCCGAAACAGGCTGCAGCTCTCACACCCTCTCTTCCGGAGCGGCTTAGGCGCATCGGAGATGCCCAGAATAGCCGTTACCGACTTCCCCGGGATCATCAGGAGAGAAGGGCTCAGAGAAAGACCGATCCTCCGTCCCGTATCCAGAGCCACGCAAAGCTTTTTCTGGGCATCCAACGGCAGATCCCCATAGCCCGGACTGAACCGGTCCGTCAGATAAAATCCCTCTGTCTCCACTTCCCTCCGCATATCCATCTCAAAATTATCCGCCACATTCTCGATCGCCGTGCTGGCGCAGGCATCCATGATCACCGCGTCCGCCATATTGCTCACACTGTTCCTTGCGAGCAGCCTGTCCACTCCCGGCCCCAAAGTAACCGCCATCAGCACCGCCTCCCGGCACCCGGACAAAAGTTCCCTGATATCTTTCCCCTCCAGCGCCAACGCAGAAAAAAGCTCTCCGTTTACCGGGAGCCTTCTCCAGATCAGCCGGGGATTCGCCGCCGCAAGCACCTCTTTCTCGCAGCGCTTTATCTGCGCTTCCACTTCCGCCGGATACTCCTGTCCCCGATAGCCGAGATAAAGCAATATTTCATTTTCGTTCAGTTCAGTCAGTCTTGCCTGTATATCTTTTCCTGCCATAGCATATTATTTCCATTGTTTCTGTTAAGCTATATTCCAGGAAGCAAAGTACGCTTCCTGTCATTAGATTGACGGCGCAAAATACGCGCCTTTTATGAGAATCTGCTCCGCATCTTCTCATAAGCTATATTCCAGGAAGCAAAGTACGCTTCCTGTCATTAGATTGACGGCGCAAAATACGCGCCTTTTATGAGAATCTGCTCCGCATCTTCTCATAAGCTATATTATAATCAACATCCGACTTATGTTCAATACAAGAAATTCTTATCTTATTTTTGGCTTGAACCATCCAGGATAATATATTACAATTATAAAAACCATTTATTGTGCCCGGCAACAACGCGGTCCTGTCAGTTTTCCCAAAGGAGGAAAAACTTATGCCCCGGACAGTAGCTATCGGTATTCAGGATTTCCAGAAAATCAGAATACAGGATACTTTTTACATTGATAAAACAAACTTCATAGAAGAATGGTGGGAATCACGGGATGATGTCACGCTGATAACCCGTCCGAGACGTTTTGGGAAAACACTGACCATGAGCATGGTGGAGCAATTTTTCTCCGTGAACTGCCCCGGCTGCGGCAATATTTTCGAGGGTTTGTCTATCTGGGAGAAGGAAAAATACCGGCAGCTTCAGGGCAGCTACCCTGTAATCTCATTGAGTTTTTCCAATATAAAAGAAACAACCTTTTGTGAAACCCGGAAAAAAATATGCCGTACGATTCAGTTGTTATACCGGAAATTCAGCTTTCTGCTGGAAGGCAGTGCCTTAACCGACGAAGAAAAAGAGGATTTTCAAAAAATTACCGTTGATATGGAAGACTACGTTGTATCTCTATCTTTACAGCAGTTATCGGAGTACCTTTACCGCTATTATGGTAAAAAGGCCATTCTGCTGCTGGATGAATATGATACCCCCTTACAGGAAGCCTATGTAAACGGTTACTGGAACGAACTGTCTGATTTTATTCGGAATCTTTTTCATGCCACCTTCAAGGGAAATCCCTACATGGAACGTGCCATTATGACTGGGATCACACGCATCAGCAAGGAATCTATCTTCTCCGACCTGAACAACCTGAAGCTGGTGACAACCACCTCAGACGAATATGCCGACTGCTTTGGTTTTACGGAGAAAGAGGTTTTTTCCGCACTGGACGAATATCAGCTTTCTGATAAAAAAGAACAGGTAAAAGAATGGTACAACGGCTTTACTTTTGGTCAAAAATCCGACATTTATAACCCCTGGTCCATTCTCAACTATCTGGATACGGGACAGTTCCGTCCATATTGGGCAAATACCAGCTCCAACCAGCTGATCGGAAAGCTGTTGCGTCAGGGGAGTACAGACACAAAGCAAAAATTCGAACAATTACTCAGCGGATATTCCCTCAAAGTATCAATTGACGAACAAATCATCTTTGAACAGCTATCAGAAAAGGAAAGTTCCATATGGAGCCTGCTTCTCGCCAGCGGCTATCTGAAAATAGTAAAAACGGACTTCTGTGAAAATACGGGCGGATTATCTTATTATCTGGCACTGACAAATAAGGAAGTCCGCCTTATGTTTAAAAACATGATACACAGCTGGTTTTCCGATTATGACAGCGGCTACAATGATTTTATAAAAGCTTTACTTCAAAACGATATCAAAGCGATGAACATATATATGAATCGGGTCGCTCTCAATACCTTCAGCTTTTTTGACAGCGGGAAAAAGCCCTCTGCCGAAAATGAACCGGAACGCTTTTATCACGGTTTTGTACTTGGATTAATCGTAGATCTGGAGTCGCGCTATACAATTTCCTCAAACCGCGAAAGCGGATTTGGGCGATACGATGTCATTCTGGAGCCAAAAGGAAATGATGATGCGATTATTCTGGAATTTAAGGTCTTTGATCCCGATGAGGAGAATACTCTGTCCGATACGGTCCACAAGGCTCTGGAACAGATAGAACAGAAAAAATATGAAACTGACTTGCTTTCAAAAGGATTTACTGGAAACCGAATCCGGAAATATGGATTTGCATTCCGGGGAAAAACCGTCTTATGGGTTTGTCAAGTAAAATGTGTAAGTTTTTTTATTTTTTATCAGCGGCGATATACGGCCGCTGATTTTGTGTGAAAAATATCGTTTGGGTTCAAATCGAAAACCGTTGTCAAGAGAACCGTGGAATAATGGGGCAGGGGGCCCGTTATGCCGCGAAAGTCTCATGACATAAGGCTCTGAGAACATCCATATCCTCAGGAATAGGGCATTCCCTTTTCCGCGCTTCCGGCACGGACGGGTCCGGGCAGCGCCCGGTAAACGGGTCAAGGGACTGGTCCCTTGCGGGTTCTCATGGCTGAGCCCTGAGCCTCCAGTCATCATGTGTCTTTGATCATGTCCTCTATATCATCT